>NZ_MUNP01000029.1 GCF_002001105.1 Rhodanobacter sp. C06 | reverse complement strand
CAGGCTGTTGAGAAACCTCCGCGCGCCGCCGCGGTCATAGACGTTCTCAATCACTGACCGCCCGATCCGATGCGCAGCCCCGACGTCCAGCAGCTTGGCATGTTCTCGTATGTATCGGTCGAAGACCGCGTGCCGTCCGATCATCCGATCCGCAAACTGCGGATTCTGGTGGACGCGATCCTGGGCGAGCTCGATGAGCTGTTGGCGGTGCGCTATGCCGCGGGCGGTCGTCCGTCGATCCCGCCCGAGCGCATCCTGCGCGCCTCGCTGCTGCAGGTGGTCTACAGCGTGCGCAGCGAGCGGCTGCTGATGGAGCAGCTCAACTACAACCTGCTGTTCCGCTGGTTCGTGGGCCTGGACATCGACGATCCGGTGTGGGACCACTCGACGTTTTCCTTCAACCGCCAACGGCTGTTCGACGAGGCGATTGCCCAGCACTTCTTCGAGCACACCGTGCTGCTGGGGCGGTTGCGCGACCTGGTCAGCGACGAGCACTTCTCGGTGGACGGCACGCTGCTGGAGGCGTGGGCCTCGCACAAGAGCTTCCGGCCCAAGGACGATCACGACGAGGGCGATGGCGACAATTTCCGCGGTCAGCCGCGCAGCAACGAGACGCACGCGTCCACCACGGATCCGGATGCCCGCTTGATCCGCAAGGGCAAAGGCAAGGAGGCGAAGCTGAGCTACCTGGCGAACAGCCTGATGGAGAACCGTCATGGTCTCGTGGTCGGCGTGGACGTCCGCCATGCCAGCGGCACCGGCGAGCGGGACGGTGCCTTGGATCTGCTCACCGCGGCGGGCGTCAGGCAAGGAGCCACCCTGGGTGCGGACAAGGGCTATGACACGCAGGACTTCGTCGCAGCACTGAGGGCGCGCGGAATCGTGCCGCATATCGCACGCAACACGGGCAACGGTCGACGCAGTGCCGTGCCGCGAGCGGTGGCGCGCACGCGCGGCTACGGCATCAGCCAGAAGGTGCGCAAACGGATCGAGCAGGGCTTTGGCTGGATCAAGACCATCGGCGGGCTGCGCAAGCTGCCGAGAGTAGGCCTCGCCGCAGTGCGCGGTTGGGTGACCTGGACGTTTGCCGCCTACAACCTGATCCGCCTCGGTGGCATCGGCGAGTGGTGGGAACCGTCGCCGACATGAGCAACGGTGGGAGACGTGCGTCCGCAGGGCGGG
>NZ_MUNP01000052.1 GCF_002001105.1 Rhodanobacter sp. C06 | reverse complement strand
AAGTTTGCGCTGGTCAACCTATGGATGGCGCGCGGGATACTGCTGCAACCGAGATAGGGTTGCTGCGTCCGCCGTGGCCTGAAAAGGCTGGCGGCGGCACGAAGAACATGGAATGGGGCTCGCGGGCGGGAGCATCTTGCCTGCCGCTGGCTCAAATACGCGCCGAGAGCATGAGGCGGTGATTGATCAGACCATCCCTAACCTGTTACACGTTCGGACGCAAAATCTCGCGCCCGATCATAACTTAGCAATGGCAGGGCATCCATGCTTTTTTACCCAAGTTCGTGGTCTACTTAGCGTCGCCTCGGACCAACATCACCAGTTCGATCGTCGCAAATCCAAAAGGGGATTTTACATGCACCGAACACTTGTCGTGGCAGCAGCTATTTGTGCAACTCTTGCCGGCTGTGCGGAGATCGCCCCAGCCAAAATTGCTGCACCAGCATCTCTCTCCCCTATTCAGAGCAACGTAGAACGATCAAAAACGATTTATATCGCCAATGTCGCGGTTAAGCTAATTGACAAAAAGATAGGACAAATGAAAGGCGGGACACTATGCGTCGGAGGAACCGACCTGATGTGGGTTGACAACCATGGCGTTGTAAGCGCCATACAAGAGCAAATGGAAAAAACACTCTCACAGTACGGATATAAGGTTGATACCGGACTTATACCAGATAACGAAGAAAAAAATGCCGACGTTGTGATTGGCGTTGCAATTGAAAACATTCATGCAAACATTTGTTACTCTGTTGACGGAATGAAGGGCTCTGCATCATTAACATTGAAATGGGAGGTTATGGACAACAAAACCAAACAAACATTCTTTGTCACTGGATCAGGAGCATCCTCCATCTTGAAATTCAGCAGAACGGGCGATCCTGATGTTTTTGTGAATTCTGCCGAAATGGCGACTAAAAATATTTTAGCGCAAGACACATTTTTTCAGGCAACCAGAAAGTAGTAACTTCGCAATAAGCACGAAAGGGATGAAGGTAAGTAATCCTCGTGCATTCGCTGCCGCGCAGCGGCTGCGTCCGAGTGCGCGCCGGGAGCGCGCCGCTTTTCCGGGGCCCCTATGGCGCGGCGGGCGGGTGGAGGAAAGTCCGCAGGATGGCTCGCAGGGATGCGAGCCAGTTTTTCGCCGGCACAGGGACATGCCGTCGAAAAACCCCGTAACCCGCACGCGCACCCGGAAGGCAGGATGCCTGGAGGGCGCGCCATCGGGGTGTCGTTTCCTCTTGGTTACTTCTACTTTGGACAAGCAAAGGAGAAGTAACTCGGGCCGCGGCAGCGGCACGAAACCGCTTTGTCGCTTGCGTAAGCACAGAAGCAAAAGCCCCCCTCACCCCAACCCTCTCCCCCAACGATGTTGGGGGAGAGGGAGGACCGCATGCGTCCATCGCGAGCCATCACC
>NZ_MUNP01000044.1 GCF_002001105.1 Rhodanobacter sp. C06 | reverse complement strand
TCCGTAGGAGACTTCCCCGTCAAGCCGGGTGCATGACGCTTCTGCCCTGGGCTTTCGGGCGACTGCCGGTGCTGGGGATTTTCTGGTGCTTCGTACTGCGCGTCAGTGCTTCGCGGCCTGCTACGTGTGTCAGACGGCATTTCCGTAGACGGTCTTGTTGAGCCGATGTGTCTGGCTCGGATCAGGGTATAAACCGCGCCCGGAGACCTCGTTCATTCAGCGGTGTCGTCGGTGGCCTGGGATCGGCCGGCTCACCGTTTGGACGTCCGAATAGTTAGTCAGGTTCTCTCCGGGTGGGTCTGACCCGTTGTTACCGTGCTGCGCTGACGTGGAACGAAACGGTGTTGCGAAAACGTTGAGCTCAGGCCGGCTGGATCTGCCGGTGCATGGGATGGGCGAGGCAGGCGTGCGGGTCGTAGTCGACGTCGTGCGCGAGCATGGCCCAGATTTGCCGGGCGTGCTTGTTGGCGATGGCCACCAGCACTTTGCCGAACGGCAGGCGCGCATCGAGCATGCGTATCCAGCGCTGTTCGGGCGTGGCCTTGTCGATGGCCACGGCCTTGGCGCGCTGCAGGCTGCTGCGGGCGCCCTGGATCAGCAGCGTGCGCAGGTAGGCGTCGCCGCGGCAGCTGATGCCGCCCAGCCGGGCGTGTCCGCCGCTGGAGTGCTGGGTGGGCACCAGCCCCAGCCAGGCGGCGAGCTGGCGGCCGTTCTTGAACAGGCGCGCGTCGGCCACGGTGGCCACCGTGGCGTCGGCGGTGACTGGTCCGACGCCGATGATCTCGCGCAAGCGCTGGCAGCGGGTGTCCTCGCGCACGTGGTCGGCGATGCGGGCATCGCACGCGTCGACGGCCTCGTGCAGGCGCGCCCAGTGGGCGCGCAGCTCCCGCAGCAGGTTGCAGACTTCGCCCGGCAATCCGGCGTGCGCGTCGAGGTCGGCCAGTACCCGCCGCAGCGCCACGTCGCTTTGCGCCACCACGATGCCGAACTCGGCGAGCAGGCCGCGGATGCGGTTGGCCAGCGCCAGCGATTCAACCTTGTAGCCTTCGCGCACACGGTGCACGGCCAGCCGCGCCTGCTGATCCAGCGTCTTCACCGGCACGAAGCGCATGTTGCCCTGCCGCGCGGCGGTGGCGATCGCCTCGGCGTCGTTGCGGTCGTTCTTGATGGTGCGGCTCTTGCGGAACGGGGTCACGAACTGCGCGGCGATGATCCGCGGCTGCAGGCCATGCTCCAGGCAGCGCCGCGCCCAGTGGTGCGCCCCGCTGCACGCCTCCATCGCCACCACGCTGCCAACCGGCAGCTGCGCCAGCCACTGCGCAAACGCATCGCGCTTCAAGTCCTGCCGCTGCACCACGTGCCCGGCGCCGTCCATCGCGCACACCGAGAACACGTTTTTTGCCAAGTCCACGCCGAGGGTTATAGTGCTCATGGAGACTTCCTCTTCTGCTGACGGTTGTGTCGCAACACCATCATGGCCTTCGAGGCCGAAGGGAGGGGAAGTCTCTTTTTACTC
>NZ_MUNP01000007.1 GCF_002001105.1 Rhodanobacter sp. C06 | reverse complement strand
CACGTAGCAGGCCGCGAAGCACTGACGCGCAGTACGAAGCACCAGAAAATCCCCAGCACCGGCAGTCGCCCGAAAGCCCAGGGCAGAAGCGTCATGCACCCGGCTTGACGGGGAAGTCTCCTACGGAGTTGTTAGGACTTCCGGTCGGGAGTGTATTTACACGGGCCAAGCCTTGCATCAACTCGTTGATGCAAATGATCATAAAGATAGCAAATGCCATCACTGTCTATTGCAACGTGGGTGAATTCAACTGCACGGGACCTATTAGCTATTTTTGTGATCTCGTACGGAAAGGCTGACTCTGCCAACTCAAAGATCGTTTTACCGTCAAGAACAAACTTTGGATCGGATTTTACCCTGAAGTAGCCTGCCGAAAAATTGTTAAGTTGGATGCTCGCGAACATATATTCCCTGTCTTCTAGTGACCGCAATGAGTCCTAACGCTGGAGTTAAGCGGCGGCGAAGCCGTCCGCCTTGAACGATTGGTTAGGTTTTCTACCAGCGAGGGTAGCTTTGCCTGACTGCGAGAAGCAAACGATCTACCTGGGCAAGTGTGTATGGATTGAGCGGCGTGACCTCAAAACAACCATTTTCAGAAATGCCGAGAAGACTGCAGCTGCCTGAGTCAACGGTTGCAGTTCCGCTACAGAAAATCATGCTGGCGTCCTTGCTCGAATGTACCCAAGAAGTTTTGAAAATCAGTGTGTGTCTACCGGAACCCTCTGTTTTCAGGTCGATGTACGAGTAACCACCACCATATGCTTTTGCTTCACTCTTGTGCTCAAGCAGCTCACTGGCGTTAGCTTGACGAAAATTACATATAACAGCTCTTGGGGCACCATAGAGGACCCCGATGGGATGATCTACGGCTGGCAAATCAAGTTCTACCGGTTGTGTGTCCCCCGTGTCATCAACTACGCCCTTGGGGGCCCGGTTGCACGCAGACAAGAGGGCTACGAAGACAAGGGAGGCGCAAGCTAGCAACAATTTCATGTAGAACCTAACGCTGGAGTTAAGCGGCGGCGAAGCCGTCCGCCTTGAACGAATGGTTAGGCAGCGAGGAACTGCCTACATGGCTAGATTGAGCAAAGCATAAGAAATTGGAGCGGACACCATGCCAACAAAATATCGGCCGTACAAGTTTGATGGCTTGGGAATGAATGCTAGCGCAGTGCCCCCTAGCGCAACCGCTAGATAAACAGCAAAAGACATTACCCATATGGCGGAAAAGGGAAAACTACCGGAAGGCACTGCCGGTGCGAAAAAGTACGACCCGGCCGCAATCGCATAGAAGATTAGCAAAGGGGTGACAGCTCCCAGCAATACGACAGCGAATTTCCGCATGCGCGGCGCAAACGCCATAGCAGCGGTTGCTGCCATGAGAACACCGAGCTCGAACGTCGCAGCCCCCAAGGTCAAGTAGGTCTCAGAGATGTCCATAGCTCTTGTGGCCTAACGCCCGAGGTAACCGGCGCAAAGACCGCGTAGCGGGATTTGCGTCCGGTTGACCGAGTTGTTAGGCGCCAACAGCATCATGACATGTAACCCCCACATGTGGACTTGCTTTGTACCCAGCCCTGCGGCGTCTTGTAAAACACAACGACGAAGCCGCTGCCACAAAGCCCGCCGCATACAAATGAGAAATTGAACACCGCGATGTCGTGAGCTTTGTTGAACGTGACCGCAGAGAGCGTTACAAGCCCCTGCGCCATGCCTGTTGAAACCGCAGAGCCGACGGAAGCTCCGCTCCTTATAAGCGCGCCAGGATCCAGCGGGCGCCACGTTTTTGGGTCAATGAAGTGGATGAACGCTGGCCTGCCCAAGACAGCCGAGAGATCACTTATTTTTGACCCCGGTACCCACTGTGTGTTCGGCTTGCCGATTTCTTTGGCGCAATCGGCGTACTGCTGCAAATCCTCAGACGAAGGTGCATCAGCAGATGCGGCAACGTTCATCGGCTCTTGCCTTTTGCCACTCCAATGGTTCAAGAACGCTTCGTACATTGCGGCGACATCGCTCTTGTCACCCGCGCTAGCCGGACTGGTCGGCGCTGCTACGCCAGATGGCGCAAACGCCAGAGTCGCCGCAAACGACACCAACAGAATTGAAAGCCGATGCATGATTCCCCCTGATACTCGCCCGTGGCGCCTAACGCTGGAATTAAGCGGCGTGCGGTACGCACTTCCGCTTGAATGAGTAAAAAGAGACTTCCCCTCCCTTCGGCCTCGAAGGCCATGATGGTGTTGCGACACAACCGTCAGCAGAAGAGGAAGTCTCCATGAGCACTATAACCCTCGGCGTGGACTTGGCAAAAAACGTGT
>NZ_MUNP01000008.1 GCF_002001105.1 Rhodanobacter sp. C06 | reverse complement strand
GCCCTCCCCCTGCAAGCAAGGGGGAGGAGAAAAGCGCGGCGGGCTCTCAGACCGCGCGGCCTTGCGGCGGTTCCCGGCCACGTTGACGCGAGCCTAACCCCGCCGCGACGTACCATCGCCCGACTCACCCGCCATGACCGCCCCCGCGTCCGCGCCCGGACGACCATGACGGCCCGCCATCGTCAGCCGCCATGTGCGGTTCCGTGCGGCGCCGCTCATGCCGATGCGACCCGCACCTCTGCAAGAGGAGGGTCGCATCGTGTCCTACCACACGGAAAGCATCCGCAACATCGCGCTCGCCGGCCATGCCGGCAGCGGCAAGACCACGCTGTTCGAGGCCTTGCTGCACGCCGGCGGCGTGATCCAGGCGCCCGGCTCGGTGGAGCGCGGCACCACGCAGTCGGACACCGACGCGCAGGAGAAGGCGCGCGGCCATTCCATCGACAGCTGTATCGCCGGCATCGACCGCGGCGGCTGCCGCATCAACCTGATCGACACCGCCGGCTACGACGACTTCCGCGGCGGCACGCTCTCCGCGTTCGCGGCGGTGGAAACCGTGATGGTGGTGGTGAACGCCGTCAACGGCATCGAGCACGGCACCCGCCGCATGATGGATCACGCGCGCTCGCGAGGACTCGCCCGCGTGCTGGTGGTCAACAAGATCGACTTCGAGGGCGCGCATCTCGGCGCCTTGGTCGAAGCGCTGCGCGAGGAGTTCGGCCCCGAATGCCTGCCGGTGAACCTGCCCGCGCAAGGCGGCAAGCAGGTACTGGACTGCTTCTTCCACACCGCGGGCGCCACCGACTTCTCCTCGCTGGCCACCGCGCACCAGCGCATCCTCGACCAGGTGGTGGAGATCAACGAGGCGACGATGGGCGCCTACCTCGACCAGGGCGAGGCTGCGCTCACGCCGCAGCAGTTGCACGACGCGTTCGAGCAATGCCTGCGCGAAGGCCACCTGGTGCCGATCTGCTTCGTCAGCGCGCGCAACGGCACCGGCGCGGCCGAGCTGCTGGACATCGCCGAACGCCTGCTGCCGAATCCCGCGGAAGGCAACCCGCCGCCCTTCGTCAACGGTGAGGGCGAGGCGATCACCGTCAACGCCGACCCGGCGCAGCACGTGATCGCCGACGTGTTCAAGATCGTCAACGACCCCTTCGTGGGCAAGCTCGCCGTCTTCCGCGTGTGGCAGGGCACCGTGCGCCGCGACTCGCAGCTGCTCGTCGACGACGGCCGCAAGCCGTTCAAGGTGGGCCACCTGTTCCGGCTCAACGCGAAGAACCACGTGGAGATCGAGCAGGCGGTGCCCGGCGACATCGCCGCGGTGGCCAAGGTGGAGGAGATCCACTACGACGCCGTGCTGCACGATGCGCACGAGGAGGACCGCATCCGCCTCGCGCCGATGCGCTTCCCGCAACCGATGTTCGGCCTCGCGCTGGAACCGAAGCACAAGGGCCAGGAACAGAAGCTCGCGAACGCGCTGGGGCGACTGACCGAGGAAGACCCCTGCCTGCGCATGGAACACCACAAGGAACTCAACGAGACCGTGCTGCGCGGCCTCTCCGAGCTGCACCTCAAGGTGGCGCTGGAACGCATGCGCGAACGCTATGGCGTGGAAGTCGTCACCCATCCGCCGCGCATCGCCTACCGCGAAACCATCGCCGCGCACGCGGAAGGCCATCACCGCCACAAGAAGCAGACCGGCGGCGCCGGCCAGTTCGGCGAGGTGTTCCTGCGCGTGGAACCGCTGGAACGCGGCGCCGGCTTCGAATTCGTCGACGCGGTGAAGGGCGGCGTGATCCCCGGCACCTTCATTCCCGCGATCGAGAAAGGCGTGCGCCAGGCGATGGAACGCGGCGCGGTGGCCGGCTTCCCGCTGCAGGACCTGCGCGTCACCGTGTACGACGGCAAATACCACCCGGTCGACTCCAAGGAAGTCGCCTTCGTCAGCGCCGGCAAGAAGGCCTTCCTCGACGCCGTGGGCAAGGCCCGCCCGATCGTGCTGGAACCGATCGTGGACGTGGAGGTAGCGATCCCCGAGAGCGACGTCGGCGACGTCACCGGCGGCCTCGCCGGCAAGCGCGCGCGCATCCTCGGCACCGACAGCCGCCGCGGCGGCGAACTGCTGATCAAGGCCCAGGCCCCGCTCGCCGAACTCACCGACTACCCCACCGAACTCAAGGCGATGACCGGCGGTCGCGGCCGCTACAGCCTCGACCTCAGCCACTACGAGGCGGTGCCCGCGCCGGTGCAGAAACAGCTCAGCGAGGCGTGGAAACCGAAAGTCGAGGAGGAATAGCGGTCCATGGATGGACCGCTCGCGGATCAAGCGCCGCCGCGCTTGATCCGGCGGAACCGAGTCCGGCCTTCGCCGAACTCGGCGAGTCGAAAGCGGGCTGGACAGCCCGCTTTCGATATCAGGCAAGCGCTCCTGCTTGGGGTTGGCTCTCGTCAGGCCGCAAGCCTGCAGCCTAGCAGGCTGTTGAGAAACCTCCGCGCGCCGCCGCGGTCATAGACGTTCTCAATCACTGACCGCCCGATCCGATGCGCAGCCCCGACGTCCAGCAGCTTGGCATGTTCTCGTATGTATCGGTCGAA
>NZ_MUNP01000047.1 GCF_002001105.1 Rhodanobacter sp. C06 | reverse complement strand
ACCCTTGAGACAGCGAATGGGGCGGGCGCGGGCGGGTTTCAAGAGGTCGGTGTGCGCTCTGCTAACGTGGGCCACCCGCCCTTGATCGTCGCCCCGGCGCAGGCCGGGCCCAGCGCCTCGCGGCCACGCCGGGAAACACAACGACACTGGACTCCAGCCTGCGCTGGAGTGACGGCCTTCTCGAAACACCCAAGCCCGCCATGCCCGACCCAACCATCCTGCTCTGCCTGTGCACCTGCCCCGACGCCGCCAGCGCGCAGCGGCTGGCCGAGACGCTGGTGGGCGAGCGGCTGGCCGCCTGCGTGAACCGCCTGCCGGGGGTGTTGTCCACTTATCGCTGGCAGGACAAGGTGCAGACGGATGGCGAGGAGTTGCTGCTGATCAAGACCACCGCCGAGCGCTTCGAGGCGCTCAAGGCGCGGGTGCTGGCGCTGCATCCCTACGAGTTGCCGGAGCTGATCGCGCTGCCGGTGGAACGCGGCCACGCAACTTATCTGGACTGGGTGCGCACTCATTCGATCGACTGACGGGCCGATCCCGACCTTGCGGGTGAGCCGGGCGCGACGCCGCACCACGGGCCCGCAACCGGAAGCTGGGCCATAATCCCTTGGGCGCGTCCCCGTGCGCCCATCAAGAACACGCTGGAGCATCGATGCGTTTCCCTCTGCACGACCGCCTCGGTCACTGCCTGCTGACCCTGCTCACCCTGCTGCTCGCGGCCCCCGCGGCGTTCGCGCAGACGCAGGACGACAACATCCTGCCAGTGACCGAGGCGTATCAGCTCAGCACCGACGCGGGCACGCCCGGCGTGCTCAAGCTGCACTGGACGATCGCGCCGGACTACTACCTCTACCGCGGCCGCATGAAGTTCACCGCCGGTGCCGGCGTGACGCTGGGCGCGGCGCAGCTGCCGCCCGGCGAGAAGCACGACGATCCCTACCTTGGCCCGGTGGAGACCTACCACCACGGCGTCGACGCCAGCCTCCCCTACACCGTGGCGGCGGGCACCACGCGGCTGCGCGTGGACGTGCAATACCAGGGCTGCCACGAGGTGGAGCCGAAGATCTGCTACCCGCCGCATACCGAGCACCTCGACCTGAAGCTGCCAGCCAAGGCCGCCGCTGGCGGCGGCAAGGCGCTGGGCGCCGCGCTGCAGCAGCTGGGCGGCAACGACAGCGGCGGCGCACTGACCGGCACCTCGTCCACGCCGCTGCCGCCGGAGCAGGCCTTCCGCTTCACCGCGCTGGCGCAGGACCCGCAGCACCTGCTGCTGCGCTGGACGATGCCGAAGGACTACTACGTCTACCGCAACCACATCGCGCTGAAACTAAAGAATGCCGGCGGCCTCACGCTAGCCACGCCCGCGTGGCCGGCCGGCGGCGTGGTGCATCAGGACGCCCAGTTGGGTTCGGTGACCGTGTATTTCGGCGATCTCGAATTGCCGGTGGCGATCGTGGGCCATACCGCGGGCCGCCGGCAAGTGACGCTGGAGGCGAGCTTCCTCGGCTGCCAGGACGGTGGCGTGTGCTATCCGCTGATCACGCGCGACGCGACGGTGGACCTGCAAAGCGGCGCCGTGGCGAATGGCGTGACCGTGCCCGGTGCGCCGACGGCACCCTTCGCCGGCACAGCATCGACCGACGCCGCGACCGCGCCCGCCGGCCCGCTGCAGACCAGCCCGATTCAAACCAGCCTGTTCGCCGCCTTGCTGCTGGCGCTGGGCGGCGGCCTGATCCTCAACCTGATGCCTTGCGTGCTGCCGGTGCTGTCGCTGAAGGCGGTGAGCCTGCTGGAAAGCGGCGAGAACCCCGCGCGTCGGCGCCGCCACGCGTTGGCCTATACCGCCGGCGTGCTGGTGAGCTTTCTCGCGCTGGGACTGGGCATCCTCGCGTTGCGCTCGGCCGGCCATGCGCTGGGCTGGGGCACGCAGTTGCAGCAGCCGCTGCTGGTGGCGGTGCTGGCCTGCGTGATCTTCGCGCTGGGGCTGTCGATGTCGGGCGTGGTGCAGTTCGGCGCGTCGCTGGGCAACGTCGGCAGCACCTTGGCGAACCGCGGCGGCGCGACCGGCGATTTCTTCACCGGCGTGCTTGCGGTGGTGGTGGCTAGCCCCTGCACCGCACCGTACATGGGCGGCGCGCTGGCCTACGCGTTCGCCGCGCCGGCGGCGAACGCGCTGCTGGTGTTCCTGATGCTCGGCGTGGGCCTGGCCCTGCCCTTCCTCGCCATCGCCTACATCCCCGCGTTGGCGCGCTGGCTGCCCAAGCCCGGCCGCTGGATGGAGACACTGAAGCAGGTACTGGCCTTCCCGATGTACCTCACCGCGGCATGGTTGGCCTGGGTGCTCGCCAACCAGCGCGGCGCCGACGCCGTGGGCCTGCTGCTGGTGGCGCTGGTGCTGCTGGCGCTGGCGCTGTGGTGGTTCGAACGCAGCCGCGGGCGCGGCCCGCTGCGCCACGCGCTGACCGCGCTGTTGGCACTGACCGTGCTGGCGCCGCTGTACCTGTTGGCGCAGGTGCCGGCAGCGACGGGTGCCGTCGCGGCGCAGGAAGGCGTGCTGGCCTACAGCCCGCAGAAGCTCGCCGAACTGCGCGCCGCGAACACCCCGGTGTTCGTGGACATGACCGCCGACTGGTGCATCACCTGCAAGGCGAACGAGCACGCCGTGCTGGACGGCGCAACGTTCCGCGCCGCGCTCAAGCGCAACGGCGCGGTCTACATGAAGGGCGACTGGACCAACGAGGACCCGGCGATCACCACCTTCCTGCAGCAATACCACTCGCCCGGCGTGCCCTTGTACGTGGTGTTTTCGAAGGGCGGCGGCGCGGGTCGGCAATTGCCGACCGTGCTCACCACGGCGATGGTGGAGCGGGCGCTGGACGAGGCGGCGCGGTGAGCCTCATGTCGCATGACTTCCTTCTTCCCCGAGCTCCGCTTGGGGGAGAAGCTGGGAAGAGAGGGGCTTCCAGCCAGTCGTCCGCATTCCCGGATTTCCCACCGCCCTACCC
>NZ_MUNP01000009.1 GCF_002001105.1 Rhodanobacter sp. C06 | reverse complement strand
GGTCTTCGACCGATACATACGAGAACATGCCAAGCTGCTGGACGTCGGGGCTGCGCATCGGATCGGGCGGTCAGTGATTGAGAACGTCTATGACCGCGGCGGCGCGCGGAGGTTTCTCAACAGCCTGTTAGGTTGTCTATGAGCGTTACGTTGCAACATGCGGGAACGAACGTCGAAGTGCTCGACGGCCCTTATCTTTTCAACGGGCAGCCGACGCCGGACGCAGTTGTCTACTACTCAACTCTTATCGCCAACATCGGCGAGCTCAAACGCTACGCAGCACAATCACTTTTGCCGCTCTACAACAATGTCTGGCTAGACGACGAGATTGGTCAACTGGACGAGCAAACCTTCATGCAAAAATTGGCTCGGCCTTCGGTGCATGTCTACGACGAGATCGGGGCAGCATTGGTCTACTTCGACGATGGCGGCATCTTCGCAGGCCACAGCATCGAAATCACAGTCAAAAGCGGGTTGCCTTGCAATGCTCAAATTCTTGGCTAAGCAACCTAACTACTCGTTCAAGGCGGACGGCTTCGCCGCCGCTTAACTCAAGCGTTATGTTGTTCGGGGGAGATATGAGTGACTCTGAAAAAAGATCGGCTGTGTCGTCACTTGCACACGGCCTATCGGTCACCTTCGTCGGCAGCTCAAAGTTCCGCGTTGGCTCTGCGGTTGTCCACGCGCGATTTTGCTCCGCAAATGCTCGTGCACCCGATAAGTACAAGTTCAATATCAATCCCAACACACTTTCGGCCGACTATGAGTTGTGGGTCTGTGGCGCCGCAGCCCTGTACTACCTCATGCCAATCTCATTTGTTCGCGGCATCTACCAAGATCCCAACGCGTACAACGATAGACTGCACCCCGGCATCAAGGTTGTGTCGGTAGACGCTGCTGCGCATCGAGTCACTTATGCAACAGGTGGGGTAAGTTCAAGTTTGTCGCCGTATCTGCGAGCACAAATATAGGCTCTCAACATAACAATTCGTTCAAGGCGGACGGCTTCGCCGCCGCTTAACTCCAGCGTTGAAAACGGGCCTTCCCGAAAGCTGCCGGTCGTCACCGGCAGCAAGGGATCAATTTCGGCCGGTCAGCACGGAATTTACATCACCGATCATCATCAGCGCGGTGATCATGTTTGGCCGGAACGCTGATCATGTGCGTCCAGCACGCTACCATTCCGGCCACACCCTCATCTCGCCCACGTTCCGAGACCGATTGAATGACCACAACCGACCGACCGGCGACCGCTGACCAGTCACCCCACACCGGCCACATGCCCAAGCCTTCACCGTGCGACCTGGACGGCGAGGCCACCGACTGCGCCGAGGAGCTGGCGCGCGAGGAAGCGTTGCGCGGGTCAACCCTTCGCGTGCCGCGCTGAAGGGCGTCGCGCACGGGAATGGGTACGTTTGCGGGTATTTTTGCGGTGGCAACTCGCGAAGCCGTTGCACCATAAGGCTTCCAGAGGATTGTTGGATAGACGCCACCCCGTCCAACGGCATCCAAAAAGGCCGGAAGCTCCGAGAATCGGGACTTCCGGCCTTTTTCTTGTCCGATGGCGTCCGGAGCATTCGCTGGGATCCTGCTTCTGCCGAGAGGGATCACGGAACTCCTTCGACTGGCCCGGCTCAGGCCGAGGTTCTATTTGACCAACCTGGAAAACCGGTACCTGAGGTACTGGCCGAGGGTGGGGTGATACCAGAGCCGGGACGGCCCGACGCCGTCGCGGCTGGTGAGGTGGCCGTCGACCACGTCGCGCAGGGCTTGCTTCATCAGCGGGATCCCGGCGGCAAGCTGGTGCAGCGGATAGGTGTTGAAGCCGTCGCTGTCCTCGACATGGATCTGCTGCTGGTACAGCACGCCGCCGGTATCGACGCCGGCGTCGACCAGGTGGACGGTGACGCCGCAGTGTTCGGCGTCGTCGTGGACCAGCGCCCAGTAGCCGCCGTGGACGCCGCGGTAGCGCGGTGTGATGCCGGCATGGGTGTTGAGGAAGGGGCGTCGGATGCAGTCGATCACCTTGCGTGAAACGATCCGCGTGCCGTTCACGACCACGGCGTCTGGGTCGAGCTTTTTCAGCAGGCGGCGCACCGCTGTCGAGTTCACGCTGTCCACCCGGCGGGTGATGTCTGCCGGCGGCAACGCGGCCTGCAAACCGTACCGAAGGATCAATTCGTCGCTGCGGCGGCGCTGGAGCCGCGCCAGCAGTCGATTGAATGCGATGAAGGCAAGCTGGCCGATGACCGTGAACCAGCCCAACTGGCGCACCCTGTACCGGATCATGCCCCGAGCCGACGGTTTGCGCTCCACCACGACGGCGAGGACTTCCACCTCGCTCGCCAGCGCGTTGTACATGAACCAGGACGATGGCCCGTCGCCGCACAGCATGACGACGCGCGGAGTCCGTCGACTCATCGCGCAGCCACGGCGTCGACGAGTTCGGCCATGCCCAGCGAGCGCATGCCTTCCTGCTGTCGCAGGCGCTCGAACTCCTCGATCACGCGTGCCAGGAAACCCATGTTCTGGTCGGTGTCGATGCCGAAATTGTGCGGGTGCCACCACAAGTGGAAGACCTCGTGGTGCCGGGCCGCGTGGCGCATGGCGCGCGTGATGCGGCGCAGCCGCAAGCCATCCAGCCAGGCCAGTCGCGGGTCATGGGGGCGCAGGAAGCGACTGGCCGGAATATTGAGCGGCAATCTGCCGGTGCAGTCTTCCAGCGTGTACGTGTGATGTCCGCTGAGATTGACGTAGCTGTCGAACAGGCGACCCATGCGGCGCACTGCGTTCTGCCTGACGTGATCGGTGGCGGCATAGAGCCAGCCGTCCTCGTTGCCGCGATAGGCGGTGATGCCGTGCTCGGCCAGCACGTCCAGATAGTCGGGATTCCACTGGTTGCGGGGAAACACCAGGCTGCGCAGCACGATCCCCCGCGCCGCTGCGATGCGGACGGCCGCGGCGAGATCGGCATGGAACGCCGCCACGGTCTGGCCGGCTTCGCGGCAGTAGTAGTGCGAGAACGTGTGGCTGGCCACTTCCTGCCCCGGCGTCGCGGCGATCAGTTCGACCAGCTCGGGCGCGAAGTGATAATACGGATCGATGTCGGCCGACTGTTCCAGATAACGGTAGGGGCACAGCGAGCCGTTCGCATAGCCAGGCCTCATCGAGGGAGCCGCCGCAAGGGCGGCGTCGCGATCATGGCAGAACAACAGGCCCACCGCCGCCCAGGTGGCGTGGATGCGATGCTGCTCGAACAGCTTCAGCGTGTGCGGGATGGCCTGCCTGGCGCCGTCCAGGCGCTCGCGAAAAGCATCGAGGCGGCGCGTGTCGCGCACGCCCCAATACAGTTCGAAGTCGATGGATATGGTGAATGTGCCGGTGTTCATTCCATCTCCAGCCCGCTTCACGCCAGTCAAAGCGTATCAGCTTCACGGGAGCGTGCCGTCGTCGACTGTGCTCCGTAATCCCTTGGTCGCCAGCACTCCATGCTGGCAACGTCGTGCATGACGTCGCGTTCAAAGGCGACCATCGACTGCCTCGCGCGGCAGCACGTACTTCACGTCGTAGACCACGCACTCGGGCTTGCCGTAGGCGCGCACGCCATCGGCGCCCAGCGCCACGAACTGCTTGTGACCCACCGCCACGATCACCGCGTCGTAGGCGCCCGTTGGCGGCTCGGCCAGCGGCACGAGGCCGTATTCGTGCTCGGCCTCGGCGGCGTTTACCCACGGATCGTGCACGTCGACCTGCGCGTTGTAGC
>NZ_MUNP01000010.1 GCF_002001105.1 Rhodanobacter sp. C06 | reverse complement strand
CTGTTTGCGCTGGTCAACCTATGGATGGCGCGCGGGATACTGCTGCAACCGAGATAGGGTTGCTGCGTCCGCCGTGGCCTGAAAAGGCTGGCGGCGGCACGAAGAACATGGAATGGGGCTCGCGGGCGGGAGCATCTTGCCTGCCGCTGGCTCAAATACGCGCCGAGAGCATGAGGCGGTGATTGATCAGACCATCCTTAGTACACAAGGCGGTACACTTGCGCGATTCCCACATCCTCCTCAGGGGTCGCGCACGGTGTCGTCACGAGAGATGATAGCGTCAGGCTGCACCCACAGAGACACAACTGCTGCGAGTGCTGGGGACAAAACGAAAGCGATCACGTGAGCAGACAGGAGGGCGTCGTATGGCACCACCCGATGAGCCGCGCCGTTATGGAAGAACGCTCTACGATCTCATAGCCGAAGTGCTGGAGCGACCCAAAGTCCTACTCTTGGTCCTGCTTCTAGCAGCAATGATCGCTGCGGCTCTTATTGCGCTGATAAGCAAGGGCTACATTACGACCCCGTGGTTAACTCATCCCGCTCCGGCGGCACCAATCATCAGCGCACCCAGCACAAGCGCGGCCTTACCTGTCACCAATGCACAATCGACGATGGGATCTGTCGACAAACAGCGCGCCAGTACAGCCAAGCCCCCCCCATGACCGCACAACCGGGTGCTAAGGCCAATCCTTCTCAGCCCGCATCGCCTGTCGGTACAACTGATGTCAAAACTGCTCAGGTACTTGTCGGCGACTCATGGGCAAACCCAGCAACCACTAAAGGTGTCGGCAACGCCATCCACGAATCCGCGCAAGCCGAACCAGTCGTAGCGAGCGAGACTAGGGATATCGAAGGAATTCAATGGCAACGGCCCATCGGCCGCAGGATCTTAAAGCTGTTTGACCCCACAGACTCGGTCCCAGGAGTCGAATTTGAAGGACGTATAGGCGAGACGATAAGCGCGGCAGCGGACGGTGTAGTTGTGTATAGCGGCCATGGGCTCGGGGCGATGGGAGAAGTGACAATGGTAAAGAGCAGTGACAGCTTCATTGTTGCCTATGCTTTAACCGGGACTAGACTTACACACGAAGGCCAAAAGGTATCTCGCGGCGACCCTATCGCCCGAGTCCGCGAATTGCCCAATCAACACGCCGGTTTCATATTCCAAATTAGGTTCAATGGGAATCCCGTTGATCCCTTGAAGTACTTACCATCGTCTGAAAACATCGGCGCACAGTGACCTCCTTCACCGGCGGCAATTCGGACTGAGTTTGCTGGAGCACCGGAGGCACGTCACCCAATATCGCCGAAATCCAGCAGGAAGCTACGCTGGTCGTTTCGTCGGCCCATCGCATGTAGAAGCCAATGAAGTAGGCAAGCCTTTCCAGGACGACAAGTCCGAACCGCATGACAATACGTTCGATAAGCTTCTCGCCACCACCAGAGCTCAATGCGGCGAGGTCGCCCCAGAATACTTCGGAGAAGTGGATGAGTCCTACTTCCCCCTCAGTTGATCGCTCAGATGGTCTGCCAAGTGGCTTGGGTTATGCAGCCTTAGTCCCTCTCGTAAGCCTTGAAGGCACATGGAGTCGGTCACTAAAGAACATGACCTCAGAACCATGGTAACGACGCTGGGCGGTGTAGTTAAGGTCGTAGCTCAAGGTGCTTACACCCTTATACATCTGTCGTATTTCCTTGACGTTGTCATAGGAAACGATCCAAGGACGGGTAAAGCGCGCACTCTGCAAGAATCTAGCTACCGAAACATGATCGTCATGATCGTAGAAATTCCGATAGAGACCTTGCCCCTTAACATAATAAGGGGGATCTAGGTAAACCAAAGACTTGCGCGGCATGAACTTATGGCAAGTCTTGAGCAAGGCGAGCGCATCGTCACGGTAGACGGTAATTTGCTTCGAGAAACGTCCAATCCTTGAAAGACGCTCCTCAAGTGCCTCCCGCTTAAACCGTACGTCTAGGCTGTAGGCTCCTGCTTGTTGCTTACCACCGATTACCCCGCCCTTGAGGATGCCCGAGCGATTTGTCCTATTCATAAAGAGCGTGGCAAATCCTCGGTACACCGGGCCAGCATCCTCCTGACCCAGCATGATCGATCGCCACCGATACCATTCGTTCATAGTGACGGGCGTGTCTCGCACAAGCTCAATTAGCTCGTTCGTGAACTGGGTTGCAGCGATCCAAAAGCTGTAGACGGCGGGGTCGGCATCATTGATGTGGATGTGTTCGACGCGACTGTGAAAGAGAAGCTCCAAGGCGACTCCAGCACCACCAGCGTACGGTTCTAAATAGTGCCCGCCCTCGAGCCCGTTCGTCTCGAGTACTCCAGCGACAAACGGCGCGAAACGCGCCTTTCCGCCGGGATACCTGAGTGGGGTGTAGAGCTTATTCGAGTACATATCTTGACTGTAGTGACTTTCGACGAGCTTGGCCAGCCAAACTAGCCGAGCCTCTTAGCGACCACTTCCACCGCCTTCTCCAAGCCATCCAGGAACGCGTTAACCTCGTCCGGGTGCCATGAGGCCCAAAACTCAAACAGCTTCTGGTCCTTGATGCTCTGTTGGCGTGCTTGCCACCACGACTTAGCCCCTTCCCTTTTGGCGATGTTGAACCCGCCATCGAGCAAGTTGGCCTGGACCTGGTTAGTGGACAGTCCCCTCTTCAGCAGCTCATCCCACTCCTCGGCATGATCTCCAGGATTGTCCACGAGCTCTTGGAGGTAGTAATAGAGTGTTCTCTCTGGCGATAACCCTTTACCCGCATCGTTGGTAGCTCCGGGCAGCTTTACTACGTTCGCCACCTGCTTTGCGGCTCCGGTGATTGAAGCGTCCGCGTCAACGGCGATCACCACCTTCTCGAAGTATTTGTCGTGCTTGCTCAAACCCACCAAACTGTTGCAGCCAACCCCGAGAGGCATCGGCGAAAGCTTGACTCCCAATTTTTTGCCAATGGCGTTCTTCTTCTTCGGCGGTACAAGACGATTGAAGATGAATGCGGCCTCATCATCTTCGAAGTAAACCTTTACCTCCAATGGCTTAGGCTTCTTAGGAGCCTCTGGCATCTTGAGGTTCATGTCATCGAGGATCTGCATTAGGGAAAACCCGTTCGCGTGCCTCGGTACTGCCGTATCCATCAGATAGATCACGCCATCAGGTGCCTGGGCGTGTCCTTGCCCATCAGGGTGAACTTCTTCGATCACGTGAGTCGAATGTGTGGTGGCAACAATCTGTAGGTCGAGCTTTCGTCCAGTGCTCTGAAGAGCCTGAATCAACTTCCGCTGAGCATGGGGGTGAAGCCCAGCGTCCACCTCGTCAACTATGAACAGACCGCCGGGATAATCCGGCCACTTCCGTTTCAGGCGACTAAAGGAGGCAAGCGCTGTGGCTATGCTTCCCAAGCTGTCTTGTCCCAACGACACGCATCGAGCGTCAAAATCGTACTGGGGGTGCTTAGCAAGCTTGCCCGTCCCCTTAATGCCCAACGAAGTGATTGTGTCGGAAGTAGTCTTACTACCAACCACAACATCGTTGATGAACTTGCTTATGAACTGACGCTCTTCGACCTCGAGGGTCTTATCGATGGCGGGATCAACCCAAGACGGATTCGCCTCACCGACGGGAAACATGCGCGTCATGCCGAGATATATGGTGGGCAAAGGCACCTTGGCATCGGGGCCGATAGCGATCTTCCCATCGTCACTTTCGTACGCTTCGTGAGGCACGCTGCGCGGCACGACACGAGCCTTCTTGCTATCCGATCGCCCGGTCGTTGAGCAAGCCTTCGTCACAACGTCGGCCCCGTTGATAAGGGAGTCAATTAGGGGCTCTGGAAGAGCGGCACCGGCGTTCTTGTAGGTTAGATATTCCTTGACGTAGTCAACATGGACGATGTCAAAGAGATTTCCCTGAAATGCCTTTCCGAACAGTGACTTATAAGCTTGGCTACTACTTAGCCCGGAGTTGTTTGCGACCAAGGCCATGATCGTCGACTTGCCGATACCGTTATGCCCGGCAATGACGGTAATACGATCCGCGAACTCGATCGTCATGTTGGACAATTTACGAAAAGGCGGAACTCCAAACCTAATCTGCTTGACCTTGATGCTTGGCATTACTCTCCCCTATTCCCTGCCTGCCCCATCAGTTCGGTCACGAACTCTTTTGAGGCACTCCCCCGAAGCTCCTCCGGGTAACACCACACTTGGTACACAGACTACCTTATCGAAGACGGGTCTATCTAAGGAAACTCTGATTTTGCCCCGTGGTCGAAGCTCGACCTGAGGACGGATGTTACGCGATGACGCCGAAGCAGATGAGCCTGTCGATGGAGCACGACGCCGGTTTCGAACGGCACCGCAAGGCGACGCG
>NZ_MUNP01000013.1 GCF_002001105.1 Rhodanobacter sp. C06 | reverse complement strand
TTCGACCGATACATACGAGAACATGCCAAGCTGCTGGACGTCGGGGCTGCGCATCGGATCGGGCGGTCAGTGATTGAGAACGTCTATGACCGCGGCGGCGCGCGGAGGTTTCTCAACAGCCTGCTAGTCCGGAGGAATGTCCTTGGGCAATTGCTTCGGCATGCTGCCGGCATCCGCCCTCACCGGCTGAAGTGCGCCTACGCTTACGCGGACTGTCCAGCCTTCGAAATACGCATCCCCTACCTGATTCAACAGCGCAACTGCCACTGAAACACTCGGGCAAACCGGCACTTGGCCGGGATATCCTCCGGTCAGGCCTGCGCTGCAAAGTTGGCTGGGATACGGTTCCTGCCGCGTGAGTTCGTGTATCTCGCGATCGAAGCGTCGCTGCGCGCGTCGCGCCGCCACCGCATCGGCATACACGGGCAGCAGCGCGGCATACCTCGTCTGAGCCTGCTGCCGTTCGGCGGTCGTGGCGTTGCCATACGCGGAGGCAAACACGGCGCCATAAACGCGGTCGCTGCGCTCGGCGGCCAGCCCCAGCCACGCCAAGCCCGGCGGGCGATCGGCCGCGACCAGCTCGCCATTGAAATACATCAGGCCCGGTGCGTACTGGGCCTTCTTGCTGCCCCGGCCCGCTGCCAGTTTCAACATTCCCAGCGTACCGATCGCATTGTTCCGCTGCCGTTCGCGCGCTGCCAGGCAGAAATTCACTACGCCCGGCAGGAAGCGGTACAGGCTGTCATTGCATTGGAGTGAGGCTTCTTTCGACGGGTTGCCCGTGGCAGGCACGAGGGAGTGGCTCGGCCGGCAACGAACCGGCAATGACGAGTCCGCTCACCATGAGCCATGCTCGTGCCGCACCCCCAAACGCCCGATCGAGCGTGATCATCGCCGCCTCCTCTGGCGGCGCCGCATGATCCTGCGATCAAGGCTTCCATGGCGACAACCGGGTTGATCCCGGGCTTTCCATGCTCCCGCGCGGCTCAGTACATCAGCCGATCGCCGCACGCATCGCTGCGATCTCGGCGCGGTAGTCCTTGGCGTGGAAGATCGCCGAGCCGGCGACGAAGGTGTCGGCGCCCGCGGCAGCGATCGCGCCGATGTTCTCGGCGGTGACGCCGCCGTCGATCTCCAGCCGCACGGCGAGGCCGCGCTCGTCGATCATGCGGCGCACGCGGCGCAGTTTTTCCAGCGCCATCGGGATGAACTTCTGCCCGCCGAAGCCGGGGTTCACCGACATGATCAGCACCAGGTCGAGCTTGTCCAGCACGTAGTCCAGGCAATCCAGCGAAGTGGCGGGGTTGAACACCAGGCCGGCCTGGCAGCCGGAATCCTTGATCAGCCCGATCGTGCGGTCGATGTGCTCGCTGGCCTCGGGGTGGAAGCTGATCAGCGTGGCACCAGCCTTGGCGAAGTCGGGCACGATGCGGTCCACCGGCTTCACCATCAGGTGCACGTCGATCGGCGCCGCGATGCCGTACTTGCGCAGCGCGGACAGCACCATCGGGCCCATCGTGAGGTTGGGCACGTAGTGGTTGTCCATCACGTCGAAATGCACCCAGTCCGCGCCCGCGGCCAGCGCCGCGGCGGTGTCCTCGCCCAGTCGCGCGAAGTCGGCGGCGAGGATGGAGGGGGCGATGACGGGGCTTTGCTTGCTCATGGGCATGATTCCTGTAGGAGCGCACCCTGTGCGCGACCACTCTGATATTGAACGAAGCCAAGGCATTCGCGCACAGGGTGCGCTCCTACTTGAAGCCGCGTTCCGCCTTGATCCGCTCGTAGGCGGCGTTGATCTCGCTGGCGCGGGCCTCGGCCTGCCTGCGCATCGTCTCGGGCAGGTCGCCGAGGCGGTCGGGGTGGTGCTCGGAAATCAGCTTGCGGTAGGCGCGCTTCACCGCGCGGTCGTCCGCGCTGCGCTCGATGCCGAGCACGGTGTAGGGGTCGGGCCCCTGGGTATTGCGCTGCGGCGGCACGTAGCCGCCCCCGCCGTAACTTTGGCCGCCGCGGCCGCGCGCACCGCCCGCATTCCACGCGTAGCCCTTCATCGCCATCAGCGCCATCAGCTCCATGTCGCTGATGCGCAGCGCGAACGCGAGCTGGCGCAGTATCGCCATCTTCTCCGGCGGCGGGTTGCCCTCGGCGAGCACGGTGTCGATCACCACGTCCAGCACCGGGAACGCATGGTCGCGGCGCAGGCCGGCCCAGCGGCGCAGTTCGTCGATGGTCGGCGTCACGTCGAATTCGGGCTGCTTGCCGGCGTTGAAGCTGGCGATCGCCTGCTGGCGCTGCACGGCGTCCAGGCCCATGCGCGCCATCATGCGTTCGGCCACGGCGATCTCGGCTTCGGAGACGCGGCCGTCGGACTTCGCCACCGCGCCGAGCAGCGCGAACAACGGGCCGACGAAGCCGCCCGCCTCCGGCGTGGCCTGCTTGCGCTGGCTGTGGCGCAGGTTGTCGAACACGAAGCCGATGATGGCGCCGGTGATCGCACCGGGCAGGTGGCCGATCAGCAGGCCGAAGAAGCCGAACCAGAGCGTGTAGGTGAAACTCATGGCTGGGCCGCCGGCGTCGGGGTCTGTGCGCTGTACCAGCGCGCCAGCGCGTCCAGTTCGGCGTCGCTGAGCGGGCCGATTGCGGCGCGCATCACCGGCACGTCGCGGTGGCCATCGCGGTAATCCTTCAGCGCCTGGCGCAGGTAATCCAGCCGCTGCCCGGCAAGGTTCGGCGCGCCGGGCATCACGGCCATGCCGGTTTCGCCGTGGCAGGCCGCGCACAGGCCGAGCCGCGACGGCTTCGCCGCGGCGGACGCCGGTGTCCGGGCCACGCCCGGAAGGGCAACGGTGAGGCAGAGTGCCGCGATCAAAATGCGCATCGACGGAAGCTGGGGCCGAAAGCCGCGAATTCTAGCAGCCTGCCCGCGGCGCACCGCGGTGGCGACGGCGCCAGCCGCTACAATGGGCATTCCCCTTCCCGCCACGGAACCGCCGTCGTGCCCACCACCTTGTCGCAATCGAACCTGCCCGGCCTCGAACTGATCCACCGCGGCAAGGTGCGCGACGTCTACGCGCTGGACAGCCAGCGCCTGCTGATGGTGGCCAGCGACCGCCTCTCCGCGTTCGACGTGGTGCTGCCAAACCCGATTCCCGGCAAGGGCGAGATGCTCACCCAGATCTCCAACTTCTGGTTTGGCAAGACTGCGCACCTGATCCCCAACCACCTGCTCGACGTTCCGCTGGCCGAGGTGCTGCCGCCCGGTACCGACCTCGCGCTCTACGCCAAGCGCGCCGTGGTGACGCGCCGGCTGAAGCCGGTGCCGGTGGAGGCGATCGCGCGTGGCTACCTGATCGGCTCCGGCTGGAAGGACTACCGGAAGACCGGCGCGGTGTGCGGCATCGCCCTGCCCGCAGGCCTCAGGCAGGCGCAGCAGCTGCCCGAACCGATCTTCACGCCCTCGACCAAGGCCGCCGTGGGCGACCACGACGAGAACGTCAGCTTCGACGCCGTGGTGAACCTGGTGGGTCGCGAGCTGGCGGAAAAGGTGCGCGACGCCACGCTGGCGATCTACAAGTGGGCGGCCGCCTATGCCGCCGAGCGCGGCATCATCCTCGCCGACACCAAGTTCGAGTTCGGCACCGACGCCGACGGCAAGCTGTACGTGATGGACGAGATGCTCACCCCCGACTCCACGCGCTACTGGCCCGCCGACAGCTACCAGGTTGGCATCAGCCCGCCCAGCTACGACAAGCAGTTCGTGCGCGACTGGCTGGAAGCGCAGGGCTGGAACAAGACCCCACCCGGCCCGGTGATCCCCGACGAGGTGATCGCGCGCACCGCCGCGAAGTATGGTGAGGCGCTGGAGCGGCTGGCCGGCATCAAGCTGTCCTGATCGACGCGCAGGAGCGGCTTCAGCCGCGATCCGCGCTACGTGATCGCCGCTGAGACAGCTCCTACGACCGCCCCGGCTTGCGACACCCACCATCGCCGTGCTGCTATTGCAGCCTTGATCCGCAAGGGGAGCGCACCATGACCACGCAAGCCGCAAACCAACGCAGCATGCAGGACTGGCTGGACAGCTACAGCGCTGACCACCGCAACCCGGTGAACCAGGTCTTCCACTGGTGCTGCGTGCCGCCGATCGTGTGGTCGGTGATCGCGCTGCTGTGGGCGATCCCGGTGCCGCAGGCGTGGCTGCGCCCCGGTGCCTGGGCGGTGGCGGTGATGGTGCTGGCGTTCTACTGGTACTGGAAGCGCTCGCGCCCGCTGGCGCTGGCGCTGCTGGTCGCGTTCGCCGTGCTCGGCCTGCTCACCAACTTCCTGTACTGGCAACTCGGCGCGACGAACCTGCGCTGGCTCGCCGTCGGCGTGTTCGTGGTGGCGTGGATCGGCCAGTTCATCGGCCACAAGTTCGAAGGCCGCAAGCCCAGCTTCCTCACCGACCTCGCCTACCTGCTGATCGGCCCCGCCTGGCTGATGGCCAAGCTGCTGCGCCGGCTCGGCTTCAAGCACGCCGTATGAATTCCCTGCTCACCCTGGTCAGCTCGCTGGTGTGGTGGGTGCTCTACGGCAGCATCGGCGCGCTGCTCTGCGCACTGATCGCCTGGGCCGTGCTGCGCTGGACCGAGCGCTGCAACGTGGTGTTCAACCGGGTCTACCTCGCCTGCCTGCTGTGGACGCTGCTCGGGATTCTGCTGGTCGTCGGCGTGGCGGCGTACGAGGGGCATCTGCATCCGCCGTTCCGGGCGCTGATCACTTCCGGCTTGCTGCGCTGGGCGCTGGTGGTGGACATGATGGTCGGCGTGGCGCTGGTGTGGCGGCTGACGCCGCGGG
>NZ_MUNP01000054.1 GCF_002001105.1 Rhodanobacter sp. C06 | reverse complement strand
CCCCAGCCCTCCCCTGCATGCAGGGGAGGGAGACTGCGGGCTTACGCGGCTTGGCTTTTGCTCCGGCTTCTGGCGCGCACGATGCGCGCCTGCTGTTCCGGGGGCCCCTCGGCGGCGGTGAGGCGGGGACGGCAAGGCCGCGCAGCGGGCATCGCCAAGGATGGCGATGCCTTTTCGCCGGGGCGGGAGCCCCGTCGAAAAGCCCGGCGCCGCCTCACGGACTTGCCGGGCAGGACGCCTGGCAAGCGCCGCCGCGGGGTGCCGTTTCTCTTTGGCTACTTTCTCTTTGGGCAAGCAAAGAGAAAGTAGCTCGGGCCGCGGCAGCGGCTCGAAACTGCTCTGAAACTTGCGTAGAAGCAGAAGCAAAAGCCCCCCTCACCCCAACCCTCTCCCCCAACGATGGATCTGTTGGGGGAGAGGGAGATAAAGCGGCGCAGGACGTCGCGCCCACGTCCAAAGGGCCGCAGTCATGAAGCTCCTGCGCCTAGCCCTCCGCAACCTGCGCCGCGAATGGCGGCTGCCCGAACTGCGTACCCTGGCCGGCTCCCTGCTGCTGGCGGTGCTGGCGCTGGGGGTGGTGGCCACGCTGGCCACGCGGGTGGAACGCGGCATCCTCGCCAGCGCGGCCGAGCTGATCGGTGGCGACATCGGCATTTCGGCGCCGCAGGCCGTGCCGGAGGCCTTTGCCGACGAAGCGCGTCGCGACGGCCTCGCCGTCAGCCACGCCGCCGGCTTCCCCAGCGTGGCCTTCGCGCATGAGCGCAGTCAGCTGCTCGACGTGCAGGCCACCGACGGTGCGTATCCGCTGCGCGGCAAGTTGGTGCTGGCCGATGCAACCGACAGTCAGCGCAACAGCCACGGCCCCGCCATCGGCACGGTATATCTCGACCACCGCGCGCTGGTAGCGCTCGCGCTCAAGGTAGGCGACACGCTGCAGCTGGGCGGCAAGCCACTGCGCATCGCCGCTGAACTGGTACAGCAGCCCGACGGCGGTGCGCTGGTGACGCTGGCGCCGCGCGCGCTGATGAGCTTGCAGGACGCCGGACAGGCTGGCCTGCTGGGCACCGGCAGCCGCGCGCAGCATCGCCTGCTGCTGGCCGGCACGCCGGAGGCCGTGCAGCGCTGGCGTGTCTGGGCGCAACGGCAAACCCTGCCGCAAGGCGCGGAGCTGATCACCCCGGAACAGACCCAGGAACGCATGCGCACGGCGTTCGACCGCGCCGGCGCCTTCCTGCACCTCACCGCCTTGCTCGCTGCCTTGCTCGCCGGCGTGGCGATCGCGCTGTCCGCGCAGCGCTACGCGCGACGCAAGACGCCCGAGGTGGCGCTGCTGCGCGCACTGGGCACGCCGCGCCGGCGCGTGCTGGGCCTGCTGCTGCTCACGCTGGCCGCGCTGGCGCTGCCGGTGGCGCTGGCCGGCGTGCTGCTCACGCTGGGCGCGGCGCAACTGGCCTGGCAGTTCGCCAGCACCTTGTTCGGCGGCATTCCCACCGAATTGCCGCTGCTGCCCGCGCTGGGCGCCGCGGCGATGAGCCTGGCCGTGCTGGCCGGCTTCGCGCTGCCGCCGCTGCTGCGGCTGGCCGAGGTGCCGCCGGTCGCCGTGTTCCGCCAGAGCTTGGCGCGCCGGGTGCGCCGTTTCGATGCGCTGTATCTGCTGCCCGCGCTGGTGGCGCTCGCGCTGATCTGGAGCCAGAGCGGCTCGCTGAAACTCGCCGGCATCCTCGCCGCCAGCCTCGCCGGCGTGGCGCTGGTGGCCGCGCTGCTGGCGACTCTGCTGCTGTGGCTGGCGCGCCGCGTGGCACCGGGTGCGCATCCTGCGTTGCGACTCGGCCTTGCCGCGCTGGCGCGGCGACGCGGACTCAGCGTGGTACAAGCCACCGCACTCGCGCTGGCCCTCACCGCGCTGCTGCTGTTGTCAGTGGTGGCGCCGGCCCTGCTCGACGGTTGGCGCAAGGAGTTGCCCGCCGATACGCCGAACTGGTTTGCGCTGAACCTGCAGGACGACCAGCGCGCGGGCTTCACGCAGGCGCTGGCAGGCGTCGGCGCCGACCAGCTCAACATGATGCCGCTGGCGGTGGGCAAGCTGGTCGCCATCGACGGCAAGCCGATCGACCAACTGCACTTCGCCGATCCGCGCGCGAAGGACTGGGCCGACCGCCAGTTGCGCCTGTCCTGGGCCAACGCGCTGCCGCCCGCGAATCGGGTGATCGCCGGCCGCTGGTTCGCGGCACAGCCGGCGCAGGCCGAGCTGTCGGTGGATCGCATGTGGCGCGACATGTTCGCGCTGAAGCTGGGCGACACGATGAGCTTCGACGTGGGCGAAGGCCGCGTGGACGCGAAGATCACCAGCTTCCGCCAGGTGGACTGGAGCTCGTTCCGGGTCAATTTCTTCCTGCTGCTCGACCCCGCGCACGCCGGCGCGCTGCCGCACACCTGGCTGGCCAGCTTCCACCTGCCGCGCGGGCACGCACAGGCGATGGCGCAGCTGTCGCGCGACTATTCCAACCTCAGCCTCGTCGATGTGGACGACTTGCTGGCCCGCATCCGCCAGATCGTCGACCGCGTGGGCGGTGCGGTGCGCTGGATCCTCGCCTTCAGCCTGCTCGCCGGCGCGCTGGTGCTGGCCGCCTCGCTCGCCGCCAGCGCCGCCGAACGCCGGCACGAAGCGGCCCTGCTGCGGACGCTGGGCGCGCGCCGCGCTCAGCTACGCGTGGCCGCGGCCTGCGAGTTCGCCCTGCTCGGCCTGATCGCCGGGCTCACCGCCGCGCTGGGTTCCGCCGGCGCGGGCTTGTGGCTGGGTCGCGCGGTGTTCCGCATCGATGGTTTCGTGCCGCCGCCGTGGCCGCTGGCGCTGGGCGCGCTGGGCTGTGCGGGCGTGGTGATGCTGCTGGGGCTGGTGGGCACGCGCAAGGTCACGCGCACGTCGCCGA
The DNA here is from genome assembly GCF_002001105.1 of Rhodanobacter sp. C06. Taxonomy (GTDB): domain Bacteria; phylum Pseudomonadota; class Gammaproteobacteria; order Xanthomonadales; family Rhodanobacteraceae; genus Rhodanobacter_A. Next base: position 1,956 of record NZ_MUNP01000054.1, on the reverse strand, counting down.
TGCGGTTGTTGCGGGAGGGGTAGCCGAGCCGCCACCATGCGCGTCCAGCCGGAAGGAACCTCCGCCATGTACACCCTCTACTACTCTCCCGGCACCGCGAGCATGGTGGTGCATCTGGCGCTGCTGGAGATCGGCGCGCCGCACGAGCTGAAACTCGTCGATTTCGACCTGGACGCGCAGCACGACCCCGCGTATCTCGAGCTCAACCCGCGCGGCGTGGTGCCCACGCTGGTGATCGACGGGCGACCACGCTGCGAGTCGGCGGCATTGCTGACGATGCTGGCCGAGCGCCATCCCGCGGCGGGACTGATCCCGCCGCCGGGTACACCGGAACGCGAGGCATGGCAGCAATGGGTGGTCTATCTCAGCAACACGCTGATGTCGGCGTACCGCCTGTGGTTCTATCCCGCCGAACTGGGTGCGACGGAACACACGCCGGAAGTCCGCGCGGCCTTGCAGCAGAAGATCGAGGGTGTCTGGGGCCTGCTCGACACACAGCTGGGGCGACACGGCCCGTACCTGCTTGGCACGGCGTTCTCAGGCGCCGACCTGCTGCTGACCATGCTGATGCGCTGGTCGCGCAACATGCCGCGGCCGGCCACCGAATGGCCCGCGCTGCAGCGGCTGGCCGACCTGGTGCGCGCCCGGCCGAGCTGGAAGCGTCTGTACGAGATCGAGGGCCTGCACGAATGGTGAGATACGCCCGCCCGTGGGCCGCGCGCGCGTGAAGGCCCCAGGCGGCGGCGCCCGGGATTGGTCCGCGAAACTGCGTTCCGAATGGCTGTTGCTGCTGTTCGCCGCGCTGGGGCTCGTGCTGGCCGTGCTCGACCCGCAACCACTGGCCGCTTACCGCCGCTGGCTGCAACTGCCCACGCTGGCCGGCCTGCTCGGCCTGCTGATCGCGATCCAGGGCATCCGCGACAGCGGACTGGTGCAACACGCGGCGGTGGCGGCGGTGGCGCGCGCGCATTCGCTGCGCAGCCTGGGCCTGCTGCTGGTGAGCGCCACCGCGCTGCTGTCGATGGTGTTGACCAACGACGTGAGCCTGTTCCTGATCGTGCCGTTGACGCTGGCGATCGGCGGCATCTCGAACCTGCCGGTGACGCGCATGGTGGTGCTGGAAGCGTTGGCGGTGAACGCGGGCAGCACGTTGAGCCCGATCGGCAACCCGCAGAACCTGCTGCTGTGGCAGCACGCGGGCCTGCCCTTCCTGCGCTTCGCGGCGGCGATGCTGCCGGCCGCCGCGGTGATGTTCGCGCTGGTGGCCACGTTCACCCTGCTGTGGCTGCCGCGCGGCCGGATTGCGCTGACGTCGGCGCACATCGATGGCCGGGTGAACTCGACGCGGCTGGGCATCGGTTCGCTGCTGGCGCTGCTCGGCATGGTGCTGCTGATGGAATACCACCGCGCGCCGCTGGGTGCCACGCTGCTGCTGGCGCTGTTCGCCTTGCTGGCGCGGCGCAGCCTGGCGCGCATCGACTGGCTGTTGCTGCTGACCTTCGCGGCGATCTTCCTCGGCCTGGGCCATTTCGCCGAACTGCCGCTGGTGCGCCACGCGCTGGACCGGCTCGATTTCCGCGATCCGCTGACGCTGTATGCCAGCGGTATCGTCGCCTCTCAGCTGATCAGCAACGTGCCGGCCACTGTGCTGCTGCTCGACCGCACACCCGATGCGATCGCGCTGGCGGTGGCGGTGAACGTGGGTGGCTTCGGCGTGGCGATCGGTTCGCTGGCGAACCTGATCGCGTTGCGCCTGGCGAAGCAGCCACGCGGCTTGCGCCTGCTGCACCTGGCGTCGATCCCGTTTCTGCTCGTATGCGCGCCGCTGGTGTATCTGGTTTGGCGGTGGCTGGGGTGATCCCACCCCGGCCCTCCCCTGCACCCAGGGGAGGGGAATGTCGCACGTGCTCAATCGTCGTCGCGCGCCACGCTGACCTTGCCCTTAACGCCGCTGTG
>NZ_MUNP01000046.1 GCF_002001105.1 Rhodanobacter sp. C06 | reverse complement strand
TGAGCAACGGTGGGAGACGTGCGTCCGCAGGGCGGGAAAACGCGCCATGCGCCCACCATCACGACCGTCATGCATAGATCGCGGCTATCGAGAGTGGCGCGAGACGGTGCTTCTCAACAGCCTGCTAACGCTGGAGTTAAGCGGCGCGCGCTTTTGCGCGTCCGCTTGAATGACTGGTTAGGTGCTGAACCGCAAACCATGTGGCTGCACCGACGAAGGGTGGCGATAAGATAGCTAAGAAATTGCCAAGTGACATATTGGCTTGGACGTGGGCCGCTGCGGCATCTGGCCAAGCGACACCGGCTATTAGGAAGAGAATGCTTAACGCCATGACCGGCCCCACAATGACCAGCGTAAGCACGACAAACTCAAGACTGACTCTACCAACAAGGACGGCGAAAACTGTGCCGATGGCAGGAGGGGCGATATTTATCCAAGCTCCGGGGAGGAAGGAGGGTTGGACGAGCACAAACTGCAGTGTGACCAGCCCGATGCAAGCAACAAATTGACGAATTGCGCGCACTTTGCCACCTAACGCTGGAGTTGAGCGGCGGCGTAGCCGTCCGCCTCGAACGCACTGTTAGGCGCATGGCTGGTGCCTATAGTGAACTTCTTGGATAGCCAGTACCCAGCAAGCTTCCATTTTTTATCTACATATTGAAAAACGAACTTTTCTTGCACCCCCTTAATATTGGCGAAGTCCGTCTCCAGCTCGATGATGCCGTACTGACCCGGCGGAGCGTCGGCCATGGTTTTTGTAAAGCCAAAGCCTTGAACCTTTGAAGCACCCGGAGTCCCTAGAGGCGTGCGCAGTGTAGAGACATATTTACTCCACTCCTGCTGGGTGGTCTTTGCCTTAAGAATCGGCGCTAAAAGCTTCCAAGACTCAGCGTATTCACCCGAGTTGAACATTTTCGCCACCGACTTGGCTGCCGCAAAAACCTGCTCTTGCTGACTCACTGTGCCACTGTCGATCGCGTCGGTTGGATCAGTTGATCGAGCCTGCACGCTGCAAACGCAGAACAAAATAGTCAAAAGTACTGAAAGTAAACGAGCGAGCATGGGTGATAGGCCTAACGCTGGAGTTGAGCGGCGGCGTAGCCGTCCGCCTCGAACGAGTGGTTAGGTACGCTTGCCACCCGGAAAAAGTACGAGATCCGGCTTGCCCCTTGGCTTTCGAGTTGGTCGGTTAATGATAAGTTCGAAACCAACGAGACGCTTCCATGGAATTCGATAGATATGGTCTTTCTCCGGGCCGTTATGAAACAGGATAAGCATGCCGGGTGAGTTAAAATTTATCTGGAGCGACGAGTTGTCACCGGAAACATGAATATCACCGTCGAAGTGAAACGCAAGAGTGAGGTGATCTCGCGGCGAAAATATTTCTCCCGCGGCCTCCAACTCCTCGTCCCTCTGGATAAAGGGGTTGAGGTGTTCACGCCAGTACTTTTCGTGGATTGACGTTCGCGGCATGCTCGGTGTGTACCTAACTATTGAATATACGGAAGCCAGTGTCCGGCTATACAAGTCGCGGCAGACTCCGGCAACGGTAGCACAACCCCATGATGCTGATGGAATTTCGTGTGGCTCAGTCTGGCTAACCATGCGCGGTATAAACGGACCCAGCGACGCCGGACCCGGTTCCGCACTCTGCCGCCAGCAACCGCAAGGCAAGTTTCAAACGGCTGCTATCAGGCAACCTAACTGAAGCCACGGGCGGCCGGTCATGGCCGGTTGCTGCCGGCCGATTCCAGCACTTCGCATACCTCGAACTCGCGGCGGTGATCACCAACAGCGCACTGATTGCGAGATACCGGAGCGAGTGATCAAGGTCGCCGGAATACGCAGAATGGTAGCGCCAGCCGCTGGTGCTGCATGGGGTTCGTTTCGCGGATCGCGTCGCGCGCGTGATGTGGGCAGCTTGGGCCTGCCAGCAAACCTAAATCCAAAGGCTAACCGCCCTTTTACTCGTCAAAACCAAGCGCCCCTACCCTGCCCAGCAACCGGGCGAAATGGCCAAACTCCCGCGCAGCCAGCTCGGCATCGCGCGCGGCGTAGCGGTCGAAGGTGCGCCAGCGCATCCACTTGGGTTTGAACGGCTGGCTGAACAGGTCGCTGTACTCGTCGCCCAGCTTGCGGCGAATTGCCCAGCGTTGATCCATGATGCGTTCCGCACCGCTCACGCGCTGGCTGGCGTAGGTGGGCCGGGGCTTGATCGCGTCGCGGTGGCAGAACTGCGCGATGCCGTTCCACTTGTAGAGCCTCACCGCGAGCCGCTGTGAGTACGGGCAGCGGGCATACCAGCGTCGCCCGCCGTAATGGCAGGGCAGCGACTCCAAGGCAATGCGGCAGGTCACCGGCTGGCGCTCGCCGGTGTCGCGCTCGCGGTGCGTGTAGTCCAGCACCAGCAGGCCCGCCCCGTCGGTGAGCGTCGCGTGGTAGTTCACGCTGGCGACTTTCTCGCCGTCGCCGTTCGTCCATTGCCAACTGCCGCGCGTCTCGCGGTTCGGCACCAGCGCCCCCAGCTTGAGCATGCGCCGCACGTCCAGGCAGGTGGCCGATTCGATGTGCGGTCGCCAGCCGCCCGGATAACTCACAGCTGCGGCTCGATATGCGCGGGCAGTTCGGCCGCGACCTGCTCGCGGCAGTAGTCGCGGGAGTCCTCGGTGCCCGTTGTGCCGTATTGCAGGCGACTGACCATAGGCTCCGCGAGTTTCGCCACCAGCACATCATCGCCACTCAATCGCCGCGCCGTCACGATCAGCGGCTCGGGCGCCTCATGCACCGGCTTGCCCACCAGGTAGGCGGCCAGGAATGCCCGCGCCTGCGCATCGCCTTCCTTGGCCTTGGCGACGGTGGCGTCTATCACGTCGCCCCAGGTTTCAAGCGTCACGCGATCCAGCAGCGCACCCATGTAATCGGATTGCGTGCGCCGGTGCGTGGCGCTACCGCGCAGCATCGGGACGGTGTCGGTCTTGCGGGTCATGGCGTCGGCTCCTCGCGCTGGCGCTTCCATGCCGCAGGCGCAACGTAGTAGATCGTGCACCCGTCCCGCTGCGTGCGCGTCACAGCCACCGCCGCCACGTCGGCTGGCTGCCGTTGTGCCGACAACGCGGCTTCGGCTTGGCGCAGGTAGAAACCGGATGCGGTGCGGTTGAAGTCTGCCGGATGGTGTCGGGTTGTCATGGCTGCCTGCTCGCGGTCGGCTGCTTCGTGGTGAGGCCGTGCGCTCGCGCGCGGCTAGCCCTTACGCTCTTTGATAAGCCTTGATGTCTGCACTTACGGGCTTTCACTCCCATTGAAGAATCCTTGATATCCCTTGATAAGCCTTGATGTCTGCACGGGGCCAAGTTCATGCGCTGGCGACTCGCTGGAAGTCACCAGCCGCGATGGCGGCATAGATCGCGCTGGCGCGCCCGCAGCTTTCGCGGTGGCGTGCCCACCATGCTGCGGTGAGCTTGGTGTGGGGCCGGTACACCAGCCGCGACACGCCCACCACGGCAGGCGCGCCGATATGGCACAGCACAGGCAACACGTAGGCGAAGCCCTCGGCCTTGTAACGGAATCCGCCGGGCAACTCCGTCGATAGCGCCCATGCCGCCTCGCGTGCCTCGTCTGCATCGGCGTCGCCGGTCAAGGCATGGATCAGTTCGGCGTCGGGTGAGTCACCCTCGGCCAGATAGTGCACGGTTTGCAGCAGGCCCATGCGCTCAAGGGCTTCAAGACAATCCCATGCGGAACCGTCGCCATTCTTGCGCTTGGCGAAGCGCGCCAGCGGGCCTCGCGCGTTGCAGTAGCGAGCCCCATTTTCCGGCTCGCGAAAGCCCCACACCACAAACTGGCCGGTGTCGCAAATGCGCTCGCGTTCGTATTGCTTCCAGATCAGGTTACGCGGCAAGCCACCGTCGCCGGCCAGGTCTTGCATGCCGTACAACTCGATGAACGCTTGCAGGTGTTCCAGATTCTGCGCCTGCCGCAGTCGCATGATCGGCGGCGCTTCGGAGCCAGCGCCCGAGACAAGCGCGTTAGGCAGCCACAGCATGTTCGCCGCATCCTCGGGGATGGCGAGCTTGCGCGTGGGCCGCGTGGTGCGCTCGCCCACGGCATCCGCCAGCTTGGCCTGCTCCAGTATCTCGATGGCCGCCGCTGCACGACGCCATGCCATGCCGGTGCAATTGGCGACGGCCTCCGCGCTCCATCGCGTCGTGCTGTTGTCGCGCCCGGTGCCACGCGCCAGCACCAGCAGCGCCGCCGCAGGGTTTAAACCCAAGGCACAAGCCTGCGTCCATTGCGGTTTGCCGATGGCGAAAAAGTCGCCGCTCACGACATGCCTGCCTGCGGGTTTTGCGCCGCGACGGTGACGGGGTACTGGCCTACCCTAACCGCGTGCGTGCGATGCGCTGGAATGGCCGCTGCCCGCTGTCGTGCGGCACGTTGCGCGCGGGCCTCGCTAGTCCAGAATCCCGCCGCGTTGCGGACGAAGCCGGCAGCTTCCATTGCCTGCACGTCCAGGCATCGGCGGTCGGTGCCGAAGCTGCCGACGCGGTGCCTATCGAACGGCTGCACCCCGTTGAAGTATTCGCCGCAGGCCGTGCACTGGCATCGGTTGCCGGTGAGCTTGGGCGCGGTCATGGCTGCACCGCCTTGGCCAGCAGATCGGCCACGCTGTCCAGCAGGTCGGCGGCTTGCACGGCTTCCCAGGCGGGCCGGTCGGTGGCGTCGGCGTACTCGCGCAGGTGCTGGAGCACTTCGTCGGCGGCAAGCATGGCCACGCGCAGAGGATGCGCTTGTTTCAGGTCGGTGCCGATCATGTCCGCACCCCCAGCGCGTGCAGTATCAGCACGGGCACGCACAAGACGATGGCGAGTACGTAGACGGTGGCCGTCATGGTGGCGTCGGTGACGCGATGCAGGGACGGGCGTTTCATGCCGCCTCCTCCCCGTTCTCAATGAACGCCAGCAGGTCGGCACGGTTGTATCTAATTATCTTCGCCCCGATTTTTTTTGCGCGTGGGCCTTTGCGCAGCGTGCGCCAGTTCTGGAGTGTCTTGCGCTGCACGCCCAGGATCGCGGCAGCTTCGCGTTCGTCGATCAGGTCGCCGGGTTCCAGCTTGGTGACCGGTTGCGGTGCAAGGGTGTTCGTGGGCATTGCGGCATCCTCAGCAGTGCCCCGCGGGTGGTGCGGGGTTGGTGTGGATGTTCGCGGGGCATCGCGTCGCCGCTGCCCGTCAGCTAGCACGATGGCCAGTCAGCTAGCAGGCTGGGATTTCTTGGCTTCCTTGTTCCACTCCGTGCACCAGCCGCAAATTACCTTCGCGCTCGTCAGCACCGGCCAGCGATGCATGCACTCCATTGCAAATTGCTCGTTTGTGCGCAGCTTTGGATGCTTCCCCGCGTGGCGCTCCTGCCACAACTTGTAGGCCATGGCTTTGGCCGCTTGCACAGGGTCTTTCGCCAGTTTCGCGGCCACCCTCTTTTTAGCGCTGCCTGTCCGATCTTGCTTGACCATCAAAATGTCAGTTCGCTGACTGATAAGAGCATCCGCCGCGAATCGAGCATCGACAACGTAAGTCCACGCCTCGGTTACTTGCCCAGCGTTATATGCGGCCATTGCCTCGACACAATACGTGGTAGCAACAAGACCCCAAAACATACGATTATCGGGGAAGGAACGAATGAGTCGCTCCTCAGGGATCATTCCCTTATCTCTGAGGATTGCTTGGATTTGCTCGAACCTGCCACTGCTAGTAAGGGCTTTATAAACCTCGGTGCCGCCCATTCCATGATTCACATGCCCATACACCGCATGATTGAACATAACCTTCATGTACTCATCTTCGCTCCTGAAGAAGCCAAGTTCTATCAAGGAATTGCAAATTGATCCAAGAATCTGACCCACATACTCCTGGGGAGTTCTTTCGCACCTTGGCTTTTCGTGCTCATCAATCACGCGCACACCTCTGCGCCCTTCAAGTGGAGCCGCGCCAGCCGGGGAAGGTGCCCGGTGTTCGGATGGCCGTCCTAGGCGCGGCTTGATCGAATCAGCTTGCCTTGCGCTTGAACGGCACGATGCTGCCTCCCGCGCGTAGGGCGTCCAGGTAGTCCGCCCAGCCTTGCATCATCTTCCGCCGCTCCGGCAGGTGCGCCGTGCGGTTGTAGGCGCGCCCGTTCGGGTCTTTCACGGCATGCGCCAGCTGGTGCTCGATGTAGTCCACGCGGTAGCCCAGCACTTCGTCCAGGATCGTGCGAGCGGTGGCGCGGAAGCCGTGGGCGGTCATGCTGTCGGTACCGTAGCCCATGCGGCGCAGCGCGGCGTTGATCGCGTTGTTGCTCATCGGGCGACGCGGTGAACGGCCACCGGGGAACACGTACTGCCCGCGCCCGGTCAGCGGCTGCAACTCGCGCAGGATCGCCACCGCCTGCTCGCACAGCGGCACCAGGTGGGGCTGGCGCATCTTCATCTTGCCGGCAGGGATGTTCCACTCCGCCGCGTCCAGGTCGAACTCTGCCCACTCCGCATGCCGAAGTTCGCCGGGGCGCACGAACAGCATTGCGGACAGCTTCAACGCCGCCCGCGTGGTCGGATCGCCCGAGTACCCTTCGATGGCGCGTAGCAGGCCGCCCAGTTCGGCGGGGTCGGTAATCGCGGCATGGTGGCGCTCAGGCGGCGCGGCAATCGCGCCCTTCAAGTCGGCCACGGGGTTGCGCTCGGCTCGCCCGGTGGCGATGGCGTAACGCATGACTTGCCCGCACGTCTGCAAGATGCGGTGTGCGGATTCAATGGCACCACGCTCTTCCATCCGGCGCCCTACCCGCAGGAACTCCGGCGCGCTCAGCTCGGCTACGGGCCTGCCGCCAATGTGCGGATAGACGTCGTTCGCCATCCAAGCCTCGACCTTGACCCGGTAGTGTTCCACCCAAGTTTGCTTACCCAGCCACTCGCGGGCGACCACTTCGAAGCTGTTGGCCGCTCGCTCCTCTCCTGCCGCTTTCTCAGCCTTGCGGTGCTCGCCGGGGTCTATTCCCGCCGCCAGCAGGGCGCGGGCTTCCTCGCGTTTCTCGCGGGCCAGCCGCAGGGACGTTTCCGGGTACGCACCCAGCGCCAGCATATTTTCCATACCCGTGACGGGTCGGCGGTAGCGCCAGCGCCACAGCTTGCTACCGTCCGGGTTCACCAGCAGCAACATGCCCCGTCCGTCCGGCAGCTTGTAGGGCTTGGCCTGCGGCTTGGCATTGGCAACGGCGGAAGGGGTCAACGGGTCTGCACGCTTGGGCATCGGGGCTGCTCCGGTTTTTCGGGTACGTGCTCCGTCACTCGGCCTGCTACCCGTACCCATACCCGCAAACTTGGGGGATATACGGGTACACCCCGGGGACGTTGCGGGGCAAGCGTACAACAAAAAACCGCGCCAGAGCGCGGTTTCAGGGGGATCAAGGGGCATCCCGTGACGCTTGATTGGTGGAGGTGGCGGGAGTCGAACCCGCGTCCGAAAGCGCTTGATGCCCGGATCTACATGCTTAGCTCGCCGTTCGATCTCGTTCCGCGACAAGTACGGTGGGCAAAACGCACCGCGGAACCAGCCTGATTGATTTGACCTAGCACCGCCAGGCGGCAGCGTTCGGCGATCTCATGATAATGACCCTACACCGACGAGCATGAGCACAAGTGGGTTCGGGGCTAGGCCTTAAGCGGCCAGAGCGTAGTTGTCGTCGTTGGCAACTATGAGTTTGCCGCTGGATTAACGAGGAAAGCTGCCCCCTCGGCATGCACCAAGCCATCTCACTGCCCCCGTCGAAGCCAGTACACCCCCGGGGAAAACGGTATGGCTGCACAAGTATATGGGGTCGCGGCACAAGGCTTCAATGCGATGCGCCGTACCCATGCATCGTTCGTTACATCTCCACGCAGTCGAAGCGCCGATCCGTCTCCACCTCGGCGTCATAGTCCACATCCGCCCGGTCAAACCCGAACAGCTTGAGGAACTCGTGCTTGTAACCGGTGTAGTCGGTGATCTGCCTGAGGTTCTCGGTGGTGACGGTGGGCCACAACGCCTTGCAGGCGTCCTGCACGTCGTCGCGCAGTTCCCAGTCGTCCAGCCGCAGGCGGCCTTCGTCGTCGGTGGGTGCATGGGCACCATCGGCGCGGTAGAGGCGGTCGTGGAACAGGCGGTTGATCTGCTCGATGCAGCCTTCGTGGATGCCCTTCTCCTTCATGATCTTGAAGGCGATCGACACGTACAGCGGGATCACCGGGATCGCCGCGCTGGCCTGGGTGACCACCGACTTCATCACGCCGACGCGTGCGTCCAGGCCGCCGTGACGCTCGCGCAGCGCCTTGGCGGTGTTGTCGAGGTGCTGCTTGGCCTGGCCCAGCGTGCCGTGCCAGTACATCGGCCAGGTGATCTCGGTGCCGATGTAACTGTAGGCGATGGTCCTGGCATCCTTCGCCAGCACGCCGGCAGCGGAGAGCGCGTCGATCCACAGCGCCCAGTCCTCGCCGCCCATCACGGTGACGGTGTCCTTGATCTCCTGCTCGGTGGCCGGCTCGATGGTGGCCTCGATCACGGCGTCCTTGTTGGTGTCGACCGAGGTGTTGGTGAACGGCTGGCCAATGGTCTTGAGCGCGGAGCGCACCACTTCGCCGCTGACCGGCAGCTTGCGCACGGGCGAGGCCAGCGAATAGACGACGAGGTCGATCGGGCCACCCATTTCGTTCTTGATGATCTCGATCGCGCGGGCGCGCGTTTCGTTGGCGAACGCATCGCCGTTGATCGACTTGCTGTACAGGCCGGCCTGCTTGGCCAGCTTGTCGAACGCGGCGGAGTTGTACCAGCCGGCGGTGCCGGGCTTGTCCTCGCTGCTGGGCTTCTCGAAGAACACGCCCAGCGTGGCCGCGCCGTAGCCGAACGCGGCGGTGATGCGCGAAGCGAGGCCGTAGCCGGTGGAGGCGCCGATCACCAGCACGCGCTTCGGGCCCTTGCCGCCGTCGTGGATCGCAGCCTTGGTGGTGGCGATCTGCTCGGCCACGTTGCGCTCGCAGCCGACCGGATGGGCCGTGACACAGATGAAACCGCGCACTTTGGGTTTGATGATCACTGGTGTTGCTCCACGGGGAATTCGCAAGGCGGCATTTTAGCGAAGGTGGGGGAACATGCGCTGCGGTAGGGAGCATTGAACCGCTCTCCCGCCAGGAGAGGGGATTCGGACTTGATTGAACGCCACGCTACGCCCGAACTTTCATCCGGCGCTTCGCGCCACCTTCGTCGCTCCCCAGAACGGCGCCATCCATGGCGCCTCTCCGCGTCTCCCGAGGGGAGAAGGGAAATACTCGCGCCGTAGACGCTATTCAATCGCTTGCAATGCCTGCACCAATGCGCGCACCTGTTCCTCGTCGCTGCGCAGTTCGCCGCCTTGCATGTCGGCGAGCCGCGGCGGGCGATGACGCATGCCTGAGGCGAGTTGCCGCTTGGCCGAGGCATGGAACTCGCGGGCGCCGGTGGCGTCGGCGAGCGAGGCCAGATTGGCAGCCGTGACGCCGGCGCCAGGCATGATCGCGATGCGGTCCCCCGCCTGCGCGACCAGCTCGCGGATCAGCGAAGCGCCTTCCAGCGCGCTGGCCTGCCCACCCGACGTGAGCACGCGCTCGCAGCCCAAGGCGATCACGTCGCCCAGCGCACGCCGCGGATCGCGCATCAGGTCGAAGGCACGATGGAAGGTGACGCCGAGGTGGCCGGCCGCGGCAATCAGGCCGTAGCAGCGCTCCATGTCCACATCGCCGTCCGCATCGAGCACACCCAGCACCACACCGTCGCAGCCCAGCGCCACGCAGGTCTCGATGTCGCGGCGCATCGCCTCGCATTCATCGTCGTCGTAGAGGAAGTCACCGGCGCGCGGGCGGATCAGCACGTACAGCGGAATGCGCAGCCGTTCGCGCACCATCGCGATGGTGGCCTGCGAGGGCGTGAGGCCGCCCAGCTCCAGCGCGCCGCAGAGTTCCACTCGCCCTGCCCCGCCGGCCTGCGCGGCCAGCGCGGAGGCCACCGAGTTCGCCGCCACTTCCAGCAGGCGGGCGCTCATGCGGGAAACACGCTCTTCGCGGGGACCAGCGCGTGCTGGTCCTTCGCGTCGCACACGGCGTAGGAGAAGCCAGGCTGGATCGCCCAGGCGCCCACTTCGCCGTCCTTGTTCATGGCGAGGAAGCCCACCTGGATGTCCTGCGCGGTCTTGGGTTTCTTGCGCACGATGCGCAGCACCGCCTCGCGGCAGGCCTCGGCCGGCGTGCGGCCCTGGCGCATCAGTTCCACCACGAGGAAGCTGCCGGCGTTGCGGATCACCTCCTCGCCCACGCCGGTGGACGTGGCGCCGCCCACTTCGCCGTCCACGTACAGGCCGGCGCCGATGATCGGCGAATCGCCCACGCGGCCGTGCAGCTTCCACGCCATGCCGCTGGTGGTGCAGGCACCGGCGAGCTTGCCGTGGGCATCCAGCGCCAGCATGCCGATGGTGTCGTGGTTGTCCTTGCCGCCGGGGAAGCCCTTGCCGTAATCGCGCACCTCGCTGTTGGCGGTGGGCTGGTAGCGCGCGGTATTCAGCCATTCGTGCCAGGCTTTTTCGGCCTCCGGCGTCAGCAGGTTCTCTTTCTCGAAGCCCTGCTCCAGCGCGAACTGCAACGCGCCGTCGCCGGCCAGAAGCACGTGCGGGGTGCGCTCCATCACGCGGCGCGCCACCGAGATCGCGTGGGTGACGTGCTCCATCGCCGCGACCGCGCCGCAGTTGCCTTCGGCATCCATGATGCTGGCGTCCAGGGTCACGTTGCCGTCGCGGTCGGGGTAACCGCCCTTGCCCACGCTGTGGTTCCTGAGGTCTGCTTCCGGCACCCGCACACCGGCTTCCACCGCGTCCAGCGAATGGCCGCCCCGACCCAGGATCGCCCACGCTGCCTGGTTCGCGGCGATGCCGAAATCCCAGGTGGAAGTCACGCGCACGGTGGCGGGCTGGCGCCCGGTGCCGGCCGACTCCGCGGCAGCGATCGGCTTGCTTATTGCCAGCGCCGAGGCGCCCAGCAACGAGGTCTTGAGGAATTGGCGGCGATCGGCCATGTCTGGTCCTTTGTTTATGCCATCGTCCATGATTGCGGGGATCACACGGGCGGCCATCCTTGGCTGCACTCTTCAATGTTTTTGCAATCGTCCATGATCGCGAGAACCCTGCGAGCGGCCCACGGCAGCACTTCTCAAAGCAAAAAGCCCCGCGCCGGGGCGCGGGGCTTGGTTTCACTGCATGGCCGGCGCAAGCGCCGGCCGGTGGAACTCAGGCCGCAATCTCGACGCCCGAAGCCTGGGCACCTTTCGGGCCCGTGGTGACTTCGAACTTCACGCGCTGGCCTTCCTGCAGGCTGCGGAAGCCCTTGGAGTTGATGGCCGAGAAATGGACGAACACGTCCTCCCCACCGTCCTCGGGCGCGATGAAGCCGAAGCCCTTGGCATCGTTGAACCACTTGACCGTACCGAAACGCATTGCTGGAACCTCTGTAAGCATGGACAGGATGCACCCGACCGAGCTCGAACCATCCCCCTGGCTCACCGTCCTGGTGCCCGGAAAGTATCATCATGTTTGCGGGCAAAGCGCAATATGTGTCTGCCGATTTCCTGCCCGGGACCCCATTCCAGTCCACAAGGATGCGTCATGCGGTAATGCGATAACGCGCGATCACGCGCGCAGCATCGCTTCCAGCAGACGCGGCACCTCGGCGGTAGCCGCGGCGAGATGGGCGAAGATCTCCTCGATGCTGATCTCGTCCTCGTCGCCGCAGCCGGCGGCATAGTTCGCCACCAGGGCGAGGCAGGCGTAGTCCAGCCCCAGTTCGCGCGCCAGCGCGGCCTCGGGCATGCCGGTCATGCCGACCAGGTCGCAGCCGTCGCGCTTCATGCGCGCGATCTCGGCGCGGGTCTCCAGCCGCGGCCCCTGGGTGGCGCCGTAGCAGCCGCCGTCGATCACCGCGATGCCGGCCTTGCGCGCGCCCTGCAACAGGCGGTGGCGCAATGCGGCGGTGTACGGCTCGCTGAAGTCGATGTGCTTCACCTCGGCGCCTTCGACGTCGCAGAAGCTGGTGTAGCGACCGTGGGTGTAATCGATCAGCTGGTCGGGCACCACGATGGCACGCGGTCCCATGTCGGTGCGGATGCCGCCCACCGCGTTGACGCCGATCACCGTGCGCGCGCCGAGGCCGTGCAGCGCCCACAGGTTGGCGCGGTAGTTCACCCGGTGCGGCGGCAGGCTGTGGCTTTCGCCATGGCGGGCGAGAAAGGCCACCCGCTTGCCGGCGAAATCGCCCAGCACCACATCGCCCGAGGCCGCGCCCCAGGGCGTCTCGACGGCGCTACGCTCGACGTTCTCCAGCCCCGGGAACTTGTACAAGCCGCTGCCGCCGATCACGGCGAGGTCGATGGCGTGCGGCGTGCTCATGCGCCGGTCTCCTTCAAGGCATAGATGGCCGGCAGGTTGCGACCTTGCTCGTGGTAGTCCATGCCGTAGCCGAACACGTAGCGGTCGGGCAGCTCGACGCCGTTGAAGTCGGCGACGATGCCCGCGACCAGACGGTCGTGCCGCTTGCTGCACAGGCTGGCGATCAGCACGCGCTTCGCGCCGCGGTGCAGGCAGTCGTCGCGCACCGCCTTCAGCGTGTGGCCCTCGTCGAGGATATCGTCCACCAGCAGCACGGTGCGATCTGCCAGGTCCGCCGCCGGTTCGCGCAGCCAGTGCAGCTCGCTGCCGGAAGTGGCGCCGCGGTAGCGGGTGGCGTGCACGTAGTCGAATTCGAGATCAGTGCGGATCGCCAGCGCAAGCTGGCCGGCGAACATCAGCGCGCCGTTCATCACGGTGAGGAACACCGCGCGCTCGCCGTCCAGCGCGGCGTCGATCCGCCGGCCGAGGTCGGCGATCACGGTTTCCAGTTCGGCGCGCTCGAACAGCACGTCGGCATGCGCCAACGCGTCGCGGAGGGAGGGAGTCGTCGCGTTCATGCGTTGTCCGGTGCGGCGTCCAGCGCCGTGATGCGCGCGACGAAGCGGTCGCGCTGGGGGTTGTCGGTGAGGCTGTCCCAGCTGGCGCCGATCGCGCCGCGCAGCGGAAGCAGCCGCTCGGGATGGGCCGGCACGCGACCGGCGACAGCGGCGATAGCCCGGTCCACCACGTCGGGGAAGCAGGCCAGCACCAAGTCGCAACCGGCATCCAGGTGGCCGAGCACGCGCTCGGCCACGCCACCGGCCACGCCGGCGGCGGCCATGCTGATGTCGTCGCTGATCGCCGCGCCGGCGAAGCCCAGTTCGCCGCGCAG
This sequence comes from Rhodanobacter sp. C06, assembly GCF_002001105.1. Classification (GTDB taxonomy): domain Bacteria; phylum Pseudomonadota; class Gammaproteobacteria; order Xanthomonadales; family Rhodanobacteraceae; genus Rhodanobacter_A. Next base: position 150,094 of record NZ_MUNP01000046.1, on the reverse strand, counting down.
GATCTCGCCGATCCACGCGCGCGAATAGCCGGCCGGCTGCGCGTCGACGGCGGGATAGACCACATGCGCCATCATCACCGCCTCCACCCGCGCCGCGATGCATTCGGCGAACGGGCGCAGGTCGTCGCGGCTGATGACGTCCAGCGAACGCGGATCGACCGCTAGCGCCTTGTGCGTGTCGGCGGCCACCGAGCCGTGGCCGGGAAAGTGCTTGAGCACCGCGGCCATGCCGGCCAGGTGCATGCCGCGCACGTAGGCCGCGGCGAGTTCCGCGGCCACGGCGGGATCGGCATGGAAGGCACGCGTGCCGATCGCGGCGTTGCCGCGCGCGAGATCCGCCACCGGGGCGAAGCTGAAATCCACGCCGCAGGCGCGCAGCTCGCTGGCCATCACCCAGGCATGTTCCTCGGCGAGACGCACCGCTTCGGACGGGTCGCGGTCGTGGACCTCGCCGATCCGTGCCAGCGCCGGCAAGCGGGTGAAGCCCTCACGGAAGCGCTGCACCGGTCCGCCCTCCTGGTCCACCGCGATCAGCAACTGCTCGCCGCCGATCTCGCGGATGGATTCGCACAGCGTCATCAACTGCGCGCGATCGGCATAGTTGCGCGCGAACAGGATCACGCCCGCCACGCCGGGTGCGGCGAGCCACGCGCGTTCGCGCTCGGCGACTTCGAGTCCGGCCAGGCCGATCAGCAGCATCAGGGATTCGCTCCATCGTTGGCGTCGCGCTCGGCCTGCGTCCAGCGGGCATACGGATGCGTGATCAGGTTGACGTTGTAGTAGCGCGCCAGCGCGCTCACCTCGCGCCCCAGCCACGGCGGCCGCGGGAATGGCGCGTCCGACCGCGGCAGTTCCACCTCGGCCACCACGAGGCCGGCATTGTCGCCCAGAAACTCATCGATCTCGAACAGCGTGCCGTCGACCGTGACGTGATGGCGCCGCTTGCCCAGCACGCCGTCGCACAGCGTGGCCAGCAACGTGTCGGCATCCGCCGGCGGGATCGCGTAGTCGTACTCGGCGCGCTCGATGCCCAACCGCGCAGCCTTGATGTTGAGCCAGGCCTCATCGCCCGCCAGCCGCACCCGCACCGAAGCCCGCGCCAGTCCCGCCGCCAATGCCGCCGCGCCGACCAGATAGCCTTGCACGAGGTGCTCGCTGCGCTCGATCGCATCGCGCCAGCTGTCGCCGCGCAGGAGGAATTTGCGTTCGATTTCTATGGGCATCTGATGAAGCGCCATGTATCACAGGTTTATTGAAGAGTGCGGCCATGGATGGCCGCCCGTTTAATCTTCGCGGTCAGGAAGACCGCTCAAATACAGCAATCGACTCCACGTGCGCGGTGTGGGGGAACATGTCCATCACACCCGCCGCGCTGAGCCGGAAACCATGCTGGCTCACGAGGATGCCGGCATCGCGCGCCAGCGAGGCGGGATGGCAGGAGACGTAGACGATGCGGTTCGTCGCCTGGTGCGGCAGGTAGGCCAACACCTGGTCGGCGCCGGCGCGCGGCGGGTCCAGCAGCAGCTTGTCCCAGGGCTGGCGCGCCCAGTCGGCACCGTGCTGGTCCTCGAACAGGTTGGCGACATGGAAGCGCGCATTGGCGATGCCGTTGCGTGCGGCGTTCTCCGCGGCGCGCGCCACCAGCCCGTGCTCGCCCTCGACGCCCGCCACCTCGGCCACGCGGCGCGCGATCGGCAAGGTGAAGTTGCCCAGCCCGCAGAACAGGTCCAGCACGCGGTCGCTGGCCTGCGGATCGAGCAGCTCCATCGCGTGCGCCATCATCTTCCGGTTCATGCCGGCGTTGACCTGCACGAAATCCAGCGGCTGGAATTCCAGTTCCACGTCCGCCGCACCGCCGCCCGGCGACAGCGTGAACGCCAGCCGCGGCGCCTCCGGCCACAGCGGATGCACGCTGCTCACGCCACCCGGCTGCAGGTAGATCGCGAAACCGTGCGCCTGGCCGAATGCGGCCAGTGTCGCACGGTCGCGCTCGCTCAACGGCTGCATGTGGCGGAACACCAGCGCCACGGTGTCGTCCCCGGCGGCGAACTCGATCTGCGGAATCTCCGAAGCAGCGTCCATGCCGCTCACCAACTCGCCGAGCAGTTCGATCTTCTCGCCCAGCGCAGGATGCACCACGTCGCAATGGCGGATGTCGGCCACATAGCGCGGATTGGCCTCCTCGCGGAAACCCACCAGCACGCGCCCCTTCTTCGCTACCGCACGCACCGACAAGCGCCCCTTGCGGCGATAGCCCCAGGGCTCATCGACCAGCGGTGGCAGCCACCGCGCCGGCTCCACCTTGCCGATGCGCGCGAAGTTGTCGGCCAGCACGCGCTGCTTGGCGCCGATCTGCGCTGCCGCGTCCAAGTGCTGCAGCGAGCAGCCGCCGCACTGGCCGAAGTGCGCGCACTTGGGCTGCACGCGATGCGGCGAGGCGCTGAGCACTTCGACCGTTTCGGCCTCGTCGAAGTGGCGATGGCGCTGGCGGATGCGCAGGCGCACGCGTTCGCCTTCGAGCGCACCGGCGACGAACACCGCCTTGCCGTCGATGCGGGCGACGCCACGGCCGTCGTGGCTCAGGTCGGTGATGTCGGCTTCGAGTTCGGGTGCAGGCGCGCGGGGGCGGGAGTTGGATCGGGACATGGTCTGCGGGGCTTCAACACGGCAGGGGCAGACCGGCCATTATCCCTGATTGCTTCCCGCGACGCTGCAACAGGCGCCCACCCCCTCCCTCTCCCCGGAACCTCTCCTCGCTCCCCGATGCCGGCGCCAGCCGTGGCGCCTTCCCGCGTGCCCGCAGCGGGCGAAGGGGATCAGGCGCTCACTTGCGCTGCCAGGCGCCGGCGGCATCCTGGTAGTACCAGCCGGCATGCGCATGTTCGATCCAGGTCTGCGCGAAGGTGGCGCGGATCTGCGCTTCCCACTCCGGATGGTTGTTGGCGTTGGCGATCTCGCGGTACAGCGCGGCGCGGTCGCGGTTCTCGTCGGCCACGGCGGCGTTGGCCTGGGCGCGTTCGGCGAGCGGCAGCTTGGCCGCGTCGCGCATGGCCACCATGCCGTCGCGGGTGAAGCCCACCGCGCCGCTGTCCAGCAAGGCCTTCAGGGAGCGCTCGAAGCGCGTGCGCATCCGCTCGTGGATCGCCTGCACCGCCGGCGTCTGCACGCGCAGGTTCGGCACGTCGGCGGCATAAGCGGCCGGCACCAGCAGGTCCAGCAGCATCGCCGAGGGCTGATGCGCGGGTGGCGGATTGTCCTGCGCGGGGGCGTTCTTGTCCGCCGCGGGTGCCTTCTGCCCGCTGCCGTCGAGCACGGTGCCGATGAACTGGTCGGCGGCCTTCTGCGCCGCCGCCTCGGGGAAATAGACGTTGATCGTGACGCATCCCACCAGTGCGACGGCCAGCATGGCGAGGATGGTGCAGGTGAGCTTGCGCATGTGCCACTCCTTTGAACGAGACGTCCGCAACGGCTTCAGCGAACCACCGGCGCGTGACCGTTGATGGCTTCGCGCAGGCGACGCACCAAGGTGGGCCAATCGACCCGGGTCTGGTGGCCGATCACCTCGAGATGCGGCAGGCCGCTGCCTTCGACGATAGTGTAACCGCCATCGTCGCTCTCCAGCCCGCCCATCTGGCAGACCGCGCCGCGCAGCGTGCAGCTGAGGCCGATGCGCTTGTAGCCGAAGGTCTTGAACAATTTCAACATCGCGCCCTGCAGGCCGCCGGCCATGCTGCCGCCGCCCACCGTGGTGAGGTTGTTCACCGCGCGCTGGCTGATCCGCCCGCCGCTGCCGGCGAGCAGCGAGGCCTTGAACGCGACCGGGTTCCAGTTCGCCAGTCGCAGATCGTCGATGGTGCCGTCGAGTCGCCCGGTGATGCTGCCGAAGTCGAACACGCTGGTGATCGCGCCGAGGTCGAGCTGGTTGAGGCTGATGTCGCCGGCCAGCACCGGCGCATCACCGAACGGCTGCTGCAGCGAGAGATGGGTGACGTCCACGAAACCGTCGAACACGTTCACCGACAGGCCGCCCTCCAGCTCGAAGCGATCGCCGACCCAGCGCAGCGAGGGAACCGCGCCACCCAGCGTGCCGGGGAAGGACGGCCAGCCCAGCGCGTGGCTGAAGCTGGCCATGTCGATGCCGGCGACGGTGAGGCTGGTGGCGAGGCGCTGGCCCTTCACCGCCGCCGGGCGCCAGTCCAGGCTGGCCAGCCGCAACTGGCCCTTCAGCACCGGCACGGTGAGCGGCTGCTGCAAGGCCAGCGTGCCGTCGCGGCTCTGCCAGCGGGACTGCGCCGCGCCGTTGGGAATGCGGTAGAACTGCAGGCCCTGCCAGCCCAGCGTGGTGGCGGGACGATCGCCCTGTGCCGTCCAGTCCAGGCCGCCGCGAAGGTCGCTCACCGCGAAACGGCCGGCGCCGTCGGCCAGGTCCAGCCGGTCGGTGTCGAACGCGAAAGCGTGCAGGCCGTCGCTGCGCAGATCCAGACTGCCGCTCAACTGCCCCGCGGAGCGCACGTCACGCAGGCCCAGCGTGGCCAGCCAAGCCTGGCCGTAACGTTCGTACGCTGCCGGCAAGCTGGCGTGGAAGCGATCCAGTTCCAGCTTCTGCAGGTTGCCCTTGGCGTCGAACGCCAGCGCGCCGTCCAGTTGCAGCGCATCGGCATCGTCCACGTGCAGGCGATCCAGTTCGATCGCGCCGCGACTGGCGCGTGCGCCGATGTCCAGCTGCACCGGGTGCGCGGGCAGTTTCGCGTACAGTGGCCCAAGCAGCAGTTCGCCGCCGCCCAGGCTGCCTTGCAGGCTGATCCGCGCTCCGTCGCCGCCGTTCTCGAAACCGAAACGCCCCTTGCCGCTGATGCCCTGCCCCGCGAGGGTGCCGCTGGGCGTGTCGAAGCCTACGCCGGCCAGGGTGAACTCGCCGGAGGACTGCACCCCCGCATCGCCTGCGTCCAGCGCGAGATCGGCATCCAGCCGACCGGCGCCGAGCCGGCCGGACCATACCGTGCCGAGCAGGCCCTGCAGCCAGCCCGCCGGCAACTGGCGCAGGCTGATCTTCGCGTGGCTGAGCTGGTCCAGCGGCAGCCACGCGCTGGCTTGCGCCTTGTCCTGCTGCAACTGCACCTGCATGGTGTCGGAAGCGGGATTCACTACCCAGCTGAGCTGCGCGTTGCCCAGCGCGCCGCCCGGTGCGCCGCGCAACTGCACGTGGCCGTCGAACACCCAGCGCTGCTGTGCATCGCGCTGCAGCCGGCCGTCGAGATGCAGGCCCACGCGCCGCCAGCCCATCGCGGCAATATCCGCCTGGTCGGCCTGCAGCTGCAGATGCAGGCCGCCGGCCGGATCCTCGCTGATCCGGGCGCTCAGGTCCTGCAGCCGCAGGCCCGGCAGACTGAGCTGTTTCGCGGCGACCGTGATGTCCGCCCGCGCCGGCCCCGCCAGGGCCAGGCCAAGGCCGAGCAGCAGGAACAGGCACAGCAGCAGATGGCTTGATGTCGGGCGCATGTCGGGCCATTCTGCCAAAACCAGCTGAACCAAGGACCCGGTCATGCCAGCCAGCCCCGTTGCCCCCCCCTTCACCGCGTGTGCTGGTGGCCGACGACGATCCGGCCAGCCGCCGCTTCCTGTGCGATGGATTGCGCTCGCTGGGCGCCCACGTGACGGATTGCGCCGATGGCGTGCAGGCGCTGCGGCAGGGTCGCGGCGAACCCTTCGACCTGCTGCTGCTGGACTGCCGCATGCCCGGTGCCGGCGCCCGCGAGGTGCTGGCGGCGTTGCGCGCCGACGCCCAGGCCCGTTCCGCCGGCAGTCTCGCGGTCGCCAGCTCCGCCGAGCTGGACAGCACCGAACAGCGCAGCCTGCTCGCCTGCGGCTTCGGCGACGTGCTGCGCAAACCCTGCGGCATCGCCGACCTGCAGCGCCTGCTGGCCCGGCTGCCCGGTGTCACGCCGGTGTTGGACGATACCGCGGCCCTGCGTGCCAGCGGCGACGCCAGCACCATGCAGGCGCTGCGCCAGCTGCTGCGTGGCGAGCTTGCCTTGCTCTACCAGGAGCTGGGCATGCCGGTTCGCGACCAGGCGGCACTGGACGACCGGCTGCACCGGCTGCGTTCGTCCTGCGGATTCTGCGGCACCGCCGCGCTGGCCGCCGAGGTGGCCAGCCTGCAGCTGCGGCTGCGCGAGGAGCCACACGCTGTCGCCCCCGCCATCGCGCGATTCCGCAGCGCCGTGCAGGTCACGTTGCAGGCCCTGGACACCTGAGAGCCGGCCGCCTCAACGACGCGGCTGCACGCCCGCCAGCATGCGCCACGCGCGCAGCTCGCCCCCGCCCAGGTGGTAACGGATGACCTCGCGCATCAGCCGCCGCAACGCCGCCGCCCCCGCGGGGTCCGGCATGCGGTCTTCGGCCAGCGCCAGCAGGTCGCCGCCGCGCACGGCACGGGCCGCACCGGCCGCGCAACGCACGGCGCCTTGCTCCACGTCGTAGCGGTAATGTGCCTGCGCCTGCAGCGCCTCCTCGCCGCCGGCCTCGCAGCGCAATTGCAGTCCGTAGCCGATGGCCTCCAGCAGGTCGCGCTCGAAACGGCGCAACGTCCATCCCGCCGGTTCGCCCGCGGCCAGCCGCGCCAGCGTGCAGGCATAGGCGTCGAACAACGCCGGATGGGCATCCTGCCGTGCGGTGAGCCGCACCACCAACTCGTTGAGGTAAAGCCCCGCCAGGCCGTGATCGCCGGTCAGTCGCAGCGGCATGCCCACCGTCTCGACTCCCGTCAGCGTGGCCAGTTCGCCGCGCAACAGCAGGTCCAGCGCCAGCAGCTGGAATGGCTCCAGTTGCGCCCGCCGCAACTTCGCCCGTTCGCCACGCACCCCGCGCGCCACCACGCCGAGCCGGCCTTGGTCGCGGGTCAGGCATTCGAGCAGCAGCGAAGTCTCGCGGTAGGGCCGCGCATGCAGCACGTAGGCGGGTTGCTGGTCGAGTCGCATGAAAAATCAGGAGTGAGGAACGAGAAGTGAGAAGTGGGACCGCGCAAGCAGCGAAAGGCGAATGGCGATGATGCGAGAAGCATCCCCGGCTTCTCTCTCACTTCTCACTCCTCACCTCCCACTCCTAATCCGTATAGCCGAACTTCTTCAGCATCGCTTCGTCGTCCACCCAGCCTTCGCGCACCTTCACCCACAACTTGAGGAAGACCTTGCGCTCGAACAGGCGCTCCATGTGCCGGCGCGCGGCCGTGCCGATGGCCTTGAGCTGGGCGCCGCCCTGGCCGATCACGATGGCCTTCTGGCCGGCGCGCTCCACCCAGATCACCGCGTGGATCTCGGCGACTCCGTCGGGACGGTCATTGAACTGCTCGATCTCCACCGTGGTGGCATAGGGCAGTTCCTGGTCCAGCCGCAGCATCAGTTGCTCGCGCACCATCTCAGCGGCGAGGAAGCGCTCGCTGCGGTCGGTGATCTCGTCCTCGCCGTAGACCGGCGCGCGCACCGGCAAACGGGCGAGGATGGCCCGCTCCAGCTCGGCCAGGCCCTTCTTCTTCAACGCACTGGCGTAGTGGATCTCGTCGTACTGGTGCTTCTCGCTCAAGCCGGCGACGAACGGCAGCAGGGTCGTCTTGTCCTTGCTGAGGTCCACCTTGTTGATGACCAGCAGGCGCGGCGCCTTCTGCTCGGTGAGCGCGGCGTACAGCGCCTCGTCCTCGTCGGTCCAGCGGCCGGCCTCGATCACCTGCACCACCAGGTCCACGTCGCTGATCGCCGCTCGCGCGGCACGGTTGAGGCTGCGGTTCATCGCCCGCTTGGCGCCGCGGTGCAAGCCGGGCGTGTCGACATAGAGGATCTGCCCCGCCTCGCTGCTGGCGATGCCGAGAATGCGGTGGCGGGTGGTCTGCGGGCGCGGGCTGACGATGGAGAGGCGGAAGCCGATCAGCGCATTGAGCAGGGTCGACTTGCCCACGTTCGGGCGACCGGCCAGCGCGACCAGGCCGCAGCGATAGTCGGCATGCGGCAGCACGCCGTCGGCAACGGGTTCGTCGGAATGATCCATGGGAATGGGTGCTCGGGCTGGGAGAGGCATTGTAGTCGCGCGTGCCGCTTGCTGCCGCAAGCAGCGGACTGCTCAGGCGGCGCGCGACTGCTCGATCAAGTGGGCCAGCACGCTGTCGGCGGCGTCCTGTTCGGCCTGGCGCCGGCTGGAGCCGCTGGCCTCGGCGCTGAACGGCTGCGGCTCGGTCACCGTGCAGCGCACGTCGAAGACCTTGGCGTGGTCCTCGCCGTGGCTGTCGACCAGTTCGTACTGCGGCAGCGCATGGCCATGGCCTTGCAGCCACTCCTGCAGGCGCGTCTTGGCATCCTTGGAGGAGCGTTGCAGCGCGGCGATGCGTTCCGCGAACAACTCGCGCACCACCTGCCGGCAGTCATCGAGGCCGCCATCGAGGAAGACCGCCGCCAGCAACGCCTCGAACGCGTCGGCGAGGATGGAATCGCGGCGGAAACCGCCGCTCTTCAACTCGCCGGGACCGAGCTTCAACGCATCGCCCAGTTCCAACTCGCGCGCGATCGCCGCCAGCGCCTGGCCGTTGACCAGCTGCGCGCGCAGGCGCGACAACTCGCCCTCGCTGGCCTTCGGGTGCGCCTCGTACAGCATCTCGGCGACGAAGGCGCCCAGCAGGGCATCGCCGAGGAACTCCAGGCGCTCGTTGTTCGGCTTGCCGACGCTGCGGTGGGTCAGCGCCAGCGCGGCAAGTTCGGGATCGCAAAAACGGTAGTTCAGGGTCAAGCGGGGGCGGCTCACTCGTTCACGTTGCCCTGCATCTTCACACTCTTCTCGAAGTGCAGCAGAAAATCGATGTTGTACATGAACGGGATGTCCTTGTCGTAGACGACATGCAGCGTACTGCCACCGCCGTTGTCGCGGCTGATCGTGATGTCGGTCGGTTTGATGGTGTTGTCGCCAACGTATTGATTGTCAAACTTGAACATCAGATCGCGACGGATCTCGTCCAGTGACTTGCCCGATGTTCCGCTCGAAGCTTCCTGGTTCACCGCCTTCACCACGCCACCGTATTCGGTATAGGACGGCACCAGCTTCATCGCCATGTAGCCGAAGAAGCCCACTACCAGCAGGATCACCAGGAATCCGACCAAGGTCACGCCCGACTGTTTCGTTTTCATAGTCCCCTCAGCTATGTGACCGGCGCGGCCGGTTGTGCTTGTGTCAGGCAACCGAGTAGGCCGCCGGCACCGATTATGCCAGCGGCCACGCGGCGTGCATCCACCGCCGCGTCACATCAGTGGATGATCGTCCCGATGCGGTGGAAGTCCACGCCACCGGCACCCCAGCCCTTCCAGCTCATCCAGATCATGAAGGCCTTGCCCGCCAAGTCCTGCTCCGGCAGGCAGCCCCACCAGCGGCTGTCGGTGCTGTTGTTGCGGTTGTCGCCCATCACCAGGTAGCAGCCCGGCGGCACCTTCGAGGGCACCACGGGGTTCGGGATCGAGTTCGGCGTGGTGTAGGCCGGCATACGTGCGATCAGGTGGTTGACCAGCTTGCCGTCCTCGCGCTGCAGGTGCTCGGTCCAGACCGTGGCGCCCATGTCCAGCATCAGGCGCTCCTCGTTGCGCTGCGGGTTGCCCACGTAGGGGCCGATCTCGGTGGCCGTGACCGGCTTGCCGTTGATCAGCAGGTCGGAGCCGTGGATCTCAATGCTGTCGCCGGGCAGGCCGATCACCCGCTTGATCCAGTTCTGGCTGGGTACCGGCGCATGCGGGTCGGCGCAGCCGTAGTCACCGCTGCGCACCAGCTTGCCGCTGGCGTCTTGGCACAGATAACCCGGCCAGCGAAACACCACCACGTCGCCGCGCTTCGGCTCGCCAAGGTCGAGGAACTTGGTGTTGAACGCCGGCAGACGCAGGCCGTAGGCGAACTTGTTGACCAGGATGAAATCGCCCACGTCCAGCGTGGGCATCATCGAACCGGAGGGGATGCGGAACGGCTCGGCTACGAAGGAACGCAGCACCAGCACCGCCAGCACCACCGGGAATAGCGAGCGCGCCCAGTCCACCGGCGCCGGGTCGCGGTACTCGCTGCCGGCCGCGTCGAGGCGCGCCTTGCGCTTCTTGTAGAGGAACAGCCGATCCAGTCCCCACACCACGCCGAACAGCACGGTGAGGCCGAGCAGGATCGCGGAAAAGTCGAATTCCATGCTTACTCCTGGGAGTGCCGCTTCTTATTTGTCTGTCCGCAACACGGCGAGGAAGGCTTCCTGCGGAATCTCCACCCGACCGACCTGTTTCATGCGTTTCTTGCCTTCCTTCTGCTTCTCCAAGAGCTTCTTCTTGCGGCTGACGTCGCCGCCGTAGCACTTGGCCAAGACATTCTTGCGCAGCGCCTTCACCGTGGAGCGCGCGATGACCTGCGCACCCACGGCGGCCTGGATCGCCACGTCGAACTGCTGGCGCGGGATCAGGTCCTTCATGCGCTCGACCAGTTCGCGGCCGCGGCGATCCGCGTGCGAACGATGCACGATGAGGGAAAGCGCATCCACGCGGTCACCGTTGATCAGTACGTCCACGCGCACGAACGGGCCGGCGTCGAAGCGCTCGAAGTGATAGTCCATCGACGCGTAGCCGCGCGACACCGACTTCAGGCGATCGAAGAAGTCCAGCACCACCTCGGCCAGCGGCAGCTCGTAGGTGATCTGCACCTGGCTGGCCAGGTACTGGATCGAGCGCTGGACGCCACGCTTTTCCTGGCACAGCGTGACGATGTTGCCGATGTAGTCCGGCGGAGTGAGGATGCTGGCCACGATGACCGGCTCGCGGATCTCCTCGATCTGCGGCACCGGCGGCAGCTTGGCCGGGTTGTCCAGCGCCAGCACCGTGCCATCGCTCTTCAGCACCTCGTACACCACGGTGGGGGCGGTGGTGATGAGGTTGAGGTCGTACTCGCGCTCCAGCCGCTCCTGCACGATCTCCATGTGCAGCATGCCGAGGAAGCCGCAACGGAAGCCGAAGCCCATCGCCTCGGAGGATTCCGGTTCGAAGAACAGCGCGGCGTCGTTCAGGCGCAGCTTGTCCAGCGCCTCGCGCATCGCGGGAAAGTCGTCGGCCGAGACCGGAAACAAGCCGGCGAACACCCGCGGCTGCATGGTCTGGAAACCGGGCAGCGGTTTGGAAGCAGGCTTGCCGGCGTGGGTGAGCGTGTCGCCCACCGGCGCGCCGTGCACGTCCTTGATCGAGGCGTTGATCCAGCCCACCTCGCCCGCGGAAAGCTTGTCCAGCTTCTTGCGCTTGGGCGTGAACACGCCCACCTCGTCCACTTCGTGAGTGCGGCCGGTGGACATCACCAGCAGCTTGTCGCCCGGCCTGATCTCGCCTTGCATCACGCGGACCAGCGAGATCACGCCGAGGTAGTTGTCAAACCACGAGTCGATGATCAGCGCCTGCAGCTTGTCGGTGTCGCGCGGCTGCGGCGGCGGGATGCGTGCCACGATGGCCTCCAGCACCTCGACCACGTTGAGGCCGGTCTTGGCGCTGATCGCCACCGCGTCGGTGGCGTCGATGCCGATCACCGCCTCGATCTCGCCCTTCACCTTGTCGATGTCGGCGGTGGGCAGGTCGATCTTGTTCAGCACGGGCACCACTTCCAGGCCCATCTCGACGGCCGTGTAGCAGTTCGCGACGGACTGCGCCTCCACGCCCTGCGCGGCGTCCACCACCAGCAGCGCACCTTCGCAGGCCGCCAGCGAGCGGCTGACCTCGTAGGAGAAGTCCACGTGGCCGGGGGTGTCGATGAAGTTGAGCTGGTAGGTCTTGCCGTCGCGCGCCTTGTACGGCAGCGACACCGACTGCGCCTTGATGGTGATGCCGCGTTCGCGCTCGATCGGGTTGTTGTCCAGCACCTGCGCTTCCATCTCGCGCTCGGCAAGGCCGCCGCAGATCTGGATGATGCGATCCGCGAGCGTGGACTTGCCGTGGTCGATGTGGGCGATGATGGAGAAATTGCGGATCAGTTCCATGGAGCGCGAAGAGCCTGCCGTACCTTGGGTGGTGCCACCGCGCCTGGCGCGGGCGGCGCGCCGCCGGAATGGCGACGCGAACCCCGTATTGTCGCATGGAACTGACCCGCGTCATGCCCTCGCCACTCGACGCGGCACGGGCGCCATCGCATGGCGATGACGCCCGCAGCGGATTCGCCTTACTTGCCGTCCGGCACGGTCAGGCCGAAGAAGCGGTTCTGCCCGTCGCGGCGCACCAGCAGCAGCACCGTGGAACCGGCCTTCACGTCCTTCGTCGCGGCGCGGAACGCCTCCACGCTGCCCACCGGCTGCTGGTTCACCATCAGGATCACGTCGCCCGGCTGCAAGCCGGCCTGCGCCGCCACCGCGCCGGTGACATCGCCGACCAGCACGCCCTGCCCGGACTTCAGGTCCATCTGCTTGCGGGTGGCGTTGTCCAGCGGCTGCACGGTGATCCCCAGCGCGGCGGTGCCGCTGCTGTTCGCGCCCGGCGCCGCGCCGCCGTTGTCCACCGCATCCTGGTCACGCGGCATCGCGCCGATGGTGACCTGCACGGTCTGCTTCTTGCCGTTGCGCAGGATCTCCAGCGGCACCCGCGTACCCGGCTTGGTCATGCCCACCAGCGGCGGCAGGTCGGAAGGACTGCGGATCACGTGGCCGTCATAGCCTAGGATGATGTCGCCGAGCTGGATACCGGCCTTCTCCGCGCCGCTGCTGGCGGTCACCTCGGCGACCGCCGCGCCGGAGGCATCCGGCAGCTTGTAGGCCTTCTCCATGTCGTCATCGACGGCCTGGACCAGCACGCCCAGCTGGCCACGCGTCACGTAGCCCTTGGTCTTGAGCTGCTCCACCGCGTTCATCGCCACGTCGATCGGGATCGAGAACGACACGCCCTGGTAGCCGCCCGTGCCGGAATAGATCTGCGAGTTGATGCCCACCACCTGGCCCTGCAAGTTGAACAACGGGCCGCCGGAATTGCCGCGGTTGATTGGCACGTCGGTCTGGATGAACGAGGTGTAGGGCTGGTCCTGGCTGCCCAGGTTGCGGCCGATCGCGCTGACGATGCCCTGGGTCACGGTGTAGTCGAAACCGAACGGCGAGCCGATCGCCAGCACCCACTGGCCGGGCTTCAAGCCACGCGAGTCGCCGATGCTCACCGTGGGCAGGCTGCCGCCCGCGTCCACCTTGAGCAGGGCGATGTCGTAGGTGGGATCGGTGCCCACCACCTTGGCGTCGAGGATGCGCCGGTCCTGCAGGCGCACGATCACCTTGTCGGCATCGGCCACCACGTGGTTGTTGGTGAGGATGTAGCCGTCGCCGGAAATGATGAAGCCCGAGCCCAGCGAGGTATGCGCCTGTTCCGCCGGCGACGGCATCATCGGCATGCCGAAGAAGCGGCGGAACAGCTCGGCCTGCGGATCGTTCGGCATGCCGCCCTGCCCCGACAGGCCGCGTGCGTTCGGCTTGCTGCGACCGCTGTACTTCGCCTCCACCTGCACCACGGCGGGTGCGTTCTTCTGCACGATGCCGGTGAAGTCCGGCAGGGAGGCCGCGACAGGTGCCGGCTGGGCCTGCACCACCGGCACGGCCAGGACCGTGCCGGCCAGGGCACAGCACACCAGCAGGCTCAGGCGGGAGCTGCGCAGGATGGATGATTTCATGACGCCTCCTAGGATCGGTTCAGGCTTCGGAACGGACACGCGCCACCGACGGCCCTGGTCGGGTCGCGGGTGAGCGGAACGGATGGAGAGGCGGACCGCGGTGCGTGCACGCGGTCCCGCCTTACTGGGCGCTGGCGCCTTGGCGCGGAGCGTCCGGCACTTGCTGCTGGGCCGGGTCGAGCAGGATCAGGTAGCTGCCGTCATGATTGTCCAGCGTGCGGTAGCGCTGCGCGCGAAACGGCGACATGCCGCGACCGCCGTACGACGGCGAGAGGCCGGCATCGACCGGCGCAGCCAGCGTGGCCGAGGCGCGCTGGCTGAGCAGGCCGGGCGCCTTGCCGCTCAGCCACGGCGGCACCACCGCCACTTCCGGCTGCGGCGCGGCGGCTGGCGCGCTCTTCACCGGCATGCCCGGCGGCGCAGCCTGCGCGGTCAGCGGGGCCGCGTGCCGTTCGGCATCGCCGGTGGGCTGGGCGATCATCAGTGCCGCGGCAGCGACGCTCGCAGCGATCGCGCCACCGGCGGACCAGCGCAGCCAGCGATGGTGGCGCGGCATGGCGACCACGACCGATTCCTGCTCGATCGCCAGCATCACCCGCGACACGAAGCCGGCCTCGGCCAGCGGCGGCAGCTGTTTGCGCAAGCCGTCGCGGGCGACGTGATAGCTCACCCAGGTGCGGCGCAGCTCGCCGTCGTGGTCGAGCCGGCGCAGCAGGAAGCGCAGTTCCTCGTGCGACAGTTCGCCGTCGATGCCGGCCGAAAGGTGTTCACGCGCATGCTGGTCTGGCTGGTTCATGTCTGCTCCTCGCGATCCGACAACAATGGTCGCAACTTCTCGTCGATCGCCTCGCGGGCCCGGAAGATGCGCGAACGCACCGTACCGATCGGGCAGCCCATCGCCTCGGCGATTTCCTCGTAGCTCAGGCCGTCCACCTCGCGCAGCGTGATGGCCACCCTGAGTTCCTCAGGCAGCGCTTGGACAGTGGAAAACACCGAATGTTCAATTTCCTGCCGCATCAGCTCGCGCTCGGGGGTGGCGCTGTCGTGCATGCGCTCGGCGCCGGACAGGAACACGGCGTCCTCGGCGTCGATGTCGTCGGTGGGCGGACGCCGCCCCATCGCCACAAGGTGGTTCTTCGCGGTGTTCACCGCGATCTTGTACAGCCAGGTGTAGAACGCGCTGTCGCCGCGGAACGAGCCGATCGCCCGCCAGGCGCGGATGAAGGACTCCTGCGCGATGTCCTCGCACTCGGCGTGGCTCCTCACGTAGCGCGAGACCAGCCCGATCACCTTGTGCTGGTATTTGCGCACCAGGAGATCGAAGGCACGCTTGTCGCCGCCCTGCACGCGTTCGACCAGTGCCCGATCCAGTTCGTTTTCGCCCGTGCGGGCCGTTTCCGTCGTCAATGCCGTCTTCCGCTGCGGAGCTTGTGCCAGAACGAGCGCTGCTCAGACCGGGGCCGGGCGCGCAAGTTCAGCGTACCCATGAGTGTAGCGATTCCACCCTGACGTACGGCTGTGCCATCGGTTGACCCGTCTGGGTCAACCGAGCATGGGGACGAGGGGTGCCCGGCTCAAGCCGGCACGGCGGTCGGCTGGCCCAGCAACTGCTGGCGCTCGGCCAGCAGGCGCTCGAAGGAAACCACCGGCAGCGGCCGGCAGAACAGGTAGCCCTGCAGCTCGTCGCAATCGTGGGCACGCAGGAACGCCAGGTGCTGCTCGGTTTCCACGCCCTCGGCCACCACGCTGCGGCCGAGCCGGTGCGCCATCTCGATGGTGGCGCGCACGATCGCCTCGTCGTCCGGGTCCACGCCGATGTTGCGCACGAAGCTCTGGTCGACCTTGATGCGGTCGGCCGGCAGCTTGCGCAGGTAGTCCAGCGAGGCAGCGCCGGTGCCGAAGTCGTCGATCGCGATCCGGCAGCCCAGCCGGTGCAACGCCTGCAGGTTCTCCACCAGGTTCGGCGCGGCCTTGATGCTGATGCTCTCGGTGATCTCCAGCTCCAGCAGGGTGGGATCGAGCCCGGTTTCCTGCAGTGCGCGGAACACCGTGGCCGGCAGCTTAGGTTCCATCAGCTGCAGCGCGGACAGGTTCACGCCCAGGCGCAGGCGCAGGCCGTAGCGCTGCTCCCATTCCTGGGCTTGGCGGCAGGCCATGCGCAGCACCCATTCGCCGATCGGCACGATCAGGCCGGTCTCTTCCGCCAGCGGGATGAACACCGCGGGGCTGATCGGCCCCAGCTCGGGGTGCTCCCAGCGCAGCAGCGCCTCCATCCCCACGATGTCCTCGCTGTCGGTGCCGACCTGCGGCTGGTAGACCAGGCGCAGTTCGCCATTGCCCAGCGCATGGCGCAGGCGCGAGCGCAGCGCCAGGCCGTGCTCGCGCGCGTACTCAGGGCTCACCTCGTAGATGCGGCAGTTGTTGCGGCCCTGACGCTTGGCCGCGTACATCGCCTCGTCGGCATGCTTGAGCAGGGTTTCCGCATCGGCCGCGTCGTCGGGGAAGAAGCTCACGCCGATCGACACGCCGACTTGCAGGCGGGTGCCGTTCTCCAGTTCCAGCGGCTCGGCCACCACCTGCAGGATCTTCTCGGCCACCCGCTGCACGTCGTCGTTCTTCACGATGTGGCGCAACACCACGGTGAACTCGTCGCCGGCATAGCGCGCCACCGTATCGGAGGCGCGCACGCTGCCGCGCAGGCGACGGGTGACTTCCTGCAGCACCTGGTCGCCGGCGGCGTGGCCGTGGGTGTCGTTGATCGCCTTGAAGTGGTCGAGGTCGACGAACAGCACGGCGAAGCATTCGCCGTTGCGCACCGCCTCGCGCAGGATCGATTCCAGCCGGTCGCCGAACAGCAGGCGGTTCGGCAAGCCGGTGAGCGCGTCGAGCAGGCCCTCCGCACGCCCTTGCTCGCGGGTGAGCCCCAGCTCCAGCCCCTGCGCGAAGCGCGCCGCCGCGCAGCGCAGCAGCGGCTCGACGATCGCCATGTCGCCGAAGCCGCGCCGGGTGCCGGCCAGCATCGCGCCCAGCACCACGCGGCGCTCGTCGAGGAGCGGCAGGCCCACGAAACCGGACAGCTCCAGCAAGGGCAGCAGCGGATCGGTGGGCACCCGCTGCACCGCCTCGCTGCGGTAGAGCACCGGCTCCCCGTCGAGGACGCGCTGCAGCAGCGTTTGGGACTCGATTGGCGGCCAGGCCGGTTCCGCGCCGTTCCACAGCTGCAGCAGCGGCGCCAGGAACTCGCTGCCCTCGTTGCGCACCGGCCACACCGCCAGGTAATCCAGCGCCATCTCGTCGAACAGCAGCCGTGCGCTGGCGTCGCGGGTGGCGCCGCCGCCGCTGGTGGCGAAGATGCGCGCCAGCAGGGCCAGTGCGTTTTCCGCCGCACTGCGGCCTTGCGCGGGCATCGCTGGCGCAGCGGCGGGCGGCAGTTGCTGCCAGCGCGTCAGCAGCTCGGCTTCGATCTGGGCCGCATGCAGCCAGCCGGCGATGTCGTCGGGCAATTGCGCGGCCTGCAACGGCGCGTCTTCGTCGAGGATCGCCAGCATCGGTACGCCGGCCCCGGCATCCAGCGCGCGCAATTGCTCGCAGCACTGACGCGCCTGCGCGGCATCGTCGCCGAGCACCGCCACCATCAGCTGCAGCGGCTGGCGCCCTTCCAGCAGGATCGCCGCGTGCTGCGCGTCGCGGGCGCTGTGGATGTGCCGGCAACCCGACTGGTCGAACACGTCGAACAGGCGGCGGCGCAGATCGCGCCGCGCGGCGAGGACGAGGATGCCTTCGCTCATGCCTGTTGTCCGCTCAGCCAGCGGCCGTCGCGCAGGCGCAGGCGCTGCGGCAACTCAGGTTCGCTGTCGATGCAGGTGATCAGCTCACCCAGTTGCTCGACCAGGGCCAGTGGTGCGTTGAGCAGCACCACGCGGCGCAGATGTCCGGTGGTCGCCCGCGCCAGCTGCCGCAGCAGGGTGAGGTCGGCTGCCGCCAGCGGCAACTCCAGTTCCTGCAGCACGTAGACGCCGAAATGCATGCTCTGCTGCATGTAGCGCAAGGCTTGGCCGAGGCGCTGCGCGTCCGGCACGCGCGCATGCGCGTCGCGCAGGCTGGACAGCCCCAGCCCCGGCTGCCACAGGTACACCGCCTGCCCGCTGTGGCGGGCGATGCCGCGGAAGTGTTCCAGCAGGGCGGCGCCATCTTCGCTGCGCACCGCCACCACCCCGGCAGGCGCGGCCAGGATCCGTTCGAAGACGTCGTGACCGGAAGATGGCAGCGGCATGTCCATCATCGATGTCATCGTGGCTCCCAGGATCGTTCGGCGCCGGCTGGCGGGATGGTGCACCGTCGGCCGGCACGCATGGCGCATTCTCCACGGTTTCAGCCCATTCTGGGGCCTGTCCGCCACCAGCGGAGCGAACCGCTTCACATTCGACCGATCGGAAGATTCCGAAACCCGACGCAAGTCCATGCGAGTCCTCTCCGGCGCGCATCTCGCATTCGTCCGGACGGGACGGTAAGGTTCGGGCTTCGTCCACCACCCTCCCCGGCCCATGTTCGAAGGATTGCGCTTCAACCACTGGAAGACGAGCCTGGACGAGCGCGGCATCGTCACGCTCAGCCTCGACCGCGCCGGCAGCAGCGTCAACGCGATCAACCGCGACGTGCTGGATGAGCTGGGTCAGATCGTCGAGCGGCTGGCGATCGAGCAGCCCGCCGGGGTGATCGTGCATTCCGCCAAGCCCGCCGGCTTCGCGGTAGGCGCGGATATCAAGGAATTCGTGGCGTACGCGAAACAGGGCAGCGTGCTGGAGAACATCGAGCACGGCCAGCAGGTGTACGAGGCGCTGGCACGGCTGACCTGCCGCACGGTGGCCGCAGTGCACGGCGCCTGCATGGGCGGCGGCACCGAGTTGATCCTGGCCTGCCACCAGCGCATCGCCGCGGATGACGACAAGACGAAGATCGCCCTGCCCGAGGTGATGCTGGGCATCCACCCCGGCTGGGGCGGCACGGCACGCCTGCCCCGGCTGATCGGCGCCACCGAGGCGCTATCCCTGATGCTGACAGGCAAGTCGCTGTCGGCGAAACGTGCGCTCGCGCTGGGCGTGGTCGACCGCGTGGCGCCACCCGACGAATTGCTGGCCGAGGCGCGCGCGCTGCTGCGCCGCCCGCAGACGCAGCCGTTCGCGCGCCGCGCCAAGGCCTGGCTCACCAACTGCTGGCCGGCGCGACAGATCCTTGCACCGATGGTGATGAAGCGGACCGCTGCCAAGGTGCGCAAGGAACACTACCCCGCCCCGTTCGCGCTGATCGACGTATGGCAGCGCGGCGGCAGCGACATCCGCCAGCGACTGAAGCTGGAGGCGCGCTCGGTGGCAAAGCTGGCGACCACGCCCACCGCGCACAACCTGATCCGCCTGTTCTTCCTGCAGGAGCGACTGAAGAACCAGAGCGCCGGCACCGAGCACGGCATCCGGCACGTGCACGTGGTGGGCGCCGGCGTGATGGGCGGCGACATCGCCGCGTGGGCCGCGCTGAAAGGCTTTGACGTCACCTTGCAGGATCGCGAGATGAAGTTCGTGCAGCCCGCGCTGGACCGTGCCCGCCAGCTGTACGAGAAGAAACTGAAGACGCCGGCGAGGGTCGCGGCGGCCAGTGCGCGCCTGCGCGCCGACGTCGAAGGCAAGGGCGTGGCCAGTGCCGACCTCGCCATCGAGGCGATCTACGAGAACGCCGAGGCCAAGCAGGCGCTGTACGCCGCGATCGAGCCGCAGTTCCAAAGCGACGAGATCCTCGCCAGCAACACCTCCAGCATCCCGCTGGACGAGCTGCGCAAGCAGCTCAAGGCACCGCAGCGTTTCCTCGGCCTGCATTTCTTCAACCCGGTGGCGCAGATGCCGCTGGTGGAAGTGGTGCGCCACGACGCGCTCGACCCGGCGATCGAGAAGCGCGCACTGGCGTTCTGCAAGGCGATCGGCAAGCTGCCGGTGGCGGTGAAAGGCACGCCTGGCTTCCTGGTCAACCGCATCCTGATGCCCTACCTGCTGGAAGCGCTGCGCCTATACAACGAGGGCGTGCCCGGCCCCGTGCTGGACAAGGCGGCGAAGGCTTTCGGCATGCCGATGGGGCCGATCGAACTGGCCGACACCGTGGGTCTGGACGTATGCGCCTCGGTCGGCAAGGAGCTGTCGCCCTTCCTCGGCCTGGAACTGCCACCGGGGCTGGAGGACAAGCTCGACGCCGGCAAGCGTGGCAAGAAGGACGGTCAGGGCTTGTACGTTTGGCAGGACGGCAAGCCGATCAAGCCGGAAGTCGATCCCGACTACCATCCCGCGCCCGACCTGACGGATCGCATGATCCTCGCCATGGTGAACGAGGCGGTGGCCTGCCTCGCCGACGGCGTGGTCGACGACGCCGACCTGCTCGATGCCGGCGTGATCTTCGGCACCGGCTTCGCGCCGTTCCGCGGCGGTCCGATCCAGTACCTGCGCAGCGAAGGCGCGGACAAGGTGAAGGCTAGGCTGGAGCAACTGGCGCAGCGCCATGGCGCCCGGTTCACGCCCAAGGAAGGCTGGGATCATCCGGCGCTGGCGGCGAGTACCGACACGCTCTGAATTCATGCTCATCGCATGTGAAAACGCCCGGCTCATGACCGGGCGTTTTCGTCAGAAGGTAGTGCAGCGGCCTACCAGACCAGATCGTCGGGCACGCCGTCGTCGTCAGCTGCTGCATCTGGATCGACCAACAAGGCCAGTTGGTGGGCATCGATCGCGCGCACCAGCTCGGCGATCTCGCGGCCGACCAGCAGATAGCGTCCGGCCTGCTGTACGACGCCCAGCTCGCCCGCGTTGAGCGCCGCCAGTTGTTCGGCATCGACATGGACGCGGCGGATCTTGCCGCCGTACTCGAAATTGCGCACCAACTCGGTCTCGGCCTTGTTCAAGGCCTTGCCGTCCAGCAGTTGCTGGATCTTCTGCTTGCGCTCGCGGCGCAGTCGCGCCTGTTCCTCGGCTTCCTGCTGGGCGCGCTTGCGCTCGCCCGCCTCGGCCTGGGCGCGGATCGCGTAGGCCTTGGCCAGGTCGATGTCTTCCTGGTTGCGCCGCGGCGTCGGCGGTTTGCCGCCGTGGCTGTGCGGCTTGGCAGTCGGTTTGCCGTTGCCTTCGTTGCCGCGCCTTTCCTCGCGGATTTGCTTGACGAGGCCGCTCTTGAGCAGCTGATCGCGCAGTGATTCACTCATGGATGGGATGTCGTGTTTTAGTAATGAGGCGGCGGCGGTTCGCTGTGCGGATCGGACGTCGCGCCCAGCCGCACGCTCTGCAGTTCCTGGCGCAGATGATGCACCAGCTGTTCCAGTTGGACGATGCGCAGCGCCTGCTCGGCGTCTGCGCCGGCCAGCGCCTGCACGGTGTCGTCGATGAAGGTCAGCCGCACTTCGAGATCGGCGAGGCGCTGCTCGATCGCGTCCATCAGCGTGCCACGCGCAAGCTGCGGCCACGGCCGATGCCGTAGTAGGCCAGGCCAGCCTCTTCCACCGCCGCCGGATCGTAGAGATTGCGACCGTCGAAGATCACCGGCGTCTTGAGCAGGGCGCGGATGCGCGCGAAATCCGGGCTGCGGAAGGCCTTCCATTCGGTGACGATGGCCAGCGCATCGGCGCCTTGCAATGCGTCGCGGGCGTGCTCGCACAGCACGAGGTCGTTGCGCTCGCCGTAGATGCGTCGGGTCTCCTCGCGCGCTTCCGGATCGAAGGCCTGCACGCAGGCGCCGGCATCCCACAGCGCTTCCATCAGGCGGCGGCTGGAGGCCTCGCGCATGTCGTCGGTGTTCGGCTTGAAGGCCAGCCCCCACAGCGCAATGGTCTTGCCCTCCAGGTCGCCATCGAAGTGGCGCGAGATCAGTTCGAACAACTTGGTCTTCTGATCGTGGTTGACCGCCTCGACCGCCCCCAGCAGGCGCGCCGCGTAGCCCGCGCCGCGCGCGGTGCGTTCCAGCGCCTGCACGTCCTTGGGGAAACAGGAGCCGCCGTAGCCCGCGCCCGGATAGATGAAGTGGTAGCCGATGCGCGGATCGGCGCCGATGCCCTGGCGCACCAGTTCCACGTCTGCGCCCACGCGCTCGGCGATGTTGGCGATCTCGTTCATGAAGCTGATCTTGGTCGCCAGCATCGCGTTGGCGGCGTACTTGGTCAGTTCGGCCGAGCGCTCGTCCATCACCACGGTGCGCTCGTGGTTGCGGTTGAACGGCGCGTACAGCTTGCGCAGCACGGCCACCGCCCGCTCGCTGGAGCTGCCGATGACGATGCGGTCGGGACGCAGGCAGTCCTCCACCGCGTCGCCTTCCTTGAGGAATTCGGGGTTGGAGACCACGTCGAATTGGATCGCAGCGTCACGCGTCGCCAGCTCGGCCGCGATCGCCGTGCGCACGCGGTCGGCAGTGCCCACCGGCACGGTGGACTTGTTCACCACCACGGCATAGCGATCCAGGTGCCGGCCGATGGTGCGCGCCACGCCCAGCACGTACTTCAGGTCGGCGCTGCCGTCCTCGTCGGGCGGCGTGCCCACCGCGATGAAGATCACCTCGGCGTGCGCGATGCCGGCCGCGGCATCGGTGGTGAAATCGAGCTGGCCGTCGGCGTGGTTGCGCCGCACGATGGGTTCCAGGCCCGGCTCGTAGATCGGGATCTCGCCGCGCAGCAGGCGCTCGACCTTGCCCGCGTCGATGTCGACGCAGACCACGTGGTTGCCCATCTCGGCGAGGCAGGCGCCGGTGACCAGGCCGACATAGCCGGTGCCGAAGATCGTGACTTTCATCGTGCTGCCGATTCCTCTTCGAACGGAACGTGCATTCTAACCGCGCGGTCGTTGCCGCGCAGGGACAAAGCAAGAGGGCGCGAATCGCTTCGCGCCCTCTTGTGATTGACTGCCGAAGCCGCGCTTACTTGGCGGCGGGAGCCGCCGGCGTCGGCTTGGTGCTGACCAGCGTCACGTCGAAGATCAGCGTGGCGTTCGGCGGCATCGGCGGCTGCGGCTCGGCGCCGTAGGCCAAGGCTGACGGGATGAACAGCTTGTAATGGCCGCCCACCTGCATCAGCTGCAGGCCTTCGCGGAAGCCCGGGATCACGCCGGCCAGCGGGATGTCGGCCGCGCCCGGCGGATTGTGCTTGGACGAGGCGTCGAACACCTGGCCGTCGACGAACGTACCGGTGTAGTCGATCTTCACCGTGTCGTTCGGACCCGGGCGGGCGCCGGTACCCTGGCTGATCACCTGGTACTGCAGGCCCGAGGCGGTGGTCTTCACGCCCGGCGCAGTCTTGTTCTTGGCGAGGAAGGCGTCGCCCTCGGCCTTGTTCTTGGCCGCCAGCTTGGTCATCTCGGCCTCGTACTTGGCCTTGATCTTGGCCATGAAGGCGTCATGCACCTGCTTGGCCTCTTCCTCGCTCATGCTCGGCTTCTGGCCGGACAGGGCAGCCTTCACCGCATTCGCCACGGCGGTCGGGTCCAGCTCGTCGCGCATGATCGGCGGCACCTGGGAAGCAATCTCCCAGCCAACCACGTAGCTGGCCTTGGCCTTGTCAACCGTACCGCTGGCGCTGGCAGCCTTGGTAGCCGTCTGGGCGGCGAACGCACCCGCCGACATGCCCAGCGTCGCGGCCACCGCAAGGGCCGTCAGCGTGGGGCGCAGAAAATGCTTCATTCGGTATTCCCTCGTGTTTTGGATATGCCGGTGCCGCCGGCCGGGCCCCCACAGCGGAGGCATGGTCGCCCATTGTGAGGCGCCCGCGCCGGGCTTGCAATCGGGTCTGCTTGCGACAGTCAAGCCGCAGAAAGGTTCCGCCGGTGCCGCGGAAAGCGCGAGCCCGACGCGGCGCAGCCGGGCACCGGGCGTCAGGCAGAATGGTGATGCTCGGGGGGCTCCGGCTTGTCCAGCGTCTCCTTCAGCGCGGCCTGCAGCCGCGCATGCAACTTGACCAGGGTGCGCCACAGGATCACCGCCAGCACCACGACGGCCACCAGCAGCGACAACGCCACGCCGAACGGCGGCAGGATCGCCGAGCCCAGCGCACCGACCAGCAGCGCCAGCGCGAACAAGGTGGCCAGCGGGATCATCCGCGCCAGCACGTTGCGGATCGCCTGCGTATAGCTGCCGGTGTAGCGTTCGCGGATGCCCAGCTCGGCCAGCAGCATGCCCAGCGCCTCGGCCTTGCGATAGACGGCGATCAGCATCGGCAACGACAGAAACAGCGCGCAGGCCCATATCAACGTGTGGCGCAGGTCGCGATGGATGCCAACCTGCGTGAACCAGATCCAGCTGTGTGCATTCACGTAGGCGCCGATCACGAACAGCGTAACCACCAGCAACACGTTGACCGCGATATGCCACAGCAGGCGGCGCAGCATCGCCGCCAGCACCGCGTTCTCGTCGACCGGCCGGAGGTTCTCCAGCCAGCCGCTGTAGCTGTCGGCCAGCACGTGCAGCGGCCGTGGCGTGATGCGCGACAGGCCATCGGCTAGGTGGTCGGCCGAGCGCCCCAGGTAGGGCGATACCGCCATGCACAGCACCGACACCGCCACCGCGATCGGATAGAGGAAATCACTGATCGCACCCAGCGACAGGCCCAGCGTGGCGATCACGAACGAGAACTCGCCGATCTGCGCCATGCCCAGGCCAGAACGCAGCGCGGTGCGCGCATCGTGGCCCACGGCGAGGATGCCGAGTCCACAGGCCAGCGTCTTGCCCACGATCACCACGGCGGCGATCAGCAGCGCCGGCAACGCGTACTGCCACAGCATCGCCGGGTCGATCTTCAGGCCGATCGCGACGAAGAACAGCGCCGCGAACATGTCGCGCAACGGCTCGATCAGGTGCAGCACGCGCCCCACGCTGCGCGCCTCGGCCACCACCGCGCCGGCAAGAAACGCGCCCAGTGCCACGCTGAAACCCATCCACGCCGCCAGCAGGCTGGCGCCGAAGCAGATGCCGAGCACGCTCACCAGCAGGGTCTCGTCGCGGCCGAAGCCCGCCACGTAATCCACCAGCCGCGGCAGCAGCAGCAGGCCCAGGACCATGCCCACCACCACGAACAGGCCGAGGTGGCCGATCAGCGCGAACGCGGTGTCCGCATGCACGGTGCCTCCGATCGCCACCGCGGTGAGCAGGGTCAGCATCACGATGGTGAGCACGTCCTCGGCCACCAGCAGGCCCACCACCAGCTTCGCGAACGGCTGGCCCTGCTTGCCGCTTTCCTTGAGCGTGCGCGTGGCGACCATCGTCGAGGAGAGCGCGATGATCGCGCCGAGGAACAGCGCGTCGATGCCCTTCCAGCCGAACAGGCTGCCCAGGCCCACGCCGATCCACAGCATCAGCCCCACTTCCAGTACCGCCACGGCGAGCACGCCGATGCCGACCTCGCGCAGCTTGCGCACGCTGAACTCCAGCCCCAGCGTGAACATCAGCAGCACCACGCCGAGGTTGGAGATGTCGTCGATCGCGCGCGGATCGGCCACCAACGTGCCCGGCGTATGCGGGCCGATCAGCACGCCGGCCAGGATGTAGCCCAGCAGCACCGGCTGGCGAAAACGCTGGAACAGGATCGTGGCGGCGCCGGCCACGAGCATCACGATCGCGAGGTCGCGGATGAAGCCGATCTCGTGCATGTCTTCCTCTCGTTGCGCCGATGCAGGAAGCTTAAACGATGCCTCGCGCCGGCCGTGATCGCGGCCGGGCGAAGCTCGCCGATTCGACGTCGTCGAGCGCGTGAAAATTTCTTGAAAAAAAGCTTGACGGAAATGCGACCCCCGCCTATTCTTTGCGGCTTCCAGCGGCGGGGCCATAGCTCAGCTGGGAGAGCGCCTGCATGGCATGCAGGAGGTCGGCGGTTCGATCCCGCCTGGCTCCACCAACGTTTGATTCAAGGCAAGTCCTTTGCGAGAGACCGCACCTCCAGTGCGGACTTTCCGAAAAAGCAACGTCCCCATCGTCTAGAGGCCTAGGACATCACCCTTTCACGGTGGCGACCGGGGTTCGAATCCCCGTGGGGACGCCAAGATTCGATACGCGTTGTTACGTTTGCTGGAAACACATGTGGAGCGGTAGTTCAGTCGGTTAGAATGCTGGCCTGTCACGCCGGAGGTCGCGGGTTCGAGTCCCGTCCGCTCCGCCACGATCAACAAGAAAGCCGCCTCCGGGCGGCTTTCTTGTTGGGTTGTATCCGGGGTTGCATCAAGACATCTCAAGCGTACCGACGGAATGTCCCTGCTCCGCCAGGTATTCCAGCCAGCGCGCGAGAAACCCGTTCATTTGCAGGCGATGCTGAAACACCGTGTGTGCCGGCGCGAACGGGCCAAGCACCTGCCACAGGTGTCGCCCTGGATGGCAGTGCAGCGCCTCGGCCACGTGGGCGTCGGTGTACATGCGCAACTGCGCCGACGGCGCGCGGTGGCCGGTGTGCGCATCGACGAAACCGTAGGTGAGTTCCAGTTCCAAGGTGTAGGGATGGCGTTCCTGCACCGCCAGGTGCACGTTGAGTCCGTCGTCCACGTCCGACACGTAGCTCCCCGGCGCCAACTGCTGCGGCGCGAACAGCCGCGTCAGCCGGTGGTAGTTCTCCGCATACAGGCCCATCAGGAACTCGAAGCGTCCCGGCAACAGGCTGTGGCGGTCGTCGAGTACGGCACTCATGGTGGGCGCTGGCTACTCCGATGTGGTTGCAGGATGCGGTTTCAGAACATGGTGCGCTCGATGCCGAAGCTCGCGAAGATCTTGCTCGCGATCTCCTCGATCGACACGTGCGTGGTGTTGAGGAACGGGATGCCGGCCTGGCGCATCAGCCGGTCGGCCTGCTCCAGCTCCCAGCGGCACTGCTTGATCGTGGCGTAACGGCTGCCCGCGCGGCGCTGCTCGCGGATCTGCGCCAGCCGCTCGGGCTCGATGGTGAGCCCGAACAGACGGTCGCGGTACGGCCGCAGGCGCGCCGGCAGTTCCAGTTTTTCCAGGTCCTCGTCGGTCAACGGGTAGTTGGCGGCGCTGACGCCGTAATGCAAGGCCATGTACAGGCAGGTCGGCGTCTTGCCCGAGCGCGACACGCCAACCAGGATCAGGTCGGCTTGCGCATAGTCCACGTCGATGCCGTCGTCGTGCGACAGCGCGTAATTGGTGGCGTTGATGCGCGCCTCGTACTTGTCGAAATCCACCAGGCCGTGCGAGCGGTTCACCGCACCGGAACGCTTTGCGCCCAGCTCATCCTCCAAGGGGCCGATGAACGGCGCGAACACATCCAGCATCAGCGCACCGCTGGCGGCCACGATTTCGCACAGGGCGCGGTCGGCCATGGTGTTGACCACGATCGGCCGCTCGCCGCTCTTGGCGTAGTGCGTCTTGATGCGCAGCGTGGCCGCCTCGGCCTTGGTCGCGTCGTCGATGAAGGGCAAGCGGTGCTTGTCGAAACGCACCCCCTCGAACTGCGCGAGGATGCTGTTGCCGATCGTCTCCGCGGTGATGCCGGTGGAGTCGGAGATGAAGAAAACCGTGCGCTGCATGGGGAGTCCAAGGGTCGTGGCGCCTGCCTGCTGCGCACCATATCGCAAGGTCCGGAAGCTGTCGCCGCTTGACCGGCGCCTGACTGGTATGCAGTTGGCTCGGCGCCGGGCGGCATTGGTCTTCTTGTGCCATGCACCATCGACAGCGGACAATACCAATCCTTTGCGGCCCGCTTCGGGCCTTTGCTTTGTGACCATTCCACTCGTTGCGGCGCTTCCTGAGGAGACACCCTTGAACCATCTGGTGCTTTGGCTCGACCAACTGCGCATGACCGACCTGGGCAAGGTCGGTGGCAAGAACGCCTCGCTGGGCGAGATGATCGGCAACCTCGCCAAGCTCGGCGTCTCGGTGCCCGGCGGCTTCGCCACCACGGCCGACGCGTTCCAGCAGTACCTGGAAAAGAGCGGCGTGGCCCAGCGCATCCAGACGCGTCTCGCCGACCTCAACGTGGAAGACGTGGACGCGCTGACCAAGGCGGGCAAGGAAATCCGCGAGTGGGTCACCGAGACTCCGCTGCCGGCCGAGCTCGACCAGGCCATCCGCGATGCCTACGCCAAGCTGTGCAAGGACGCGGGCGCCGACAACATCGCGGTGGCGGTGCGCTCCTCCGCGACGGCCGAAGACCTGCCCGACGCCAGCTTCGCCGGCCAGCAGGAAACCTTCCTAAACGTGGTCGGCGTCGAGGACGTGCTGCACAAGGTGAAGGAAGTCTTCGCCTCGCTGTACAACGACCGCGCGATCGCCTACCGCGTGCACCAGGGCTTCGCCCACGAGAACGTGTTCCTCTCCGCCGGCGTGCAGTTGATGGTGCGTTCGGACGTGGGCGCCGCCGGCGTGCTGTTCACGCTGGATACCGAGTCCGGCTTCCGCGACGTGGTGTTCGTCACCGGCAGCTACGGCCTCGGCGAGATGGTCGTGCAAGGCGCGGTGAACCCCGACGAGTTCTACGTGTTCAAGCCCACGCTGAAGGCTGGCAAGCCGGCCGTATTGCGCCGCAATCTCGGCGCCAAGCAGCTGCGCATGGTCTATTCGAACCAGCCCGGCGAGCGCGTGAAGACCGAGGACACCCCGGTCGAGCTGCGCAACCGCTTCTGCATCAGCGACGCCGACGTGGAATCCCTGGCGAAGCAGGCATTGATCATCGAGCAGCACTACGGCCGCCCGATGGACATCGAGTGGGCGAAGGACGGCCACACCGGCAAGCTCTACATCGTGCAGGCGCGCCCGGAGACTGTGAAGTCGCGCGCCCACGCCACCCAGCTCGAGCGCTTCCACCTCGGCGAGAAGGGCAAGGTGCTGGCCGAAGGCCGCGCGATCGGCCAGAAGATCGGCGCCGGCAAGGCGCGTGTGATCCGCTCGCTGGCCGACATGAACAAGGTGCAGCCCGGCGACGTGCTGGTAGCCGACATGACCGACCCCGACTGGGAGCCGGTGATGAAGCGCGCCAGCGCCATCGTCACCAACCGCGGCGGCCGCACCTGCCACGCCGCGATCATCGCGCGCGAGCTGGGCGTACCGGCGGTGGTGGGCACGCACAACGCGCTGGACAGCATCCCCGACGGCACCGAGGTCACCGTGTCCTGCGCCGAGGGCGATACCGGCACGATCTACGCGGGCCAGTTGAAGTTCGAGCGCATCACCGCCGACCTCGGCGCGATGCCCGAGGCGCCGCTGAAGATCATGATGAACGTGGCCAACCCCGAGCGCGCGTTCGACTTCGGCATGTTGCCGAACGCCGGCATCGGCCTCGCCCGCCTGGAGATGATCATCGCCAGCCACATCGGCGTGCATCCGAAGGCGCTGCTGGAATACGCCAAGCAAGACGCCGAGACCAAGGCAAAGATCGACGCGCGCGTCGCCGGCTACCCGGGCCCGGTCGAGTTCTACGTGGATCGCCTCGCCGAAGGCATCGCCACCATCGCCGCCTCGGTGTACCCGAAGCCGGTGATCGTGCGCATGAGCGATTTCAAATCCAACGAATACGCCAACCTGCTCGGCGGCTCGCGCTACGAGCCGCACGAGGAAAACCCCATGATCGGCTTCCGCGGCGCCAGCCGCTACGTCGATCCCAGCTTCGCCGAGGCGTTCGGGCTGGAGTGCAAGGCGGTCAAGCGCGTGCGCGAGACGATGGGACTGGACAACGTGTGGGTGATGATCCCGTTCGTGCGCACGCTGGACGAAGGCCGCAAGGTGGTCGAGGTGCTGGCGAAGAACGGACTCAAGCAGGGCGAGCACGGCCTCAAGCTCATCATGATGTGCGAGGTCCCCTCCAACGCCCTGCTCGCCGACGAGTTCCTCGACATCTTCGACGGCTTCTCGATCGGCTCGAACGACCTCACCCAGCTCACGCTCGGCCTGGATCGCGACTCCAGCATCGTCGCCGGCCTGTTCGACGAGCGGAATCCGGCGGTGAAGAAGCTGCTGGCGATGGCGATCCAGACCGCGCGCGCCAAGGGCAAGTACATCGGCATCTGTGGCCAGGGGCCGAGCGATCATCCGGATTTGGCCGAGTGGCTGATGGACCAGGGCATCGAGTCGGTCTCGCTGAACCCGGATACGGTGGTCGATACTTGGTTGAAGCTGGCGAAGAAGAAGGCCGGCTGAGCCCTCCGCGTCAGACTGACGACAACGAGCGCCGCATCGCCCCGAAGCGGCGCCGGTACTGGACCGGCGCAAGCCCGACCTTGCGCCGGAACAGTTTGCCGAAAAAGCCCGCGTCCTCGTAGCCGACCGCATTGGCGATCGCCTCGATCGGTTCGTCGCCGGCTTCGAGCATCTGCTTGGCCTCCTCCAGGCGCAGCGTGTGGACGTACTCGAGCGGTGACAGCCCGGTCGCAAGCCGGAAGCGCCGCTTGAAGGTCCGCTCGGGCAATTCGCTCAGGCGCACCATCGCGGCGACCGGCGCCGGTTCCTGGTAATGCTCGGCAATCCAGACCTGGCAGCGCGCGACCACGGCATCCCCGGACTGGCGTGAACGCGCGAGCCGCGCATACGGCTGCTGGCCGACCGCATGCCATTCGACGAGGTTCATGCGTGCCGTGCCCATGGCTTGTTCGACGCCGGCGAGGCGGGCGATCAGATACAGCGCGAGGTCGGCCCATGAGGTACCTCCCCCGGCCATGACCAGGCGATGCCCCTCGCCGGTGACGACCAGCGCGTTCTCCGGACGCATGCGGATGCGCGGGTGGCGCCGCGCGATCGCGTCGGCGAAGGCCCAGTGCGTCGTCGCATCGCAGCCGTCGAGCAGACCGGCCTCGGCGAACAGCAGGGCGCCCGAGCAGGCCGAAGCGAGTACCGCCCCGCGCGCATGGCAATCCCTGAGCCAAGCGATCTCGGTCGCGAAGCGCTCGCGGTTGCGAGGATCGTCCGGATCGACCGCCAGATCGGGAATGACGACGACATCGGGGCAGCCGATGCGATCGATCGTCGTCTCCGGCGTCACGTGGATGTCGTTGACGATCGGGAACGAGCCTTCGCGCGTGGCGACAACGACGGGCTGCACGACGCCCGGCCCCGCATCACCGCCAATGGCCATGTTCCAGTCGCGGCCGGCCGAGCGGAACAGGTCGTACATGCCGTAAAGGACCGATGCCGAGGTCTCGGGTACGGCAAGGATCGCGATCATGGGCTGGCGGGCTGCGGTCATGGCCGATCCGTCCGATTCGCTGCCGAAATGACTGGGGGCTGTGGCTGACGTGCGGGTTATCGTAACCCGTACCAGGCAAACCGGAGGCCGCCATGCCCACGCCGATTGAAGTCCTGCTCGATCCGATCTCCCTGACCGTCTTCGCACTCTACGCGGCACTGATCCTCTGGGAGCATTTCTTCCCTGCACGCGAATTGCCCCGGACACCTGCATGGCGAATGCGCGGACTGGCCGCGTTCGCACTCTTTTTCACGCTGTCCACCTACCTGCCGCTGCTGTGGACCGAGTACCTGTTGTCGTGGCAGTTTTTCGACCTCAGCCACCTTGGTACCGCGACTGGCGCCCTCGTCGGCGTCCTCGTCTACGAAGGCCTCGGCTACTTCTACCACCGCGGCATGCACGCCTCCGACCTACTGTGGCGTGGCCTGCACCAGATGCATCACAGCGCCGAGCGCGTCGATACCTGGAGCGCGTTCTGGTTCCATCCGTTGGACATGATCGGCTGGACGGCGATGTCGAGCCTCGCGCTGCCCCTGGTCGTCGGCCTGTCCGCGTCGGCGACGACGACGGCCCTACTCGTCTTCACCCTGCTGTCGATCTTCCAGCACACCAATGTGCGCACACCGCGCTGGCTCGGCTGCATCGTCCAGCGACCCGAGAGCCACTCCTGGCACCATGCGCGCGGACGGCACCGCAACAACTATGCTGACGTGCCGCTGTTCGACATCCTCTTCGGCACCTTCGACAACCCGCGCGACTTCGCCCCCGCAACGGGGTTCTACGACGGCGCCTCGTCGCGCCTCCGCGACATGCTGCTGTTCCGCGAGGTCTCGGTGAATCCGCTCACGCACGGAGAGCCGGAAAGATCGGCTCCGCCGCAGTAGTGGATCAGGCATCAGCCCCATCGCCGAACCCGGATACCGCGGTCGACACCTGACTGCGACTGACCGGGAAGCCAGTTGGCCGACCAGCCCGGCATGACAAGCCGGTCCGCCCGCGCTTGTCACGGCCCCGGCCAGCACGTAAAATCGCCGGCTCGCGCAGACCACGCGACCCCTTTGGAGAGGTGGCAGAGTGGTCGAATGTACCTGACTCGAAATCAGGCGTACGTGTAAGCGTACCGTGGGTTCGAATCCCACCCTCTCCGCCAGACACAAAAACGCCCCCTCGCGGGGCGTTTTTGTGTCTGGCGGAGAGGGTGGTGTGGACGAACCCACTCGGTTCGACAAAATTGCCCGGAGCAATTTTGGACAGCCGAAGGCTGGCCCCGCAGCGCGCAAGCGCGAAGGGGTTCGGCTCATGGATGAGCCGAACAATCCCACCCATGTTTCAAATCACGCATTCGCTTTTGCACCCTCCCCCAACATCCGCCATGCTCCACCCATGATCGAATTCGGACACGCCACCCACGTCGGATTGCGCCGCACGCGCAACGAGGACACCTATTACGTCGACGCGGCGCTCGGCCTGTTCCTGGTGGCCGATGGCATGGGCGGGCACCTGCACGGCGAGGTGGCCTCGGCCCTCGTGCGCGACAGCGTGGTCGAGCTGGTAAGCCGCGGGCACAGCCTGGCCGAAGCGATTCGCGGTGCCGACGAACATCTGCTGGCGCAACTGCATGACTACGCCGACGTGATGCCGATGGGCAGCACGATCGCGGCCTTGCGCCTGAACGAGGACGGTTACGAGGCGGCGTGGGTGGGCGACAGCCGCATCTACACCACCGGGCGCGAGCTGCGCCAGATCAGCCACGACCACTCGCTGGTGCAGGCGCTGGTCGAGGCAGGGCAACTGGATCCGGCGCATACCGCGCGGCATCCGCAACGCAACGTGCTGACCCAGGCGCTGGGCGTGACTGCCCCCTCCCAGCTGCACATCGGCATGGCGCACGGCCGCGTGGTGCCCGGCATGGGTTTCCTGCTATGCAGCGACGGCCTGACCGAGGATCTCGACGCGGCCTCGATCGCGCGCACCGTGGCGCGTACCGACCTCGCCGCACAGGAGTGCGTGGATCAGCTGCTGTTGAACGCGCTGGATCGCGGCGGCAAGGACAACATCACCGCGATCCTGGTGCGCTCAAGCTGAGCCGGCTTCCACAGACGCCTCGACCGTTTCCAGCTTGCGCCAGACGCTGACGCCGCCGGCGCCCTTGTCCAGCGCATCGAGGCGTTGCTCGTGCGCGGCGGCCTCCTCGGCGGATGCGCGCAGCACGCGCGGCCGTCCGCGCAATACCAGCGGCGCAGCTGCCGTCGTCGCCGACGATTCCTGCGGCTGCTCGAAGGCCAAGTCCAGCGCCACCTGGCCCGAGGTCATCGCGAGATAGACGTCAGCCAACAACTGTGCGTCGATCAGGCCGCCATGCAGGTCGCGGCGCGAGTTGTCCACCCCGAGGCGCTTGCACAGCGCGTCGAGGCTGTTGCGCTGGCCGGGGTAGCGTTCGCGCGCCATCGCCAGCGTGTCGAGCACGCTGCAGCGGTCGCCGATGCGGCCGTAGCCCTCGCCCAGGCGTGCCAGTTCGGCATCGAGGAAGCCCACGTCGAAGCTGGCGTTGTGGATGACCAGCTCCGCGCCATCGACGAAGGCGAGGAACTCGTCCACCTTGCTGGCGAACAGTGGTTTGTCGACCAGATCGCCGTCGCGGATGCCGGTAACCTGGCTGGCGCCCTCGTCCATCGCCCGCTGGGGATTGAGATAGGTTTGCCAGTAGCGGCCGGTGAGCCGCCGCCCGACCATTTCCACACAGGCGATTTCCACCAGTCGGTGGCCCTGGCGCACTTCCAGGCCAGTGGTTTCCGTGTCCAGCACCACCTGCCTCATGCGTTGCTCCTGTGCTGTTCGGCCTGCTCGCGTGCGGCCTGGTCCACGCGTTCGTTCTCGGCGTGGCCGTTGTGACCCTTCACCCATTGCCAGCGCACACGATGATGGCCGCTCGCCGTGGAGAGGCGCTCCCACAGGTCCTGGTTCTTCACCGGCTTCTTGTCGGCGGTGCGCCAGCCGTTGGCGCGCCATTTCGGCAGCCACTGCTCGATGCCCTGTATCACGTAGCGCGAATCGGTAGTGAGCAGCACGGCGCAGGGTCGCGTCAACGCCTCCAGCGCGCCGATCGCCGCCATCAGTTCCATGCGGTTGTTGGTGGTGTCGGGCTCGCCGCCTGCCAGCAGGCGTTCGCGGCCCTTGGTGCGCAGCAGCGCCGCCCAGCCGCCGGGTCCCGGATTGCCGAGGCAGGCGCCATCGGTGAATGCTTCCACTTCTTCAGTCGTCACGCAGTTTTCCAATCAAGATACGGAGTGCCGCCGCGTGCCCGGCGACAGGTGCGCGTTTACCGGCGCGCGCGCCGGCAACGGCCGCAATTTCAGGGGAATGGCCTGGCGCCGCTGCTTGCGCGCCAGCAACAGATAGCCGCCACCCCAGCGGCTGTCGCCACCCGCCGGCCGTGCGTCACTGGGCCAAACCGCGCCAAGCCGATGCAAGCCATCGATCTCCAGCCCTTGCCGCCGGAGTTGCTGGCGCAGGCGCCACGGCCACTGCAGCGATTGCCGCTGCCTCCTTGCACGCCAGCAGAACCAGGGAGCCCAGCCGCCCAGCGGATGCACCGCGGTCACCACCAGCACGCCGCCGGCGGCCAGCACGCGGCACGCCTCGGCCAGCAGCGCGGCGACCTGCGGTGCCGGCTCCAGCGCATGCTGCAACCAGACCAGGTCGAAGGCTTCGTCGATGAAGGGCAACGGTTCGTCGGCACGGCCGCGCAGGTCGCCGCGGTAGCCGCCCTCCGTCAGCCACAGTCGCGTCCACGTCACGTCGGGCAAGGGCGGCACCGCGTCGTCGTCGGCCACGCCGATACGCAATGCGCGTCGCCCCGTCTCGCGCTGCAGCAAGGGCGCCATGCTGCGCCATTGTCCGCTGCGCAACTGCCGCAGGGGAACGCTGGCATGTATGTCCTGATCGCGTTGAAGCGGCATGCACTCGATCCGGTGCCGGCGGTGCCGACCCCCGGCCATCCTCGAAATCCAGCCCGCAGTGTAGCGTTTGGCAACGCCGACCGTGTCGCAGATCGTTGCGGACGCGCCTCACATCGCTGAACCGCCACCACTCGCATTAACGACATGCTAACGAGTCGCCGGAGCAGGCTGTTTATAGTCGTCCGGTTCGCGCATGCCGGGATGGCTGCGTCTGCACGTTAGTGAACCAACGCAGCGGAGCATGCCATGCATCTCGTACCGTTACCGGCGCTGGCCGACAATTACATCTGGTTGCTGCACGATGACGCGGGCCACGCGCTCGTCGTCGATCCCGGCGACGATGCGCCGGTGGAACAGGCGCTGGCCACGCGCAAGCTGCAGCTGCGGGCGATCCTGCTGACCCACCATCATCACGATCATGTCGGCGGTGCGCTGGCGCTGCGCCAGCGGCACGGCGTGCCCGTGTACGCGCCCGAGGATGCCCGCATCGAGGCGGCCACCGTGCGCGT
Organism: Rhodanobacter sp. C06; assembly: GCF_002001105.1. Taxonomy (GTDB): domain Bacteria; phylum Pseudomonadota; class Gammaproteobacteria; order Xanthomonadales; family Rhodanobacteraceae; genus Rhodanobacter_A. The sequence continues at coordinate 114,779 of NZ_MUNP01000046.1, read as the reverse complement.
GCGCGACGGCGAGCGCATCACCTTGTCGCAGCCGCAGGCGAGCTTCGAGGTGATCGCGGTGCCCGGCCATACGCTGAGCCACGTGGCCTACCTCGGCGAAGGCTTGCTGCTGGCCGGCGACACCTTGTTCAGCCTGGGCTGCGGCCGCCTGTTCGAGGGCACGCCCGCGCAGATGCTGGCTTCGCTGGATCGCCTCGCGACACTGCCGGCCAACACCCTGCTCTGCTGCGGCCATGAATACACCACCGCCAACGGCCGCTTCGCCCGCGAGGTCGAACCGGACAATGCCGCCTTGTCGGCGCGCCTGCGCGAGGTGGAGACGCTGCGCGCACGGCAGCACCCCACCCTGCCGGTATCCATGGCCAGCGAGCTGGCGACCAATCCCTTCCTGCGCACCGACGCGCCGGCCGTGGTCGACTGGTGCCGGCGGCAGTCTGGCGATCCCGCGGATCGCACCACCCGCTTCGCCACCGTGCGCGCGGCCAAGGATGCGTTCCGCGCATGAGCACGCATCTTTATCCGAAGCGATTGCTGCCGCTGGCGCTCTCGGCCCTGCTCGCCGCCTGCGCCACCACGCCGCCGCCACGTCCCGAGCCGGGGCCGCTTCTCGTTCCGTCAGCATCCGGCGCCATCGAAACGCCGCCACCAGCTATCACGGCCGCACCGGCGCCGGAGGCCAGCGACGTCTGGGATCGATTGCGCGGCAGCTTCGCGATGGCCGATTGCGATGCCGATCCCGCGGTACTGTCCTGGGCGCGGCGCTACACGCGCAACCCGCAGCGCTTCGAGCAGGAAGTGCGCGACGCGCTGCCCAAGCTCACCTACGTGCAGCAGGTGGCCGCCGAGCACGACGTCGCCGGCGAGTTCGTGCTGCTGCCCTGGGTCGAGAGCGGCTTCCGCCCGATCCCCGGCCGGCGTGACCGTCCGGCCGGCATGTGGCAGATCATGCCAACCACGGCGGCTGCCATGGGCCTGCGCGTGGATCGCCATTACGACGGCCGCCTCGACGTGCATGCTTCCGCCGACGCGGTGATGAAGCTGCTGAGCCACTATCACGATCAGTTCCACGACTGGCGCGTCGCCGACTATGCCTACAACGCCGGCGAGTTCCGAACGCGCAAGCTCGTCCAGCAGCACGGCCTGCCGCCAGCGACACCGGTGATCCCGCGCTGGCCGGTGCACGACATCACCCGCGAGCACCTCACCAAGCTGCTGGCGATGGCCTGCGTGGTGCGCGAACCCGACCGCTTCCACGTCAGCCTGCCCACGCTGACGCCCAGCCAGCACCTCGTCTCGGTGGCGCTGCCGCACTCGATGCCGCTGGCGCGTGCCGCCGATCGCGCCGGCATGCCGCTGGACCAGCTGAAGAACCTCAACGCTGCCTTCCGCAACGACGTCGCCGACACCAGCATCGCCTCCTACCTGATGATGCCGGTCAGCCACGCGCAGCAGTTCCGCGATGCGCTGCTGAACCAGGCGGCCAGCGCGAGCGCCGATCGCCTGCCCGAGGCTTCGTTCGCGACCGGCATCGGCGCCACCGACGCCACCGATGCGAGTGCGGCCGGCGCGAAGCCCGCGCAGACGGTCGCGGGACGCGCGCGGACACACCGTGTGAAGTCCGGCGAAAGCCTGTGGCTGCTGGCCCGCCACTATTCGGTGAGCGTGGGTGACCTGCAGCACTGGAACCACCTGCACGGACAATCCATCAAGCCCGGCCAAGTGCTCAAGATCAGCGCCTCGCGCTGAACCGGCCGGCGCTCGCCACCAACCACCGAGTTGCGGAGACGAAAAAGGCGGCCACGGCCGCCTTTTTCGCATGCTCCGTATCGACCGGGGACTTACATCCGGTCCTTGGCGATCTTGATCTCGGTGCTGTTGCGCAGTGACTTGATCAGTTCCTGGGTCGCCACCGCGCCGTAGGCCTGGATCATCTGCTGGCGCAGCATGTTCCGCTGCTCGGAGGTGACCTTGGACAGGTCGGCTCCCTGCACCTTGTCCACCGCCAGCAGCGCATAGCTGCCGTCGCGCATGTCCACCGCGGCGTACTGCGGCTTGCCCTCGGCCGGATGCGGCAACAGGAAGGCTTCGTCGCGCAGTGCCGCCGGCACGTCGGTCTGGATGCGCACCACTTCGTTCGCGCTCTTGATGTCGGCGTTGGCCGAGGCCGCCACGGCGGCCAGCGCCTCGCCCTTGCGCAGGCGCGCCAGCAAGGTATCGGCCTGCTGCTTCGCTGCCGTCTCGATGCGCTGATCCAGGATGGTCTTGCCGATCTCGTCATGCACCTGGGCCAGCGGCTTGGCCGCGGCGGGCACGTGCTTCGCCACGCGGATCACCACCGCGTCGTCGTTGCCGAGCTCGATGAGGTTGGAGTTGTTGCCCTGCGCCAGCACGTCGTTTCCGAACGCCGCCTTGGTCACCTTGGGATTGGCGGCAATGCCCTCGCCGCCCTGGCGCGAGAACAGCGCGGTGGTCTTGACCGAAAGGCCCAGCGCCTGCGCGGCCGGTTCCAGCGAGGACGGATTCTGGTAAGCGCTGTCCGACAACTTGCCGGCCACCTCGTTGTACTTGCGGTCCTTGTCGCCCGCGGTGGCCTCGGCCAGCAGCTGGTCGCGCACCTCTGCGAAGGACTTGGCCTCGCCACTGCGGGTGTCGCGCAGCCAGATGATGTCGTAGCCGTCCGGGGTCAGCACCGGCTTGGAGATCTCGCCCTTCTGCAGCGCGAACATCGCGGTGTCGAAGGCAGCATTGGTCACGCCCTTCTGCAGCCAGCCCAGGTCGCCGCCCTGGCGCTTCGAGCCCAAGTCGTCCGAGTCCTGCGCGGCCAGCTTGGCGAAGTTCTCCGGCGTGGCTTCGGCCGCGATCTTGTCGGCCTTGGCCAGCGCAGCTTTCTGCTGCTCGGGCGTGGCGTTCGCGGGCACGTTGACGAGGATGTGCGACACCTCGCGCTGCTCGGGCTGCACGTAGCGCTGCTTCTCGCTCTCGTAGCGCTTCATCAGGTCGGCGTCGCTGGGCGCGGCATCCGGCTTCAAGTCGGCGCCGTTCACCTCGAGGTACTGCAGCGACACCTGCTCGGGGTTCATGTAGTCGGCGAGGTGCGCCTTGTAATAGTCCGCGATCTGCGCGTCGGTGACGGTGGCGTCGGCAGGCTGCGGCTTGGGCAGCACGGCGTAGCTGATGTCGCGGCGCTGCATGCGCAGGTCGAGGAAGTGGTCGATCTCGGCGTCCGTGACGATCGTGCTGGCATCGATCGCGTTCGGCAGCGCCTGGGTGGACAGCGAGGCGCGCACGTCGCCCTGGAACATCTCGGGCGTCTTGCGCTGCTCGGCCAGCAAGGTGCGGTAGGTGGCGGGATCGAACTGGCCATTGATCTGGAACGCCGGGATCGCCGCGATGTAGTCGCGCACGGCCTGGTCGGGCACGCGGATGCCCCAGTCCTGGTTCGCCTTCAGCAGCAGTTGCTGGTCGATCATGCCGTCCAGCACCTTCAGCTTCGTTTCCGGCTTCTCGAACGCGTCCGGATCGAAGCTGTCACCCTGCTCGGCACTCAGCTGCTGGCGCAGCTGGTTCATGCGGCCCTGGAAATCCTGCTGGCTGATCTCGTGCTTGCCCACCTTCGCCACGTAGGTGTCGGCACGCGACATGATGTAGCCCTCGATGCCGAAGAACGTCATCGCGAAGGTGGCCACCCCGAGAAGGACGACGGCCGGCCATCCATGCATCTTGTTCCGCATTGCCTGCAGCATTGCCTACCCTTCCTGCCAGTGTTGATCGGCGCACACGGCGCACGTTGCATGAATCATTGGGTGCCGGCGTGGCGCCAGTCACAGCGGATTCCCCCGGAACGCCATCCAAACGACAAGGGCGCCACAGGGGCGCCCTTGCGAACCGTGGCGGAGCGGACGGGACTCGAACCCGCGACCTCCGGCGTGACAGGCCAGCATTCTAACCGACTGAACTACCGCTCCACATCGTTCTGGTGGGTGCTGTAGGGATCGAACCTACGACCATCGCCTTGTAAGGGCGGCGCTCTACCGCTGAGCTAAGCACCCGAAACCGAGCGTCAGCCGCTCAGTTTAGGGCGTCCTTGAGCGTCTTGCCAGCCTTGAAGGCGGGAACCTTCGAAGCCTTGATCTTGATCGTCTCGTTGGTACGCGGGTTGCGACCGGTACGGGCGGCGCGCTTGCGCACGGTGAAGGTACCGAAACCGACCACCGACACGTCCTCACCCTTCTTCAGCGACTTCTGCACGACCTCGAAGAACGCTTCGAGCGCGCGACCGGCGTCGGCCTTGGTCAGTTCAGCCTTGTCGGCGATGGCATTGATCAGATCGGTTTTATTCATTGAAAACTCCCTAGTACGTTTTGCGGCAGGCTCGCCCCGTGGCATGGGCGCACGCAGCCGCCGTGGATGGTTGGTACCCGCTTGGCGCCGTAACGCAACCCCGCATCACGGTCACATGCAGCAGGCGCCGGGATTGCGGTTTCGCCTTTATACCAGTGCCTCGCCGAACACCGCAATACAAGCTGCAGCAAGGTTTTCAGGACGCATGCAGCGGCAGCGGCGATTTGCCGGCGACTGCATCGCAAAACACCCGCAACGCCTGCGGATTCCCCGTAACACATGAAAACGCAAGGCGCCCTGTCCACTTCGGGATCCTGTCACGCCTTGCCCGCAAACGGCCTCAGTGGGGGCGCGCGTGCGACTCCGCCTCGTCGACGTCCGTCTGTTCCTCGCGCGCGGCGTGCGATTCCGGCCTCGCTTCGTTCGGCTGCAGCGGACGCTCCAGCGCGATATCCAGCACCTCGTCGATCCAGCGCACCGGGTGGATCTCCAGCGAGGAGGTGATGTTGGCCGGCATGTCGGCCAGATCCTTCTGGTTGTCCTCGGGAATGATCACCGTGGTGATGCCGCCGCGATGCGCGGCCAGCAGTTTCTCCTTCAGACCGCCAATCGGCAGCACGCGTCCGCGCAGGGTGATCTCGCCGGTCATCGCCACTTCCGAACGCACCGGCACCTTGGTGAGCGCGGACACCAGCGCGGTGCACATGCCGATGCCGGCGCTGGGACCGTCTTTCGGCGTGGCGCCCTCGGGCACGTGCACGTGGATGTCGAACTTCTGGTGGAACTCGGGATCGATGCCTAGCAAGTCCACCCGCGCGCGCACCACCGACAGCGCGGCCTGGATGGATTCCTTCATCACGTCGCCGAGTTGGCCGGTATGCACCAGCCGGCCCTTACCGGCCACCACCGAGGCCTCGATGCTGAGCAGTTCGCCGCCCACCTGGGTCCAGGCCAGGCCGGTGACCAGGCCCACTTCGTTCTGCAGTTCCTTGCGGCCGAAATCGAAGCGGCGCACGCCGAGGTAATGGTCGAGATTCGCCGAATCCACGACCACCGCCGCCGCCGCCTTTGCCTTGCCCTTAGCGGGTTTCGCCGCCGCCGGTTTGGCGTTGCCCTTGGCCTTGCGCACCTCGCCCAGGGTGAGCTCCTTCACCACCTTGCGGCAGATCTTGGAAATCTCGCGTTCGAGGCTGCGCACGCCGGACTCGCGCGTGTAGTAGCGCACGATGTCGCGCACGGCCTCCTCCACCACGCTCAGTTCTTCGGTCTTCAGGCCGTTCGCCTTGAGCTGCTTCGGCAGCAGGTACTTCTGCGCGATCGCCAGCTTCTCGTCCTCGGTATAGCCGGGGATGCGGATCACCTCCATGCGGTCGAGCAGCGGGCCCGGGATGTTCAGCGAATTCGCGGTGGCGATCCACATCACCTCGGAGAGGTCGAGATCGACTTCGAGATAATGGTCGTTGAACGCGTGGTTCTGCTCGGGATCGAGCACTTCCAGCAGCGCCGAGGACGGGTCGCCACGGAAGTCCATCGACATCTTGTCGATCTCATCCAGCACGAACAGCGGGTTCTTGCTGCCTGACTTGTTGAGGTTCTGCACGATGCGGCCCGGCATCGAACCGATGTAGGTACGGCGATGACCGCGGATTTCCGCCTCGTCGCGCACGCCACCCAGCGACATGCGGACGAACTTGCGGTTGGTGGCCTTGGCGATCGACTGGCCGAGCGAGGTCTTGCCCACGCCGGGCGGACCGACCAGGCACAGGATCGGCCCCTTCATCACCGACACGCGATGCTGCACGGCGAGGTATTCGAGGATGCGGTCCTTGACCTTCTCCAGGCCGAAATGGTCGGCATCCAGCACCTGCTGCGCCAGCGCCAGGTCCTTGCGCACCTTGCTGCGCTTCTTCCACGGCACGCCGACCAGCCAGTCCAGGTAGTTGCGCACCACCGTGGCCTCGGCCGACATCGGCGACATCTGGCGCAGCTTGCCGAATTCCTGGCGCGCCTTGGCCAGCACCGCCTTCGGCATGCCGGCGTTCTCGATCTTCTTCTGCAGCTCCTCGACCTCGTTCGGGCCATCCTCGCCTTCGCCCAGTTCCTTCTGGATCGCCTTCATCTGCTCGTTGAGGTAGTACTCGCGCTGGCTCTTCTCCATCTGCGACTTGACGCGGCCGCGGATGCGCTTCTCCACCTGCTGCAGGTCCATCTCGCCGTCGACGAGGCCGATCAAGAGCTCCAGCCGTTCGCCCACGTCGGCGGTTTCCAGCACCTTCTGCTTGTCGGCCATGCGCACGGACAGATGCGCGGCGATCGAGTCGGCCACGCGCGAAGGATCTTCGATGCCGGACAGGCTGGCCAGCACTTCCGGCGGCAGCTTGCGGCTCTGCTTCACCAGCTGCTCGAACAGCGAGATCAGCGTGCGCGAGACCACGTCCAGCTCGCGCTCCTTGACACTGTAGACCGGCGCGATCACGCGCGAGCGCGCCACCAGCATGCCGCCATCCTCGTGGCAGTCCTCGACGGACACCCGCGACTGGCCCTCGACCAGCACCTTCACCGTGCCGTCGGGCAGCTTCAGCAATTGCAGCACGCCGGCCAGCGTGCCGATCTGCTGCAGGTCATCCACCGCCGGGTCGTCGATGTCCGGGCTCTTCTGCGCCACCAGCAGGATCTGCCGTTCGCTCTCCATTGCGCGCTCCAGCGCGCGCATGGATTTGTCGCGGCCCACGAACAGCGGGATGACCATGTGCGGATAGACCACCACGTCGCGCAGCGGCAGCACGGGCAGCGTGTCGATTACGGCAGGCATAGGAGCGTTCTTGGCCATCGAGGGGTTCTCACGGGAATCCGGTGGGACAAGCCCGACACTGCGCCGGGCACCATGACACGTCAAGTGGTGGCGAACCCGTCGGTACGCAAGCTTTGCCGGGGAACGGCAGGGACCGCCCCGCACGCCCTCCCGCGCGTCCGGCGGGGCGGCGCGAGGGACGCGCGCAAAACAAAACGGCCCCGGCGCGGGCGCCGGAGCCGTTCACGTGAAGCCGGCGGCGATCAGGCGGCGTCGCCGCCATCCCCCGCCACGCGCTGCTGCAGGTTGCCTCGGTAGATCAGGTAGGGCTCGGCCTGGCCATCGATCACCGCGTCGTCTACCACCACCTTGCTGACATGCTCCAGCGACGGCAGCTCGTACATGGTGTCCAGCAGCACTTGTTCGAGGATGGTGCGCAGGCCGCGGGCGCCGGTCTTGCGCTTGAGCGCCTTCTTGGCGATCGCCTGCAGCGCCTCGGGGCGGAACTCCAGCTCCACCTCTTCCATCTCGAACAGTTTCTTGAATTGCTTGGTGACGGCGTTCCTCGGCTCGGTGAGGATCTTTACCAGCGCCGCCTCGTCCAGCTCGTCCAGAGTGGCGACCACCGGCAGGCGGCCGACGAACTCGGGGATCAGGCCGAACTTCACCAGATCCGCCGGCTCCACGTCGGCCAGCGTCTTGCCCAGGTTCTGGGTGCGCTCCTTGCTGCGCACCTCGGCGCCGAAGCCGATGCCGGTATTCTCGGAGCGCTGCTGGATCACCTTCTCCAGCCCCGCGAACGCGCCACCGCAGATGAACAGGATGTTCTTGGTGTCCACCTGCAGGAATTCCTGCTGCGGGTGCTTGCGCCCGCCCTGCGGAGGCACCGAGGCCAGGGTGCCCTCGATCAGCTTCAGCAGCGCCTGCTGCACGCCTTCGCCCGAGACGTCGCGGGTGATCGACGGGTTCTCGCTCTTGCGCGAGATCTTGTCGATCTCGTCGATGTAGACGATGCCCGACTGCGCCTTCTCGACGTCGTAGTCGCACTTCTGCAGCAGCTTCTGGATGATGTTCTCGACGTCCTCGCCCACGTAACCGGCTTCAGTCAGCGTGGTGGCGTCGGCGATCGTGAACGGCACGTTGAGCAGGCGCGCCAGCGTCTCGGCCAGCAGCGTCTTGCCCGAACCGGTGGGCCCGATCAGCAGGATGTTGGACTTGCCCAGTTCGATCTCGTCGTTCTTCTGGCGCGATTCCATGCGCTTGTAGTGGTTGTACACCGCCACCGCCAGCGCCTTCTTGGCACGGGTCTGGCCCACCACGTACTGGTCGAGCGACTCGCGGATCTCCTTGGGTTTGGGCAGCTGGGTGCGACCGGAGGCGGCCTTCTCCTCCAGCTCCTCGCGGATGATGTCGTTGCACAGCTCCACGCATTCGTCGCAGATGAACACGGACGGACCCGCGATCAGCTTGCGCACTTCATGCTGGCTCTTGCCGCAGAAAGAGCAGTAGAGAATCTTTCCGCCGTCGCTGGAACGCCCCTGCCGATCGTCGCTCATACTTTCGATTCCGCTGGTGAAACTGGGTGATTCAGGTTGCGGCCGAGAATAGCACAGGGCTCCGCGCCTGCCCGCAGGCGCGGAGCCCCAGGGACCCAACCGTGAAGTGTGCGGCCAAGGATGGCCGCCCGTTTGACCTTCGCGATCAGGGATGATCGCAAGGACACTCTCAGGCCGACTTGACCGTGTCGACGGCGCGACGATCGAGCACCGCATCGATCAGGCCGTACTCGCAGGCCGCCTCCGCGCTCATGAAGCGGTCGCGCTCCATGTCACGCTCGATCTTGTCCAGCGGCTGGCCGGTGTGCTGCACGTAGATATCGTTGAGGCGCCGGCGCAGGTACAGGATTTCCTGCGCCTGGATCTCGATGTCAGTCGCCTGGCCGCGGGCGCCGCCCGACGGCTGGTGGATCATCACGCGTGAGTTGGGCAGCGAATAGCGCTTGCCCTTGGCGCCGGCCATCAGCAGCAGCGACGCGGCGCTGCAGGCCTGGCCGATGCACATGGTGCTGACGTCGGGCTTGATGTACTGCATGGTGTCGTAGATCGCCAGCCCTGCGGTGACCGCGCCGCCCGGGCTGTTGATGTACAGGTGGATGTCCTTGTCCGGATTTTCCGACTCCAGGAACAGCATCTGCGCGACCAGCAGGTTCGCCACCTGGTCGTTGACCTCGCCCACCAGGAAGATCACCCGCTCCTTGAGCAGGCGCGAGTAGATGTCGTAGGAGCGCTCGCCGCGGGCAGTCTGCTCGACGACCATCGGCACCAGGTTGAGGTTCTGAATCGGTTCCATGGTGTTTGCGCTCTCTCGTTGATGTGCCTGAAGTATGCCACCGGGCCCAGTCTGCGCCAGACCCGATGGGCGGATGCCTGATCGTCAGGCGCCCGCGGGGCGCATCACCTCGTCGAAGCTCAGGTCGAGGTTGGTGGTATTGGCGTGCTCCGCCACCCACTCGGCCACCTGGTCTTCCATGACGCGGTTCTGCAGCCCTGACATCAACTGGGGGTCGCCGTTGTAGAGTTCAATGACCTTTTCCGGCTCCTCGTAGGTCGAGGCGATCGCGGCGAGCTGCTCGGCCACGCGCTTGCGGTCGATCTTCAGCTCCTGGTTGCGGGCGATCTCGCCCATCAGCAGGCCGGCGATCACGCGCTTGCGCGCCATCGGCAGCGCGGCCTCGACCAGCTGCGGCGGCGCCTGCTGGCCACGCGGCACGCTGCCCGCGGCCATCGCCTGCGCCTCGGACTGCACCATCAGCTTCGGCACGTCCAGCGCGGGATGCGCGTCGGCCAGCTTCTCGGCCACCTCGGACTTCAGCCGGCCCATCAGCGCGGCCTTCAGCTCGCGCTCGAGATTCGCGCGCACTTCCTTGCGGAAGTGCTCCAGGTCGCCGTCAGCGATGCCGAACAGCTTGGCGAACTCGGCGTCGATCTCCGGCAGCTTCGGCTCCTGCACCTTGACGATCTTGAAGCTCACCTTGGCGCTCTTGCCAGCCAGGCCCTCGTTGCGGAAGTCCGCCGGGAACTCGATGTCGGCCTCGTAGCTGTCGTCGCCCCTGCGACCGGTCAGCGCTTCGTCCAGCGCCTTGAACAGGTTGCCCGAACCGAGCACGCTGCCCGCACGCTCCAGGCCGTCGGCCGGGAAGCGGTAGTCGCCGGCCTGTGCGGCGTACTCGAACATCACGAAATCGCCTTCGGCCGACGCGCGTTCGACCAGCTCGAAGCTGCGGCGCTGCTGGCGCAGCGTTTCCAGCATCTTCTCCACGTCGGCGTCGGCCACCTCGGCCTGTGGACGCTTGATCTCCAGCGCGGCGACATCGACCGCCGGGAACTCCGGCATCACCTCGAAGGTGGCGGTATAGGCGATCTCGCCGTTCTCCGGCTTGCCGGTGGTGTCGATCGCGGGGTTCGCGACCGGCTGCAGCTTCTCCTGCGTCACCGCCTCGCGCAACGTGCTGCCGATCAGGTCGGACAGCACTTCGCCGCGCACCTGCTCACCGAAACGCTGCTTGATGACCGCCACCGGCACCTTGCCCGGACGAAAACCCTTCAGGCGTACCGTGCGCCCCAGCTCCGCGATGCGCGCACTCACCTGCGTCTCGTAACGCTCGGCGGGAAACTTCACCGTGAGCTTGCGCTCGAGCGTGCCGATGTTCTCAACCGAAACCTGCATGTCGTCTCCTGGAACCTGATTGTTGTGGCACCCGGCGGGCACCCTGGCGGCAACCGTTAAGGCGCCGGAAAACCATCGTGGCATGGTGCGAAAGGCGGGACTCGAACCCGCACGGGGGTTACCCGCCAGAACCTAAATCTGGTGCGTCTACCAGTTCCGCCACTTTCGCCTTGCCCAGCCCGGCCGCCGAGGCAGCCACGGCGCGCGCGCCACGCCTGCCCCGCCGCAGCCTAAGTCGATGATTACCCAGCGCTAAAGCGGTTCATTGTACGGGTGCGCCAAGCCGCAGCACAAGCATGCAGCGCACATCGGCCCGGCTTTGCGCGGCCCAAAAACGAAGCGCCGACCGCAAGGGTCGGCGCTAGGCAAATTGGTGGGCCGTGTAGGATTCGAACCTACGACCAATTGATTAAGAGTCAACTGCTCTACCAACTGAGCTAACGGCCCTGAAACTTCAATTTGGGGTGAGCGATGGGATTCGAACCCACGACAACCGGAATCACAATCCGGGACTCTAACCAGCTGAGCTACGCCCACCATGAAACACTTAACTGGTGCGCCCGACAGGACTCGAACCTGCAACCGTCGGCTTAGAAGGCCGATGCTCTATCCGGTTGAGCTACAGGCGCGGACGCCGACGGCAGAACACGCAACTGGTCGGGGCAGAGGGATTCGAACCCCCGACTTTTGCGTCCCAAACGCAACGCTCTACCAGACTGAGCTATACCCCGAACGAGCCCGCGACAGCCTTCATCAACGGAACCTTGGAATGCTACGGGCGACCATGCCAACCGTCAATCCGCGCGCATCGCTCAGGGCACCTTGCCCACCGTTCCACGGCACCGACAAACTGCGCCGCTCCGTGGAAGCAAGACGAAGCGCGAGCACCTCGCCTTGCAGTACAAAATGGCGCGCCCGGAGAGATTCGAACTCCCGACCACCTAGTTCGTAGCCAGGTACTCTATCCAACTGAGCTACGGGCGCGCACTGAACTTGCCACTCCGTCGACCGGTTTCCCGAACCACCGAAGCGAGGAGCGGAATTATTCAGGGTCATGCCGCGAAGGTCAACACCTTTCGTGAATTTTTTTTCGCATGCGCTACCGGCATCCTGCCCTCGCCGCGCTTCGCCATGCGAAGGTCCCGTCGAACGGCGCGATTCCGGCCATGCGCAAACGACGAAGGGAGCGGACGTCGCCGCTCCCTTCGCATGATCCGACACTCCCGACCGTATGGACGTCCAGACGTCCGATTCAGGCATCCATGCCGGAGCGATTCTGGGTCGCCGGATCGCCCACCTTGCCCAGCGTGGAATCCCCGCCCTTCGGCGGCGGCGGAGGCGGCGTGGAGCCGCCGCTGGTGTTGCGATTCCAGTCGGCGGGCGGACCCGGCTGGCAGCCGGCCATGATGTCGTCGATCTGGTGCGCGTCGATCGTCTCGTACTGCAGCAGCGCCTCGGCCATCGCGTGCAGCTTGTCGAGGTTGTCGGTCAGCAGCTGCGTGCTGCGTGCGTAGGCGCGGTCGAGGATGCCGCGCACCACCTCGTCGATCTTGCTCGCGGTCTCGTTGGAGATGCTCTTGTGCTGGGTCACCGAGCGGCCCAGGAACACCTCGTCCTCGTCCTCGCCGTAGGTGATCGGGCCAAGCTCGTCGGACAGGCCCCACTTGGTCGCCATGTTGCGCGCCATCTTGGTGGCACGCTCGATGTCGTTGGAGGCGCCGGTGGTGACCTTGTCGGTGCCGAAGATCAGCTCCTCGGCCACACGGCCGCCGTACAGCGAGCACAGCTGCGATTCGATCGCCACCTTGTTCATGCTGTACTTGTCGCCCTCCGGGAGGTACATGGTGACACCCAACGCGCGGCCACGCGGGATGATCGTGACCTTGTAGACCGGGTCGTGCTCGGGCACCAGACGCCCGACGATGGCATGGCCGGCCTCGTGGTAGGCGGTGAGCTTCTTCTCGTCCTCGCTCATCGCCATCGACCGGCGCTCGGTACCCATCAGGATCTTGTCGCGCGCCTTGTCCAGATGGACCATGCGCACCTCGCGCGCGTTCTCGCGCGCGGCGAACAGCGCGGCCTCGTTGACCAGGTTGGCGAGGTCGGCGCCGGAGAAGCCCGGCGTGCCGCGCGCGATGGTCATCGCGTTGACGTCGCTGGCGGTCGGCACCTTGCGCATGTGCACCTTGAGGATCTGCTCGCGGCCGCGCACATCCGGCAGTCCCACCACCACCTGGCGATCGAAGCGGCCCGGACGCAGCAACGCAGGATCGAGCACGTCGGGACGGTTGGTCGCGGCGATCACGATGATGCCTTCCGAACCCTCGAAACCGTCCATCTCGACCAGCAACTGGTTCAGCGTCTGCTCGCGCTCGTCGTGACCGCCGCCGAGGCCGGCGCCGCGGTGGCGACCGACTGCATCGATCTCGTCGATGAAGATGATGCAGGGTGCGTGCTTCTTCGCCTGCTCGAACATGTCGCGCACGCGGCTGGCGCCCACGCCCACGAACATCTCCACGAAGTCGGAACCGGAGATCGCGAAGAACGGCACCTTGGCCTCGCCCGCGATGGCCTTGGCCAGCAGGGTCTTGCCGGTGCCGGGCGGACCCACCATCAGCACGCCGCGCGGGATCTTGCCGCCCAGCTTCTGGAACTTGGACGGATCGCGCAGGAACTCGACCAACTCGCCGACCTCCTCCTTGGCCTCGTCGCAACCGGCCACGTCACTGAAGTTGACCTTGATCTGGTCCTCGCCCTGCAGCTTGGCCCGCGAACGGCCGAAGCTCATCGCACCGCGCCCGCCGCCGCCGGACTGCATCTGGCGCATGAACCAGATGAACACGCCAACGATCAGCAGCACCGGCAGCCAGCTCACCAGCAGGCCCAGCAGCGAGAAGCCCTCGGCCGGGTCCTGGCGTACTTCCACGCCCTTGTCCTGCATCTGCTTCACCACCTGGTTGGTGGAGAAGCCCAGCATCGGCGCCACCGTGCGGTAGCTCGAACCGTCCTTGAGCTTGCCGCTGATGGCGGGTGGCGAGTCGGCGCTGATCACCGCGCTGGAGACGTTGCCGTTGGACACGCTCTGCACGAAGCTCGAGTAGGCCATGTTCGACGACCCGGAGCCGTGCGGGTTGAAGCTCTGGAACACGGTGAACAGCACCACCGCGATGATGACCCAGAGCAACACGTTTTTCGCTGTTTCGTTCATGCGCGGTTCCCGCCCGGTTGCACCGCGACGGCCTTGCGGCCGGTCGCCAGTGCGTACACCTCGCGCGAACGTGCGCGCGAGGCCTTTGGTTTACGCATCGTCACGCGCGAGAAGTCCGCGCGCAAGCTGCGAATGTAATCGTCGAAGCCGGCGCCCTGGAACAGCTTGATCAGGAACGCGCCGCCCGGTTTCAGCCACTGCCGGGAGAAATCCAGCGCAAGCTCGGCCAGGTCCATCGCACGAATCTGGTCGGCCAGCGCCACTCCACTCATATTGGGGGCCATGTCGGACAGTACAAGATCGACCGGCAGCCCGGCCAGCCGCGCCTCCAGCGCCCGCAGCACGCTTTCTTCGCGGAAATCGCCTTCGAGGAAGTCCACCCCGGCGATGCCCTGCATCGGCAGGATGTCCAGCGCGAACACCTTGCCGTTGTCGCCCAGCCGCTGGCGCACCAGTTGCGACCAGCCGCCCGGCGCCGCGCCCAGGTCCACCACGGTCATGCCGGGCTTCAGCAGGCGGTCGCGGTCGATCAGTTCCTCCAGCTTGTAGACCGCGCGCGAGCGCACGCCCTCGGCCTGCGCCTTCTTCACGTAGACGTCGCTGAAATGTTCGCGCAGCCAGCCGGCGCTGCTCTTGCTGCGGCTCATGGGACAGCATCACTGCAGGGGAATCGGGGCGCATGATACCCTTTGCCGCTCACTCCCCGCGAATCGAAGCCGCCGCATGGCCCTCTCCCCCTCGCAGACCCGTTACCTGCGTAGCCTCTCCCATGGCCTGAACCCCGTCGTCCTGCTCGGCAACAAGGGCGCCAGCGAGGCCGTGGTCAAGGAGCTCGGCCAGGCGCTGGAGATCCACGAGCTGGTCAAGGTGAAGCTCTCCGGCGGCGACAAGGAGGAGCGGCAGGCCCAGCTCGACACCTTGCTGGCCGGCACCGGCGCCGAGGCGGTGCAGCAGATTGGCCACGTCGCCGTGCTGTTCCGCCGCAACGCCGACGAACCGAAGATCGCGCTCCCCCGCTGATGGACCTCGCGCTCGACCGCCCCGAGGGTTACCTGTTCGTGCGCCGGGTTGGCGAACATGGCATCACCCTGATCGACCGCGAGCTCACTGACAGCTTCCTGCTGGCGCCCGACCGCGTGGTCGAGCACTGGCCAGTGCACGCGGCCGGTGCGCTCGATGCCAAGCATGTCGAGACCCTGCTTGCCCTGCAGCCGGAACTGGTGCTGCTGGGCACGGGCGCGCGCCAGGCATTCCCTGCCGCCGCCTTCATGGCCGGTTTCCTGCGCAAAGGCATCGGCGTCGAGGTGATGGACAATGCCGCCGCGGCACGCACCTACAACCTGCTGGCTGGTGAGGGGCGGCACGTGGTGGCTGCGTTCATGCTGCCTGGCTGACATCGGGAAGCTTCAAGCGTCGCGCCACAATCAACCCAATAGCCGTTCTTGATGGCCAGGAAAGTGCTCCTGCACTTTCCTGGCTCGCTGAGCCGGAAACGCCCGGCTCAGCTCCGTCAGGCAATCACTTCGTGATTGCCTGACGAGCGCCCCATCCCTGGGGCGCTACTTCGCCGGCAGGTAGTTCAACGGGTCGACCGGGTTGCCGTCCTTGCGGATCTGGAAGCCCAGCTCGACGCGCGAGGCGCCGCTGGAACCCATCTCGGCGATCTGCTGGCCGGCACTGACGCGCTGGCCTTCCTTCACCAACCGCTTGCTGTTGTGCCCGTAGGCCGACAGCAGGCTGTCGTTGTGCTTGATGATGACCAGCTCGCCGTAGCCGACCAGGCCGTTGCCGCTGTACACCACCACGCCATCGGCCGCAGCGCGCACCGGATCGCCCGCCTTGCCGGCGATCTCGATGCCCGGCACCGCGTCGCCGGGCGTGAAGCGCTTGATGATCTGGCCGTCCGCCGGCCAGCGCCAGCTCACGCCGCCCGCCGCGCGCGACCCCCCGCTCGCCACCGCCGGGGCCGGCGGCGGCACGGCCGCCTTCGGCTCTCCCGCCACCGGCACTTCGGTGCTCACGGCCGTGGCCGGCGCGGCTGCGACGGTTGGCGCATGCGCGGCCGGGACGGTAGCCGACCCGGTCGCCGTCGACACATGGGGGCTCGCCGGCGGCGCCGAAGCCGTTGCCGGCACGCTCTGGAACACGGGAGCCGACAGTGCCGCAGCCGCGGGCGTCGACCTCGCCTTTTCCGTCGTGGCCACGGCTGCGTGCGACCTCGGCGCGCCGCCCGGCGGCGGCGACAAGCGCAAATGCTGGCCAGGCCAGATCGTGTAGGGCGCGGCGATGCCATTCCATTTCGCCAGGTCGCGGAAGTCCACGCCCTTGCGGAAGGCGATCGAATACAAGGTGTCCCCCCGCACCACCGCGTAGCTGCCGCCGGGTACCGATGTGTGCGCCACGACCGGGACGGCATGGCGGCCGCCTTGGCCCGTGGCCGGCTCCACCACCACGGTGCTGCAGGCGGACAGCGCCAGCAAGGCGATGGCGAGCAGCCATGGAGCGAGGTGTCGATTCATGCGCGCCAGCATAGCGAGGCCTCCCTGTTTTTTCATGCGAGGCACGGCGTGCCCGCGAGGCTCAATGCCGCCAGATCCACCACGCCAGCAGCAGGCCCAGCAACACCAGCACGATCCAGCCGATCCACTCGATGTACTTGTGCAGCAAGTGTTCGGCGCGCTCGCCGAACAGCCAGATCAAGAGCGCAAGCAGCCACACGCGCTTGCCGCGCCCCAGCGCCACGCAGCCGAGGAAGGGCAGCACCGGCACGCCGACGATGCCCGAGGCCCAGGTCACGAACTTCATCGGCACCACCGGCTGCAGCGCGGCGAGAATCAGCACACCGTAAAGCCCCCAGCGATGCTCCGCCATCTGCGTACGCAGACTAGCCACGCCCTGCTCGATCGGACTCAGCAGGTGTAACGTGTCCAGCAGCGGTTTCAGCGCCGTGAACGCCCAGTGCCCCAGCGTGTAACCGACCAGCGAGCCCAGCAGCGAGAACGCGAGGCTGAGGTTGGCGTAGAAGAACGCCCGATGCCGCTTGCCCAGCATCATCGGCGCCAGCATCACCTCCGGCATGATCGGGAAGATGAAGGCCTCGAAGAAGCTGAGCGCGCACAGGTAGCGGATCGCGTGCGGATGGCGTGCCCACACCAAGGCGCGGGCATAGAGCTTGCCGAACAGGCGCATCTAGTCGGTTTCCTTGGAGAGTCTGCTCAATGCCTCCGCATGGCCCGCGCCGGGAGCTGTTTGCGCGCAGACCAAGGAAGAACGAAGGAGTGGACGTCCGTCCACGACTGAGTGATGACGCAGGGATGCGGGCAAACGGACCCGGCCCCGGAATTGATGGGTGCGGGGGTTACCTTGCCGTGGCAGCCATGCGGCAGCGCGCGGCTTGACCTGCCAGCCAGGCAGGCGCTGCGCCGCGCACTCCCACCTGGCGGCCACGGCAAGGCAACGCGGGCTATGTGGAGACATTGAGCAGACTCTTCGTTGCATCAGCCGATGCCGCCCAGGAGCGGCACGAAGCTGACCGCGCCGAGTTCTTCCTGGGCGAAGTCGCCCTGCCCGTCGCCGCGCAAGCGGATCAGCACCTGGCTGCTGGGCGAGCCCACCGGGGCCACCAGCACGCCGCTGGGGCTGAGCTGTTCGAGGATGCGGCTGGGGATGGTGTCGCCGGCGGCGGTGAGGATGATCGCGTCGAACGGCGCCTCGTCGGCCCAACCCAGCTTGCCGTCGTCGTAGCGCGAGCGGATGTTGGCGAGGCCCAACTGGCGGAAACGGCGGCGCGCCTGGCGCAGCAGTTCCTCGATGCGTTCCACCGTGTAGACCTGTTCCACCAGCGCGGCCAGCACCACCGCCTGGTAGCCGGAGCCGGTGCCGATCTCCAGCACCCGACCGGGCTTTTCCTTGCGCACGTCGAAGTGCTCGAGCAGCGCCTCGGTCATCCGCGCCACCACCCAGGGTTGCGAGATGGTCTGGCCGTGGCCGATCGGGAGCGCGGTGTTCTCGTAGGCGCGCGAATGCAGCGCCTGGTCAATGAAATGATGGCGCGGCACGTTGCGGATCACGTCGATCACCCGCGGATCGCGGATGCCGCCCTCGCGCAGTTGGGTGGCGAGGCGGTCGCGGGCGCGCTGCGAGGTCATGCCCTCGCCTTTCAGTACCGCGGGAGGCAGCGTATGCATGTTCATCACTCAGGCCGCCTTGTGGCCGGGAGCGGCCATGTCGTCGCTGAGCGCCTGCATCCAGCTGCTGACCTTCTCCAGCGCCTGGAAGCGGGTGAGGTCGACGTGGATCGGCGTCACCGAAACGTAGCCGCGCCGCACCGCGTCGAAATCCGTGCCCGGGCCGGCGTCGTCCGCCTCGCCCGCGGGGCCGATCCACCACACTTGGCGGCCGCGCGGATCGGTCTGCGCGATGCACGGCGCCGCGCGATGACGGCGGCCCAGCCGGGTGACCTCGAAACCGCGGATCTCCACCCACGGCCGGTCCGGCACGTTGACGTTGAGGATGGTGTCGGCCGGTAGCGGATCGACCAGCAACCGGCGCATCAGCAGCAGCACCGCATTCGCCGCCGAGTCGTAATGCGTGCCGCGATGGTCGTCGCTGACCAGCGACACCGCGATCGCGGGCAGGCCGAGGAAGCGCCCTTCCATTGCCGCCGACACCGTGCCGGAATAGATCACGTCGTCGCCGAGGTTGGCCGAGTTGTTGATGCCCGACACCACGATGTCGGGCTCCTCGGCCAGCAGGCCGGACAGCGCCAGGTGCACGCAATCGGTGGGCGTGCCGGCCACGCGGTAGCGGCCATCCTCCATGTGCAGCACGCGCAGCGGCGCGTCCAGGGTCAGCGAATTGCTGGCGCCGGAGCGGTCGCGATCGGGCGCCACCACCGTCACCTCGCCCACTTCGCCGAGACGCTCGGCAAGCACGTGGATGCCTTTCGCATCCACGCCATCGTCGTTGCTGACAAGAACTCGCATGCTGATCCGTGTTGAGTCGACCGCAGCGCATCGCCATTCGTGGCATGCGCACCCTGCAACTGCCCGAGTTTACCGGAGCGCACCCGCCGTTTCACGGCTGGCCACCGCGACTTGCTAGCATCGCTGCATGAAACGCCGGCCGCCCACCGTGATCAGCGAAGATGACGCTCGCCTGTTCCGCGAGGCGATCGGCGAGATACGTCGCATCGATCCCGTCGCCGCGCCACCGCCGGCGCCGAAACCCGAGCCGTTGCCGCGCATGCTCGAAGCCGACGAGGCGGCGGTGCCGGGCGAGCTGCTGGAGATGGCGTTCGACCCGGCCACCCTCGAAGTGGGCGAGGAACTGACTTACCTGCGCGAGGGTTACCCGCCGAAGCTGCTGCGCGAGCTGAAGCGCGGCCAGTTCAGCGTGCAGGACGAGCTCGACCTGCACCAGATGAATGCCGCCGCCGCCCAAGCCTCCATCGCGACCTTCCTCGCCGAGGCACGCCGGCGCGGGCTGCGCTGCGTGCGCATCATCCACGGCAAGGGGCTGCGTTCGAAGGCCGCCGGCCCGGTGCTCAAGGCGCTCACCGACCGCCTGCTGCGCCGGCGCGACGACGTGATCGCGTTTGCTTCGGCACGGCCGGCGCAAGGCGGCACCGGGGCCGTGGTCGTGCTCCTCAGGAATCTCCGATAGGAGCGCACCCTGTGCGCGAATGCCATTCGCCTCGATCAAGGCATCAGAGCATTCGCGCACAGGGTGCGCTCCTACAATGTTGAGGCCACTTCGCGCGCCACCACCGTCGCATACGCCCCGGCCGGCAGCTCGAACGACAGCTCCAGCGCATCGTCCGCCAGCCAGCGCCAGCGCAGGTCTTTCGGCAGCAGGCGCAACGGGCGGCGCTCCTGGTCCATGCGCGCGGCAGCAACGCCTTCGGCGAGATCGGCGTGAGCGGCAGCGACTTCCCGCTCCAGCGCGCCCGCCTCGCCCGTGCTGGGTGGTTCGCCCTGCCCCCACAGCGGGCCCGAGGGCTGAATGTCGCCGCTGGCAAGCCGTTGGGCCAGCACATCGCTGTACGGCTCGGGTCCGAACCACGAACGCGAACCGGCCAGCGACCAGATTTCGCCATCCAGCGGCGCATCCCATGTACCGCGCTCGACGCGGGCGGCGAGCACGCTGTTGAAGATCTGCGAGCGGGCAGCGGAAAGCAGGAAACCACGCTTGTCGCGATCCACCCGCCGTCCTGCGAACATCGCCCGTGCCTGTTCCAGGTTGCCGCCTTCGCGGCCGAAACGCTGCTCGCCGAAATAGTTCGGCACGCCGCGCGCGGCGATCGCGGCCAGCACCTGCTCGGCGCGTTCGCGCTCGCCCCGCGCCTCGCGCAGCACCAGCACGAAGCGGTTGCCGCGCAACGCACCATGCTTGAGCTTGCGGCCGTGGCGGGTGGCGGCAAGCACCCTCACTTCCGCATGCGGAAACACGGACCAGTCCAGGTCGGGCTTGCCCGCCAGTTGCACCGAGAAGGTCTGCCGGGTCACCGCGTTGCGGTCCTTGAGGCCGGCATAGCCCACCGCCAGCGGCGGCACGCCGGCGAACTTCGCCAGTTCGCGCGCCACCCAATCGGTATTTGCACCGCGCTTTTCCACCCACAGCAGCGCGTGCTCGCCGCTGCCGTCGGCGTCGTAGCCCAGGATTTCCTCAACGAGGAAATCTTCATGAGTAAGGCGAAGACGCGCTGTCAAAGGTGGGATGGCGCCATGGGCGAAAGGAAGCTCCTGGTTTGTCATGGGCCTGCCTCTCAGCGTTCGATCAGCAACACGCAGGCCTGGGCTGCGATGCCTTCGCCACGGCCGGCAAAACCCAGCTTTTCGGTGGTGGTGGCCTTGACGCTGATGCGGCCAAGTTCGCATTCGAGGTCGGCGGCGAGGTTTTCGCGAATGGCCTGTGCGTGCGGGCCGACCTTGGGCGATTCGCAAATCACGGTGATGTCGGCGTTGCCCAGCGCGTAGCCGTGTTGCGTCATCAGCAAGGCCGCGTGGCGCAGGAACTGCCTGCTGTCGGCATCGCGCCAACGCTCGTCGGAAGGCGGGAAGTGCTTGCCGATGTCGCCCAGCGCCAGCGCGCCGAAGATCGCGTCGCACAGGGCGTGGATCACCACATCGCCGTCGGAGTGCGCGACCAGACCGCGAGCGTGGGGGATGCGCACGCCGCCCAGGGTGACATGGGCGCCCGCGCCGAAGGCGTGTACGTCGAAACCGTTGCCGATGCGCATGCTCACGCCGTCCTCGCCAGCAGGAATTCGGCGAGCGCGAGGTCCGCCGCCGTAGTCACCTTGATGTTGTCCTCGGCGCCCTCGACCAGCAGCGGCCGGAAGCCGGCCAGTTCCATCGCCATCGCCTCGTCGCTGACCGCGCGACCATCGCGCGCCGCGGCCCGCAGCGCGGCGACGAGCTCACCGCGGCGGAACATCTGCGGCGTGAACGCGCGCCAGCGCAGCTCGCGCGGTTCGGTGGCAAGGCTGCGCCCGCCTTCCCCCGCGCGCTTCAGTGTGTCGCGCAACGGCGCACCGAGCAGGCCGCCATCCGCCTGCGCGGCCTGTTCGATCAGGCGCGCGATGTCGGCTGCACGCACGCAGGGGCGCGCGGCATCGTGCACCAGCACGAAGTCGGCCTCGCACACCTCGGGCGGCAGGGCATGCAGGCCCGCCAGCACCGAATCGCTGCGCTCGGTGCCGCCGATCGCGGTGCACACCGGCTTGCCGTGCAGGGTCGTGCCGCCGGACCAGTGCTCATCCTTCGCGCCCAGCACGACCATCAGGCCGGCGATGCGCGGGTGCGCGGCCAGCCGCTCCAGCGTGTGCGCGATCAGTGGCCGACCAGCCAGCGGCAGGTATTGCTTGGGACAGTCCGTACCCATCCGGGTGCCGCGACCGGCGGCCGGCACCACGCACCACAAGGCCGTGTTCATTTGACAACGCCACCGGTAGCGCCGCCGGGCCGGGCCGGCGGCGGCAGGGGCAGCGTGCTGCTGGCCCCCGCGGGCTGGTTGTCGACCTGGTAGAAGGTCTCGCCCGGCTTGATCAGGCCCAGCTCGGTGCGCGCACGCGCCTCGATCGCCTGGTCGCCGTGCTTGAGGTCGGTCACGTCGGCGGCCAGCGCCTGGTTGCGCTGCTGCAGGCGCGCGTTCTCGTCGGTCTGCTTCTTGATCGATACGCGCAGGGCATCCACTTCATGCACACCGCCGTGCGCGGACCACAGCTTCATCTGCAGTCCGATCAGCAGCAAGAACAGGACGAGGGCGATCCAGCGCAGCATGGGCCGGGGGCGCCGGATCAGCCCGGCAGGTGGTCGAGGCTGACGAAAGCCGCGCGGCCCGCGTAACGTGCCGCCGAGCCCAGCGCCTCCTCGATGCGCAGCAGCTGGTTGTACTTGGCCACGCGGTCGGTGCGGCACAGCGAGCCGGTCTTGATCTGGGTGGCGGTGGTCGCCACCGCGATGTCGGCGATGGTGGTGTCCTCGGTCTCGCCCGAACGGTGCGAGACGATGGCCGCGTACTTCGCCGCGTCGGCCATGGCGATCGCTTCCAGCGTCTCGGACAGCGTGCCAATCTGGTTCACCTTGATCAGGATGGCGTTGGCGATGCCCTTGTCGATGCCTTCCTTGAAGATGGCCGGGTTGGTGACGAACAGGTCGTCGCCCACGACCTGGGTGTTCTTGCCGATGGTGTCGGTGAGCAGCTTCCAGCCAGCCCAGTCGCCTTCGGCCATGCCGTCCTCGATGGTGACGATCGGGTACTGCCTGGCCCAGCCAGCCAGCACGTCCACCCATTGCTCGGGGGTATAGACCTTGCCCTCGCCTTCGAGGTCGTACATGCCGTTCTTGAAGAACTCCGAGCTGGCCGCGTCGAGGCCGAGCAGGATCTCGCTGCCGATCTTGTAACCGGCCTTGTTCACCGCTTCGAGGATGGTGTCCAGCGCCTCGATGTTGGAACGCAGGTTCGGCGCGAAGCCGCCCTCGTCGCCTACCGCGGTGTTCAGGCCCTTGCCCTTCAGCACGCTCTTCAGCGCGTGGAAGATCTCCGCGCCCGCGCGCAAGGCTTCGGCGAAGCTGGCCACGCCCACCGGCAGCACCATGAACTCCTGCACGTCGACGTTGTTGTCGGCATGGGCGCCGCCGTTGATGATGTTCATCATCGGCACCGGCAACGCGCCGGGCTTGCCGGTGGTGCCGTTGATCTCGGCGAGGTACTCCCACAGCGCCTGCTTGCGCTGCGCCGCCACCGCGTGCGCGGCGGCCATCGACACGCCGAGCAGCGCGTTGGCACCGAGCTTGCCCTTGTTCGGCGTGCCGTCGAGCTGGATCAGCTTCGCGTCCAAGCCGCCCTGGTTCGCTGCATCAAAGCCCTTCAATGCGCTGGCGATCGCGCCATTGACGTTGCCCACCGCATGCTTCACGCCCTTGCCGAGATAGCGCGCCTTGTCGCCGTCGCGCAGTTCCACCGCCTCGCGGGTACCAGTCGAAGCACCGCTGGGCACCGCCGCACGGCCGAAGCCGCCGCCCGCCAAGGTGACCTCGGCCTCCAGCGTGGGGTTGCCGCGCGAGTCGAGGATTTCACGGGCGTGGATGCGGGTGATGTCGGTACTCATGCGGCTGCAATCCTTCAAAGTTTTGGAGAGGGTACGATCCGGGGCTTACAAAGTGTTCTCGAGGAAGCCGTGGCGCTTGGTCACGGCATCCAGTTCCAGCAGGGTTTCCAGCAGCGCTTCCATCTTGTCCAGTGGCCAGGCGTTCGGGCCGTCGGAGAGCGCCTTGCTCGGATCGGGGTGCGTCTCGGCGAACAGGCCGGCCACACCCGCGGCCACCGCGGCACGCGCCAGCACCGGCACGAACTCGCGCTGGCCGCCGGAGCTGGTGCCCTGGCCGCCCGGCAATTGCACCGAATGGGTGGCGTCGAACACCACCGGGCAACCCGTGTCGCGCATCGCGCTCAGCGAGCGCATGTCGGAAACGAGGTTGTTGTAGCCGAAGCTCGCGCCGCGCTCGCACACCAGGATCTCGTCGTTGCCCACGGCCTTGGCCTTGTCCACGACGTTCTTCATGTCCCAGGGCGCGAGGAACTGGCCCTTCTTGATGTTCACCGGCTTGCCGGCGCGGGCCACGGCCTGGATGAAATCGGTCTGCCGGCACAGGAAGGCCGGCGTCTGCAACACGTCCACCACCGCGGCGACCTCCCCGAACGGGGTGTATTCGTGCACGTCGGTGAGCACCGGCACGCCGATCTGGCGTTTCACCTCGCCGAGGATGCGCAAGCCCTCCTCCATGCCCGGGCCGCGGAAGCTGGTGCCGGAGGAGCGGTTGGCCTTGTCGAAGCTGGACTTGAAGATGAAGTTCACGCCGAGCCTGCCGGTGATCTCCTTCAGCGTGCCCGCGGTATCCAGTTGCAGCTGTTCGGACTCGACCACGCAAGGGCCGGCGATCAGGAACAGCGGTTGGTCCAAACCGACTTCAAAGTTGCAGAGTTTCATCGCTGCAGCCCTCCGGGTTGCAGCGATGCCGCCGCACCGTCATCCCGGCCATGGATTGGCCGGGACCCAGTCGCAGGGAGGCAAGAACCTTTCATGCCACGTGCTCCCTGGCCAGCTTCTCGCCCTCGCGCACGGCCTTGAACTCGCGCGCGGCGCGCACGAAGCCGATGAACAACGGGTGGCCGTCGCGCGGCGTGGAGGTGAATTCCGGATGCGCCTGGCAGCCGAGGAACCATGGGTGCTTCTGCTGCGGCAGCTCGACGATCTCCACCAGCAGGTCGTCCATCGACTTGCCGGAGATCACCAGGCCGAGATCCTCGAAGCTCTGGCGATAGCGGTTGTTGAATTCGTAGCGGTGACGATGGCGCTCGCGCACCACGTCGTGGCCGTACATCTCGCGCGCCAGCGTGCCGGCCTTGAGCCGGCATTCCTGCGCGCCCAAGCGCATGGTGCCGCCCAGGTCCGAGCGATCGCTGCGCTGCTCCACCTCGCCGCTGGCGGTGGTCCATTCGGTGATCAGCGCGATCACCGGATTGGCCGTGTTGCGTTCGTTCTCGCTGGAATCGGCGTCGGCGAGCCCGGCCACGTGGCGGGCGAAATCCACCACTGCCGCATGCATGCCATAGCAGATGCCGAAGTACGGCACGCCGTGCTCGCGGGCGTATTTCGCGGCCAGCACCTTGCCCTCGAAGCCGCGCTTGCCGAAGCCCCCGGGCACCAGGATCGCGTCCATGCCGCCGAGCACCTTGGCCGCGCCTTCGGCCTCGACCTGCTCGGAATCGATCCACTGCAGGTTGACGCGCGTCTGCTGCTTGATGCCGCCGTGGCGCAGCGCCTCGCCCAGCGACTTGTAGGCGTCCTTGTGCTCCACGTACTTGCCGACGATGGCCACGTTGACCTCGTCCTTCGGGTGCACCACGGCGTCCACCGTGCGCTGCCAGCCAGACAGGTCGGCCGGCTTGGCATCCAGCCCCAGCTTCCGCACCACGATCTCGTCCAGGCCCTGGCCGTGCAGCCACAGCGGCATCTTGTAGATCACGTCCACGTCCACCGCGCTGATCACCGCGTTCTCCGGCACGTTGGTGAACAGCGCGATCTTGCGCCGCTCGCCCTCGGGCAGCGGCTGTTCGCAGCGGCACAGCAGCACGTCCGGCTGGATACCGATCGAACGCAGCTCCTTCACCGAATGCTGGGTCGGCTTGGTCTTGATCTCGCCGGCGGCCTTGATGTACGGCACCAGGGTCAGGTGCATGAACAGGCACTTCTCCGGGCCGTGCTCGATGCGCAACTGGCGGATCGCCTCCAGGAACGGCAGCGACTCGATGTCGCCCACGGTGCCGCCGATCTCCACCAGCGCCACGTCGAAGCCGCGAGTGGCCTCGTGGATGCAGTGCTTGATCTCGTCGGTGATGTGCGGGATCACCTGCACGGTGGCGCCCAGGTAATCGCCGCGGCGCTCCTTGCGGATCACCGACTCGTAGATCTTGCCGGTGGTGATGGAGTTCTTGCCGGTGAGGCGGGTATGGACGAAGCGCTCGTAATGACCGAGGTCGAGGTCGGTCTCGGCGCCGTCGTCGGTGACATAGACCTCGCCGTGCTGGAACGGGCTCATGGTGCCCGGATCCACGTTGATGTACGGATCGAGCTTCATCATGGTGACCGAGAGGCCACGCGCTTCCAGGATGGAGGCCAGCGACGCCGCGGCGATGCCCTTGCCAAGCGAGGACACC
This sequence comes from Rhodanobacter sp. C06, assembly GCF_002001105.1. GTDB lineage: Bacteria > Pseudomonadota > Gammaproteobacteria > Xanthomonadales > Rhodanobacteraceae > Rhodanobacter_A. The sequence goes on along the minus strand of NZ_MUNP01000046.1, from coordinate 88,491 downwards.
ACACCGCCAGTGACGAAAATCAGGGGGGTCATGGAAAGCAGCCGTGCTGGAAATACGCATTCTAGCGGCAGACGGCCCCTGCCGCGAGATCCCGCGGCGGGCGAATTCATCCGGAATTGCGGTTGCGGAGTGTTGCCTGGTGCATTCGCGAGTTTCAAAGCGGTTTCGAGCGCCCTCCGGCGCCCGAGTCACTTTTCTCTGCGTGGCCAGAGAAAAGTAACCAAAAGAGAGGCCACCCCGCCTCACCGCCGCCCAGGGGACCCACAAGAGCAGGCGCGCATCGTGCGCGCCAGAAGCCGAAGCCAGAGCGCCGCAAGCTCGCGGCTTTATGCTTTTGCCGTTGCTTCTGTGCGCCGGGAGCGCGCTGCTCTACCCGGGGCCCCTATGGCGCGGCGGGCGGGTGGAGGAAAGTCCGCAGGATGGCCGGCAGGAAGCCGGCCAGTTTTTCGCCGGTACAGGGACGTGCCGTCGGAAACCCCCGGAACCCGCCCGCGCACCCGGAGGGCAGGATGCCTGGAGGGCGCGCCATCGGGGCGCCCCTCTCTTTGGCTACTTTCTCTCGGGCAAGCGAGAGAAAGTAGCTCGGGCGCCGACAGGCGCTCGAAACCGCTCTGTGCTTGCAGCACCACAAGCCAAACAAAAACCGGCGGCCCCTCGCAAGGCCGCCGGCAGCGGAATACTCGGAAGCGCGACCTCAGCCGTGCGACATGCCCGGCACCATGTAGACATTCATGTTGTGCAGCACCCACAGCGAGCCGATCACCACGATGGCGATGAACAGCAGCGCGCACGCGGCCACCATCAGGTTCTCGCGCTGCTCCGGCGCGATGCCCATGTGCAGGAAGAAGCCGAGCTGCACCAGCACCTGGGCCACGCAGAACACCATCAGGCCAGGCACGATCAGGTGGTGCGGCACCATCCCGGTCATCACGCAGCCGAAGGAAAGCAGGGTGAGCACCAGCGACAGCCCGAAGCCGACCAGGTAGGACGACAGCGTCCCGTGCTTGCCGCCGTGGGCGGCCTGTTCATGAGCGTGCGACATCACAGCACCCCGTGCAGATAGACAAAAGTGAACACGCAGATCCAGATCACGTCGAGGAAATGCCAGAACAGGCTGAGGCAGGACAGCCGGCGCTTGACCACGGCATCCAGGCCGTGGCGACGCACCATGTCCAGCATCACCACGATCCAGATCAGGCCGCAGGTGACGTGCAGGCCGTGCGTGCCGACCAGGGTGAAATAGGCCGACAGGAACGCGCTGCGATCCGGGCCCGCGCCCTCGTGGATCAGCGCCGCGAATTCGTGGATTTCCATGCCCACGAAGGCCGCGCCGAACAGGAAGGTGATCGCCAGCCACGCCAGCACCTTGTTGCGGCGACCGGCGTGCATGTTCAGCATCGCCATGCCGAAGGTGAAGCTGCTGACCAGCAGCAGCATGGTCTCGCCCAGCACGTACTTGAGATCGAAGATCTCCTTGCCGGTGGGACCGCCCGCGTAGGCGTGGGCCATCACGGCGAAGGTGGCGAACAGGCCCGAGAAGATCAGGCAGTCGCTCATCAGGTAGATCCAGAACCCCAGCAGGGTCTTGGAGCCGTCGTCGTGATGCTCGTGGTGGCCGGCCACGTCGTGGCCGGCAGTGATGACGGAGGTATTCATTAGGCCACCTTCTGCTCGGCGGGAGCGGCGCCCACCTGGTCAATCAGCTTGGACAGCGGCACCAGCCGCTCGCGCTCGATCTTCTCGACCTCGGCACCGGGCACGTAGTAGTCGACGTCACGGTCGTAGGAGCGCGCGATGAACGCACCGATCATGCCGGCCAGGCCCAGGATCGCCAGCCACCAGATGTGCCAGATCAAGCCGAAGCCCAGCACCGTGGCGAGGCCGCCCATCACCACGCCCACGCCGGTGTTGCGCGGCATGTGGATGTCGGCGTAGTGGGCATGGCGCGGGTAGGCGCGCTTGTGCTCCTTGTCCGCCCAGAACTGGTCGAGCTCGCTCACCTCGGGCAGCACCGCGAAGTTGTAGAACGGCGCCGGCGAGCTGGTCGCCCACTCCAGCGTGCGGCCACCCCAGGGGTCGCCGGTGAGGTCGCGGTTGGCCGCGCGGTTGCGGATGCTCACCGCGATCTGCAGCACGGTGAAGCCGATGCCCGCCATGATGATCGCGGCGCCGATGAAGGCCACCACGAAGTAAGGCTGCCAGGCCGGGTTGTCGTAGTGCTGCATGCGGCGGGTGGCACCCATGAAGCCGAGTGCGTACAGCGGGAAGAAGGCCACGTAGAAGCCCACCAGCCAGCACCAGAACGACCACTTGCCCCAGCGCTCCTCCAGCTTGAAGCCGAACGCCTTCGGGAACCAGAAGTTCAGCGCGGCCAGGCAGCCGAATACCACGCCGCCGATGATCATGTTGTGGAAGTGCGCGATCAGGAACAGGCTGTTGTGCAGCACGAAGTCCGCGCCCGGCACCGCCAGCAGCACGCCGGTCATGCCGCCGATCACGAAGGTCACCATGAAGCCGATCGTCCACAGCACCGGCACGGTGAAGCGGATGCGGCCGCGGTACATGGTGAACAGCCAGTTGAACACCTTCACGCCGGTGGGGATCGAGATCACCATCGTGGCGATGCCGAAGAACGCGTTGACGTTGGCGCCCGAGCCCATGGTGAAGAAGTGGTGCAGCCACACCAGGAAGGACAGCACGCCGATCGCCACCGTGGCCCACACCATCGACTTGTAGCCGAACAGCGGCTTGCCGGAGAACGTGGAGATGATCTCGGAGAACACGCCGAAGCACGGCACCATCAGGATGTAGACCTCGGGGTGGCCCCAGATCCAGATCAGGTTCACGTACATCATGGCGTTGCCGCCGAGGTCGTTCGTGAAGAAGTGCATGCCGAGGTAACGGTCGGCGCCGAGCAGGGCCAGCGTCACGGTGAGAATCGGGAACGCCGCCACGATCAGCACGTTGGTGACCAGCGCGGTCCAGCTGAACACCGGCATCTTCATCAGCGTCATGCCCGGGGTGCGCATGCGCAGGATGGTGACGATGAAGTTGATGCCGCTGAGCGTGGTGCCCAGGCCCGACAGCTGCAGCGCCCAGATGTAGTAGTCCACGCCCACGCCCGGACTGAACTGCAGCTCGGACAGCGGCGGATAGGCCAGCCAGCCGGCGGTGGAGAACTCGCCGATGAACAGCGACAGCATGATCAGCACCACGCCCGAGGCGGTGAGCCAGAAGCTCAGCGAATTCAGGAACGGATAGGCCACGTCTCGTGCGCCGATCTGCAGCGGCACGATCAGGTTCATCAGGCCCACGATGAACGGCATCGCCATGAAGAAGATCATGATCGTGCCGTGCGCGCTGAAGATCTGGTCGAAGTGATGCGGCGGCAGGTAGCCCTGGTCGCCGGCAGCGGCCAGCGCCTGCTGGCCGCGCATCATGATCGCATCGGCGAAGCCGCGCAGCAGCATCACCAGCGCCAGGATGACGTACATGATGCCGATCTTCTTGTGGTCCACCGTGGTGAACCACTCGTTCCACAGGTAGCCCCACTTGCGGAAGTAGGTGATGCCGCCGAACAGGGCCGCGCCGCCGATGGCCACCATCAACAGGGTAACCATCACGATCGGCTGGTCGAACGGGATCGACGAGAGGGAAAGCTTTCCGAACATGGCTTACTCCGCAGCCTGGGCGTGATCGTTGTGCGAGGCGGCGACGGCGACGCCGTCATGCGCCGGCTCGCCGTGCATCGGCATGCCTTCCATCGGCTTGTCGCCAGCGGGCTTGCCGTCCATGTCCTTGTGCAGGATGTCCTCGAACAGGCCGGGCGCAACCGTCGCGTAATACGACACCGGCACCTTCTCACTGGGCTGCTCCAGCGCCTGGTAGGTCGGCAGGTCGAGCGTGGCCGCGCCGGCCTTCGCCTTCGCCAGCCAGTCCTGGAAGCCCTGCTCCGTGGTGGCGATCGCCTTGAAGCGCATGTCGGAGAAGCCGGCACCGCTGTAGTTGGAGGACAGGCCGTCGTAGCTGCCCGCCTCGCGCGCGATCAGGTGCAGTTTGGTCTGCATGCCCGCCATCGCGTAGATCTGGCTGCCCAGCTGCGGGATGAAGAACGCGTTCATCACGGTGGCCGAGGTGATCTTGAAGTTCACCGGCGTATCCACCGGGAACGCGATCTGGTTGACGCTGGCCACGCCGTAGTCCGGGTAGATGAACAGCCACTTCCAGTCCATCGCCACCGCCTCGATGGTCACCGGCTTCACGTCGGACACCAGCGGCTTGTACGGATCGAGCTGGTGCGTGCTGCGCCAGGTGATCACGCCGAGGATCGCGATGATGACGCAGGGGATGCCCCACATCGCCGCCTCGATCTTCGTCGAGTGCGACCACTTCGGCGCGTAGGTGGCCTTGGTGTTGGAGGCGCGGTAGCGCCACGCGAACCACAGGGTCAGCACGATCACCGGGATCACCACCACGGACATCAGCCCGAGCGCGATCAGGATCAGGTTCTTTTCATGCATGCCCACGTCGCCCTTCGGCGAGAGGACTTCCATGTTGCAGCCGGCGAGGAACACGGCCAGGCCTGCGCACGACCAGCGCAAGGCGGAAACGACGCTACGTTTGCTCACGAACGACTCTTTGGACGGCTTGAAGGGGATGCCGTGGGGATGCGGCGCGCGCATCGTAGTCAGTGGCGGCGCGAAATGACACCCCGTCGAGACACAATGCCGCAGTTGAAACATGCTGCGCGATGATCTTGCGCGTTGCTTGCCGCGCGACGTTGTGGCGGGCATCGTGAGCAGGCTCTAACATGCCGCGCATGAGCCCCTCCATCCCCGCCCGGATCGCCGCGCTGCGCGCGGCCATGCAGCAGCACGGCGTCGCCGCCGCGATCGTTCCCAGCGCCGACCCGCATCTTTCCGAGTACCTGCCCGAGCGCTGGCAGGCACGCGCCTGGCTGTCCGGCTTCACCGGTTCTGCCGGCATCTTGATCGTGGGCCGAGAGCACGCCGGCCTGTGGACCGACTCGCGCTACTTCGCACAAGCCGAGCAGCAGCTCGCCGGCAGCGGCATCGCGCTGATGAAGCTGCGCGTGCCGCACACGCCCGAGCACCTGGACTGGCTGGCCGCGCAGCTGCACCGGGACGAGGTGCTGGCGGTGGCCGGCGACAGCGTGTCGCTGGCCGGCCTGCGCGCGATGGAAGGCAAACTGGCCGAACACGGCGTGCGCGTGCGCAGCGACCTCGACCTGCCCGGCGCGATCTGGCATGACCGCCCCGCCCTGCCCCATGCGCGCATCGTCGAGCACCCGATCGCCTGGGCCTGCACGCCGCGCGCGGACAAGCTCGCCCGCCTGCGCAACGCGCTGCGCAAGCACGGCGCCACGCATCACCTGCTCTCCAGCCTCGACGACATCGCCTGGCTGACGAACCTGCGCGGCAGCGACGTGGAGTGCAACCCGGTCTTCCTGGCCCACTTGCTGGTCGCCGTCGACGGCAAAGCCACCTTGTTCGCCGAGCGCGGCAAGTTCGACGACGCGCTGGTCGCCCGGCTCGCCGCCGACGGCATCGTGCTCGCGCCCTACGCCGGCATCACCGGTGCGCTGGCGGAACTGGGCAAGGCCGACACCTTGTTGTTTGATCCCGCCCGCGTGGTCTGCGCGATCAGCAACGCGATCGCCGCCGAGGTGGGACGCATCGAGGCCGCCAATCCCAGCACCGCGTTCAAGGCGGTGAAGAGCCCCGCCGAACTGGACCGCGTGCGCGAGGTGATGCGTCGCGACGGCGCGGCGCTGGCCGGTGCGTTCCGCGAGATCGAGCACCAGTTGACCCAGGGCAAACCGCTCACCGAACTGGACGTGCACCGCCTGGTGCATGCCGCGCGCGCCGCCCAACCCGAATTCGTGGGCGAGAGCTTCGCCACCATCGCCGGCTACCAGGCCAACGGCGCGCTGCCGCACTACCGCGCCACGCAGGAATCGCACAGCGCGCTGCAGGCCAAGGGACTGCTGCTGATCGACTCCGGCGGCCAGTACCTGGGCGGCACCACCGACATCACCCGCGTGCTGGCGCTGGGCGAGAGCTCCGCCGAGCAGCGCCGCGACGCCACCCTGGTACTGAAGGGCATGATCGCGCTCAGTCGCGCGCGTTTTCCGAAAGGCGCCAGCGGCCCGCAGCTCGACGCGCTGGCGCGCGCGCCGCTGTGGGCCGCCGGCTGCGACTACGGCCACGGCACCGGCCACGGCGTGGGCTATTTCCTCAACGTGCACGAAGGCCCGCAATCGATCCGTCCGCCGGTGAGCGGCGGCGCGCTGGTGGCGCTGGAGCCGGGCATGATCTCCTCGATCGAGCCGGGCCTGTACAAGCCCGGTCGCCACGGCATCCGCCACGAGAACCTCGCGGTGGTGGTCGAGGCCGACCGCACCGAGTTCGGCGACTTCCTCGCATTCGAGACGCTCACCTTGTGCCCGTTCGACCGCCGCGCGCTGGAGCCCGGCCTGCTCGCCCCCGACGAGCGCGCGTGGCTGGACGACTACCACGCCACCGTGCGCGCCGCGCTCAGCCCGCTGCTGGAAGGCGCCGACCTCGCCTGGCTGGAGCGCCACTGCGCGCCGCTGTAAGGCACCCCGGAAAAACTTCGAGGTACCTTTGGCAAGTCACGGATCACTCGCCGAGACAAGCACGCATCGCTTGAGCTGGATTCGCTGTAAAGGCATGAAGCGACAACGCGTGTCGGCGCTCGCCGATCCAGCGGCATGACCCGGGGCGTTCAGGTGCACGCCGTCGACGCATGTCGCCGGATCGTGGTCGCCTTGCATGCGTTCCGCCGAGCCCCATCTCGGGAGTCCGCGCATGCCGCGCCACCGAGTCGATGGACCCCGCCGACGTGCCACCCCATCCGCCCCCTGCTCCCGCCACGCCTCCCGCCGACCCGACGCGCGGGTTTCTGGGCGTTTTCCGTTACAGCGGGCGCGCGCTGCAACTGGTATGGACGACGAGCCGGTCGCTGACGATCGCACTGGCGCTGCTGACGCTTGCTGCCGGCTTGCTGCCAGCCGGCGTGGCGTTTGTCGGCGCCCGTATCGTCGACGCCGTGGTCGACGCCAATCGCCAGTGGCTGGCCGGCACACACCCCTCACTGGCGCCAGTGTTCGCTTGGGTGGCGCTGGAAGGCTTGCTGGTTGCCGCGCTGGCCGGTGCGCAACGCGGCTTGTCGACGTGCCAGTCGCTGCTGCGCGCACAACTCGGGCAACGCGTCAACGTGATGATCCTGGAGAAGGCACTGACGTTGCAGCTGGCGCACTTCGAGGATTCGGAGTTCTACGACAAGCTCACCCGCGCGCGGCGCGAGGCGTCGAGCCGGCCGCTGTCGCTGGTGACGCGCACGTTCGGGCTGGGACAGAATGTAATTTCGCTGGTCAGCTACAGCACCCTGCTGTACCAGTTTTCGCCTTGGGCGGTGGCCGTGCTGGTGCTGGCCGGACTGCCGTCGTTCCTCGCCGAAACCAAGTTTTCCGGCGACGCGTTCCGGCTGTTCCGCTGGCGCTCGCCGGAAACGCGCATGCAGCTGTATCTGGAGACCGTGCTGGCGCGCGAGGATCACGCCAAGGAGGTCAAGCTGTTCGGCCTCGGCCCGCTGCTGCTGCAGCGCTACCGCGACATCTTCCACACGCTGTACAGCGCCGATCGCGACCTCACCATCCGCCGCGACGGCTGGGGCTTCGGCCTGGGCCTGCTAGGCACGCTGGCGCTGTACGGTGCGTATGCGTGGATCGCCGCGAGCACCGTGGTCTCCCGCATCACGCTGGGACAGATGACGATGTACCTGATGTTGTTCCGCCAGGGCCAGTCGGCGGTGTCGGCGATGCTGTCGGCGATCGGCGGCATGTACGAGGACAACCTGTACCTGTCGACGCTCTACGAGTACCTGGAAACGTCGGTGCCGCCATCGCAGGGCAAGGCCCGGCGCGGCGCGCAGCCAGAGGACGGCATCCGCTTCGAGCACGTCAGTTTCACCTACCCCGGTGCCGGCGAACCGGCGCTGCACGACATCAACCTGCATATCCGCCCCGGAGAATCGCTGGCCCTGGTCGGCCAGAACGGTTCGGGCAAGACCACCCTGATCAAGCTGCTGACGCGGCTGTATGCGCCCGACCACGGCTGCATCCTGCTCGACGGCACCGACCTGCGCGAGTGGGACGAAGCCGCCCTGCTGCAACGCATCGGCGTGATCTTCCAGGACTTCGCGCGCTACCAGATGCGCGTCGGCGAGAACGTCGGCGCCGGCGACGTCAGTCATTTCGAGGACGCAGCGCGCTGGCGCGAGGCCAGCGACAAGGGCATGGCCAGCGACTTCATCGACAGCCTGCCGGCCGGCTTCGAAACTCAGCTCGGCAAGTGGTTCCGCGACGGCCGCGAACTTTCCGGCGGGCAATGGCAGAAGATCGCGCTGGCGCGCGCCTTCATGCGCTCGCAGGCCGACATCCTGGTACTGGACGAACCTACCGCGGCGATGGACGCCGCCGCCGAGGCCACCATCTTCGAACACTTCCGCGAGCTGGCCGGTGGGCGTATCGCGATCCTGATCTCGCACCGTTTCTCCACCGTACGCATGGCCGACCAGATCATCGTGATCCAGGACGGCCGCATCATCGAACGCGGCAACCATGCGCAGTTGATGGCCGGGAATGGGCATTACGCGCACCTGTTCTCGTTGCAGGCGCAAGGCTATCGCTAGATCCGGCGGCCCGGCTTGACCCTTCCCGCCCACGCACCCCATGCTTCGCCGTCTTGGATCATCCGAAACACACACATGAGCAGTCGCTACAACGCCGCCGATATCGAAGTCCTCTCCGGCCTGGACCCGGTCAAGCGCCGCCCGGGCATGTACACCGACACCACGCGCCCCAACCACATGGCGCAGGAAGTGATCGACAACTCGGTGGACGAGGCGCTGGCCGGCCACGCGAAGGCGATCGATGTGGTGCTGCACGCGGACGGCTCGGTCGAGGTGACGGACGACGGCCGCGGCATGCCGGTGGACATCCACCCCGAGGAAGGCGTCCCCGGCGTCGAACTGATCCTCACCCGCCTGCATGCCGGCGGCAAGTTCAGCGGCAAGAACTACAACTTCTCCGGCGGCTTGCACGGCGTGGGCGTGTCGGTGGTGAACGCGCTGTCGACCCGGGTCGAGGTGACGATCCGCCGCGACGGCAACGAATACCGCATGGCGTTCGAGCACGGTGATCGCGTCAGCGAACTGGAAGTCATCGGCACCGTGCCGAAGAAGAAGACCGGCACCACCGTGCGCTTCTGGGCCGACCCGAAATACTTCGATTCGCCGAAGATCTCGCTGCCCAGGCTCAAGCACCTGTTGCGCGCCAAGGCCGTGCTGTGCGCGGGCCTCAACGTCAAGCTGGTCGACGAAGCCAGCGGCGAGACCAGCGAGTGGTTCTACGAGGACGGCCTGCGCGACTACCTGCGCGGCGAACTGGACGGCGGCGAGGCGCTGCCGGCGGAACTGTTCGTGCACCATGTCGCACGCGACACCGAAGGCATGGACGTGGCGCTGGCCTGGCTGCCGGAAGGCGAGCTGGTGCAGGAAAGCTACGTCAACCTGATTCCCACCGCCCAGGGCGGCACCCACGTCAACGGCCTGCGCTCGGGCCTCACCAATGCCATCAGGGAATTCTGCGACATCAGGAATCTCTTGCCGCGCGGCGTGAAGCTGGCTCCGGAAGACGTGTGGGAACGGCTCGCCTTCGTGCTCAGCGCCAAGCTGCTCGATCCGCAGTTCGCCGGCCAGACGAAGGAGCGGCTGTCCTCGCGCCAGGCCGCCGGCATGGTGGAGAACGTGATCCACGACGCCTTCAGCCTGTGGCTGAACCAGAATGTCGACTTGGGCGAACGCATCGCCCAACTCGCGATCGAGCGCGCCAGCGCGCGGCTGAAAGCGGCCAAACAAGTCGTGCGCAAGAAGATCGTCCAGGGCCCGCAACTGCCCGGCAAGCTGGCCGACTGCACCTCCACCGACCTGTCGCGCACCGAACTGTTCCTGGTCGAGGGCGACTCCGCCGGCGGCAGCGCCAAGCAGGCGCGCGACAAGGAATTCCAGGCGATCCTGCCGCTGCGCGGCAAGATCCTCAACACCTGGGAGGTGGAGTCGACTTCCGTGCTCGCCTCCGAGGAAGTGCACAACCTCGCCGTGGCGATCGGCTGCGATCCCGGCAAGGACGACCTCGCCGGCCTGCGCTACGGCAAGGTCATCATCCTCGCCGACGCCGACTCCGACGGCCTGCACATCGCCACCTTGCTCAGCGCGCTGTTCCTGAAGCACTTCCCGCACCTGGTCAGCGAAGGCCACGTGTTCGTGGCAATGCCGCCGCTGTTCCGCGTCGACGTGGGCAAACAGGTGTTCTACTGCCTCGACGAGAACGAGAAACAGGCGATGCTGCAGAAGGTCGAGCGCGAGAAGATGAAGGGCGCGGTTGCGGTCACCCGCTTCAAGGGCCTGGGCGAAATGAACCCGCCGCAGCTGCGCGAATCGACGATCCATCCCGACACCCGCCGCCTCGTGCAGCTTACCGTGGACGGCGACGACGGCACCGCCAAGCTGATGGACCTGCTGCTGGCCAAGAAACGTGCCGGCGACCGCAAAGCCTGGCTGGAGGAAAAGGGCGACCTCGCCACGCTGGAAGTCTGAGCGCCGCCACAGCGGCTCGACGTCCATCGGGATCGCTTGCATCCGCCGCCTGTCGGGGCACGTATATCTCTCTGCTTCCAGTCCGGAAGTCATTCCCCACAGGGAGATCGCCCATGAAACTGTTCAATCGCCATGTTCGCGTACTGTCCGCCGCCCTTGCCTTCGCCCTGATCGGCCTGCCGCTCGCGGCCAGTGCGGCGCCACAAGGGATGGACAAGACCGTGATGGTCGGCGGCGCGGCCATGTATCCCTCGCGCAACATCATCCAGAACGCGGTCAACTCGAAGGACCACACCACCCTCGTCGCGGCCGTGAAGGCCGCCGGCCTGGTCGGCACGCTGGAAGGCAAGGGCCCGTTCACGGTATTCGCGCCCACCAACGAGGCATTCGCCGCACTGCCGGCCGGCACCGTGCAGAACCTGCTGAAGCCGGAGAACAAGGCAACGCTGGTGAAGATCCTTACCTACCACGTGGTGCCGGGCCGGCTCACCGCACACGATCTGGCCGACAAGGTGGCCGCAGGCGGTGGCAAGGCCGAGCTGAAGACCGTCGAAGGCGAGGACCTCGCCGTGAGCAAGGACGGCAACGCTTGGGCCATCACGGACGCCAAGGGCAACACCGCCCATATCACCATCGCCAACGTGATGCAGTCCAATGGCGTGATCTTCGTGATCGACAAGGTGCTGATGCCGTAAAAGCAGGCAATGAAGCTGCCCCGTCGAGGCGGGGCGGTTTCCACCATTGCAGGAATGTGCCCGGGCAAGCGAACTGTTTGTCGATCACCGTGCCAATCCTTGGCGCGCCGCTCCGCGCATTTCGTTGCCGGCTTCGAAATGCGGCGCGGTTTTCCCATGGCATCGCGCAGGAGTATCGTGCGGGCGCTTCGTCCCCTCCCTGCAGAGTGGCTCCCATGATGCGTGCGGCCATCCCGCGACTCGCGTTCACCCTAGCCTGCTGGCTGGCCGGCGGATGCGCCCTGGCCCAGGATGTCGTCCAGCTGTGGCCCGGTGTCGCGCCCGGCTCGGAGCACTGGACTTGGCAGGAACAGGTATTCCCGCACCAGCAGGTCGACCACCGCTCCATCGGCACGGTGGTCGAGGACGTGGTAACGCCGACGCTCACCGTCTACCTGCCCGCACCCGGCCATGCCACCGGCACCGGCGTGGTGATCGCACCGGGCGGCGCCTGCATCGCGCTGGTGATGGATGAGCAAGGCCGCGACGTGGCGCGCCAGCTGCAACGCATGGGCATCGCCGCCTTCGTGTTGAAGTACCGCCTCCTGCACAAGCAGGGGCAAGGCATGCCGAAGGACCTCAGCGAGGATCGGGCCTGCCGCTGGGGCATCGCCGACGCTGTCCAGGCACTCCGGCTGGTGCGCCGGCACGCAACGGAATGGCACGTGGCGCCGAACCGGGTCGGCCTGCTGGGCTTCTCCGCCGGCGGCATGATCGCCAGCGAGGTGCTGGTGCAGCAAGATGTCGCCCTGCGGCCGGACTTCGCGGCACTGGTCTATGGCGCGCCTTTCGAGGCCATGCCGCCCGTTCCCGCCGGCCTGCCGCCGGTGTTCATGGCCTGGGCGCAGGACGACGCCATCGCCGGCGACGCGATGGCGCGCTTCTACCAAGCCCTGGTCAAGGCCGGCGACAAGCCCGAAGCACATATCTACGAAGCCGGCGGCCACGGCTTCTCGGCACGGCAACCGGATGCCAGCAGCGCGCACTGGCTGCAGGAATTCGAATGGTGGCTGTGGTCGCGCAAGCTGCTGGCCGCACATTGATCCGCAGCTTGCCGCCGGCGGTTTTCGCCGCGGCGCGCCGGCGCTAAGGTAGGAGGGTCTTCCACGGACCGCCCGCATGGCCCTCACACCGCCGTTCAACCTGCAACGCTGGATAGCCGAGCACCGCCACCTGCTGAAGCCGCCGGTGGGCAACAAGTGCATCGTCGACGGCGACTTCATCGTGATGATCGTGGGCGGCCCGAATGCGCGCACCGACTACCACTGGGACGAGGGCCCGGAATTCTTCTACCAGCTCGAAGGCGAGATGGTGCTGAAGGTGCAGGACGATGGCGTGGCGCGCGACCTGCCGATCCGTGCCGGCGAAATGTTCTACCTGCCGCCGCGCGTGCCGCACTCGCCGCAGCGCATGGCCGACTCGATCGGGTTGGTGATCGAACGGCGGCGACTCGAGCACGAAAAGGACGGCCTGCTGTGGTTCTGCGAACGCTGCAACCACAAGCTGTACGAGGAATATTTCACGCTCGAGAGCATCGAGCGCGATTTCCCGCCGGTGTTCGAGCGCTTCTACGGCTCGCGCGAGGCGCGCACCTGCCAAGGCTGCGGCCACCTCAATCCGGCGCCGGCACGTTACGCGTAGGAGCGCACCCCGTGCGCGATTGGCTTTTCGCAAAGGCGATTCGCGCACAGGGTGCGCTCTACAGCTAGCGTGCCAGCCATTTGCGCGCCATGCGCCGCAACGACGCATCCGCCTGCGGGTCGGTGGCGATCTCGCGCACCGGCTTCCATGCCAGCGCCAGCGACTCCGCGCTGACCGCGAACTCCTCGTCGCCGGTGGCGCGCACCACGTGGCGCACGTCGTAATGCCAGTGTTCGGCTTCCTCGCCGCGGACCGGATGAGGTTCGCCCGGAGCGAACCCGGACGGCGCAGCCGGCCCGCCAGGGCTGGCCACAGGGATGTGGGCAGCAATGCGATGGGCGTCGAGGTCGAAGATCTCCGGCTCGACCACCAGCTGGCCCAGGCCGGACTCCTCCTCTGCCTCGCGCAGCGCAACGCGCGCGAGGTTGGCATCGCCGTCGGCATGACCGCCCAGTTGCAACCAGCGCCGCAGCTTGCGGTGATGGGTGAGCAGTACGCGCTCGCCGTCCGCGCTCACCAGCCACGCCGAACCGGTGAAATGTCCGGCGGCATGGTGGCGCTCGAATACGGACGCATCCGAGGCGAGGAATTGTTCGAAGTCGGCGACGACATCGCCCTCGTCGGGATGGCGCGCGAGGTAGTCGTCCAGAGCAGCGGCAAGGCGCGGAAAATAGGCTGGCATGACTTGTGGCAGGGGAAGTGGAAAACTGCATGCATTCTAGCTGCATCGCGTCTTGTACCCCTCCGGACGCTCCGCTATGGTTGGCCGTCCGTCGGCTCGTCGCGTCCCACTTCGTCGCGTTTCCGTTCGAGCGTGACGTCGCTGTTTCCCCGGGGAGCCACCGCATGCTGTTCAAGCGCATCAAGCCGATCGACCAGATCATCGCCACGGCGGAAAAGAAAAGCCTCACCCGCCAGCTCGGTGCCTTCCAGCTCACCATGCTCGGCATCGGCGCGATCATCGGCACCGGCATCTTCGTGCTCACCGCCGAAGCGGGCCAGAAGGCCGGCCCCGGCATGATGATCGCGTTCGTGATTGCCGCAGTGGTGTGCGCGTTCGCCGCCTTGGCCTACGCGGAACTCGCCGCGATGGTGCCGGTGGCCGGTTCGGCCTACACCTATACGTACGGCGTGCTCGGCGAAGGTGTTGCCTGGATCGTCGGCTGGGCGCTGGTGCTGGAATACACCATCGCCGCCAGCACCGTCTGCGTGGGCTGGGCCGGTTACGTCAACGGTCTGCTCAGCCATGCCGGATTCGGTTTGCCACACTTCCTGCAGGTGGGTCCGATGGATGGCGGCAGCTTCAACCTGCTGGCCTGCCTGATCGGCCTGGCGGTCACCGGCCTGCTGGTGATCGGCACCTCGAAGTCGGCCAAGGTCAACACCGTGCTGGTGCTGATCAAGATCATCGCCCTCACCGCCTTCATCATCGTCGCCTTGCCGGCGGTGAAGGACCAGAACTTCACACCGTTCGTGCCGAACGGCTGGGGCAGCCCGATGGGCGGCATCGGCGTGCTGGGCGCGGCGGCTTCCATCGTGTTCGCCTACATCGGCTTCGATGCCATCTCCACGGCAGCCGAGGAAACCAAGAACCCGAACCGCAACATCCCTATCGCGCTGATCGCTTCGCTCGGCGTCTGCACCATCTATTACCTGCTGGTGAGCTACGCAGCGGTGGGCTCGATAGGCGCGCAGCCCATGCTGGGCCCGAACGGGGTGGCACTGGAGCCGGGCACGCCGGCGTTTGCCGCGGCCTGCCAGGGCTCGGAGGCACTGGTCTGCAGCAAGGAGGCGCTGGCCCACGTGGTGCGCCTTCTAGGCCATACCAATACCGCCGCCTTCATCGCCTTCGCCGCCAGCATCGCGCTGCCGTCGGTGATCCTGACGATGACCTACGGCCAGACGCGCATCTTTTTCACCATGTCGCGCGACGGCCTGCTGCCCAGCAAGCTGGCCAAGATCCATCCGCGCTTCCATACGCCGCACATCATCACGCTGATTACCGGCACCTTCGTTTCGCTGTTCGGCGCGCTGTTCCCGGTGGGCATCCTCGCCGACATCACCAACTCGGGCACGCTGTTCGCCTTCATCATGGTGGCGATTGGCGTGCTGATCCTGCGCCGCACCCAGCCCGAGCGCCCGCGTCCGTTCCGCACCCCGCTGCCGTGGCTGATCTGCCCGTTGGCGGTGATCGGCTGCCTGCTGCTGTTCCTCAACCTCTCGAAGGAAGCGAAGATCACGTTCTTCGTGTGGGGCGCGATCGGCCTGGTGGTGTATTACCTGTACGGCTACCGCAGGAGCCACTTGGCCTGCGGTACCGAGGCGGACTGATCCGCGCGCATACAAGCCATTCGCCATACTGCCGGCACGACAACGTCGTGCCGGTTTCATGTTCCGAGAGCCTGTTCGATGTCTCCACATAGCCCGTGTTGCGTTGCCGTGGCCGTCAGGTGGTGGCGCGTGGCGCAGCGCCCGCCTGGCTCGCAGGTCAAGCCGCGCGCTGTCGCATGGCTGCCACGGCAAGGCAACCCCCGCACCCATCAATTCCGGGGCCGGGTCTGTTTGCCCGCATCCCTGCGTCATCACTCAGTCGTGGACGGACGTCCACTCCTTCGTTCTTCCTTGGTCTGCGCGCAAACAGCTCCCGGCGCGGGCCATGCGGAGACATCGAACAGGTTCTAGGCCCCATGCTCAAACAACTGCTCGCCCGCAAGACCGAATTCGGCGCCGACGCCGCTCATGGCATCGCGCTGCAGCGCACGCTCGGCCCCTGGGGCCTGACCGCACTGGGCATCGGCGCGGTGATCGGCGGCGGCATCTTCGTGATCACTGGCCAGGCGGCGGCCGAGCATGCGGGGCCGGCGATCATCCTGTCATTCATCATCGCGGCGATCTGCTGCAGCTTCACCGCGTTGTGCTACGCCGAGTTCGCCACGCTCATACCGATGTCGGGCAGCTCGTATTCCTACGCCTACGCCACGCTGGGCGAACTGGTGGCCTGGTTCATCGGCTGGAACATGGTGCTGGAATACGGCGTTTCCGCCTCGGCGGTGGCGGTGAGCTGGACCGGCTACTTCACCAGCCTGCTCGACAACATGGGGCTGCACCTGCCCGCGGTGCTGACCAATGCGCCGCTGGCTTACCAGGGTGGCCACCTCGTCGCCACCGGCGCGCTGTTCAACCTGCCGGCGGTCGCGATCACCCTGGCGCTGACCTGGCTGTGCTACGTGGGCATCCGCGAATCCAGCGGCGCGAACCTGGCGATGGTGCTGCTCAAGGTCGGCCTGATCGTGATCGTGATCGTGGCCGGCTGGCAGTACGTGAACCCGGACCTGTGGCATCCGTTCATCCCGCCGCAGCAGGGGCCGGAGAAATACGGCTGGGCGGGCATCATGCGCGCCTCGACCCTGGTGTTCTTCGCCTACATCGGCTTCGAGGCCACCTCCACCGCGGCGCAGGAAGCGAAGAACCCGCAGCGCGACCTGCCGATCAGCACTCTCGTCTCGCTGGCGGTGTGCACCGTGCTGTATATCGGCATGGCGGCCGTGATCACCGGCCTGCTGCCGTTCGACCAGTTGGGTACTAGCGAGCCGGTGGTCACCGCGGTGAAGGCGCACCCGCAACTGAACTGGTTGCGCTGGGTGGTGGAGATCGGCGCGCTGATCGGCCTGTCCTCGGTCATCCTGGTGATGATCATCGCGCAGCCGCGCATCTTCATGATCATGGGCAACGACGGCCTGCTGCCGCCGGTGTTCTCGAAGATCCACCCACGCTACAAGACGCCGCACATCAATACCGTGATCACCGGCATCGGCATCGCGGCGCTGGCTGCGGTGTTCCCACTGGACATCCTCGGCGATCTCGTCTCGATGGGTACGCTGATCGCCTTCGTCGCGGTCTGCGCCGGCGTTTTCATCCTGCGCTACACCCGCCCCGACCTGCCGCGCACCTTCCGCGTGCCGTGGGCGCCGGTGATCTGCACGCTGGGCGTGGCCAGCTGCCTCGGCCTGCTGTACTGGGAGAACTGGTACCAATGGCTGCTGATGAGCATCTGGACCCTGATTGGGCTGGCGATCTACTTCGGCTACGGCTACCGGCACAGCCAGCTGCGCCGCGCGCGGGTAAACGCGCCATCAGCCTGAGCCTCCAATCCCGCCAAATCTCGCCGAAAATCGACGATTTTCGGCATATGCCCGTCATTGCACTCGTTATGGCTACCGGCTTGATTCCTGCCTGCATTGCATCACAAATGCAGGACAAGTTGTTGTTTTTGAACAGCTTAACGGAATATTTCCGAAAGAATCTCGACTCCCGACCGCCCATTTGGCCCGACGAGGGGTATCATCCCCAGTCCGAGGGTTGATCACTTGGCAGTGGGCCCCGGATCGCCGCCCGGCGCGTCAGGTGGGTAGCTCCTCAACCCGACGCGCCGGGCAGCACTTTTCCCGCCGAATCCCCCTCCTCGATCCCGCCGCGCACCGCGCGCAGCCATCGTGCCCGCATGGCCACACAAAAAAGGCCGGCAACCCGTGCCGGCCTTTCGCTCGTTGCGGTCGAGACCAGGCTGCGCGATCAGCCCGCCTTCGGCGAATGCGACACGCACCAGCCCTTTGCGTTGACGGACTTCCCGGGGAACAGCGCGCAGGGGCCGTAACCGGTCGGACCGCCGGAGTAGAACTGGCAGTTCGTGCAATCGTCGCCGGCCTTGTGCTTGGGGTTGGTGGTCTTGCTGGCGTCCTCCACGTAACCCAGCGCCTTCGCGGTCGGGTCCGCGTCGGTCACGTGCGGCAGATCGGCGGCGCGCGCGAAACGCGGCAGCCCGCCCATCACGACCGCGGCAGCCGTGGTGCCGGCGGCCACCTTCAGGAAACGGCGACGCGATTCATTGTTTTCGTCATGCGACATTGGAAACCTCCGTCGTTGGGGAGAACCTCCATCGCATGCCGCGATGGAGCCATCCGCCATGCTACGCCCACCACCGCACGCGCGGCGCGAATGGCTCGCATTTGGTTGAGACAGGTTGCCGCAGGGCGGCGAGCCCCGCGTGGTATGATCCCGCCCTCGTTTGGACGTCCATTTGCATGAGCCAGCAACTGCCCGATTCGATTCCGCCCGACCTGTTCGCCGCGCGCGCCGACGCCATTGCCGACGCCGCGCGCGAACTGGCGCTCGCCGGCTGGACGCCCGCCACCAGCAGCAACTTCTCGATGCGCGTCGATGGCGGGCACGCCGCGATCACGATCTCCGGCCGCGACAAAGGCAAGCTCAGCCGCGACGACATCATGCTGGTGGACATGCAGGGCCACGCCGTGGGCACCGATGCCCGCCCCAGCGCGGAAACCGCGCTGCACACCCAGGTCTACCGTCACTGGCCGGAAGCACAGGCCGTGCTGCACACCCATTCGCGCACGCAAAGCGTGGCTTCGCGGCTGTATGCGCAGGCCGGCGTGGTGCGCCTGCAAGGCTGGGAACTGCAGAAGGCGATCACCGGCCACACCACGCACGAAAGCGTGCTGGAGATCCCGGTATTTCCCAACACCCAGCACATGCCCGAACTGGTGGCGCGCGTCGATGCCTGGCTGGACGCCGGCAAGCCGCTCGCGGCCTACCTGATCGACGGCCACGGCATCTACACCTGGGGCCGCGACATGGCCGAGGCGCGCCGCCACCTGGAGGCGCTGGAATTCCTGCTGGGCTGCGAACTCGACCTGAGGAGACTCTCCGCATGAGCCGTCTGCGCATCTTCGACGAGCACCATCCCGAGGCACCGCTGTCCACGCATGCCGAACATGCGGCCATCGCCCGCGAACTGGCCAGGGTCGGCGTGCGCTTCGAGCAGTGGGCCGCGAACCAGCCGATCGCGCCCGGCGCCAGCCAGGACGAGGTGATCGCCGCCTACCATGCCGACATCGACCGCCTGATGCGCGAGGAAGGCTACCAGTCGGTGGACGTGATCAGCCTGAAGCCCGACCACCCCGAGCGTGCCGCGTTGCGCCAGAAGTTCCTCGGCGAGCACACCCACAGCGAGGACGAAGTGCGCTTCTTCGTCGCCGGTGCCGGCCAGTTCACCCTGCACATCGAGGGCAAGGTCTACGACGTGCTGTGCGAGGCCGGCGACCTGATCGGCGTGCCCGACGGCACCCGCCACTGGTTCGACATGAGCGAGGCGCCGTATTTCGTGGCGATCCGCCTGTTCACCAACAAGGACGGCTGGGTGGCGAACTTCACCGGCAGCGATATCGCGCAGGGCTTCCCGCGCATGGCGCCGCTCGCCGCTGGCTAAGCCGCGATCGCCCCCCCTGCCTCCGGCAGAGGGGATGAGCTCCAAGCCCGGGTAAACTGGCCGCTCCGCTAAACGTTCCCATGGCCATGTCCGAAATCCGCGCCATCCTCACCGACATCGAAGGCACCACCAGTTCGATCAGCTTCGTCAAGGACGTGCTGTTCCCTTACGCGCGTAAGCGCCTGCCCGCCTATGTCGAGACCCATGCCGATCACCCCGAGCTGCAGCACTGGCTGCACGAGGCGGCGAAAGAGGCCGGCTACATCGAAGCCAGCCGGCAGGAAGTGATCGAACTGCTGCTGCGCTGGATAGCCGAGGACCGCAAGTCCACCGCGCTGAAGGCACTGCAAGGCATGATCTGGCAGGAAGGCTACGCGGCCGGCGACTACCGCGCCCACGTCTATCCCGAGGTGGCGGCACGGCTGCGCGCCTGGCGGGCCGAAGGGCTGCGGTTGTACGTGTATTCCTCCGGTTCGGTGCCGGCGCAGAAACTGTTCTTCGGCTACAGCGAGGCGGGCGACCTCACGCCGCTGTTCGCCGGTTACTTCGACACCGAGACCGGCCCCAAGCGCGAGCAGGCCTCCTACGCGAAGATCGCCGCGGCGATCGGCGAGCAGCCCGCGCACATACTGTTCCTCTCCGACATCGTCGAGGAACTGGACGCCGCACGGGCTGCCGGTTTCCGCACCGGCTGGCTGCTGCGCCCGCCGCAGGCGCTGCCGGCGCAGCCGCGCCATCCCGCCTACGCCGATTTCGACGCCATCACGCCCTGACCTGAGCGAGCCGCCGCATGCGCACTGCCCTCACCGCCCTGCTCGCCTTCGCCGCCGGCGTGCTGCTGATGCTGTGGCTGCCCGGCCATGCACCGGCGCCAGCCGTCGTCGGCGCGCCCACGGCGGCGACGGCGAACGACGCCGCCACCGCCAGTTCCGTCGCCGACAGCAGCGACGACGACGATAGTGCCGCCGACTGGCCGAACCAGGGCCCCACGCCCGAACAGGTGCTGTACGCCCAGCCGCAGAAGCTGCACGACGCCCTGGCCTCGCTGGGCCCGCGCGTACCCGGCAAGCCCAACCTCTATCTGCTCGCGTTCGCGGGCGACGGCAGCGAAGACGTGTTCCGCAACGAGGCCGAATACGCGGCCCGCATGTTCCGCCAGCGCTTCGGCGCCAGCGCCCACGCGCTGGTGCTGGAAAACAATCCCGCCTCGCTCGCCACGCATCCGCTGGCCAGCTGGAGCAACCTGGAAGGCGCGCTGGACGGCCTCGCCAAGGTCATGCAGCCCGACGACATCCTGATGCTCTACATGGCCAGCCACGGCAGCGAGGACCACGAACTGCTGGTGGACATGGACCCGCTGCCGCTGGACCAGATCGGCGCGCAGGACCTCGCCGACATCCTCAAGGAGCACCCGTTCAAGTGGAAGGTGGTGGTGGTCAACGCCTGCTACTCCGGCGGCTTCATCCCGCCGCTCGCCGGCGACGGCACCCTGGTACTCACCGCCGCGCGCAGCGACCGCAGCTCCTTCGGCTGCGGCAGCGAATCGGAACTCACCTACTTCGGCCATGCCTGGCTGGTCGACGCGTTGAACCGCAGCGACAACTTCGTCGACGCCTTCGCCCAGGCCAAGGCCGAGATCGCGCAGTGGGAGCAGCGCGACAAGCTCACGCCCTCGGAACCGCAGAGCTATGTCGGCAAGGGCATAGCGGCGCAACTGGATGCGTGGCGCAAGGGCATCACGGCTGGACCGGCGGTGCCGTTCGCGCCGGCACCGCCCGCGCCGGCCGCCAGCACCGCCGCAGCGACCTTCTGAGGTACCGCGATCAGCGTTCGGCGTGCCGCCTCGCCAGCACGGCGGCCACGTCGGCCAACGACAAGCCACGGTCGCGCAGCAGCACGATGAGGTGGAACACCAGGTCCGCTGCTTCGCCCAGCAGTTCCTCATCGCCCTGCGCCACGGCGGCGAGCGCGGTTTCCACGCCCTCCTCGCCCACTTTCTGCGCGATGCGGCGCACGCCGCCATCGAACAATTTGGTGGTGTAGCTGTCTGCGGGCCGCTCGGCATGGCGCTGCGCGACCAGCGCATCGAGCTCGGCGAGGAAGCCCAGCGGCGGACGTACGTCGGCGCGGTCGCCGAAGCAGCTGGAAGTGCCAAGGTGGCAGGTCGGACCGTGCGGATCGGCTTGCACCAGCAAGCTGTCGGCATCGCAGTCGATCCGGATACCCTTCAGTACAAGGACGTGGCCCGAGCTTTCGCCCTTGGTCCACAGGCGCCGCTTGCTGCGGCTGTAGAAGGTGACGTGGCCGCTGGCCCTGGTATGCGCCAGCGCCTCGGCGTTCATGTAGCCAAGCATCAGCACTTCGCCACTCAGCCAGTGCTGCACGATCGCCGGCAGCAGACCGTCGCCCTTGGCCCAGTCGAGGCGGCCGGTATCGATGTTGGAATCACTCATGGCTGTCTTTCCTTGAGACTCACGACCGCACCGCCACGCCCTGCTCTTGCAAGTAGCGCTTGAGCGCGGGGATCGCGATGGCGCCGGAGTGGAATACGCTGGCGGCCAGCGCGCCGTCCACGTCGGCGTCGACGAAGGCGTTGCGGAAATGCTCGGGTTCGCCGGCGCCGCCGGAGGCGATCAGCGGCACGCGGCAGATCGCTCGGGCGCGCGACAGCTGCTCCAGATCGTAGCCCCGGCGCACGCCGTCGCTGCCCATGCAGTTGAGCACGATCTCGCCCGCGCCGCGCTGTTGCGCCTCGATCATCCAGTCCATCGTCCTGCGCGCCAGCGCCTGCGTCTTCGCGGGATCGCCGGTGTACTGGCGCACGCGCCACTCGCCGTCGGCATCGCGCAGCGAGTCGATGCCGACCACCACGCATTGCACGCCGAACGCGGCGGCGAGTTCGTCGATCAACTCGGGGCGTTCGAGCGCGGGCGAGTTCACCGAGATCTTGTCGGCGCCGGCATGCAGCACCGCGCGCGCCTCGTCGACCGAGCGGATGCCGCCGGCGACGCAGAACGGGATATCGATCGCGCGGGCGACCTTCTCCACCCAGCCGCGATCCACGCTGCGGCCTTCCGGGCTGGCGGTGATGTCGTAGAACACCAGTTCGTCGGCGCCTTCGTCGCGATAGCGCAACGCCAGCTCGACGATCTCGCCCATCACCACGTGGTCGCGGAAACGCACGCCCTTGACCACCTGGCCATCGCGCACGTCGAGGCAGGGAATGATGCGGCGGCTCAGCATGCGAGTGCCTCTTCCACCGTGAAGCGCCCATCCAGCAGCGCGCGGCCGAGGATCACGCCCTGCGCGCCGGCCTCGCGCGCCGCGCGGATATCGTCCAGCGAACGCACGCCGCCGGAAGCCTGCACCGCCAGCTGCGGCACAGTGTCGGCGAGGTGGCGATACAGATCGAGATTGAAGCCGGCCAGCATGCCGTCGCGGTCGATGTCGGTGCACAGCAGATGCCGCGCACCACGCGCGGCGTACCACGGCGCCAGTTCGTCCAGCGTGCGTGCCTCGACTTCGGTCCAGCCGGCACTGGGCAGGGCCCAACGGCCGTCGATGCGACGCGTATCCAGCGCGAGCGTCAGGCGCTCGGCGCCGTATGTCGCCAGCCAGCCGGCGACGCGCTCGGGATCGCGGATCGCCACGCTGCCCAGCACCACGCGCCGCACGCCGGCTTCGAACAGGCGCTGCAAGTCGGCTTCCTCGCGCACGCCACCGCCGGCCTGGATCGCCATGCCGTCGGCGGCGATCGCGGCGATCACCGCGAGGTTGTCCAGCTGGCCCGAGCGCGCGCCGTCCAGATCCACCAGGTGCAGCCAGGTCGCACCCGCTTGCGCATAACGTGCGGCGACGCCGCGGGGATCGCTGGCGTAGGTGGTCTGCTGCGCGTAGTC
This sequence comes from Rhodanobacter sp. C06, assembly GCF_002001105.1. Lineage (GTDB taxonomy): Bacteria > Pseudomonadota > Gammaproteobacteria > Xanthomonadales > Rhodanobacteraceae > Rhodanobacter_A. Next base: position 65,233 of record NZ_MUNP01000046.1, on the reverse strand, counting down.
GCCCTGCTTCAGACGTACCACGCTGCCGCCGCGCAGGTCGATGGCGGGAATCACAGTGAATGTCATAGGTCGAGGAAGTTCTTCAGCAGCTTCGCGCCGACCGCGGCCGAACGCTCGGGATGGAATTGCATGCCATGGAAATTGTCGCGCGCGACCACGGCGGAGAACGGTACGCCGTAGTCCGCGGTGGCCAGCGTCCACTCGCCTGCGGGCACCGCATAGCTGTGCACGAAATACGCCTGCTCGCCATCGGCGAGTCCGGTCAACAGCGGATGTTCGCGCTGCACCGACAAACCATTCCAGCCCATGTGCGGCACGCGCAGGCCGGGGCGCTCGGCGAAGCGGCGCACCGTCGCCGGGATCAGGCCCAGGCATACGGTGTCGCCCTCCTCCGAGTGCGCGCACAGCAACTGCATGCCCAGGCACACGCCCAGTACCGGCTGGCGCAGCGAACGCAGCAGCTCGACCAGTCCCAGTTCGCGCAGCCTTGCCATGCCGGGGCCCGCCGCGCCCACGCCGGGCAGGATCACCTTGTCGGCGGCGCGGATCGTCGCCGCGTCCGCGGTGAGCGCGGCATCCGCACCGAGGCGCTGCAGTGCGTAGCGCACCGAACCGATGTTGGTGCCGCCGGCATCGACGAGAACCACCGCCATTACAAGGTTCCCTTGGTGCTGGGCAGTTCGCTGCCCTCGCGACGCAGCGCCTGGCGCAGCGTGCGCGCCACCACCTTGAAGCAGGCCTCGACCATGTGGTGCGCGTTCTCGCCGCGCACGCTCAGGTGCAGGTTCGCGCCCAGCGTCTCGCACAGCGAGCGGAAGAAGTGCGGCACCAGCTCGGTCGGCACCTCGCCCACGCGCTCGCGCGGGAAGTTTCCCTCGAACACGAAGTACGGGCGCCCGGACAGGTCCAGCCGCGCGTCCGCCGCGCTCTCGTCCATCGGCAGCGAGAAGCCGTAGCGGCCGATGCCGCGCTTGTCGCCCAGCGCCTGCTTCAAGGCCTGGCCCAACGCCAGCGCGCAGTCCTCGATGGTGTGGTGCTCGTCGATATGGGTGTCGCCGTCGCAGACCAGCTCCAACGCGAAACCGCCGTGCTTGCCGATCTGCTCCAGCATGTGGTCGAAGAAGCCGAGGCCGGTATGCACCCTGGGTTCGGCCACCTTGTCCAGATCCACGTTGACCGTGATCCTTGTTTCCTTCGTGTTGCGCACCACCGTCGCCATGCGCGGCGCATCCAGCAACTGGTGCGCCAGTTCGACCCAGCCCATCCCTTGCGGGCCGACGCGCAACCCGCGCACGCCGATGTTCGCGGCGAACTGCAGGTCGGTCTCGCGGTCGCCGACCATCGCCGACGCAGCGCGGCTCCAGCTGTCATCGGCAAGCCAGCCACGCATCAGCCCGATACCCGGCTTGCGCGTGTCCCTGCGTTCGTGAGGGAAACTGCGGTCGATCAGCACCTCGCGGAAACGGATGCCCTGCGAGGACAGGATGCGCATCAGCAGCTCATGCGGCCCGCTGAAGTGCGATTCCGGAAAGCGGTCGGTGCCGAGGCCGTCCTGGTTCGTCACCATCACCAGCTCGTAACCGGCGGCGACGAAGCGCTGCAGCGCAGCGACCACGCCCGGCAGCAGGGCCAGCTTCTCATAGCTGTCGATCTGTTCGTCCGCCGGCTCCTCGATCAGGCAACCGTCGCGGTCGACGAAGAGGATGCGGCGACTCATGCGGCCGATCCCTCGGCAACCCCCCGGCCATCCTTGGCGGAACTCTTCAGAAGTGCCGCCCCGCCGGACAGGCCCTTGCCGCGAGCCAGGGCGGCCAGCACTTGCTCGTTCTCCGCCGGCGTGCCGACGGTGATGCGCAGCGCATCGTCCAGCCCCGGGTAACGCCGTACATCGCGCACCACGATGCCGGCGTCGAACAGGCGCTGGTACATCGCGCCGGCATCGTCGAAACGCACGGTGAGGAAATTCGCCTGCGATGGCAGCACCGCGCGCACGCCCGGCAGGCGCGCCAGCGCCGTGCGCAAGCGCGCACGCTCGGCGCGCACGATGTCGATGTGTGCGCGCGCGTTCGCCTGCCCCCAGCCAGAGATCGCCAGCAAGGCCGCCTCCACGCTGGGCAACGGCAACGGATACGGCGGCATGATCCGGCGCAGCAGGGCCACCACGTCCGGATGCGCCAGCAGGCAGCCGACGCGCGCACCGGCCAGCGCCCAGGCCTTGGACAGCGTGCGCAGCACGGCGAGGTTGTCGTGGCGATCCAGCAGGTCGGCCACGCTGCCCTCGTCGGCGAACTCCACGTAGGCCTCGTCCACCACCAGCAAGGCGCGGCCGGCCAGCGCCCGCGCCAGCCGCTCCATGTCGGCGCGCGGCACCACGCTGCCCGCTGGATTGTTCGGCGTGCAGACGAATACCAGTTTCACCGCCGGCGTGAGTGTGGCCAGCGTGGCGTCCACGTCCAACGTGAAGTCCGGGCGCAGCGGCGCCTCGACCACGTCCGCGTCCTGGATGCGCGCACATACCGCGTACATGCCGAAGGTGGGCGGCTGGACCAGGATGGCATCGCGGCCGGCACGGCAGAATGCGCGTACCAGCAGGTCGATCGCCTCGTCGCTGCCGCGGCCCACCAGCAACTGCTCGCGGCACACGCCATACAGCCGCGCCAAGGCGTCCACCAGCGCGGCCGGCTGCGGTTCCGGATAGCGGTTGCAGCCCGTGCCGCTGTCGCCGGTGGGCGCCCATGCGGATTCGTTCGCGTTGAGCAGCAGCTGGCCGCCGCTGGCCTCCATGCGCGCCGAGGAATACGGCTGCAGGGCGCGGATTTCCGGCCGCGCGAGATCGAGCACGTTCATGTCATGGACTCCAGTTCGGCCAATCGCAGCGTCACCGCGCGGCGATGTGCCTCCAGTTGTTCGGCCGCCGCCAGCGTGGCGGTGCACGGGCCGATGGCGCGCAGGCCGTCGGCGCTGAGCTCCTGCACCGTGATCTGTTTCTGGTAGCTCGCTACCGATACACCGCTGTAGCTGCGTGCGTAACCATAAGTAGGCAGCACATGGTTGCTTCCGCTGCAATAGTCGCCCACCGACTCGGGCGTCCACGCGCCCAGGAACACCGAACCGGCGCTCTCGATGCCGTCGAGCAACACCCGCGGCGCGGTCACCTGCAGGATCAGGTGCTCGGGCGCGTAGCGGTTGCTTACCTCGACCGCCTGCGCCAGCGACGCCACCGCGATCAGCCGGCTCTGCCCCAGCGCCTGCTGCGCGATCTCCGCGCGCGGCAGTTCGGCGCATTGCCGCGCGACCTCGGATGCGACGCGATCCAGCAAGGCCGCCGAATCGCTGAGCAGGATCACCTGCGAATCCGGCCCGTGCTCGGCCTGCGACAGCAGGTCGGCAGCGACGAAGGCGGGATTCGCCGCCGCGTCGGCGATCACCAGCACCTCGGACGGGCCGGCCGGCATGTCGATCGCCGCGCCATTCGGCTCGGACGAGACCTGCAGCTTGGCCTCGGTGACCCAGGCGTTGCCGGGGCCGAACAGCTTGTCGCACTTGGGCACGGAAGCCGTGCCGTAGGCCATCGCCGCGATCGCCTGCGCGCCACCGAGCTTGAATACCTTGTGCACGCCGGTAAGGCGGGCGGCGTACAGCACCGCGGCATCGCAGCGGCCGTCGGCGCGCGCGGGCGAGCACAACGCCACCTCGCGGCACCCGGCGATGCGCGCCGGCACGCCCAGCATCAACGCGGTCGACGGTAGTGGCGCGCTACCCGCCGGCACATACAGACCCACGCGGCTGATCGGGCGCAGCATGCGCTCCACCCGCACGCCGGGTGCGGTGTCCACGCCCATCGGCTGCGGCGCGGCCGCACGATGGAAAGCCTCGATGCGTGCAGCAGCCTCGTGGATCGCCGCCTTCAAGGCGGGATCGAGCATCGCCTCGGCTTCCGCGAACTCGGCCTCGGTGACTTCGAGTTCCGTCAGCGTGCAGCGATCGTATTTCGCGCTCAGCTCGCGCAAGGCCACGTCGCCGCGCGCGCGCACCTCCGCGATGATGCGGCCCACGCCATCGCGCAGCTCCGCCGCGCGGGACTGCGCCGGGCGCGCGAGCGCCTCGCGGTGCCCCTGCTCGTCCAGCAGGTCCCACTCGATCCGTTTCATGACAGCCAGCTCTTCATGCGAGCATTTTCTCCACCGGCAACACGAACATCTCGCGCGCGCCGGCCTTCTTGATCTCTTCCAGCTGCCGCCAGCTCACCTCACCCGCGCACAGCGCCTGCAGCATCAGCTGGTCGGGCTGGCCGGCCACCGGCAGCAGGGTCGGCTGCGGGCCGCCGGGCAGCAATCGGGTCACCGCGTCCAGGGCATGGCGCGGGGTCTGCAGCAGCAGCAGGCGCGATTCGCGCACCTGGATCACGCCGTCCAGCCGCTTCAGCAACAGCGCGACCAAGTCGCCACGCTCGTCCGCCGGCAGATTCTGCGGACCGGCCAGCACCGCCTCGCTCTCCAGCAGCACGTCGACCTCGCGCAACTGGTTCGCCACCAGGGTGCCGCCGCTCTGCACCAGGTCGCAGATCGCGTCCGCGGTGCCCAGCTTCGGCGCGATCTCCACCGAGCCGGCCAGGGTCACCACGCCGGATGTGACCCCACGCTCGCGCAGCCAGGCGCCGAGCAGGCCCGGATACGAGGTGGCGATGCGCCGCCCGGCCAGTTGCACCGGCTCGCGGTAATCGAATTCCTGCGGTACGGCGATGGACAACCGGCAGCGCCCGAAGCCCAGCGGCCGCAACTCGGCCAGCGGCTCGCTCTCCGGTCCCGCCGTGAGGCGGAATTCGTCGAGCACATTGCGGCCCACGATGCCCAGCTCGCACACGCCTTGCGCGATCAGGCCGGGAATGTCGTCGTCGCGTACCAGCAGCAGGTCCACCGGCTCGCCTTCGCCGAAGCAGAACAACTTGTCGCGGCTCTGCCGGAACGTGAGGCCGCAACGCTTGAGCAGTTCCAGCGCCGGCTCGGTGAGTCGGCCGGACTTCTGCATCGCGATGCGCAGGCGGTCGCGCGGCTTCATGCGCGCACCTTCTTCGCGTTGGCGCGGCGGCGCGAGGCGCGCGCCGCGGCCGCCAGATAACCGCCGTTGCCCTGGGTGAGGAAGCGCGCCACCCGGCCGATCGTGGTGATACTCACCGCGGTGCGCTCGTGGATCTCCCGATAGGCCACGCCGTCGAGCAGATAGGGCACCACGCGCCAGCGATCCACCAGCACCTCCAGCTCGGCCGGCGTGCACAAGTCGCGCAGGAAGGCATCCATCTCCTCCGCCCCCTTCAGCGACAGCAAGGCCTCGCACAGGCTCAGCTCGGCCGACTCGACGGGCGTCTCCGGATCCAGCGATCGACGTTTCATAATGTATTAACGCGTTAGTACAGTGGAGCGGCATTGTAGGGAGCGTCGGCGCCCGGCGCAAGCGGCAGGCGCCATGGCGCGTTCAGCGCGTCGTCACGGGATGCGCGTCGATCGATGCGCCCAACCCGACGAGCTCGCGCAAAATCGCCGGCATCGGCGTCCCGCCTTGCATCGGGGATGGCCCGGGGCGACCGGCAAGGGTCCGTCCAGGAATTCCGGGAACGACGGGCACAAAAAACCCCGCCTTGGCGGGGTTCTTCGTGACACGTGGTGGAAGCGGCTCAGGCCGACTTCTTCTTCGGCGCGGCCTTCTTCGCAGCGGCCGGCTTGGTCACGGTCGGCTTGGCGCCGACCACGGCAGGCTGCGCGCCGTGCACGCGGGTGTTGCCGTAGCTGCCGCGGTAGGTCTTGCCGCGACGGGTCTTGCGATCGCCCTTGCCCATGGGAATCTCCTCAATGCGTGATGGCGGATCATGATAGCAGCGCCGCCGCCGGCGCCATAGCCGGGAGCGGCGAACTCAGCCGCGGCCGTGGCCGGCGCAGCCCTGCGGCTGGTCGAGGCAGGCTTCCGGATCGATCTGCACGGTGACGTGCTGGATGCCGAAACGCTCGCCCAGCAGCCGGTGGATCGCGCGCAGCGCCTGCGCGGCGGCGGCCGGGTCGTGCAGCTCGGCATGCAGGGTGGCCATGCGCGAACCGGAGGCCAGCTGCCATACGTGCAGGTGGTGGATGCCGCGGATCGAGGCATCGGCACCGCGCAACGCAGCTTCCACCTCGGCGCTGTCCATGCCGTCCGGCACGCCCTCCAGCAGGATGTGGGCGGAACGGCGCAGCAGGCGCCACGCACTGCCCAGGATCAGCACCGCGACCAGCAGCGACAGCAGCGGATCGGCCCACAGCCAGCCGAACCAGCGGATCGCCAGCGCGGCCAGCACCGCCGCCACCGAGCCCAGCAGGTCGCCCAGCACGTGCAGGCTGGCACCGGCCAGATTCACGTCGTCGTGCGCATGCCCGTGCAGGCTGCGCAGCACCAGGAGGTTCACCAGCAAGCCGACGATGGCCACGACCAGCATCAGGCCCGACAGGATCGCGGCCGGATGCAGCAGGCGCTGGACCGCCTCCCACACCACCCAGGCCACCAGCACGAACTGGCTGAGCGCGTTGACGAAGCCGACCAGCACCTCCATCCGCCCGTAACCGTAGCTGCGCCGCGCGTCGGCCGGCCGCAACGCCATGCGCGCTCCCATGAAGGCCATCAGCAGGGCCAGCGCGTCCACCATCATGTGGCCGCCGTCGGTGAGCAGGGCCAGCGAGCCGGACCACAAGCCGCCGGCTACCTCGGCCAGCATGGTCAGCGTGGTCAGCACGAAGGCCAGCAGCAGCTTGCGGCCGCGCATGCCGGCATGCGATGCGTGCTCGTGATCAGGCGTCGCCGCCGAATGCGGATGGTCGTGCTGGCAGGAAGGCGTGGCGCTCATGCGCGCATGCTAGGAAGCGTGGACGGCGTTACACAATCACCGCGAGGCGCGGGCTTCAGTGCGCGCACTGCGCGCCGTGCACATGTGCGCCGGCACGGCCATGCCGGCGATCGATGGCCAGGTTCACGAAATGCGCCGAGGCCAGCAGCAGGCCGCCGCAGGTGACCATCACGCTGTGCACGACGACCGAGTAGTCCGTCGCCCAGGTGACGCCGAGCAGCAGCAACGCCAGGCCCGGCACGGCCAGCAGCAACGGCAATGGCCGGCGATGCCGGCGATAGCCGCCAAGCAGGGCGAACAGCGCCAGCGTGCCGGCGAACATCACGAAACCACGCTCGAAGCGATGCCCCGCCAGGAAACCCAGGCCCAGCAGCGGCAACACGGTCAGCACGAACGGCAACAGCGCGCAGTGGATCGCGCACAGGAACGAGGCGGTGGCGCCCACGCGGTCGGCCAGATGCCACCAGCGCGCGGATTTCGTCGCGTCGCCCACGGCGACGGACCCCATCGCCATGGGGTCCAGCAGCACGCTGTCGGCTTCGGCGGAGCTTGCGATCCTGTCCATGCGATCAATGTTACTTTATAACAATCAAGACGCACAAGCGGTCGCGCCGGCCGGCGACAACACGGGATCAGGACTTGCGGCAACGCTTGCAGACGCCGTGCACTTCCAGCGTCTGCGCCTGGGCGCGGAAGCCCAGCGCCTTGGCCTGCGCCTCGATCAGTTCCGCGACGCGTTCGTCGCAGACTTCCTCGGCGCCGGAGCAGACGTCGCAGATCAGGAACGGCACCTGGTGCGCCTCGGCCGGGTGATGGCAGGAGACGAAGGCGTTGATCGATTCCAGCTTGTGGATGAAGCCCTGCTCCAGCAGGAAATCCAGCGCGCGGTACACCGTGGGCGGCGCCGCGTTGCCGTGCTTCTCGCGCAACTGGTCGAGCAGGTCGTAGGCCTTCACCGGCTTGGCTGCGGCGGCCACCAGCTCCAGCACCTCCATGCGCAGCGGGGTCAGGCGCAGCCCGCGCTCCTCGCTGACATGCGCCACCTCGCGCACGAAACCCTTCGCGTCGTGGTGATGCGAATGATGGGCGTGCGGCTTGTGGATGGCGTCGTGTGCCAAGGGACTCTCCTCGCGGGGATCATACATGCCCGCCAACGGGAAGATATGGGCACCACCCGGCGAATCAACGCGGCAGTGGCGGCGGCACGGAGCGTGCGCGGACGCGCGTGCGCAGCCACAGCACGATCCAGCCGATCGGCCCCAGCACCCAGGCCCAGGCGACGCCTTCCCACAGGCGCCCGCGCCACCAGCCCAGCAGCGCGCCCACCGCCACGAACAGCAGGTTCCACCAGAACAGCGCGGCCCAGGGCACCATCGCCCACAGGTTGAGAAAGACGTGCCAGAACGCGCCCGGCGCGTCCGGATCGACGCCCTGCATGGCGCGGGTCAGCAGCTCATGCACGGCGCCGTCCCGCTCGCCGGCCTCAGCCGCGCGCCAGGGTCAGTGCGTGGTCGATGCGTTTCAGCGCCTCGGCACGACCGCACAGATAGACGGTATGGTCGATCGACGGCGACACCTGGGTGCCGGTCATCGCCACGCGCAGCGGCTGGGCGATCTTGCCCATGCCCAGTTCCAGCTTCGCGGCCACCTGCTCGATCAATCCATGGATAGCCTCCGGCTTCCATTCGACGGCGGCGAGCAAGCCCCTGGCCGCCTCCAGCACGGCGACGGCGCTGTCGTTCTTCAGGTGCTTGGCGACAGCCTTGTCGTCCCACTCGGCGATCGGCCCGTACCAGAGCTTCGCGCGCTCGGCCATTTCCTTGAGCGTGTGCACGCGGTCGCGCAACGCCACGATGACGTCGGCGGGTGCAGGGCCGTGCGCCACGTCGATGCCGGCGCGAGCGAGATGCCATTCAAACTCGGGGGCCAGCGAAACCGGCTCGTCGGTCTTGAGGTAATGCTGGTTCAGCCAGTTGAGCTTCTCGGTGTCGAAGCGCGAGGCGGCCTTGTTGACATCGGCGATGTCGAACAACCGGATCATCTCTTCGCGCGAGAAGATCTCCTGGTCGCCATGCGACCAGCCGAGGCGCACGAGGTAATTGAGGATCGCGTGCGGCAGGTAGCCTTCCTCGCGGTACTCCATCACGCTGACCGAATTGGTGCGCTTGGAGAGCTTCCTGCCCTCCTTGTCGAGGATCATCGGCAGGTGCGCGAACTCCGGCACGGGCTTGTCGAGAGCCTTGTAGATGTTGATCTGGCGCGGCGTGTTGTTGACGTGGTCGTCGCCGCGGATCACCTCGGTGATGCCCATGTCGATGTCGTCCACCACCACGGCGAAGTTGTAGGTGGGCCAGCCGTCGGAGCGGAAGATCACCAGGTCGTCCAGCTCGGCGTTGGCCCACTCCACCCGGCCCTTGACCTTGTCCTCGAACACCACCGAGCCTTCCAGCGGGTTCCTGAAGCGGATCACCCGGTTCGGGTCGTCGCGACAGGGTTCGTTGCGGTCGCGGTAGTAACCGTTGTAGCGGGGCTTCTCGCCCTTCGCCATCGCGGCTTCACGCATCGCCTCGATCTCCTCCTTGCTCTCGTAGGCGTAATAGGCCTTGCCCTCGGCGAGCAGGCGCTCGGCCACTTCCTTGTAGCGGGCCAGGCGATGCGTCTGGTACACCGGCGCCGCGTCGGCCGAAAGCTCCAGCCAGGCCATCGCGTCGAGGATCGCCTGCACCGCTTCGTCGGTGGAGCGCTCGCGGTCGGTGTCCTCGATGCGCAGCAGAAATTCGCCGCCGCGCCGGCGCGCCTCCAGCCAGCAGTACAGCGCGGTGCGCGCGCCGCCGATGTGCAGGAAACCGGTGGGGCTGGGGGCGAAACGGGTGCGGACGGTCATCGGGGCATGGGCAACGACTGGAAACACGTGATTCTACCCGATGGCCGCGCGGCGTTTAGCGCTGGACGAAGGTCTCGCAGGCCCAGCTCTCGCAGATTTCCACGTTCGGGCCGGGGCCGGGCAAGCCGAGTCGACGATAGACCTGCCGGTACCGAGACACCGGCACGATCCCGGCCGCCTGGTTGTCGAACCGGATGCGCGGCAAGCCCTCGCCCTGCTTCGGCGCCGGCCGCAAGACAAACTTCACCTCGAACAGGCGCGGATGGTGGCTCGCTGCAGTGGGCGGCGCCGGCGCATCCTGCTGCATCGGCAGACCGGCCCAGGCAGCACCGGGCATGCCCAGGATGAGGACGAACAGCATGCGCTGCATGGCGCACCTCCGTGGGGATCGGATGGGCTCGGCCACATAGTACGCTCGCCCGTGGTGACCGCCATGGCGACATCGCCCCGACCACGGAACCCCGGCATGAGATCCCGACGAAACGGCCATCGCCACCGATACATCCCTGCCGCACTCGCTGCGCTGTTCGCGTTGCTCTTGCCTCACGCGGCGCGGGCCGACGACAACCCCGGTTACGATCGTCCCGGCCTCGGCTTCACGCCGGCCGTGCTCGGGACCGGCGACGTCACCTGGGAACAGGGCCTGCCCGACTGGAGCCGCGGCCGCGACGCAGGCGTCGCCAGCGCGCAATACACCACCGACGGCCTGTTGCGCGTGGGCCTGGGCGGCCCGCTGGAACTGCAACTGGGCAGTTCGTGGAATCGCCTGCGCCAGAGTGGCGGGGGCACGGACCTTCACAGCGACGGCCGCGGCGACAGCACGCTGGGCGTGAAATTCGCCCTGCCCGCTACCGGCGCCTTCAGCTGGGGCCTGCTGGGCAGCGTGGAGTTCACCGACGGTGCGCGCGCGTTCCGCAATCCGCAGCGGCAATACCTGCTCGGCGCCGACTTCAACTGGCAATGGAACGCGCGCAACACCGCGGCGCTGTACCTGCAGGATGTGCGGGCCGGCGGCCGCGACAGCTCATTGCTGGCGTTGAACGAAGGCTACGCGCTCACGTCCACGCTGAACGTCTACGCCGAAGCGGCGCTGCTGCACGACGCCACGACGGGCCACGGCGGCCTGGCCGGTGCCGGCGTGGCCTGGCAGGCCACACCGCGCGTGCAACTGGACGCCAGCGCGCGTCATCGCCTGTCCGGCCATGCCGACGAATGGCAGGCCGGGCTCGGCGTATCGGTGTACTTCGGCCGCTGAGCCGGCCGCGTCATCGGCGCGTCATGCGGCCGCCACGCCCGCGCAAACCGGTGCCACGACACTGCAGGCAATCCACGCGAGGGCCGCCGTCATGCGCATCGGGATCGTCAGCGAAACCTGGCCACCGGAGATCAACGGCGTGGCGCTCACCGTGCACGGACTCGCCGCCGGGCTCGCCGCACGGGGCCATTCCATCGACGTGGTACGGCCGCGCCAGATGCGGCAAAGCGCTGCCGAGCCGGGCTTCGACACCTTGCTCACGCGCGGCGTGGCGCTGCCGCGCTACCCCGGCCTGCGTTTCGGGCTGCCGGCCGGCAAGGCCCTGCATGACCGCTGGACGCTGGAGCGTCCGGACGCGATCTACGTCGCCACCGAAGGCCCGCTGGGCTGGTCGGCGTTGCGCGTGGCCGGCGCGCTCGGCATCCCGGCAGCGACCGGCTTCCACACGCGCTTCGACAGCTACGCCGGCCACTACGGCTTGCGCTGGCTCACGCCGCTGGTGCGCGCTCACCTGCGCCGCTTCCATCGCCGCGCCGCCGCCACCCTGGTGCCCACCGATGCGTTGGCGCAGGAACTGGCCGAGCTGGGCGTGGACAATGCACGCCTGCTGCGCCGCGCAGTGGACACGCGCCTGTTCCATCCCGGCCGGCGCGATCCGGCGCTGCGCGCGCAATGGCGCGTAGTCGCCGGCACGCCGGTGATGCTGTACGTGGGCCGCGTCGCGCCGGAGAAGAACCTCGAACTGGCGGTAGAGGCCTTCCGCGCCGCACAGCAAAACTTGCCAAGCATGCGCTACGTGTGGGTCGGCGACGGCCCGGCGCGCGCCGCGCTGCAGGCCGCGCATCCGGACTTCATCTTCGCCGGCGTGCAGCGCGGCGAGGCACTGGCGCGGTACATCGCCAGCGCGGACCTCTTCCCCTTCCCCAGCCTCAGCGAGACCTTCGGCAACGTGATCCTGGAGGCGCTGGCCTGCGGCCTGCCGGTGGTGGCCTACCGCGAAGGCGCGGCGCGCGACCACCTGCGTAGCAACTACAACGGCTACTGCATCGCCACCGGCGAAGCGGCCGCCTTCGTCGAGGCGACGATCAGGCTGGCGGGCAACCCCGGCCTGATCCGCCACATGGGCCGGGCCGCGCACGAGAGCATGGCGCGGCTGTCGCCGGAAATGGTGATACGCGAATTCGAAACCCTGCTGCGCGAACTGGCCGAGGAGCGCGACCATGGGCACGCTACCGTCGGCATCCATGCTTAGAAGCCTCGCCTTCGATCGCCGCGTGTGCGTGGCGGCGAACCGCTGGGGCGAGCGGCGCGCGGTGGGCGTGTTCTTCGGTGCGATCAGCCGGCTCGGCAACGGCCTGTTCTGGTATGCGCTGATGCTGGCGCTGGTCGCGCTGGATGGCTGGCGCGGGCTGCTCGCCGCTGCGCACATGGCCGCCACCGGGCTGGCCGCCCTGCTGCTCTACCGCCTGCTGAAACAGCACACGCGTCGGCCGCGCCCGTTCCACACCTGCCCCGGCGTGATCGCGCACGTGCCCCCGCTGGACGAGTTCAGCTTTCCCTCCGGCCACACCTTGCAGGCGGTGGGCTTCACCGTGGTGGCACTGGCCTGGTATCCGCTGCTCGCGCCGCCGCTGCTGGCGTTCACCGCGCTGGTCGCCGCGTCGCGGGTGATCCTCGGTCTGCACTATCCCAGCGATGTGCTGGCCGCGGTCGGCATCGGTGGCGCGCTGGGCGCGCTGTCGCTGTGGCTGGTGCACGCCGTGTCCGCGTTCGCCTGAGCAACTCCTGCGCAACGCGTCGCGTGGTGTTGCGCGATCAGGCACTTGCGACACCTGTCCACAGGCTGTGCCCAGGCGCTTCCACAATCGCTGTGGAAAACGCGCAACGCACTGCGCAGAAATTCACCAATGCGTGCCAAGTGCCTGTCGCCAAAGCGGTGAATGCGGCTTGTCCACAGCTTTGTCCGGCAGGCATCCACACCGGCTGTGGAAAACACGGATGCGGAAACGACGATGCCGCCTCGCGGCGGCATCGTGCAACCAGCATCCGGCAAACCTCATGCCGCGCGCGGCGCCTTCTGCATCAGGTTGAGCAGGTCGGCCAGCTTGTCGCGCATCTCGCGGCGGTCGACGATCATGTCGATGGCACCGTGCTCGACCAGGAACTCGGAGCGCTGGAAGCCTTCGGGCAAGGTCTCGCGCACGGTCTGCTCGATCACGCGCGGGCCGGCAAAGCCGATCAGTGCCTTGGGCTCGCCGATGTTGATGTCGCCCAGCATGCCCATGCTGGCGGAAACGCCGCCGGTGGACGGGTTGGTCAGCACGCTGATGTAGGGCACGCCGGCATCGCGCAGCCTCGCCAGCACCGCCGAGGTCTTGGCCATCTGCATCAGCGAGTACAGGCCTTCCTGCATGCGCATGCCGCCGCTGGCGGCGAAGCACACCAGTGCGCTCTTCTCGGCCAGCGCGCGCTCGCCGGCGCGGGCGAACTTCTCGCCGCCCACCGAGCCCATCGAACCGCCGACGAAACCGAACTCGAACGCGGTGGCGACCAGCGGGCGGCCTTTCAGCTTGCCGCTCATCGCGACCAGCGAATCCTTCTCGCCGCTGGACTTCTGCGAGGCCACGATGCGGTCACGGTACTTCTTGGAGTCGCGGAACTTCAGCGGGTCGGTGGCCTCCATGCTGGGCCACAGTTCCTGCGTGGAACCCTCGTCGAGCAACGCGAGCAACCGGGTGCGGGCGCGGATGGCGTGATGGTGGCCGCACTTCGCGCAGACCATCAGGTTGCGCTCCAGCTCCGGCTTGTACAGCACCGAACCACAGCCCGCGCACTTCTCCCACACGCCCTCGGGCACCTTGCCCTTGCCGGCGGAAGCACCCTGCGTGTGCGTGCGCGGGGTCATGATTTTCTGCAACCAGTTCATAGCGGCGCCTCTGGTGAAGCGCGCATTCTAGCCGAGAACGAAGGGGCGCTCCGGACGCCGGCGTGTGGTGTCGCGCACCGTCCGATCAGCCGGCATCCAGCGCGCTGCGGATCGGCGCCAGGAAGCCCAGCACGCGATCCGCGACCTCGGTCGCCGACGCCACACCCTCCAGCCGCTCCACCAGCGCGCTGCCGATCACCACCGCATCGGCGAAGCCGGCGATGGCCTTCGCGCTACCGGCATCGCGCACGCCGAAGCCCACCGCCACCGGCGCGTTCGCATGGCTGCGGATATCGGCCACGCGTGCGGCGATGTCCGTCGTGCTCAAGCGTGCAGCGCCGGTGATGCCGGCGAAGGAGACGTAGTAGAGGAAGCCCTCGGCCGCCTTGCACAGATTCGCCAGGCGTTCCGGTGCCGTGGTCGGCGCGGCGAGCAGGATCTGCCGCAGCCCCGCGTCGCGCAGCGGCGCCAGCACCGCCGATTCCTCCAGCGGGCAGTCCACCAGCAGCACGCCGTCCACGCCGGCCTGCACGGCCTCTTCGCCGAAACGCACGTAGCCATGGATCTCGATCGGATTCAGATAGCCCATCAACACCACCGGCGTGTCCACATCGCGGCGGCGGAACTCGGCCACCCAGCCCAACACGTCGGCCAGGCCCACGCCTTTCGCGATCGCCCGCTCGCTGGCATGCTGGATCACCGGACCGTCGGCCATCGGATCGGAGAACGGCACGCCCAGTTCGATCAGGTCGGCACCGGACTCGACCAGCGCGTGCATCAGCGCCACGGCGTGCTCGGGCGCGGGATCGCCCGCGGTGACGAACGGAATCAGGCCGGTGCGGCCGGCGGACTTCAACGCGGCGAAGCGGCGGTCGATGCGGTTCATACCGTCACTCCTTCGCGCGCAGCAATCGTGTGCACATCCTTGTCGCCACGGCCGGAGAGGTTGCACAACACGATGCCGTCCTTCGGGTATTCGCGCGCCAGCTTGATCGCCTGCGCCACCGCGTGGCTGGATTCCAGCGCGGGCAGGATGCCCTCGGTGCGACACAGCAGGTGGAAGGCTGCCAGCGCCTCGTCGTCGGTGACGCCCACATATTCGGCACGGCCGGCGTCCTTGAGGAAGGCGTGCTCGGGGCCGACGCCGGGGTAGTCGAGGCCCGCCGAAATCGAGTGCGTCTCGGTGATCTGGCCGTCGTCGTCGCACAGCACGTAGGTGCGGTTGCCGTGCAGCACGCCGGGGCGCCCCGCGGCCAGCGAGGCCGCGTGATGACCGGTGGCGATGCCCTCACCCGCCGCCTCGGCGCCCACGATGCGCACGCCACGGTCGTTGAGGAAGGCATGGAACAGGCCCATCGCGTTGGAGCCGCCGCCCACGCAAGCGGTGAGCACGTCGGGCAGGCGGCCGTATTGATCGAGCAGTTGCGCGCGCGCCTCGCGACCCACGATGGCGTTGAAGTCGCGCACCATCAGCGGATAAGGGTGCGGGCCGGCCACGGTGCCGATGATGTAGAAGGTGTCGGCCACGTTGGTGACCCAGTCGCGCATCGCCTCGTTCAGCGCGTCCTTCAGCGTCTTCGAGCCGGAAGTCACCGGCACCACCTCGGCACCGAGCAGCTTCATGCGGTAGACGTTGATCTTCTGCCGCTCGATGTCCACCGCGCCCATGTAGACCACGCATTGCAGGCCCAGCCGCGCCGCGACGGTGGCGCTGGCCACGCCATGCTGGCCCGCGCCGGTCTCGGCGATGATGCGGGTCTTGCCCATGTGCCGCGCCACCAGCGCCTGGCCCACGGTGTTGTTGATCTTGTGCGCACCGGTGTGGTTCAGGTCCTCGCGCTTGAGCAGGATGCGCGCGCCGCCCACGTGCCGGGTCAGCCGTTCGGCGAAGTAGACCGGGCTGGGCCGGCCTACATAGTTCGTGAGGTCGCGGTCGAGCTCGGCGATGAAGGCCGGATCGTCGCGCAGGCGCAGGTAGGCCTCGGTGAGTTCGGCCAGTGGCGCCATCAGGGTCTCGGCCACGTAGCTGCCACCGAACTGGCCGAAGCGGCCTTGGGCGTCGGGAAAGGCGTGGAAATCCCGGATTTCTTGCATGACGATTCCAGCGAAAAAAGCGGCGACAGGCTCACACCTTAGTGCCGACCCTGCGTGCGGAAAAGCGAAAAGATCGCCACGAGACTTGAGCTAAACTCACAGCATGTCGGATCGTGACCTGCCCTCGCTGAATGCCTTGCGTGCCTTCGAGGCCGCTGCGCGGCTGGGCAGCATGAGCCTCGCCGCGCAGGAGCTGCACGTGACACACGGCGCGGTAAGCCGCCAGGTGCGCGCGCTGGAAGAGGCGCTGGGCCAGCCGCTGTTCGTGCGCCAGGGACGCGGCGTGGCGCTCACCGTGATCGGGCAACAATTGCGCGAACAATGCAGCATCGCGTTCGGACAGCTGCGCGAAGCGTGGCTGCAGCTGCGCCATGCCCGCGCTACTGCGGCCTTCGTGCTGGGCTGCTCCGGCAGCGTGCTGGCACGCTGGATGATTCCGCGGCTGGAACGCCTGCGCCACGAATTGCCCGCGCTGACTCTGCACCTCGCCGTGCAGGAGGAACCGGTCGCCGGGCATCTGGCCGACGTCGATGCCGCGCTGTTGCTGGCCGCGCCGCCTTGGCCCGTGGGCTGGCAGGTGCACGAACTGGCGCCGGAGCGCATCGGCCCGGTGCTCAGCCCGCGCTATCCCGGCGCCGAGCGCCTGCGCGAACTGCCCGCCAGCGCGCTGTGCGACGAGCCGCTGCTGCACACCGCCTCGCGCCCGCAAGCCTGGCCGGAGTGGGCGCGCGCGATGGAGTTGCCGCCCGAGTCGCTGCAGCAGACCCAGGCCCTGCCCCACCTCTATTTCCTGCTCGAAGCCGCCGCCGCCGGGCTGGGCGTGGCGATCGCGCCGCAGCCGCTGGTGGCCGACGACCTCGCCAGCGGCCGCCTGCTCGCGCCTTGGGGTTTCCGCGAGACTTCGGCGCGCTGGGTGCTGGCAAGTTCGCGGCACGCCGACGACAGCCGCATCACGGCGCTGGCCGCCTGGCTGCGCACGGAACTCTCGGATCAGAGATAGCGCCGGATGCGCTGGCGCAGCTGCTCCACCTGCTCGGGCGTCATGGAACCGAGCATGCCGCGGCGTTCTGCCGGAATGTGCGCGGCGGCATCGCCGTCGCCGAACACGTAATGGTCGAGCAGGTTCTTCCAGCCCGCCTTTTCGCCGGGCGTGAGCGCGCCGAAACCGAGGATGCAGTGGAACAGCGCGCCCAGCGCGAGATCCGAGGAACGGCCCGCCGCCGTGGTGGGCTGCCACCAGTAGTTCACCAGCGCGTTGAGCCGTTCCAGCGATTCGACGTGATGCCACCACATCGGCGGGATGTAGATCGCGTCGCCGGGATGCAGCTCCGCTACCTGCGCCGCGGCCAGCGCCAGCGGCAGGCGCGGATAGCGCGGGTCGTCCGGTCTATCCAGCCGGGCCATGCCGATCGCCGCGCCGGTGGGCGCGAAATCCAGCGGGCCGATGTACAGGTTCGGCAACTGCTCGGGCGGCAACAGCGTGAAACGCCGCGCGCCGCACACCACGCAGGCGATGTTGGAATAGGCGTCGAAGTGCGCCGGCGTGGTGACCCGGTTGCCGATCCACAGCCGCGGCTGCACGCTGGCATCGATGAACGGCAACGCGTGCTCCTCGCGGAAGCCCGGCAGGCAGGCGTCGATGAGCGCACTCTGGATCGCCAGCCCCGGCGCGTGTTCCTGCCGGCTGTACTGTGCCAGCCGCTGCAGTCCCTGGGTCAGCGTGACGCGGTGGTGCGCGTAGTTGAACGCACCGAGGTCAGGCGTGTAACCCACGATGCCGTCGTACTGCGGCGGAATCAGCAAGGTGTCCACCGGCGTGCCGTTGTCCAGTTCGGCCAGCCGCTGCGCGAATGCCGTGTCCGACTGCCGCGCCAACTGCACGACGGGCCAGTCGCGCGCCAGGCCACGGATCACCAGCGGGCGCTCGCGATCGACGAGGTCCGCCGCACCGAAGCTGCCGCTGTCCGCCGGGTATTCGTCGATGGCAGCGGTCACGGCGGGGCCTCCGCACGCACGGCGCGGACGAATGCCTCGAGCTTCGCCGCATCCTTGATGCCGGGCGCCGATTCCACGCCGCTGGCCACGTCCACCGCCCACGGCCGGGCCGCACGGATCGCCGCGCCCACGTTGCCCGCGTGCAGGCCGCCGGCGAGGATCACCGGCTGCGCGAGGTCGCGCGACAGCAGTGACCAGTCGAAGGCCTTGCCGCTGCCGCCGGCCTCGCCCGCAGCGTGGCCGTCCAGCAGCAATCCGGCGGCGCGCGGGTAATCGTGCAACCGCGGCAGTGCCCTTGCGCCCTCGCCCATCGCGATGGCCTTGAGGTAGCGCTGGCCGAACTGCGCGCACCAGTCGTCGGTTTCGCCGCCATGGAACTGCAGCAGGTCCGGCTGCACGGCCGCGACCATCTCAGCGACGAAGTCCGCCTCGTCGTCCATGAACAGCGCCACCGCGTCCACGAACGGCGGCAGCGCGTAACGGATCGCCTGCGCCTGTTCCAGCGACACCCGCCGTCTGCTGCGCGCGGTGAACACCAGGCCGATCGCGTCGGCGCCGAGGCGCGCGGCCAGCAGCGCATCCTCGACGCGGGTCATGCCGCAGCACTTGATGCGGGTCATGACTGGCTCACCTCGGCGGGCAGGCCCCAGTGCACCTCGTAGCGCGGGCCGATGAAAGTGAGCCCGGTCGATGGCGCGGTGGGCCCGGCCACTTCGCGATTGCGTCCCGCCAACAGTTCGGCCATCCATGCCATCGGTTGCTCGCCACGCCCCACCGGCAGCAGCGAACCCACGATGTTGCGCACCATGTGGTGCAGGAAGGCGTTCGCCTCGATCTCCACGATCACCTGCTCGCCCTCTCGACGCACGCCCACCGCCAGCACGCAGCGGCGCGGATGCGCGGCCTGGCAGGACACCGCGCGGAACGCGGAAAAGTCGTTCTCGCCCACGAGTGCCTGCGCAGCGGCATGCATGCGCGCGGCGTCCAGCGGCTGGCGCTCCCAGGTGACGTAACGTGCATCCAGCGCCGCGCGCATCGGCCGGTTGAGGATGGTGTAACGATAGCGCCGGCTGCGCGCGGAAAAGCGCGCGTGGAATTCGTCGGCCACCGGCTGCGCCCACAGCACCGCCACGCTGCGCGGCAGGTTGGAGGTAGCGCCCTGCAGCCAACCGCGCATCTCGCGCTCCACCGGCACATCGAAATGCACCACCTGGCAGCGGCCGTGCACGCCGGCATCGGTGCGTCCCGCGCAGGTCACCTCGACCGGCTGCGCAGCCACCTTCGACAGGGCAGCTTCCAGCGCGCCCTGCACCGTGTTCCCATGGCTCAGGCGCTGCCAGCCGAGGAAGTCGGTGCCGTCGTATTCGATGCCCAGGGCAATGCGCATGGATCAGGAGAATGCGGAAAGTGCGCAGCGTAGCAGGCATCTTCCTTGCGATCGTCCCTGATCGCGAAAATCAAATGGGCGGCCGTCCATGGCCACACTCCTCGAACCTTGCGATCGTCCTTGGTCGCGAAAAAATCGCCCGGAGCGATTTTTGACATCGCGCCAGCGATGGCCCGAAGGGAAACCGCCAAGGACGGTTGTCGCAAAATCAAACGGGCCGGCATGGCCGGCCCGTTCGGGATTCAAGCGTATGGCACGCCGATCAATGCAGATCGTCGAGCATGCGCTTGGCCACGTCGCGCTGCGTCTGGCTGCCCTCGTGCAGCACCTCTTCGAGCATGGCGCGGGCACCGTCCGGATCGCCCATGTCGAGGTAGGCGCGCGCCAGATCGAGCTTGGTGTCCGCCGGGTCGTCGCTGAACTCGCGCGGTTCGATGTCGTGACCGGCCGCCTGCACTTCCGGCTCATCGAAGTGCCAGTTCGACGCCGTCTCGCGCAATACCGTCGCATCCTCGTCGGCGGCGTGATGCGTCGCGGTCGGCTCGGCACCGTCGGTCCGCTTCGACGCCGATTCGTGCGCCGGCGTCAGGTCGAAGTTGAAGTTGTACTCGCTCACCTTCACCGGATTCGCGGGCAGCGGCGGCGGGCCGGCTGATGCGGGCGCGGACACCGGTGCGGCGACGGGTTCGGCGGCGTACCGGTCGATGTCGAAGCCATGGTGCGCCTCGACCTCGTCCGACGACAGGCTGTCGTGGCCGGCGAACAGCGGATGGCCGGGCACAAGGTCCTCGCCCATGTGCACCACGTCCTGCCACTCTTCCTGCTGCGGGTCGGTGACGTGGGCATGCATGGCCTCGGCGGCCGCCTCGAAGCGCTCGACGTCGCGGCGGCCGTAATACAGGCTCACCAGTTCCAGGTGCAGGCCGATGTCGTCGGGATGCTCGGCCAGCTGGTCGAGCAGCATGTTCTGGTCGACATCGTCGCCACCGTCGGCAGGCGCCGCATCGCCGAAGCGATCGGCCAGCGACGGCGCCAGCTTCGACGAGGCGGCCGCGGGCTTCGCCTTGCGGCGGCGGCCCAGCAGCGCGCCCAACAACAGCAGCACGATGACGGCGGCACCCAGCGCCTGCGCCCACAGCTGGGTATACCAGGGTTCCTCGCCGGCGACCGGTGCCGCCGGCTTGATGACCGTCGGCTTGATCGGCGTGGTGCTGGCCGGCGTGGCGGCCGGCTTGCTCGCGGCAGGAGCGGTCGACGCGGCGGCCGGCGCTTCCGCCTTGGCGGTCGAGGCCGCGGTGGCAGCCGCAGCCTCGCTGCCGGCAGCCGGGGCCGAGGCGGCGCTGGCCGGCTGTTCCGCCGGTTTCGATGCGTTCGCACCGGCCGCGGCGGCCGCCATCGAAACGCCCGCCGTGGCCGCATGCGCCGGCTCCGCCGGCTGGCCGGCGGCCTTGCGTGCCGCGGCCAACTTCTGCTGCAGCTCGGCGATCTCGTTGTCCTTGAGCGCCAGCAGACGTTCGTTCTTGCTGTTGATGTCGTTGAGGTCCTTCAGTCGCGACTTCAGGTCCTCGCCCTGCTGTTGCAGGTTGGCCATGGCTTCCTGGTTGCGCAGCAGGTCCTGGCGCAAGGCATTGCTCTTGTCCGATCCGGACGCCGTCGGGGCAGCCTTGCCGCCCTGCTTCGCGGGCACCAGGGCCAAGTGGTCGCCGGCGCTGGCCGCGGCCCCCGAGGGCGAACTGGACGTGGTGGCACGCGTGCCGGCGTCGGCCACGCTCACCGGCGAGCTGCTCACCGTGCCGCTGCGCCAGTCGCCGTTCTGGCGACGCACTTCCGCGGCGGCGGCGGCCACCGCGACCGCTTCGGCGGCGGCCTTGTCGGGAATGCGCAGCACTGCGCCGGCCTTCAGCGCATTGATGTTGTCGCGGTAGAACGCGTCGGGGTTGGCCTGCTTCAGAGCGAGCAGCATCTGGTTGAGGTCGACGCCGGCCGGCGCCGTCTGGTGGGCCACCACGGACAGGGTCTGGCCACGCTCGACCGGCCCGAAGCGGCCGTTGGCCACCTGCTCGCCCGAACCCGCGTGGGTGGCCTCGCGCGCAGCCGGCGCGGCAGCCGCCGAGCGGCCCGCGCGTGCGGACGGACGCGATGCGACCCGCGTCGGCGCGGAACTGTTGCCCGGCGGATCGAGCAGGATGGTGTACTCGCGCACGCTCTTGCCGCTGCCACCATGGATCTCGATCAGCAGGTCGAGGAAGGGGTCGTTGACTGCCGCATCGCTGGTGATGCGGATGACCTTGTGGCCGTTGCCGCCATCGACCACGTCGAAACGCAGCGGAATCGTGGGTCGCCCCCCGGCGACCCCGGCGCGTGCGAATTCCTCGCCCGACGCCAGCTGCACGTTGAGCTGCTGCAACTCGGCCGGCGTGGCCTTCTGCACCGGGATCTCCGCCAGCAGGGGCTGGCCCAGCGCCGACTTGACCTGGATCTGGCCCAGGTCCAGTGCCAGCGCATGGCCGCTGCCAAGGGCCAATGCCACCAGCAGCGGCAGTTTCAACGAACGATTCATCACGCGTTCCCCCGAACAAGCCGTGGCCTCTGGTGAGGCCGCCACGATGGCGGCGCTTCGCCCGACCGAGGCGCCACTTTAGTTAGATGCGGACGGATCAACAATAGCCGGATCGCAGACTTGCGACGTATTGCTGTCGCGCATTCCAGAACCTGCCGCGGGCCCGGCGGACGCTCGGCGACCCTCAGCGCCCCTTGCCGGCGGCCGCCCCGGACTGCTGCGCCGTCTGCAGCTGTCGCTGCAGTTCGGCGATTTCCGCGTCCTGCTGCTTGAGCCGCCCGGCGGCCACGCGACTGCCGGACTCCTGTGCGGCGACGTCGCGCTGCAGGCGCTGCACCTCGGCACGCTGCCGGGCCACCGCAGCCGTCTGCTTGCGTACGGCCTTGGAGGCGAGGGTGTCGGCGGACTGCTGCGCGCGCGCCCAAAGCGGCGTGACCGCCAGCGCCCCGGCCAGCGCCAGCCAGTACAGGCCGCGCCTCACAGGTAGTCCTCGATCAGCAGTTCGGCGATCTGCACCGCGTTCAGCGCCGCGCCCTTGCGGATGTTGTCCGACACCACCCACAGGTCGAGGCCATGTTCGTGCGAGATGTCCTCGCGGATGCGACCCACGAACACGGGGTCCTTGCCGGCCACGTCGCCCACCGGGGTGGGATAGCCGCCGGCTTTGCGCTCGTCCATCACCACCACGCCCTCGGCCTGCTCCAGCAGTTCGCGGGCCTGCTCCGCGGTGATCTTGTCGCGGGTCTCGATGTGCACCGCCTCGGAATGGCCGTAGAACACCGGCACGCGTACCGCGGTGGGGTTCACGGCGATGGACTCGTCCTCCAGGATCTTGCGCGTCTCCCACACCATCTTCATCTCTTCCTTGGTGTAGCCGTTGGGCTGGAAGTCGTCGATGTGCGGGATCACGTTGAACGCGATCTGCTTGGGGAACTTCTTCGACTCCACGTCCTGGAAGTTGAGCAGGGCCGCGGTCTGCTTGCCCAGCTCCTCCATGCCCGAACGACCCGCGCCGGAGACCGACTGGTAGGTAGCCACGTTGATGCGCTCGATGCCCACCGCACGATGGATCGGCGCCAGCACCACCAGCATGCCCATGGTCGAGCAGTTGGGGTTGGCGATGATGCCGCGGGTGGTGTATTGGGCGATGGCGTGCGGGTTCACCTCGCTGACCACCAGCGGGATGTCGTCCTGGTAGCGGAACTCGGAGGTGTTGTCGATCACCACCGCACCGGCGGCGGCCGCACGCGGCGCATGCACCCTGCTCACCGAACCGCCGGCCGAGAAGAAAGCGATGTCCACCCCGGCAAAATCGTAGGTGTCCAGCAACTTCACCGTCACCTGTTTGCCGCCGAACGAAACCTGGCTGCCGGCGGTGCGCTCGCTGGCCAGCGGCACCAGCTCGCTGACCGGGAAATTGCGCTCGGCGAGGATGGCGAGCAGGGTCTCGCCCACGGCGCCGGTGGCGCCGACCATCGCAACCTTGTAACTGCTCTTCTTGCTCATCGGGTGCGGCTCTACTCAGGTAAGTTTTGGGTGGATGGGGAAGATCACGCCGGCCGCGGCCAGCGCTTCGGGGTTCAACAGGTTCGGCGGGGGCCCTGCGTGCGGGCCGTGGCCGAAACACGCCAGCACATTGTCCACCGCCACCGCGGTCATCGCGCGGCGGGTATCGGTCGTGGCGCTGGCGATATGCGGGCTGAGCAGCACGTTGTCGAGCGCCAGCAGATCCGGATGCACCCGCGGCTCGCCCTCGAACACGTCCAGCCCGGCTGCGGCGAGGCGGCCTTCGCGCAGCGCAGCGGCCAGCGCTGCGTCGTCCACGATACCGCCGCGCGCCACGTTCACCAGCACCGCGGTGGGCTTCATATGCGCCAGCTCGGCGGCGCCGATGGCATGGCGGGTGGCCGGCGTCAGCGGCAGCACCAGCATGAGGCAGTCTGACTCGCGCAGCAGGGTGCCCTTGTCCACAAGGCGGGCGCGGCAATCGCGTTCGACGGCCTCGGGCAGGCGCGAGCGGTTGTGGTAGAGCACCGGCATGCCGAAGCCCTGCGCACGCCGCGCGATCGCCTGGCCGATGCGGCCCATGCCGAGGATGCCCAGCGTGCGGCCGCGCACGTCGGTGCCCAGCCAGCCCTTGAATTCGGTGGCGCGCCACTCGCCAGCGCGCAGCCAGCGCTCGGCGGCGCCCATGCGCCGCGACGCGCCCAGCAGCAGTGCCCAGGCGTAGTCGGCCACACTCTCGTTGAGCACGTCCGCGGTGTTGCTGGCGGCGATGCCGGCGGCGCCAAGCGCGGCGAGATCGAGGTTGTCGTAACCCACGCCAAGGTTGGCCACGATGCGCAGCCGCTTCGCGCCGGCCAGCTCGGCCGTGCCGACGCGCTCCTTCAGTCCCACGATGGCGGCATCGCAATCAGCCAGCTTCGCGGCCAACTCGGTCGGGCCGAACTTTGTCTCCTTCGGCTCGGCCGTCACCTCGAAATGCGGCTCCAACCGGGCGATCACGTCGTCGAAGGTGGGGCGCGAGACCCATACGCGCGGCCGTGTCGGCATCGGTCACGCCCCCGCCATCGTGCGGACGGCGGGATAGATCTCGTCGGCCATCCAGTAATAGGCCAAGGCCATCGCGAACAAGGTGCCGAACGTCCACAGCATCCAGCGCCGGCGGCGCCAGGTCGCCCGGTACGCTGAACACTGCATCGGCAAGTCGGCCAGGTAGGCCGCGCAGTAACAGGCATTGGCCAGCACCGCCAGCACGACCAAGGGCAGCACCGATTCGAACGTCAGCGCGCCGCGGAAATACGGCCATGCGGCAACGATCCATCCGACGACGACGACGGCCAGCAGCAGATTGAAGGCGATGCGGCGCGACTCCCAGTAACGGATCGCGTCGCTGAGGGCATCCCGCAACGGGGCGTGCTCAAGCTTCGACAATGTCACCATGACCCATCCTCCGGCTGCCTTCAGACGATGCGCGGCTGCATCACGCCCACGTCGCCGCACTGCGCGCGATGGCGCAAGGCATGGTCCACCAGCACCAGCGCCATCATCGCCTCCGCGATCGGCGTGGCGCGGATGCCGACGCAGGGGTCGTGGCGACCCTTGGTGACCACGTCCACCGCCTCGCCAGCCAGGTTCACGCTGCGGCCAGGGATCAGGATGCTGGACGTGGGCTTCAGCACGATCGAGGCGACCACCGCCTGCCCCGTGCTGATGCCGCCAAGGATGCCACCGGCATGATTGGACGTAAAGCCGTCCAAACGCATTTCGTCGCGATGCTCGCTGCCATGCTGAACCACGGCGGCGAAGCCGTCGCCGATCTCCACGCCCTTTACCGCGTTGATCGACATCAGCGCGCTGGCGAGATCTCCGTCCAGCTTGCCATAGACCGGCTCGCCCCAGCCCGGCGGCACGCCCTCCGCCACCACAC
This sequence comes from Rhodanobacter sp. C06, assembly GCF_002001105.1. Lineage (GTDB taxonomy): Bacteria > Pseudomonadota > Gammaproteobacteria > Xanthomonadales > Rhodanobacteraceae > Rhodanobacter_A. Next base: position 39,834 of record NZ_MUNP01000046.1, on the reverse strand, counting down.
TGACGCGCGCGCCCACCGAGTCGCCGGACTTGCGCAAGGCGTCCATGGCCTTTTCCAGCGCCGGCACCTGTTCGGTGCAGGGCCAGAAGAACGGGTTCTGCTCGACCGCCTCCCAATCGAAACCGGCCGGTGCGATGTCACCCAGCTGCGCCAGGTAGCCGCGCACGCGCACGCCGTGATGTTCGAGCAACCATTTCTTCGCGACTACCGCGGCGGCCACGCGCATGGTGGTTTCGCGCGCCGAGGAGCGCCCGCCGCCCCGCGGGTCGCGGATGCCGTATTTCTGCCAGTAGGTGTAGTCGGCATGGCCAGGACGGAAGGTCGAGGCGATGTCGCCGTAGTCCTTGCTGCGCTGGTCCGTGTTGCGGATCAAGAGCGCGATCGGCGTGCCGGTGGTCCTGCCCTCGTACACCCCGGAGAGGATCTCCACTTCGTCCGCCTCGCGTCGCTGCGACGTGTGGCGGCTCTTGCCGGTGGCGCGGCGATCGAGGTCGTGGCGGAATTCTTCCTCGCCGATCGGCAGGCCCGGCGGGCAGCCATCGATCACGCAGCCGATGGCCGGCCCGTGGCTTTCGCCGAAGGTGGTGACGGTGAAGAGCTTGCCAAAGGAGTTGCTGGACACGGGTTTGGACGTCCAAAGAAAACCGCTACAGCTTACCGCAATGCAGCAATCCCTGCGCCCTTACCCGGCGATGCCGGACCACTCGCTCGCCAGCAGCCCGAAAACGACATCGTCGACCCATGTGCCATGGAACCGCAGGCTTTCGCGGAAATGGGCCTCCTTGCGCATGCCGATCGCCTGCAGCAAGGCCATGCTCGGTGCGTTGCGTGGATCGACCGACGCATGCACGCGATGGATGCCCAGCTCGCCGAACAGCCAGCCGAACAGCGCATGCAGCGCCTCGCGGGCGTAACCGTTGCCTTGGGCAGCGGGCGCCAGCGTGATGCCGAATTCGGCTTGTGCGTCGGCAAGGCAGAAGCCGAGGTCACCGATCAACGCACCGTCGTCGCGATGGCGGATGGCGCGCTGCAACCACTGGCCTTGCGATGGCGCGGCCATCACCGACTGGTCCCTGATGAAACGCTCGACATCGGCCAGTACGGCCGGCCGCCAACCCTGGTAACGGCAAACCTCGGGATCGGCGCGATAGCGGAACAAGGCCTCGGCGTCGCCCTCCCGCAGCGCATCCAGCCGCAAGCGCGCCGTCGCCAGTTCCATGATCTCAGCGCCGCGCGGCCGCGGCGGCATGGATCGCCGCCTTGTGCTCGATCAGGTCGCGCCGCTCCAGCGCAAACACGCCCATCTGCCCCACCTTGAACTCGATCCAAACGAACGGCAATTCAGGCAGCAGCAGCGCCAGCGCGTGCTCGCTCTCGCCCACTTCGACGATCAGCAAGCCATCGTCGGTCAGCAGGCCGGCGGCCTCGTCGAGGATACGCAGGCAGATGTCCAGTCCGTCCGCGCCCGAGGTGAGGCCCAGCTTGGGCTCGTGCACGTACTCGCCGGGCAGCGCGGCGTACTCGTCCTCGGTGACGTAGGGCGGATTGGAGACGATCAGGTCGTACCTGCGCCCGCGCACACCCTCGAAGAGGTCGGACTTCACCGCCTCGACGCGCGACTCGACGTGCTGGAACACGATGTTCTCGCGCGCCAACGACAGCGCCTCGTCGCTGATGTCGACGATGTCGACCTGCCAGTCGGGGTTGTACTCGGCCATCGCGATGCCGATGCAGCCCGAGCCCGTGCACAGGTCGAGCGCGCGCTCCACGTGGCGCTCGTCCAGCCACGGCGCGAAGCCCGACTCGATCAGCTCGGCGATCGGCGAGCGCGGCACCAGGGCGCGGCGGTCGCTCTTGAACTTCAGGCCCGCGAACCAGGTTTCACCCACTAGGTAGGCCACCGGCAGGCGCTCGCTGACGCGGCGCTCGATCAGGGCAAGCACGTTCGCGCGCTCCTCGGTGGTGAGCCGGCCCGCGCCATAGGCCGGCGGGATGTCCGGCGGCAGGTGCAGGCTGGCCAGCACCAGGTGGGTAGCCTCGTCGATCGGGTTGTCGTGGCTGTGGCCGAAGGTCAGCCCGGCGGCCGAGAAGCGGCTGGCACCGTAGCGGATGAAGTCGATGATGGTGGCGAGTTCGGCGGTCACGGCGATTCGATGGCGGCAAGTTGGCCGGCGATTATAAGCCCCGGGAACCGACCCCGTTCACACCCGGATCGAGTCCGGGGTAGGCTCTGGGCGTAAGCCCGCAGGACCGACGCGGGGAGCCGCCAAGGAGGCCGCGCCTTGAGCAGCGAGGAAGTCGAAGGGCTCGTTGCGGAAGCGCCCCTTCGACTCCGCTTCGCCACGCTCAGGGCGAACGGCGCGCGCGGGAAGTTGGAGTGAATCGCTCCGGCAGCCCCGTATACTTCGCCGGATGACTTTCAAGATCCTGCTGCAATACATCCTTCCGCATCGCCTCCTGTCGCGCCTGGTCTACTGGGGCACGCGCTGGACTTTCGTGCCGTGGAAGAACTGGCTGATCGGCACCATCGTGCGCAACTACGGCGTGAACATGGCCGAGGCCGCGCAGCCCGATCCGCTGGCGTACCAGCACTTCAATGCCTTCTTCACCCGCAAGCTGAAGCCCGGCGCACGCACAGCCGATGCCGACCCGGCCGCCCTGCTCTCCCCCGCCGATGGCCGCATCAGCCAGGCTGGCCGGATCGTGGACGGGCGCATCTTCCAGGCCAAGGGGCAGGACTACAGCGCTGCCGAACTGCTGGGCAACGAGACCGCCGCCGCGCCCTACCGCAACGGCCGCTTCGTCACCGTCTACCTGTCGCCGCGCGACTACCACCGCGTGCACATGCCGCTGGCCGGCACGCTGAAGGAAACCGTGCACGTGCCGGGGCGCATCTTCAGCGTGGCGCCGTTCGCGGTGGCGGCGATCCCGCGGCTGTTCGCGCGCAATGAGCGGCTGGTCTGCCACTTCGAGGGCGAACACGGCCCGTTCGTAGTGGTGATGGTGGGCGCGATCCTGGTGTCCTCGGTGGCCACGGTGTGGGACGGGCTGGTGATCCCGCCCTACGCGCCCGCGATCCGGCGCAAGTCCTTTGCCGGCCAGAACGTCACGCTGGCGCGCTTCGCCGAGATGGCACGCTTCAACATGGGCTCCACCGTGATCGTGCTGTTGCCCGAAGGCACGGCCAAACTGGATGCGCTCGAACCGCAGCAGGCGGTGCAGGTGGGCCAGCGATTGGGGCAACTCGCGCGCACAAACTGACGCGAGACGTCATTTTGTGACGCATTGGGCGCCTCGTGCATTGGCCGCCCACTATCCTCCCGCCATTGCCGCACCTGTCGCGGTGTCAGGGGACGAGGATTCCATGCAGCTGCTCAGCCCGGCCATCGCCTTCCTCCGTGCACACCAGCTCACCCGCCAGTTGCGCGAGATCGAGCGCAGCGTGCGCGCCCTGCCCCAGCGCACCCGGGCCCAGCTGAGCCTGCTGACCCTGCGCGAGATCGGCCAGGCCTCGCGCAGCGAATTCCCGCACCTGTACGGCACGCCGCCGGAGGCGCGCTACCTGCCCTGGGGCCAAGGCACCGGGGCCGGCTACGAGCGGGCGCGCTCGGACAATCCCGAGGTGGCGCTGCGCGGCATCGCACTGTGGCTGGCGGTGGCCTACCACGAGACCAAGCACTCGCCGCAGGATCGCCTGCTGCCCCAGCACCGCCAGGTGCTGCAGCTGCTGGGCGAGTTGAAGCGCCTGCATCGCCCGGCCGACCCGGTCAAGGACTGGATGCGCGCCAGCGCCACCGCCTGATCGTCAGCCTCCGGGCGACGGCTTCAGCGGCACTCCGGCACCTTCAACTCCTGCCCCACCGAGATGTGGTGGTGGCGCAGGTGGTTCATCTCGGCGATCTCCTGCACGCTGGAGCAGCGCAGCTTGCGCACGATGCCGACCAGGGTGTCGCCGTGGCGCACCTTGTAGCGCCGGATCTTCGCAGGGCTCGGCGGTGGCGGCGGCGGCTCGGCCACCACCGGCGCGGCGGCATTGTGCAGGTCGGCGGCCAGGATCGGCCACGGCCCGTCCACGCAGCGCGCGGCATAGGAATGCTCCAGCAGCTTCGGCACCTGCAGCATCGCGCCCGCGGGCTGCTCCTGCTGCGGGTCCAGCCGCGGATTGAGGTTGCGCAAGGTGCGGAACCAGCCTTCCTCCATGCCGCCGGCCGAACCAAGGCAGACGGTGAGCTCGCTCAGCGAGGCCGGCCGCTTCAGCGTGATGCTGCCGGGCACGCCGTCGATCTTCGGGAAACGCAGGTTGTAGCTGTCCGGGTGCAGGAACAACCATGCCGCCGCCAGCACCGAAGGAACGTAATCGCGGGTCTCCTGCGATAGCTGGTCGTAGATGCGCGGGTCGTAGAAACTCACCGAGGTGTCCGGCCCCACCAGCCGCTTCATGCGTCCCTCGCCGCCGTTGTAGGCCGCCAGCGTCAGCTCCAGGTTGTCGTTGAACACCTTGAGCTGCTCGTTCATGTACTCGGCGTTCGCGCGCGCCGACGCGGCCGGATCGAAGCGCAGGTCGAAGCCGTTGTAATTGGTGAGGCCGAAACGCATGCCGGTGGCGTACATGAACTGCAGCGGGCCGGCCGCGCCGGAGCGCGACACCGCATGCACCTTGCCGCCGGATTCCTTGGCCATGATGCCGAACAACAGCGCCTCGGGCAGGTCGGCCTGCTTGTACTGCGGCCACATCTCGCTGCGCAGGTACTGGTAGTTGATCCAGGCATCGATCAGGTTCGGCCGCCACTGGGTCAGCCACATCTGCAGCGCGGCCTTCACCGCGCCGTTCATCGCGATCAGCTCGGAGAGCTTCTGGCCGTGCAGCAGGGTCACGCTGCGCTGCGCCTCGGGCAGGGCCGCGGCGCTGCGCTGGTCCAGCGCCATGCCGGTCTGCGGTTCGTCGTCGGGAGTCTCGTCGCCGATGAAGCTGCCGTCCTTGAGGCGCAACATGCGGTCGTAGGCGGAAAAGAAGCGTTGCGGGTCGCAACCGGCGGTGCTGCCGCACTGCACCGAGGCGCTCTTCAACGTGTCCAGCGCCTGTCCCAACGTCTGCTGTCCCGCCGCGTCGTTGCCGGCGCGGACCTGCTGCAGCGCGGTCTGGTAACCCTGGGTGGCCTGGTCGAGCCGGGTGTACAGCGCAGCCACCGTCGCTGGCGGTTTGCTGCCGCCCGTGCCCGCGCAGGCGGCCAGCAAGCCGAAGACCGCCGCCAGCGGCGCCAGGCGCAGGGATCGAACGACACGAGCAGACCGCATGAGCAAAACCATCCGACGAAAAGCGGACACCATAGCCCGCGCTGTCGGCAGACTCAATGAACCGGCGCGACGAACGCTCTGGCTACAATCACACCCGAATCCGACGAAGGGACTCCCATGACCGACATCCTGATCGGCCGCAATGACCACGCCAGCGTCGTGCTCGAACCGCGCTACGGCAACCGCCACGGCATGATCGCCGGCGCCACCGGCACCGGCAAATCCGTGTCGCTGATGGTGCTGGCCGAAGGCTATTCGAAGCTGGGCGTGCCCTGCTTCCTCGCCGACGCCAAGGGGGATCTTGCCGGCCTGGCGATGGCCGCGGGCGAGCCGGGCGACAAGCTCAAGGCGCGGTTTGCCAAGCTGCAGCTCGCCGACTGGAAGCCGCAGGCCAACCCGGTGATCTTCTGGGATCTCTACGGCAAGCTCGGTCACCCGGTGCGCGCCACGGTGAGCGAGATGGGGCCCGCCCTGCTCGGCCGGGTGCTGGAGTTGAACGACACCCAGCAAGGCGTGCTGGAGATCGTGTTCAAGCTGGCCGACGACAACGGCTGGCTGCTGCTGGACCTGGACGACCTGCGCGCCCTGCTCGCCTTCGCCGCCGAGAACAGCAAGGACATCTCCGCCCACTACGGCCTGATCAGCAAGACCAGCCTCGCCGCCGTGCAGCGCGCCCTGCTGCAGCTGGCGCAGGATGGCGCCAACGCTTTCTTCGGCGAGCCCGCGCTGGAACTGGCCGACCTGATGCGCCAGGACATGAGCGGCCGCGGTGTCATCAACATACTCGCCGCCGACCAGCTGATCCTGAAACCCCGGCTCTACTCCACCTTCCTGCTGTGGCTGCTGTCGGAGCTGTTCGAGCAGTTGCCCGAGGTGGGCGATCTCGACCAGCCGAAACTGGTGTTTTTCTTCGACGAGGCGCACCTGCTGTTCGACGATGCGCCGCCCGCGCTGCTGCAGCGCGTGGAGCAGGTGGTGCGGCTGATCCGCTCCAAGGGCGTGGGCGTGTACTTCTGCTCGCAGAACCCCGACGACGTGCCCGCGAACATCCTGGGCCAGCTAGGCAACCGCGTGCAGCACGCGCTGCGCGCGTTCACCCCGCGCGACCAGAAGGCGGTGAAGGCGGCGGCGCAGACCTTCGTGCCGAATCCGCCACTCGACGTCACCGCGGCGATCGGCCAGCTGGGCGTGGGCGAGGTGCTGGCCTCCACCCTGCGCGACGGCGGCGTGCCTTCGCCGGTGGAGCAGGTGCTGGTGACCTCGCCATGCTGCCGCATCGGCGCGATCGCCGACGCCGAACGCGCCACCGTGCGCCAGCGCTCGCCGGTGGGCGGCAAATACGACACCGCCGTCAACCGCGAATCCGCCGCCGAGATCCTCGCCAAACGCGCGGACGACAAGGCCGCCGATGCGAACGCCGTCGCCGCCGGAACGCCAGCGAAAGACGACAACGGCGACTCGGCCTGGGGCGGCGCCGTGCACGACGCGCTGTTCGGCACCAAGCGCCGCCAAGGCATGATCGAGACCATGGGCAAGCAGGTGGTGCGCACCATGGGCAACCAGTTGGGCCGGCAGATCCTGCGCGGCGTGCTGGGCGGCATCTTCGGCGGCAAACGCTGAGCGCCTGTCCAATGTCTCCGAGGACACGCCGATGCCACGTATAGAAGTGGTTCCTGCCGACACGCCGTTTGGCGAACGCCTGCAGTCCGGCTTCGGCTATCCGCTGCGCGGCGCCGGGCTGGCCACCTGCACCGCGCTGACGCTGGCGCACTACGCGGGCTTCCTGCCCGTCGTCGGCGCGCTGGCGAGCCTGCTGGTGTGGGCCGCCACCTGGCGCTACGCCGCCGACTGCCTGCTGCATACCGCCCACGGCTACGCCGACCCGCCGGATGTGGGCAGCGAGGGCAACGGCGCCAGTGGCTGGGGGCTCACCGCAATCCACCTGCTGCTGGTGGCGCTGTGCGTGCTGGCGGTGGTGTTCTTTCCGCGCGCGCTGTGGCCGGTGCTGGTGGTGGCCGCGCTGGCGCTGCCGGCGGTGGACATGTCGCTGGCCTTCGACGGCAACCTGGCGCTGGCGCTCAACCCGTTGAACTGGGTGCGTGTGGTCAACACCTTCGGCCCGGTCTATCTGGTGCCGGTGGCGATCAACCTGCTGCTCGGCCTGCTGATCGTGCTGGCCTCGCTAGGCTCGCACCTGCTGCCGCGCTTCCTCGCGCTGCCGCTGTTCGCCTTCGCCTGCACGTACCTGATCGTGCTGGCCTTCCACCTGATGGGCGCGCTGGTCCACCTGCATCACGAGCGCCTCGGCCTGGTGCCCGAGGCGCCGCGACTGGCCCAAGCCTCGGGTCAGGACGAGGACAGCCGCCTCGTCGACGAGGCGCGCGCGCGCGCCGCGAACGATCCGCTCGCCGCGCTGCACCAGCTGGCCGAGCGCCTGCGCCAGCACAACGCGCCGGCGCCGGTACACCAGCTCTACCGCGAGCTGCTGCGCCATCAGGGACTGCGCGACGACCTGCTGGTGCACGGCCAGATCTGGATCGCCGCGCTGATCGCGCAGAACGAGGCGCGCCGCGCGCTGGGCGTGCTGCAGGAGTGCTGCGGCATCGATCCCGCCTTCGTCCCCGACGATCCGCGCACCTGCGGCGAACTGGCCGACCTCGCCGCGCGGCTGGGCATGACGCGCCTCGCCATCCATCTCGGCCGCGGCTACCTCGCGCACTGGCCGCGCGACCGGCAGGCGCCGCATTACGGCCTGCTGGTCGCACGCCTGCTGGCCACGCAACCCGAGCGGCGTGCCGAAGCGATCGTCCTGCTGCAGAAGCTCGCCGCCGCCTGGCCCGACCACCCGCAGCGCGACGACATCGCCGCCCTGCAGCGGCAACTGGCGGGCACCGCATGAACACGCCCCGGATCGCCGCCGCGATCGCCCTCGCCGGCATGCTCGTCTTCCTCGCCACCGGCATCGCCGCGCAAGGCCTGCGCCCCGAGCTCGACTGGACGCGGGTGCCGAACAGCTACTACCTGATCGGCCCGTGGGGTGGCATGGTGCGCACGGGCTACTACGCGATGGCGCTCGCCCTCATACTGCTCGGCGTGGGCGCGTATCGAACGCTGTCACCCGCGACGCGCAGCGCGGCACCGCTGCTGCTGTTCGTGGCGGGCGGCATCGCACTGGCCGTCACCGCGCTCGCCCACACCGACACCTGGAACCGGCCACCCACGCTGCACGGCTATGTGCACGGCGTGGCGGCGCAGGCCGCGTTCCTGTGCACCGCCACCGCGATGCTGCTGCAAAGCTGGCGACTGCGCGGCGACGCCCACTGGCGAGGCTGGTTCCGTCCCGCCTTCGCCTGGGCCGCGATGTGCTTCGTGCTGCTGTGGGTGCAGGCGTTCTGGCGCGCGCTGCCGCGCGGGCTCAGCCAGAAGCTGTTGATCCTGCTGATTCTGGCCTGGCTGCTCGCCGCCGCGTGGCGGCTGCTGCGCGGCCCCGGCCGCGACGAGGCCGGCCCATGAGCCGCTGGCGCCCACCTGCTCCCCGCTCCACCGCGATCATCACTCGCGCCGGCTTCGAGAAACTCAAGGCGGAGCTGGATCACCTGTGGCACACCTTGCGCCCCGAAGTAGTGAAGGCGCTGGCCGCAGCAGCCGCCGAAGGCGATCGTTCCGAGAACGCGGAATACACCTACCGCAAGAAGCAGCTCGGCGAGATCGATCGCCGCGTACGCTACCTCAGCAAACGCATCCCCTCGCTCAAGGTGGCCGAAGGCGCGCCAGCCGACCGCGAGGCGGTGTTCTTCGGCGCCACCATCACGCTGGAAAACCTCGCCAGCGGCGAGGAAGTCCGCTACCACATCGTCGGCCCCGACGAGACCGACGCGAAGCTGGGCTGGATCAGCATCGATTCGCCGCTGGCCCGCGCGGTGCTGAAGAAGCGCCTCGACGACGAGTTCGAGGCGGAGCTGCCCGGCGGGCGCACGCGGTTCCTGATCGTGGACGTGCGCTACGCGGCGTGAGCCGCCGTTACCCGACCTGTTCCGCCAATGCCTTCGCCAGCGCCAGGTATTCCGCGCCTTTCTCCAGCCCCGCGATGAAACGCGGGGGAATCGCCTCCAACCCACCGATAGCGCCGCACAGCGCTCCGGTGAGCATGGCGCGCGCCTGGTTCTGGCCACCCGCGTTCACCGCGTTGAGCACGCCGAGCTCCACGTCACCCCGGAAACGCGCCGCGAGGTAATAGGCCGCCGGAAACTGGTGGTACACCGCGCACGGCAGGCCGTAGACCAGGCCCACCCTCGACGCGGGCTCGATCGCGACGCCGGGATCGTGCGCTGCCCGTGCGATGGACGACACCGTGAGCAAGGCATCGGGCGAGGCGAACTGTCCCGCGTGCAAGGGCGCCTCTGAACCTTGCGGCACGTCCAGCGCGCCACTGGTCACGGTATGGAACGGCAGGGCGCCGGACTTCACCATGCCCATCAGCCGACCGGACAAGTCACCGTCCAGCGGCACGCCGTTGGCCAGCTGCCCCAGCACCGCGGCAAACGCCAGCGTCATCGCGCCCACCGTGGGATCGCGTTGGGTCAGCGCCACGTTGCCGCTGACGTGCCGCGCCAGCTGCGCCGGCTCGCCCGCGTAGCGCAAGGCGATGGCCAGCACCCGCTCCGCTGCCTCGGTGTTGTCCGCCAGCCCCGCCACCTGTCCCCACGGCAGGCCGGCGCGGCGCTTGCGCCACGCCTCGCGGACCGACTGGCTGGTGTAGCCGCCCGGCCCCGCCATCGGCGTGCCGTCGATCACCGCGAACAGGTCGCGATCCATCCGCGCACAGAAATCCGCCTCGTCGTAACCACCGCGCTCCACCAGCGAGCGCGTCGTCAGCGCCAGGACGAAACCCGCCTGCGACGACGCCCCTGCCGGCAAACCCTCGTGGTAGCGCCCCGGCCTCGGCGCCGTGTAATCGCTGACCCAGTCACCGTAGTCGCGCTTGAGTGCACCCAGGTCGTAATACCAGTGCGGGCCCAGGGCCAGCGCATCACCGATGAAAGCGCCCATGAGTGCGCCCACGATACGGCTCTTTCTCGAAACCGGTTGAGCAAGCTTCGGCATCATCGTCACCTCGTCGTTCGCAGCCCGTCAGGCTCGCGACGGCAACCGCAGTCGACGGCACCAGCCCGTGTTGCCTGACACTCTCCCGCACGTACCCGAAAGCTGCCGCTGGCGTCAGGCGCCGCGCTCCAAAACCACGATGGTCTCGGCTATCCGGTCGTGAACAGTCTGCGCGTTCGGATGGATGAAGTACTGCAGGAAACCGAAGCCCAGCTCAAGGGCTGACGCCGCATAGCCAAGCGCCCGTTCGATGCTTTGCCAGAGACTGATGCGGTCGTGTACGAGCGACACGACACGAATTCCCAGGAGGCGCTTGCCCGGAGTCTGGCCACGGCCAAAGTAGGTCAGGACGCCGAAGTACGCCACGACAATTGCCAGCGCCCACCACGTATCCAGGCCGACAACCCTTACCTTTGCGCCCAGGACAGCCCCCGGATGAGAGGCCGCGATGCGCCAAAGAACAGTTCCCGCGGCCGCGGCGAGGTTGAAGATGACGAGGTCTACCGCAAAGGCGATCGCACGACGCTGAAAGGACGCGAGGCGACAACCTTGGAGCGACAGCTGCCGAGGAGCGCTGTGCGCTTTGAAGCGCTTCGCTGCAAACACTTGCTTGAGCGTAGCCATGTCGAGCAACCTTGTGGTCTAAGGATGGTCCGATCTATTCCCGCCTGATGCATCTGGATCAGGCGGCTCCGAGTCAACCGATTCGGGCTGATACGCGGTCTGACGTCATGCGAATGCCACCAGCTCCTGCCCCACGTACACCACCAGGAACAGGCCCATCACCACCAGGATTGCGGCCAACAGCTTCTCGCTCAACGTGCCGCCATACGGAATCACCTGGTCGTCGGCGATGCTCCGGCGGTAACGCAGGAAGCGCAGGGTGGACAGCAGGATGATCAGCGCGCCGAAGACGATCAGCATCAGTCCGGCCCATTCGGTGGCGCGCATGTGCAGGCCCGTCACCGGCCTGGACGCGGCATGGATCGCGTAGGCCAGGAACAGGTCGAAGCGCTCGAGCAGGAAGCCGAACGCCATGATGGCGATCGCGGTGCGCACCCAGGCAAGGTAGGTGCGCTCGTTGGCGGCATGATCGCTGAAATGAGGTATCACGCGCGGGGCCTCCGGCGACGACGGTCGCGAGCGGGCATTCTCGCCCAAGTGCCGTATTACACCAACGCCGCGCGACCGAGGTGCCCAAGCCGCACGGCCGGTGGATAGCTGCGTCCCGTGCGCCGTGGCTGGTAACAGGCCGCATGACGATGAAACGCCTCGTCGTCGCTGTGCGGATGCCAGCCGGGCAGGCCCGACAACGGCAGCGGGCGCAGCTCCAGTGGGTCGCACAGCAGTTCACCGTGCGCGATCGCCGCGGCGGCGTGCGCCAGCACGACTTCCATCGCTTGCGTCGAATGGAATACCAGCGCCTTGCCCACCAGCAGCTTGCCGGGCGTCAGCGCATGCTCCAGCAGGGCGTGGCCGAACACCTCCAGTTGGGCGCGACCGTCCTGCCATGCCGTGCGCTCGCGCCAAAACAGGCGGTGCCAGTCGTGTGCATCCCATGGCGCGATCAGCGCCGGATCGCTCGCCACCACGATCACGCCGGCCTCGTCGAAATGGGTGAGCGCACATTGCGCCCGTGAACGGGTCTTCGGCCCCATGCGGGCGACCTCGGCCGCCTGCCGTGCGTTCAGCGCACGCTTGAGCGCGGGATGGCGCAGCCACACCAGGGCGTTGAACAGGTCGTGCCAATTGCGCTCGCGGGTGGCGATCTCGCCGCGCTCGGCGATGCGCCGTTCGTAGTGCAGGCCGTCGGCCAGCAACTCGCGGGTTTGCGCCACGAAGCATTCGCGCGCGGCGGCAGGCAGGTGCGCGTTGAGTGCTTCAATGCTCGGCCAGTCGCGGCCTTCGATCAGGCCGGCATGATCGCGCCACGCCGCGAGCGGCATCCGCGAAAACACCTGCGGATCGACCGCGTCACGGGGCGGCGCGATGTACTTCATGCGCACGTCCATGCGCGCGGCGATCCACGGATCATCATGGCAAGCGCTCCACGTTTCACACCGACGTCAGAAGCGGCCATCCATGGCCGCACTCTCATATCATCTTCAGCGTGGAATGCTCCAGGCGCGCATGCAAGTCGTGCTCGCTGGCGCCTTCCACCACCACGTCGACGAACTGGCCGGGCTTGAGGCCCTGCCCGTCGGCGATCAGCACCGTGCCGTCGATCTCCGGCGCGTCGGCGGCGGAGCGCGCCACGGCACCCTCGGCGTTCGCCTCGTCCACCAGCACCTTGAGCGTGCGACCGATCTTGCGCTGCAGCTTGGCGGCCGAGATTTCCGCCTGCACAGCCATGAACTGTTCGAGGCGGTCTTCCTTCAGCTCCTCGGAGACGGCGCCGGGCAATTCGTTGGCCTTGGCGCCGTCCACCGGCGAGTAGGCGAACGCGCCCACGCGGTCGAGTTCGGCTTCGCGCAGGAAGTCGAGCAGTTCCTCGAACTCGGCGTCGGTCTCGCCGGGGAAGCCGACGATGAAGGTGCTGCGGATGGTGAGGTCGGGTACCAGCTTGCGCCAGTTCTGGATGCGCTCCAGCGTCTTGTCGATGTTGCCGGGGCGCTTCATCAATTTCAGGATGCGCGGGCTGGCGTGCTGGAACGGGATGTCGAGGTACGGCAGCAGCTTGCCCGACGCCATCAGCGGCATCACCTCGTCCACGTGCGGGTACGGGTAGACATAGTGCAGCCGCGTCCACGCGCCCAGCTCGGACAGGCCTTCGCACAGCTCGGTCATGCGCGTGCGCCAAGCCTTGCCGCGCCATTCGCGTTCGGCGTATTTCAGGTCGACGCCGTAGGCGCTGGTGTCCTGCGAGATCACCAGCAGTTCCTTCACGCCGCCCTTGACCAGCTTCTCGGCCTCGACCAGCACCTCGTCCACCGGGCGCGAGACCAGGTTGCCGCGCATCGAGGGGATGATGCAGAAGCTGCAGCGGTGATTGCAGCCTTCGGAGATCTTGAGGTACGCGTAGTGCTTGGGCGTCAGCTTCACGCCCACCGAGTTGTCATCTCGGGCATCAAGATGCCCGAGGGGCCCGATGTCGAGGAACTTGTTGCGCACCGGCGGCAATGCCTCGTGCACTGCGTGCATCACGCTGGCGTAGTCCTGCGGGCCGCTGATCGACAGCACGCCGGGGTAGGCCTCGCGGATCAGTTCGGCGCGTTTGCCGAGGCAGCCGGTGACGATCACCTTGCCGTTCTCGTTGAGCGCGGTGCCGATCGAATCCAGCGACTCCTGCACCGCCGCGTCGATGAAGCCGCAGGTATTCACCACCACCGCATCGGCTTCGCCGTAGCTGGGCACGATCTGGTAGCCCTCGACCTTGAGCTGGGTGAGGATGCGCTCGGAATCCACCAGCGCCTTGGGGCAGCCGAGGCTGACGAATCCGATCTTCTGCGTGGCCTGCGACATGACGGCGGCAACCGTTGGGCAATAGGGAAACGGTGAATTATACGGGTATGCGGCCGGGGCCAAGGCCCGGAACTCAAGTTCGCCATTCCGGCGCAGGCCGGAATGGCGAGCGAAAAGCCGGGACATCGCGCCTTCACCCGCCGCCAGCACCCGCGCCCGCTAGAATCCGCGCACAGCCGCAACGGAGATGCCCGCCATGGGCCAGCACATCAACATCCCCACCTCGCGCACCCAGTGCATCGGCGGCTACCTCGCCCAGCCCGCGGGCAAGCCGAAGGGCGGCATCGTGGTGGTGCAGGAGATCTTCGGCGTCACCGCGCACATCCGCAGCGTGGCGGACCGCTTTGCCGCCGCCGGCTACACCGCGATCGCGCCGGCCTTCTTCGACCACCTCGAAGCGTGGCTGGAACTGGATTACGACGAAGTGGGCATGGCGCGCGGCAAGGCGCTGGTGGGCGAGCTGGGGCTGGATCGCCCGCTGGAGGACGTGGCCAGCGCCGCCGAATCGATTGCCTCGTCCGGCAAGGTCGGCGTGGTGGGCTACTGCTGGGGTGGCACCATCGCGCTGCTCTCCGCGCTGCGGCTGGGCCTGCCCGCGGTGAGCTACTACGGCGCGCGCAACGTGCCGTTCCTCGGCGAGAAGCCGAAGACGCCGGTGATGTTCCACTTCGGCGAGGACGATCCCTCGATCCCGCCCGAGGCGGTGGCGCAGCATCGCGAGCTGCTGCCGCAGATGGAGGTGTTCAGCTACCCCGGCGCGGGTCACGCGTTCAATCGCGACGTGCCGGGCGACAAGCATTACCACGGGGCCAGCGCGATGCTGGCGTGGCAGCGCACGCTGGAATTCTTCGACCGGCAACTGGCCGGCGCATGAGCGAGGCCGCGTTCGCGCTCGACCCGCGGCTGCACGCCGACACCCGCTTTGTCGCCATGCTGCCGCTGTGCGAGCTGCGGCTGATGGATGACGCGCGCTACCCGTGGCTGATCCTGGTGCCGCGCCGCGCCGGCGTGACGGAGATCGCCGACCTCGCCGAATCAGAACAGGCGCAGCTATGGCGCGAGGCGAACCAGGCCGCCGCCGCTCTGCGTGCCATCGCGCCTTGCGACAAGCTCAACTTCGGCGCACTGGGCAATATCGTGCGCCAGCTGCACTTGCACGTGGTGGCGCGCACCGAGGGCGACGCCGCGTGGCCCGGCCCGGTCTGGGGCAGCGGCGCCGCCGTGCCGTACGCGACCGACGCGCTGGCCGCGCGGCTGGATGCGTTGCGGCAAAAGCTCGAACGCGATCGAGGGTGATTGCAAGCTTTTTTGAAGAGTGCGGCCATGGATGGCCGCCCGTTTGACCTTCGCGTTCACGGACGAATGCACAAACAAACTCAAAAAAAAGCCCGCGGATCGCTCCGCGGGCTTTTGCCGGTCATGCGGTACGGCTTACCGCTGCTGCTGCGCGGCTTGGTCGACGGAATCGCAACCGGCGGCGGTCTTGCACTGCTGGCCGTCGTCGATCTTCACCGGCGCGTGGTGGTCTTCCAGCTGGCGCGCCTTGGTGTTGATCGCATTGATCTCGGTGAGCTGGCCGCCGTTGTCGTAGTACGCGGTGAAGCCGTAGTCGATCGACATGCGCGCCAGGTACTGCAGGTGCACCTTGCGGATCTTGGAATCGTCGCTGGGCAGCAACAGTACGGTCTTGGGCAGCTTGCCGGTGTCCTTGAGGTAGGCGAAGTGGCTGCCGGCATCGACTGCCGACAACACCGCGCCGTCGATCACGAACTGGCCTTCCTTGTAGGCCTGGATGGTGGTGTCGAACTTGCCCTTCATCTGGGCCGTGCTCACCGTACCCTTGGTGCCACCGCCGAACATGTGGCAGCCGCCGAGCAGGAAGACGCTGCCGAGCACCAGCACCGCGGCGGCGCGGGTCAACAGGGTGGAAAAACGGGTCATCGGGTTCTCCTGCGTAAAGCGGTCGTGATGGCTTGGCGAGTTTAGCGCGGCGCCTTGCGCCGGGCTGCGGTGGTGGATGGCTGTCGAGCGCCGGTTCAGGTACGCGGCAGGGTCACGCCCTGCTGGCCCTGGTATTTGCCGCCGCGGTCCTTGTAGCTGGTCTCGCAGGGCTCGTCGGATTCGAAGAACAGCATCTGCGCCACGCCTTCGTTGGCGTAGATCTTCGCCGGCAGCGGCGTAGTGTTGGAGAACTCCAGCGTCACGTGGCCCTCCCACTCCGGCTCCAGCGGGGTGACGTTGACGATGATGCCGCAGCGCGCGTAGGTGCTCTTGCCCAGGCACACCACCAGCACGTCGCGGGGGATGCGGAAGTACTCCACCGTGCGCGCCAGCGCGAACGAGTTCGGCGGGATGATGCACACGTCCGACACCACGTCCACGAAACTGTTCGGGTCGAACGCCTTCGGGTCGACGATGGTGGAGTTGATGTTCGTGAACACCTTGAATTCGCGCGCGCAGCGCACGTCGTAGCCGTAGCTGGAGGTGCCCCAGGACACCGCGCGGCCGCCATCGGCGCCCAGTTTCATCTGGCCCGGCTCGAACGGCTCGATCATGCCGTGGCTCGCGGCCATGCGGCGGATCCACTTGTCGGACTTGATGCTCACGTGCGCTCCGCAGTCGGCGTGGCGCCCGGCCGGGCCGGGCGAAAACGGCAAAAATACATGGTAGCGGCGCCTGCGCGCCAGCACGGCGGCCGGTTCAGGCCAGCTCGGCGGCCAGGCAAGCCAGCGCCGCACGCAGCTCGGCACAGCGCTCCGCGCTGGCGAGCAGCTGCTCCACCGTGCAGCCCGCACCGGGCAGCGCCACCGGCATGGGTAGCGTCGTCAGCACCTCGGCAGACATGGTGCGCAGGATCTCGGCCAGCGCGTCCTGCGCGTGGTAGGAGCCGCGCGCCGAGGCGTTCAGCAGCAGCACCGGCTTGCCGGGAAATTCCAGGCTGCCGACCAGCCAGTCCAGCAGGTTCTTGAACGCGCCGGGCACGCCGTGGGCGTATTCGGGACAGGCGATCAGCAGCGCATCGGCCTGCCCCACGGCTTCGCGCAACGCCAGCGCGGAAGGCGGCAGCGGGTCGTGTTCGTCGTCGGGGTTGAACAGCGGCAGCGCGGCGAGGCCGTCGTACAGCGCCAGTTCCAGCGACGCGGGCGCGAGTTGCCGGGCGGCCTCCAGCGCGGCGCGATTGGACGAGACCCGACGCAGGCTGCCGCAGAGGCACAGCACGCGCCGTGGCGCACTCATGCCGCGGGCGCGCCCTGCACCACGATCTTCCCCAGCCCCAGCGACTTGTTGCGCGGCTGGCGCGACAGCCGCCCCGCCGTGTTGCGGGCGATCTCGCGGTAGCGTGCGGCCAAGTCGGACTCCGGCATCGCCACCACGGTGGGCGTGCCGCCGTCGGCCTGCTCGCGGATGCGGATGTCCAGCGGCAGCGAGCCGAGGTAGGGCACGTGGTACTGCTCGGCCATGCGCGCGCCGCCGCCTTCGCCGAAGATATGTTCCTCGTGGCCGCAGTTCGAGCAGACGTGGGTGGCCATGTTCTCCACCACGCCGAGCACCGGCACCTCCACCTTCTCGAACATCTTGAGCGCCTTGCGCGCGTCCAGCAGGGCGATGTCCTGCGGCGTGGTGACGATCACCGCGCCGGCCACCGGCACCTTCTGCGCCAGCGTGAGCTGGATGTCGCCGGTGCCGGGCGGCAGGTCGATCACCAGATAATCGAGCATCTCCCAGCGCGAGTCGGTGAGCAGTTGCATCATCGCCTGCGTCACCATCGGGCCGCGCCAGATCATCGGCGTCTCCTCGTCGACAAGGAATCCGATCGACATCGCCTGCAGGCCGTGTGCCCGCATCGGCGTGATGCTCTTGCCGTCGGGCGATTCCGGCTTGCCGCTGATGCCGAGCATGCGCGGCTGGCTGGGACCGTAGATGTCGGCATCGAGCACGCCCACCTTGGCGCCTTCGGCCAGCAGCGCCAGCGCGAGATTCGCCGCTACCGTGGACTTGCCTACGCCGCCCTTGCCCGAGGCCACCACGATGATGTTCTTCACGTTCGGCAGCGGCCCCAGCGCGCCCTGTACCTTGTGCGACTGGATGCGGCTGGTGACCGACACCGCGGCCGCCGCGATCGCCGGATCGGCCTCCAGCGCCTGCCTCGCCTGTGCGGCCAGCGCCTCGGTGGCGCTGGCGGCGGGATATCCCAGTTGCAGGTCCACCGACACCTTGGTGCCGTCCACGCCCACCGCGCGCACGGCCTCGGCCAGTGGCGCGCCGGTATGGGGATCGATGGTTTCGCCGAGAAGGCGGCGGACCAGGGCTTCGTTCGCCTGCGTCATGTCGTGTCGGAATGCTTCAATGGGGACAGCGCATTATGCCAGCCGCAAGCAGCGTCCCGGCTGATATGGATCAGCATGGCGCGATGCAGCTTGACGGCCTCGTCGGCCATCGGCAGGCTCCGACCATACTGTTTCGTACGGGAGTGTCACCATGAAGCACGCTGTTCGTCTTGCCCTCGCCCTCGGCCTGCTGCTGGGCGCCGGCGCCGTATCCGCCACCGACACGAGCACCCCGGTCGGCACCTGGAAACAGGTGGACGACGTCACCGGCAAGGTGAAGTCCATCGTCCAGATCAGCGAGACGAACGGCACGCTGGAAGGCAAGGTGATGCAGCTGCTCAACCGCAGCCCGGAGGCCATCGCCCGCGACGGCGAGCATCCGAAATGCACGAAGTGCGATGGCGAGCGCAAGGACCAGCCGATCGAAGGCATGACCATCATGTGGGGCGTCAGCAAGGATGGCGACGTGTGGGACGGCGGCAAGATCCTCGACCCCAAGAGCGGCAAGGTCTACAAGGTCAAGCTCACGCTGGAGGATGGTGGGCAAAAGCTCGACGTGCACGGCTACATCGGCTTCGCCCTGCTGGGCCGCAGCCAGGTCTGGGAACGCCAGCAGTAAGCGCCCGCGGCCAAGCTTGAGCGATGACGGAACGCGGGCCGCCGGCCCGCGTTCTTCGTTGCCCTAATCGACAGCCACGTCGGCCCGGTGCACCGCCACGTCACGCGCCGCATAGGCATTGCGCGTGGCCTTGTCCACGTCGTGTTCCACCACCAGGTGCTGCACTTCCGCCAGCCCGGCCACCCGGTGCGTGGCGACTGTCCCCAGCTTGTCGCTGGTGACCACCACGGCGGTTTCGCCGCTGACCTCCACCATCGCGCGCTTGAACAGCGATTCCTCGCTGTCGAAGCCCCACAGGCCGCCCTCCAGGTCCAATGCGCACGCGCCAGGGAAACACAGGTCGGCGCGGATCCGCTGCAACTCCTTCACCGCCTGCGCGCCCACCGCACCGCCGATGCGCGGATCGACGCGGCCGCCGATCAGCTGGATCTCGAAACCCTCGCGATCCAGCAACGCCAGCACGACATCCGGCGCGTTGGTAACCACGGTCAAGCCGCATCGCTCGGGCAAGGCCGCGGCGATCGCGGCATTGGTGGAGCCGGCATCGATCAGCAGGACCTGCCCCTGGCGCACCAGCGTCGCCGCCTTGCGTGCCAGCGCCTGCTTGCGGGCGGTGTGCTCGACGCGCCGCTGTTTCAGCGGCGACACCGCCACCGGCAGCGGCAAGGCGCCGCCATAGACGCGCTTGCACAGCCCCTGCCCCGCCAGTTCGCGGAGATCACGGCGGATGGAATCCTCGGACACCTCGAACTCCGCCGCCAGTTCCGCCGCCACCACGCGACCGTGGCTGCGCAGCCGCTGCACTATCCACTGTTGCCGCTCCTGCGGCATCGCCTCGCCGGGGGGGATCGGCGCCGCCGCGCGTGGCTTGTTCATGCCGACACCAGGCCGTGCGTGGCGAGCCACTCGCGCAAGCCCTCGGGGCCGCGGAACCACCACGCATGCATCCCCTGCGCCGCCGCCGCGTCGACGTTGCGCCGCGCATCGTCGATGTAGGCCGTGCGCCTGGGGTCGATCGCATAACGCTCGAACAATCGCCGGTAGATGCGCGAATCCGGCTTGATCAGCCGCTCCTCGCCGGAAACGACGATGCCCTCGAACCAGTGCAGGAAACCGAACATCTCGATCTCCTTCGCGCGCGGGAAAGTCTCGTGCGACCAGTTGGTCAGCGCGTACAGGCGCACGCCGCGCGCCTTCAGCTCGGCGAGCAGGTCCACGCTGCCCTGGATCACGCCGCCCAGCATCTCCCGCCAGCCGTCGCGATACGCCGCGATCAGGCGGGCGTGCTCGGGAAACTGCGCCGTGAGGCTGGCCACCGCCTCGTGCCAGGAACGGCCCGCGTCCTGCTGCTCGTTCCACGCGCCGGTACAGACCTCGGCGAGGAAGCGCTCCATCGTCGCCTCGTCGTCGAACAACCGGCGATAGAGGTAGCGCGGGTTCCAGTCGATCAGCACGCCGCCCAGGTCGAACACCACGGTATCGATCATGTCGCGTTTCCCGTTCATCGCCGCACGATCCTTGCGGAGGCGGCCACCAGCAGCAGCAACCCCGCCACCACGGCCAGCGCCAGCGGCAAGCCGGCCAGCCTGGAGATGAAACCGATCAGCGCCGGTCCGCTGAGCAGGCCCGCATAGCCGAGCATGGTGACCGCCGCGATGGCGATCGCCGGCGAAGCACCCGGCAAGCGCCCGGCCGTGCTGAACATCACCGGCACGATGTTGGAGGCGCCCAAGCCGATCAGCACGAACCCGGCCAGCGACGCCCCCGACCACGGTACGCTGGCCGCCAGCGCGAAGCCCGTCGCGGCGAGGCCGGCGCCCACGCGCACGGCCCACACCGGCCCGATCCGCTGGATCAGCCGATCGCCGGTGAGCCGGCCGAGCGCCATGGCGACCGAGAAACAGGCGTAGCCGATCCCTGCCGTGCTCGGCGCAAAACCGCGGAAATCGCGCAGGAACACCGCACTCCAGTCCAGCATCGAGCCTTCGGCCATGAAGCTCACGAAGCACAGCAGGCCGAGCAGCAGCACCACGCCGTGCGGCATGCGGAACGGCGCGTGCCCGGCCGCAGCGCCGTCCACGTTCGGCAGCAGGCCGCCACGCAGGTACAGCACGAGGGCGGCCAGCAAGGCGGATACCGCCAGCGCGGCCAGCGGCAACGGCAGGCCGAGCGCGAGCAAGGCGCTCATGCCCGCCGCACCGCCGAGGCCACCCAGGCTGAACAAGCCGTGGAAACCCGACATCAGCACGCGGCCGTCGCGCCGCTCCACTTCGACCGCGTGCGCGTTCATGGCCACGTCCACCGCACCCAGCATCACGCCGAAGTACAGCAGTGCCGCGGCCAGCACGGCGACGTTCGGCGCCAGCGCCAGCACGGGCAACGCCAGGCACAGCAGCCATCCCGACGCCACGATCACCCGGCGGTTGCCGAAGCGATGGCTCAACCAGCCCACGAACGGCATCGAGGCCATGGAACCGCCGCCGAACGCCAGCAGCAGCAGTCCCAGCTGCGCGTCGTCCAGCACCAGCCGCGCCTTGGCGTAAGGGACCATCGGCGCCCACGCCGCCATGCCGATGCCCGACACCAGGAAGATCAGCCGCGTGGAACGCGTGGCGGCGGCAAGCCGGTCGCGCGCGGCCGGCACGGGTTGGGAAAACATGTCCACAGGCAATCACGCACGCTCGATATAACAGGCGACATCGTATACAAACATGCATAAACGTGCAAATGAGTGCATGCCCATGCGCCGTCGGAATACGGAAACCGGCAGGACCGGTTCTCCCGCGACAGTGCGTCGCCGCGGGAAGGCTGTCCAGGGATTCCGGGGCGCAGGGCGAGCGGAGCTATGCGACAACCAGCCGTGGCGCGCCTTTCCGCGTCGTGATGGCCAACGAAGCTGGGGCCAGCGGCCGACCCGCCGCACCCTCTTCTACCGCCTCGACGTGGATCGTGCCGACGCTGTCGGTGGCCTGGACGATGACCTGCGCCAGTCCGTTGAACAGCGAGCGCCGGGGTGCCTTGTCGCTTTCGTGGCAGTTGGGATCGCCATTGCCCACGCCGATCAGCCGGCCCGCGCCGGAAACGCGGAAAGCGAGCTTGTGGTCCGCCGTGGGCACCGGGCGACCGTGGTCGTCGAGCACGTCGACCGTGAGCACGGCGACGTCCTGGCCGTCGGCGGCGATCTCGGAACGATCGGCCGTCAACCGCAGCTTGCGCGCGATGCCGGTGGTTTCGCGACGCTCGGTCAGTACGACTTCGCCGTTCCTGCGGCCGCGCGCCTCGAGCACGCCGGGGGCGTAGACGACCTTCCACTGCGCGTGGCCGTAGCGCGGCACTTTCCGGATGCCCAGGCTCTTGCCGTTGAGCAGCAGCTCGACCTCGTCCAGGTTGGTGTAGACCCACACCGGAACCTCCTGGCCCTCCTTGCCCGCCCAGTTCCAGTGCGGGAACACATGCAGGCTGGGCGCCTTCGTCCACCAGGCCTTGTAGTAGTAGTAGTAGTCCTTGGGGAAACCGCACAAGTCGACGATGCCGAACTGCGAACTCACCGAAGGCCAGCCATACGGCGTCGGCTCGCCGCGGTAGTCGAAGCCCGTCCACGCGAAGCCGCCGGCCAGCCAGTCGCGCGTGGCGTAGAAGCTCCACCATTGCTCCGGCGTCTCGCCCCAGGGCACCACGCCGTCGTAGCTGTTGACCGTGTTCTTCTTCGGGTCGGTGACGTATTCACCACGCGTGGCGATGGCGCTGGAGGTTTCCGATCCGTACACCGCGCGCCCAGGGTGTTCCTTGTGGAACTTGTCCGGGTACTTCAGGTTGTAGTTGAAGCCGAGGACGTCCAGCGCGTCCGACACGCCCTGCTCGTTGTCGCCATTGACCGCCGCCGACACGACGCGGGTGGGGTCGAGTTCGTGGCAGCGTGCGACCATCGCCGCGCCGATGCGCTCGCCCTGCTGCTCCAGTGCACCCTTTTGCAGCCGCCATTCCTCGTTGCCGATCGACCAGAGGATGATCGAAGGCGAGTTGCGGTAGCGCTTCACCATGACGTCGAGCTGCTGCATGCCGCTCGCGCTGGAGCTCATGTGCCGCGTCTCGCACATCATCAGCATGCCCATGCGGTCGCAGGCTTCGACCCATTCGGGCGTCGGCATGTTGTGCGAGGTGCGCACCGCGTTGCAGCCCATGCCCTGCAGCACACCCACGCGGAACGCCTGCAGCCGATCCGGCAGGGCCGCGCCCACGCCTGCGTGGTCCTGGTGGTTGCAGGTGCCCTGGATCTTCAGCGGCTTGCCGTTGAGGAAGAAGCCGCGGTCGGGATCGAACGACGCCGTGCGGATGCCGAACGGGAACTGCTCGGCATCGCGCGTGGCGCCATCGACGACCACCTTGACCAGCGCGGTGTAGAGATGCGGTTCGTCGGGCGACCAGAGCGAAGGTGCATCGATGCGTGCGGTCGCCTTGCAGTCTGCCGATGCACCGGGCGCAATTGCCTGTGCAGGTGTCGTCGCCTGCGCGACCACGCGACCGGAGGCGTCGGTGATGAGCCATTCCAGCGCGGCATGCACGGCGTGCTCGCTTTCGTTCTGGACGACGGAGGCCAGGTCGAGCTTTGCCGCATTGCCCTCGACGGTCGACCGCACCACGCTTTCCCAGCGCCCGAGATGCACGTGGTCCAGCTTGGTCAGCCAGACATGGCGGTAGATGCCGGCGCCTTCGTAGAACCAGCCGTCGCCGAAGCTGGCATCGACGCGGAGAGCGATGACGTTCTTGCCTCCGTAGTTGAGGAAGTCGGTGAGGTCGAAGCGGAACGGCGTGTAGCCATCGTCGTGCCGGCCGATGAAGCAGCCGTTGACGAACAGCACGACGTCGCGCATCGCGCCGTCGAACTCGATCCAGATGCGACGGCCGCGGTCGCTGGCGGGAAGCTCGAACGTGCGCCGGTACCAGCCCACGCTGGTCGCCGGATAGCGGCGCCCGAGCGGCTTGTAGCCGTGCGAGGTCAGGCGGGTGTCGTCGTCGCCGCTGTCGTCGTGCACGGGCGCCAATTCCACGGCCCAGTCGTGCGGCAGGTCCAGCGCACGCCAGCCGGCGTCGTTGAATTCGGACGTGGCGATCTTGAAGTCGCCGGTCTTGGAAAAATCGCCCTGGCCGAATCCGTAGCCGAAATCCTTGGCCGGATCGCAGCCATTGCCGAACGCGAAGCGCCAGTCGAAGTCGAGCAACCATTGCTCGCGCGGCGCCACGGGCGACTCGCCACCATGCGTGGGAAGCATCGGCCTTCCGTCGGCTCCGCTGCCGATGCCCGTAGCCCACAAGGCACGCGGCAACAGGCAGGAACCCGCCAATCCGATGCCCGACAGGAGGAAGGTGCGGCGCGTGGTGTCGACCATGGGCAGGTTCCGAGCAGCATGTGGTTCCGCGAAAACTACACGCTGCACAGCCGGTTTCCAAGGTTGCAGCGAGCACACGCGTGGCGGTCCGTGGATGCCATAATGCGCAGTCCCACGGAGTGCCAGTCCACCATGAGTCGCCGCCTGCTCGTCACCAACGCCCTGCCTTACGCCAACGGTCCGCTGCACATGGGCCATCTGCTGGGTTATATCCAGGCCGACATCTGGGTGCGGGCGCAGCGCATGATGGGCAACCAAGTGGCCTACGTTTGCGCCGACGATGCGCATGGCACGCCAATCATGCTGGCCGCTGAAAAGGCCGGCATGACGCCGGAGGCGTTCATCGCCGGCATCCGCGTCAGCCACGCGGCCGACTTCATCGCCTTCGGCGTGGAATTCGACCACTACCACTCCACGCATTCGGACGAGAACCGCGAGCTGTCCGCGCTGATCTACACACGCCTGCGCGACGGCGCCCAGCCTGGCAGTGCGGAAAATGAGACCTACATCGC
This sequence comes from Rhodanobacter sp. C06, assembly GCF_002001105.1. GTDB lineage: Bacteria > Pseudomonadota > Gammaproteobacteria > Xanthomonadales > Rhodanobacteraceae > Rhodanobacter_A. The sequence goes on along the minus strand of NZ_MUNP01000046.1, from coordinate 15,128 downwards.
CAAGCGCAGCATCCAGCAGCTGTACGACCCCGAAAAGCAGATGTTCCTGCCGGACCGCTACATCAAGGGCGTGTGCCCGAAGTGCGGCACGCCCGACCAATACGGCGACAACTGCGAGAACTGCGGCGCCACCTACGCGCCCACCGACCTGATCAACCCGTATTCGGTGGTCTCTGGCGCCACGCCAGTGCTGAAGGATTCGGAGCACTACTTCTTCGAACTCTCCAAGTTCGAGGGTCTGCTGCGCGACTGGTTCGCCGGCAAATACACCGACGGCAAGCCGGTGGCGAACAGCGGCGTGGCCGCCAAGCTGCGCGAATGGCTGGACGGCGGACTGAAGGACTGGGACATCTCCCGCGACGCGCCCTACTTCGGCTTCCCCATCCCCGACGCGCCGGGCAAGTTCTTCTACGTGTGGCTGGACGCGCCGGTCGGCTACCTCGCCAGTTTCAAGGCGCTGTGCGAGCGCACCGGGCTGAAGTTCGACGACTTCCTAGCCGCCGGCAGCAGCGCGGAGATGCACCACTTCATCGGCAAGGACATCATCAACTTCCACGGCCTGTTCTGGCCGGCGATGCTGCACGGCGCGCAGATGCGCGTGCCCACCGCGTTGCACGTCAACGGCTACCTGACGGTGAACGGCGCGAAGATGTCCAAGTCGCGCGGCACCTTCATCCAGGCGCGCACCTACCTCGACGCCGGGCTCAACCCCGAGTACCTGCGCTACTACTTCGCCAGCCTGCTCAACGACACGCCGGTGGACGTGGACCTCGACCTCAAGGCATTCGAGGAGCGCGTCAACTCGCACCTGGTCGGCAAGTGGGTGAACATCGCCAGCCGCACCGCGGGCTTCGTGCACAAGTTCTTCGATGGACGGCTTGTTGAACGATTTGACGAGCAAGAGTCCGAACTCTGGCGCGTACTCCAGTCGCACTACGACGATATATCCGAACTCTATGAAGATGGCGAGTTCGCCGAGGTCACACGCAAATTTGTGCTGATGGCTGACCTAGTGAACGGCTACATCGCTGACAAAGCTCCTTGGATACTTGCCAAAGACGAATCGCGTCGACACGAACTACATCAAGTTTGCTCACTCGCGCTGGCCGCGTTCCGCCTCCTCGCAGGCCTGCTGAAACCTATCCTCCCAGCCACCGTCGCCGCTGCCGAACAATTCCTCGCTGCTCCCGTCGCCGGCTTTGCCGACGCGTGCGATGCGCTGCACGGCCACAGCATCAATGCCTTCGAACCCTTGCTCGCGCGCCTCGACCCCAAGCGCATCGAGGCGATGGTCGACGCCTCGAAGGAATCGCTGGGAGCTCCCGCCCCCGCCCCTGAAACCGCAAAGAAGAAGCCCGTGAACGACACCGCCAAGCCCGCCGCTCCCGCCGCCACCGAAGTACCGGCCACCATCGCCATCGACGATTTCGCCAAGCTCGACCTGCGCATCGGCAAGGTCGTCGCCTGCGAGTTCGTGGACGGCTCGGACAAGCTGCTGCGCTTCGAACTGGACGCCGGCGCGCTGGGCAAGCGACAGATCTTCTCCGGCATCCGCGCCGCCTACGGCGAGCCGGGAAAGCTGCTCGGCCGCAACGTGGTGTTCATCGCCAACCTCGCGCCGCGCAAGATGCGCTTCGGCCTGTCCGAAGGCATGATCCTCTCCGCCGGCGACGGCGGCGCGGACCTGTTCCTGCTGGACGCCGACCAGGGCGCCCAGCCGGGCGCCACGGTGCGCTGAAACGCACCTCGTAGGAGCGGCTTCAGCCGCGATGCTTCTTGGCAATCGTGATCGCGGCTGAAGCCGCTCCTACCGCCCGATGACCGCAGCCGAAGCCATGCATAGTCTCGCCGACCGCATCGACGCCCTGCTGCCACAGACGCAGTGCGAACAATGCGGCTACCACGGCTGCCGGCCTTACGCCGAAGCGATCGCCCGCGGCGAGGCGGCGATCAACCAGTGCCCGCCCGGCGGCGCGGCCGGCATCGCGAAACTGGCAGCGCTGCTGGACCGCCCGGTGCTGCCGCTGAATCCCGCCAACGGTACGGAGAAACCGCGCACGCTGGCGCGGGTGATCGAGGACGAGTGCATCGGCTGCACCAAGTGCATCCAGGCCTGCCCGGTGGACGCCATCGTGGGCGCGGCCAAGCTGATGCACACCGTGCTGGCCGACGACTGCACCGGCTGCGAACTGTGCGTGCCGGCCTGCCCGGTGGACTGCATCGTGCTGGAGCCGATGCCCACGGGACAGATCGACCCGGCGCATGCCGATGCGGCGCGCGAACATTTCCGGAAACGCGAAGCGCGGCTGGCACGCGAGGCGGCCGAGCGCGAGGCGGAGCTGGCCGCGCGCAAGGTGGCGGTCGACGCCGCCGCCTCGACCAACCCGGTGCTGGCCGCGCTGGCACGGGCCCGCGCGAAACAGGGCAAGACGCCATGAAACGACCTCACCTCACGCCGTCACTCCGGCGAAGGCCGGAGTCCAGCGTCTCCCGTGCTTCGACAGCTGCGAGTCACTGGATCCCGGCTTTCGCCGGGATGACGAGCGTGATGCGGGACGTTTCGCCATGCCCATGAAGCGCGCCGACGTGGTCGAGCTGTTCACCCGCCTGCGCGACCTGAACCCGCAACCCACCACCGAACTGGAATACCGCACGCCGTTCGAGCTGCTGGTGGCCGTGGTGCTGTCCGCGCAGGCCACCGACGTGGGCGTGAACAAGGCCACGCGCAAGCTCTACCCGGTGGCGAATACGCCGCAGGCGATCCTCGCGCTGGGCGAGGACGGGCTGAAGAAGTACATCTCCACGATCGGCCTGTTCAACGCGAAGGCGAAGAACGTGATCGCGCTGTGCGGCATCTTGATCGAACAACACGGCGGCGAGGTGCCGCGCACGCGCGAAGCGCTGGAGGCGCTGCCTGGCGTGGGCCGCAAGACCGCGAACGTGGTGCTCAATACCGCATTCGGCGAACCCACCATTGCGGTCGACACGCACATCTTCCGCGTCGCCAACCGCACCGGCCTCGCACCGGGCAAGGACGTGCGCGCGGTGGAGGACAAGCTGGAGAAGGCGGTACCCGCGGAGTTCAAGCGCGATGCCCACCACTGGCTGATCCTGCACGGCCGCTACGTGTGCAAGGCGCGCAAGCCGGATTGCCCGCAATGCGTGATCCGCGACCTGTGCCGCTACAAGGACAAGACGCAAGCGGCCTGAGGCGCACCGTTACTGCAAAAGCAAACGGCGGGCATCGTGCCCGCCGTTTTCCGTCCTTGGGTCGAACTCCCTTGCGATAAACCTGCGTGCGCGTTGCGGCGAGCCCCCGCCCCTCGTCCCAGCCTTCTCCCCGGAGGGGAGAAGGAGCAAACGGGCCGCGCGGGTTCGCCTCCTGCACGCCACCTCGCGCTTGAACCACGCAAGGTCCTGGACTTCTGGACTTAAAAGGCCACTTCGCCGAACACGCCGATCTCGTTGGTCTTCACGTTCTGCACGTGCGGCGGCAGCGGCGTGGTCACCGACTTGTCGCCCTTCTCGTGCTTCCACACACCGGCCAGCTTGAAGCCCTTGGTCACCTGGTACTGCAGGCCGACGTTGTAGTAGGTGTCCTTGGCGTTGTTGTCCAGGTCCTTGCTCAGCTTCGCTTCGTCGTAACGGGCGAACAGGGCGAGGTCGTCGGTCAGCGCCACGCTGCCCCACACCGACCAACCGTCGGCCTTGTCGGCCTGCGGCGTCATCACGTTGTTCCAGTTCTTCGCGGAGAAGTACTCGCCACCCACGCGGAACTGCTGGTTGACGTAGGCGATCAGGAAGTCGCCGCGCTGCGCGGTGTGGTCGGCACCCGCGGTCTGGGTCTCCTGGCCGCGGTGGCCGGAATAGCCGCCCAGCGCCACGGTGAGGCCGTCGAACGGCACGAAGCCCACGCGCGCTTCCACGTCCACGCCCTTGCTGCGGCTGGGGTTTTTGTAGCCGGCACCGTTCACCACCGACACCGCGTAGTTGAACATGTTGTTGGCGCCCACGTCGCCGAACGCATGCAGGCCCCAGTCCGCCGAGTTCGCGTACTTCAGGCGATCCGTCACGGTCGGTTCCACGTAACGGAAGCCATAGACGTTCTCGACGAACGGGATCCACGGCATGTCGGCCGAACCGATGCGGAAGATCGCCGCCTTGTCGAACTTGCCCTGCACGTAGGCCTTCTTCACGAACAGGTTGGTTTCGCCGTCGCTGCTGACGTAGTTGAAGTCGGTGGTCAGGTTGGCCGACCAGATGTCGTTGAACTTGTGGTCGATGCCCAGGTAGAAGCGCTTCACGTCCAGCCCGACGCCGTTGGCGGCGGTCTTGCCGGTATCGCTGTTCTTCTGGTCGATGTTGCTGAAGTCGAAGTACATCTTGCCCGACACCTTGGTGTCGTTGACCAGCTTGTCCAGCGCGTCCACGCGCTTGCTCAGCGCATCGCTGGGCGCGGCGGCGATGGTTTCCTGCTTCGCCTGCACCTGCTGCACGGTCTGGGCGGTCTGGCTCTGCGCCTCCGTCTGCGCGCTGGACTGCGCCTGCAGTTCGTCCACCTTCTCCTGCAGGGCGGCGAGCTGGGCCTTGAGCTGGGCCACCTCGTCGGCACTGACGGTGGCCGTGGCGGCCTTGCGATGCGTCGTCTTCTGGGCCGGGGCGGCGCTGGCCGCGAAACTGGTCAGGCCCAGACCGGCGGCGATCGCGAGCGCGAGCGTCTTCGAGTGCATGCATTTCTCCACTGTAGTGATGGCGGGATCCGCCTCGACCGTCCCTCGGGAGCCTGGGCGGCAGAAATCATTCGGGCTGCAAAGGCCGCCGTGCGGTGCATCTTTCCGCCGCTTCTTGCCCCATAGAACCACTATGGGGCGGCGAATCGTCGAAAACCTGCCCTCGCACAGCAGTCTTTTCGCCTCGAATATTCCTGCCGCCCAGGCTCCTGGCTGACGCCGGCCGGCAAGGCTCGAACGGGTCGCAGCATGCTGTCCGATCTTTGCGCTTGCATGCACATCACATGACAGAATGAAGACATGCCGCAGGATCATGCCGCCTGCCGGAAGCCGGGCGGCGGCTGATATGCTTCGCCGATGGACGTTTCGAACAACAGCATGGCGGGCCGCATGGCCACGCGCTTCCGCGGCTTCCTGCCGGTGATCGTGGACGTGGAAACCGGCGGTTTCGACGCCGAACGCGATGCCTTGCTGGAGATCGCCGCGATCACCGTGGGCATGGACGCGCACGGCTTCCTGTACCCGCAGGCCACCGCGCATGCCCACGTGGGGCCCTTCCCCGGCGCCAACCTCGACCCGCGCGCGCTGGAGATCACCGGCATCGACCCGGACAACCCGCTGCGCGGCGCCCTGGACGAGCGCCTCGCGCTGGAGCACGTGTTCCAGGCGGTGCGCACCGCCGTGCGCGACCACGGCTGCCAGCGTGCGATCCTGGTGGGCCACAACGCCGCGTTCGATCTCGGTTTCATCAATGCCGCTGTGCGCCGTACCGGCAACAAGCGCAACCCGTTCCACCCCTTCAGCTGCTTCGATACCGCCACCCTGGGCGGCCTCGCCTACGGCCAGACCGTGCTGGGCAAGGCGGTGCAGGCCTCCGGTCGCGCGTTCGACACCCGCGAGGCGCACTCTGCGATCTACGATGCCGAATCCACCGCCATGCTGTTCTGCGACATCGTCAACCGCTGGCGCCAGCTGGAAATGTTCGAGCGCGAGCGGGTGGGCCAGGACGTCGGCTGAAGCGCTCTTGCGCCAACCCTGTCATCCGCCTGCAACATTCATCTCATTTCATTGCAACACGCCACCGCTGCAATGGCGGGCACCGGGCACCGCCCCGTGCACCCCAAGGAGCCAACGTGTTGACCTCATCCCGTTCCATGTTCCGCCTCGGCGCGCTCGCCGTGTTCATCGCCGCCTCGCTGGGCGCCGTATCCGTGCAGGCCACCGACATCACCGGCGCAGGTTCGAGCTTCGTCTATCCCGTGATCTCGAAGTGGTCGGCCAGCTATGCCGAGAAAACCGGCAACCGCGTCAACTACCAGTCGATCGGCTCCGGCGGCGGCATCGCCCAGATCAAGGCCGGCACGGTGGACTTCGGCGCCAGCGACATGCCGCTGGACGAGGCCACGCTGACCAAGTTCGGCCTGGGCCAGTTCCCCGACGTGATCGGCGGCATCGTGCCGGCGTTCAACGTGGCGGGCGTGGCGCCGGGCAAGCTGGTGCTGGACGGCTCCACCCTGGCCGGCATCTTCCTCGGCAGCATCGCCAAGTGGAACGACCCGGCGATCGCCGCGCTGAACCCGGGCGTGAAGCTGCCCGACTCCAGGATCACCGTGGTGCATCGCTCCGACGGTTCGGGCACCAGCTTCAACTTCACCAACTACCTGTCCAAGGTCAGCGCCGACTGGAAGGCCAAGGTGGGCGAAGGCACGGCGGTGAACTGGCCGACCGGCATCGGCGGCAAGGGCAACGAAGGCGTTTCGGCCTACATCCGCCAGATCCCGAACTCGATCGGCTACGTCGAGTACGCCTACGCGCTGAAGAACCACATCGGCTACGCGCTGATGAAGAACGCCGCCGGCAAGGTGGTGGAGCCGAAGACCTCCAGCTTCCAGGCCGCCGCCGCCACCGCCGACTGGGCGCACGCGAAGAACTTCAACCTGCTGATGACCAATGCGCCCGGCGCCGACGCCTGGCCGATCACCGCCACCTCGTGGGTGATCATGTACAAGCAGCCTAAGAACGCCGCCAACAGCAAGGTCGCCTTCGACTTCTTCAAGTTCGCCTACGAGCACGGCCAGGAGCAGGCGCGCTCGCTGGACTACGTGCCGCTGCCCGCCTCGCTGGTGAGCCAGATCGAGAGCTACTGGAAAACCGAGTTCAAGCAGTAAGCATCGCCATGAAGCCCCTCCCCCTCCGGGGGAGGGGGTTGGGGAGAGGGTTCGGTTGACGCCAGAGCCTCCCCCTCACCCCAACCTTCTCCCCCGACGGCATGCCGTCGGGGGAGAGGGAGTCTTGGCATCATCGAACCTCAAGGCATTCGCCGGCCCCATGCCATCGTCCATTGCCACCAGCACGCCCATCGACGCCGACCAGCGCAGCCGCATCGACGCACGCCATGACGCATGGTTCCGCGGGCTGCTGAAGTTCTGCGCGCTGCTGGTGCTGGCGGCGCTGCTGGGCGCGGCGCTGTCCACGCTGTGGGGCGGCCGCGAGGTGCTGTTCAAGGATGGCTTCCATTTCCTGACCAGCGACACCTGGAACCCGGTCACCGACGACTACGGTGCGCTGGCGCCGATCTTCGGCACCCTGGTCACGTCTCTGATCGCCCTGGTCCTCGCGGTACCGGTGAGCTTCGGCATCGCACTGTTCCTTACCGAGATCGCACCGACCTGGCTGCGCGGCCCGGTCGCCACGGCGATCGAACTCTTGGCCAGCATCCCGTCGATCATCTACGGCATGTGGGGCTTGTTCGTGTTCGTGCCGTTCATGGCGGGCATCGAACCCGCGCTCAGCGACACGCTGGGCAGGCTGCCGCTGGTCGGCAAGCTGTTCGAGGGCCCGCCGCTGGGGCTGGGCCTGCTCACCGCGGGCATCGTGCTGGCGGTGATGATCCTGCCCTTCATCTGTTCGGTGATGCGCGAGGTGTTCCAGACCGTGCCGGTGCGGCTCAAGGAATCCTCCTACGCGCTGGGTTCGACGACGTGGGAAGTGGTGTGGGACATCGTGCTGCCCTACACCCGCTCGGCGGTGATCGGCGGCATCTTCCTGGGCCTTGGCCGCGCGCTGGGCGAGACGATGGCGGTGACCTTCGTGCTCGGCAATGCCTACAGCATCACCAGCTCGCTGTTGATGCCGGGCACCTCGATCTCCTCCGCCATCGCCAACGAGTTCAACGAGGCGGTGGGCATCCACCGCTCGGCGCTGATCGCGCTGGGCTTCCTGCTGTTCGTGGTGACCTTCATCGTGCTGCTGATCGCGCGCCTGATGCTGCGCCGGCTGGCGCGACGGGAGGGCAATTGATGGCCGCCTCCGTCTACCTGCGCCGCCGCATCGTCAATGTGCTGGCGCTGGCCCTGAGCGCCTGCGCCACCCTGCTCGGCCTGGTGTTCCTGGCCTGGATCCTGTGGGTGACGCTGAAGAACGGCTTCGGCGCGATCACCCCGCGCCTGTTCACCAAGATCACCGCCTACGCCGAGCAGGGCGGCCTGTCCAACGCCATCGTGGGCAGCCTGATCATGGACCTGATGGCGCTGCTGATCTGCGCGCCGATCGGCGTGCTCGCCGGCACCTTCCTCGCCGAATACGCGAACCGCACCAAGCTCGGCGCCACGATCCGCTTCCTCAACGACATCCTGCTGTCGGCGCCATCGATCGTGCTGGGCCTGTTCGTGTACGTGATCGTGGTGCTGCCGATGTCCAACCTCACCCACGGCAACGTGTCGTTCTCCGGTTTCGCCGGCGCAGTGGCGCTGGCGCTGATCGGCCTGCCGGTGATCGTGCGCACCACCGACGAGATGCTGCAGCTGGTACCCGGAACGCTGCGCGAAGCCACGCTGTCGCTGGGCATCCCGCAATGGAAGATGACCGTGCAGGTGCTGATGCGCGCCGCCACCTCCGGCATCGTCACCGGCGTGCTGCTGGCGCTCGCGCGCCTCGCCGGTGAGACCGCGCCGCTGCTGTTCACCGCCTTCGGCAACAATTTCATGACCGTGCACCCGCTGGACAAGATGGAAAGCCTGCCGGTGGCGATCTACCAGTACACCAACGACCCCAGCCCCGACCTGCACGCGATCGCCTGGGCTGGCGCATTGCTGATCACGCTGTTCGTGCTCGCGCTCAGCCTGCTGACCCGAATGCTGTTCCTCCGTCACAAGGTGCGTTATGACTGACCCCGCCGCGAGTGCTGCGAAAACCACCGCGGACTTCACGGCTGCCGCGGAAGCCTCCACGACGCGCACCAAGATCACGGTGCGCGACCTGCACTTCCACTACGCCGGCTCCCATGCGCTGAAAGGCATCGCCATGGACATCCCGGAGAAGCAGGTCACCGCGATCATCGGCCCTTCCGGCTGCGGCAAGTCCACCCTGCTGCGCATCTTCAATCGCATCTACGCGATCTACCCGAAGCTGGTGGCCAGCGGCGAAGTGCTGCTGGACGGCGAGAACATCCTCGACCCGAAGTATTCGCTGAACCGCCTGCGCAGCAAGGTCGGCATGGTGTTCCAGAAGCCGGTGCCGTTCCCGATGACGATCTTCGAGAACGTGGCCTACGGCATCCGCCACCACGAAAAGCTCGGCAAGGCCGACATGGCCGATCGCGTGGAGCAGGCGCTGCGTCGCGCCGCGCTGTGGGACGAGGTGAAGGACAAGCTCAAGCAGAGCGCGCTCGGCCTCTCCGGCGGCCAGCAGCAGCGCCTGTGCATCGCCCGCGGCATCGCGCTCAAGCCCGAGGTGCTGCTGCTGGACGAGCCCACCTCGGCGCTCGATCCGATCGCCACCGGCCGCATCGAGCAGCTGGTGGAAGAGCTCAAGCACGACTACACCATCGTGATGGTCACCCACAACATGCAGCAGGCCGCGCGCGTCTCCGACCGCACCGCCTTCATGTACCTGGGCGAACTGATCGAGTTCGACGTCACCGAGAAGATCTTCACCAAGCCCTCGAAGAAGCAGACCGAGGATTACATCACCGGACGGTTCGGCTGATCCATTGATGCCCCTCTCCCGCTCGCGGACGCGAAGAAGGGCCATGGATGGCCCTGCGTTGATGAGCGAGGAAGAGGGGTTGGGGAGAGGGCATGCTTTTCGCTCCGCCCGTTCCCTCTCCCGCCCTTCGGGCACCCTCTCCCGCAAGCGGGAGAGGGAACAAGACACGAGGCACACCATGAGCACCGGCAAAGAACACATCATCAAGAGCTACGACGACGAGCTGACCCGCCTCACCGGCGAGCTGGTGCGCATGGGCGAGCTGGCGGTGAGCCAGCTGGAGGCCGCGATCGACGTGGTGGAACGCCGCGACGAGCGCGCCGCCCAGCACGTGGTGGGCAACGACGACGCGATCGACCAGCTCGAACAGGAAATCAGCCACGACGTGGTGCGCCTGCTGGCGCTGCGCGCGCCGATGGCCGGCGACCTGCGCAACGTGTTCGCCGCGCTGCGCATCGCCGCCGACATCGAGCGCATCGGGGACTACGCCGCGAACGTGGCCAAGCGCTCGATCCCGCTGTCGATGGCCGCGCCGATCCACCCCACCAGCGGCCTGGCCCACCTCGCCGAACTGGCCGCCGCCGAGGTGCGCGAAGTGCTGCGCGCCTACCGCGACCGCGACGCCGAGCGCGCCTACCAGGTGTGGAAGGACGACGTGGAGCTGGACGACGCCTACACCGGCTACTTCCGCCAGCTGCTCACCTACATGATGGAAGACCCGCGCAACATCACGCCGTGCACGCACCTGCTGTTCATGGCGAAGAACATCGAGCGCATCGGCGACCACGCCACCAACATCGCCGAGAACGTGTGGTACCAGGTCACCGGCGAACCGCTCACCGCGCAGCGCGCCAAGCGCGACCTAACCGCGAACCCCGAGCTGCCGAAGCTGGGCGACCGCGACAACTGACACGTCGGCTCCCTCCCCTGCCTACAGGGGAGGGCCGAGTCGGGTGCTCTCAGTGCGCCCCGCCGGCCAGCTTCAGTCCCACGATGCCGATCAGGATCAGCGCCACGCAGGCCAGCCGCAGCAGCGTGGCCGGGTCGTGGAACAGCACGATGCCGAGGATCACCGCGCCCACCGCGCCGATGCCGGTCCACACCGCGTACGCGGTGCCGATCGGCAGCGATTTCGCCGCCAGCGCCAGCAGCACCACGCTCACCGCCATCGCCGCCAGCGTGCCCACGCTGGGCCACAGCCGGGTGAAGCCGTCGCTGTATTTCAATCCGATCGCCCAGCCGATCTCGAACAGTCCGGCCAGCATCAGCAATATCCAGGGCATGAGGAAACTCCTTGCAGACACGCAGGGTCGTCCCCGCGGGACCGGAAGCGCGACGGGTCGTCCCGCCGCGCCATGCGCGAGCCCTCAGTCCTCGCGCACCTCGCGCCGCCGCTGCGCACCGCGCGCGATGCCGTAGATGCCGATCAGCAGCCAGGCCAGCTGCATGATGAAGGCAGGCCAGTTGAAGCTGCCGAACAGCAGCGACAGCATCACGCCCACCGCGCCCAGCACGTTCATGAGCTGGTAGACGAGCCTGTTGCCGTGCAGCTTGTGGGCCTGCAGCAGGAAGTACGCCAGCAGCACCAGCAGCACGCCGATGTAGCCGGCCCAGTCGTACCAGTGGAAGGTCATCGCGATCCGCTCCTTTGACGCAGCGCCTCGAACAACACGACACCGGTTGCCACGGAAACGTTGAGGCTTTCCATCGCACCCGGCATCGGGATCTTCGCCGTGAAATCGCAGGTCTCGCGGGTGAGCCGGCGCATGCCCTCGCCCTCGCTGCCCATCACCACGGCCACCGGCCCCTTCAGGTCGATGCCGTAGATCGACTGCTCGGTGTCGCCGGCCAGGCCGGTGACCCACACGCCGGCATCCTTGAGCACTTTCAGCGTGCGCGCGAGGTTGGTCACCGCGATCAGCGGCACGCGGTCGGCGCCACCGGCCGAAGCGCGGCGCACCACCGGGGTGAGGCCCACCGCGCGATCCTTGGGCACGATCACCGCGGTCGCATTCGCCGCCGCCGCGCTGCGCAGGCAGGCGCCGAGGTTGTGCGGGTCGGTGACGCCGTCCAGCACCAGCACCAGCGCCGCGCTGCCAGCCTGCTCCAGCAACTCCGGCAGGTCGCCTTCCGTCGCCATCGCGGGGGCTTCGTACAACGCGGCCACGCCCTGGTGGCGCGCCTCGCCGGCGAGCTTGTCGAGTTGCTCGCGCGGGCGATGGTGCACCGGGATCTTCAATGCCTTGGCGCGCTCGGCCAGCTCATGCACGCGCGGGTTGCGCTGGCCGTTCTCGACCAGCAGCTCGCACACGCGCGCGGCGTCGTTGTTGAGGGCGCCGTCGACCGGGTTGATGCCGACGATCCAGTGTTCGTTCATCGCTTGCCTTTGGGTTTCGGTGGGCGCGCGGCCGGTTGCTTCGCGGCACGCGGCGCCTTCGGCGTGTTCATGTGCTGCTTGCCGTCGCTCTTCTTCGCGGCCTTCTTCGCCACCGGCCCGGACGGATGCGCGGCGGCAGGCGGCGGATTATCGCGCGGCGACGGCACCGTGGGCGACACCGGCTGCTCGCGCCGGCCGAACATGCGGCCGATCGCCTGCGCCGCCTTGCCCACCATGCCCGGTGCCTTTGCCTTGCTGCCGGGCAGCGAATAGCGCTCGCCCGTCGCTGCATAGTCGTAGGCGTTGCCAGTGCGCGCCGGCGCCGCCGCGGAGGCACGCGGCGCCACCAGCCGGAAGTCGATCTTGCGATCCTCCAGGCTGGCGCGCAGCACCTGCACGCGCACGTGGTCGCCGAGCCGGAACTGCGCCCCGGTGCGCTCGCCCTTCAAGAGGTGCCGCTGCGGATCGAAGTGGTAGTAGTCGTTGCTGAGCTGGCTGATGTGCACCAGACCCGACACCTTGGACTCGTCCAGTTCCACGAACAGGCCGAACGAAGTGACGCCGGTGACCAGTCCCGCGAACTCCTCGCCCACGTGCTTGGCCATCCACGCGCACTTGTAGCGCTCGTCCACGTCGCGCTCGGCTTCCTCGGCACGGCGCTCGCGCTGCGAGCAGTGCACCGCCATCGTGGCCATCTGCGCCGGCGTGTACTCGTAGCCGGAAGGCTTGCCGCCGGTGAGCGCGTAGCGGATCGCGCGATGCACCAGCAGGTCCGGATAGCGGCGGATCGGCGAGGTGAAGTGCGCGTAAGCCGACAACGCCAGACCGAAGTGGCCGCGGTTGTCGGGCTGATAGGCCGCCATGCTCTGCGCGCGCAGCAGCACGCTCTGGATCAGCTCGCGCTCGGGGCGCTCCTGCATCATGCGCAGCACGTCGGCGAAGTCGGCCGGGGTCACCTCCTCCACCGGCGGCATGCGCAGCTTGAACTCGCGAAGGAACTGCTGCAGGTCCTCGTACTTCTCCGCCGGCGGCGGCTCGTGGGCGCGGAACAGCGCCGGGATCTTCTTCTTTTCCAGGAACAGCGCAGCCTGCACGTTCGCCGCGATCATGCATTCCTCGATCAGCTTGTGCGCGTCGTTGCGCGCGGTGGCGCCGGCCGACTCCACCTCGCCACGCTGGTCGAGGCGGAACTTCACCTCCGGCGTCTCGAAGTCGATCGCACCACGGCGCTTGCGTTGTGCCGCCATCGCCTGGTACAGCGCGTGCAGGTTTTCCAGCTGCGGCAGCACGTCGTGCACCGCGTCGAGGGCGCCGGATTCGCGCAAACCCACCGCCTGCCACACCTGGTCGTAGGTGAGCCGCGCATGCGAGCGCATCACCGCCGGATAGAACTTCGCCTTCGTCACCTCGCCTTCGGCATCGACCAGCATGTCGCAGACCATGCACAGCCGATCCACCTTCGGGTTCAGCGAGCAGATGCCGTTGGACAGCGTCTCCGGCAGCATCGGCACCACGAAGCCGGGGAAGTAGGTGGAGGTGCTGCGCTCGAACGCTTCCTTGTCCAGCGCGCTGCCCACCGGCACGTAATGCGAGACGTCGGCGATCGCGACGACCAACCGCCAGCCGCCGCCGCGCTTCGGTTCGGCGTACACGGCGTCGTCGAAATCGCGCGCGTCGGCGCCGTCGATGGTGACCAGCGGCAACTTGCGCAGGTCGATCCGACCCTCGCGCTCGGCCGCGGAGACCACGGGCTCCACCTCGGCCGCCGCGCGCAGCACTTCGGGCGGCCATTCGCGCGGCAGGTCGTGGCTGGCGATCGCCATCTCGATCAGCAGCGAAGGCTGCAGGCGCTCGCCCAGCACGGCACGGATCGCGCCCAGCGGGCCGCGGTGAGGCGTGGGCGGATCGGTGATCTCGGCCACCACGATCTGGCCGGCGCGCGCGCCCTGCGTTTCGCCCGGCGGAATCATCACGTCCTGGTGCAGGCGGCGGTCGTCCGGCGCCACCAGGGTCACGCCGTTCTCGACCACCACGCGGCCCACCAGCCGCGGCGAACGGCGCTGCAGCACTTCGGCGATCGCGCCCTGGCGACGACCGCGCCGATCCACGCCCACCACGCTCGCCAGCACGCGATCGCCGTGCAGCACGCTGCGCATCTGCTGCGGCGAGAGGTACAGGTCCTCGCCGCCCCCGTCCGGGCGCAGGAAGCCGTAGCCTTCGGCATTCGCCAGCACCACGCCGGGAATCAGGTCGAGCTTCTGCACCGGCGCGTAGCCGCCGCGCCGACCCAGCAGCAACTGGCCGTCGCGCACCATCGCGCCCAGGCGCTTGTGCAGCGCGTGGAGATCGTTCGCGTCGTGCAGTTCCAGCGCCTCGGCGATGCGCGCTTCGGTGAGCAGTTCGCCGCGCTCCTCCAGCAGGGTGAGGATGGCCTCGCGGCTGGGGATGGGACGCTCGTAGCGCTGCGCCTCGCGCTCGGCCTGCGGGTCGCGCCCGGCGCCGGCGCGCTTGCGCTGGCCGGCGGCCGCGTCCGCATGCTTGCGGGCGGATGGGGTTTTGCTGGCCGGCGCGCGGCTGTCCGCGCGCTGGCCGTCCTTGTTCTTCTTGGTCACGAAATTGCCTTGTGTGGATGGCCGCGCTGCGCACGGTGCAGCCTGATGAGTGGGGCCGTCGACAAAGTGTTGACAGAACCCGGAGTGATCCCTAATCTACGCGGCTCACGCAGCCCGCAAGGCTCGCGCGACACCTGCCCAGGTGGCGGAATTGGTAGACGCACTAGTTTCAGGTACTAGCGGGTAAAACCGTGGAGGTTCGAGTCCTCTCCTGGGCACCAATTGTAGACGAAGCCCGCAGCGATGCGGGCTTCGTCGTTTCTGGGGATTTGGTCGGGCGCTTGGTCTGCACTTAGGGAAACTCTGATTTTGCCCCGTGGTCGAAGCTCGACCTGAGGACGGATGTTACGCGATGACGCCGAAGCAGATGAGCCTGTCGATGGAGCACGACGCCGGTTTCGAACGGCACCGCAAGGCGACGCG
>NZ_MUNP01000023.1 GCF_002001105.1 Rhodanobacter sp. C06 | reverse complement strand
GGCGGCTCACCGGGACGAAATGTCCTCTAGCGGAAAGCTCCGCGGTGGTTGGATCTTTGACAGTGTGCACAGGTGAATTGTGTGGACGCCTTGCGCTGGCGGGTCGATGACCTGTCCAAGCAATGCAAGCGTCCCACCGAAAGAAAGTCAGTAATGAGTTTCAACGGTTGGGGTCACGCTTCAGAAAGATAGACAGCCCTCGGGTTGTCGAAAACTTAAGTGAAGAGTTTGATCCTGGCTCAGATTGAACGCTGGCGGCATGCCTAACACATGCAAGTCGAACGGCAGCACGGGTAGCAATACCTGGTGGCGAGTGGCGGACGGGTGAGTAATGCATCGGGATCTACCCTGACGTGGGGGATAACCTCGGGAAACCGGGACTAATACCGCATACGTCCTACGGGAGAAAGCGGGGGACCTTCGGGCCTCGCGCGGCAGGACGAACCGATGTGCGATTAGCTAGTTGGCGGGGTAATGGCCCACCAAGGCGACGATCGCTAGCTGGTCTGAGAGGATGATCAGCCACACTGGGACTGAGACACGGCCCAGACTCCTACGGGAGGCAGCAGTGGGGAATATTGGACAATGGGCGCAAGCCTGATCCAGCAATGCCGCGTGTGTGAAGAAGGCCTTCGGGTTGTAAAGCACTTTTATCAGGAGCGAAATACTACGGGTTAATAACCCGTGGGGCTGACGGTACCTGAGGAATAAGCACCGGCTAACTTCGTGCCAGCAGCCGCGGTAATACGAAGGGTGCAAGCGTTAATCGGAATTACTGGGCGTAAAGGGTGCGTAGGCGGTTCGTTAAGTCTGTTGTGAAATCCCCGGGCTCAACCTGGGAATGGCAATGGATACTGGCGAGCTAGAGTGTGTCAGAGGATGGTGGAATTCCCGGTGTAGCGGTGAAATGCGTAGAGATCGGGAGGAACATCAGTGGCGAAGGCGGCCATCTGGGACAACACTGACGCTGAAGCACGAAAGCGTGGGGAGCAAACAGGATTAGATACCCTGGTAGTCCACGCCCTAAACGATGCGAACTGGATGTTGGTCTCAACTCGGAGATCAGTGTCGAAGCTAACGCGTTAAGTTCGCCGCCTGGGGAGTACGGTCGCAAGACTGAAACTCAAAGGAATTGACGGGGGCCCGCACAAGCGGTGGAGTATGTGGTTTAATTCGATGCAACGCGAAGAACCTTACCTGGCCTTGACATGTCCGGAATCCTGCAGAGATGCGGGAGTGCCTTCGGGAATCGGAACACAGGTGCTGCATGGCTGTCGTCAGCTCGTGTCGTGAGATGTTGGGTTAAGTCCCGCAACGAGCGCAACCCTTGTCCTTAGTTGCCAGCACGTAAAGGTGGGAACTCTAAGGAGACTGCCGGTGACAAACCGGAGGAAGGTGGGGATGACGTCAAGTCCTCATGGCCCTTACGGCCAGGGCTACACACGTACTACAATGGTCGGTACAGAGGGTTGCAATACCGCGAGGTGGAGCCAATCCCAGAAAGCCGATCCCAGTCCGGATCGAAGTCTGCAACTCGACTTCGTGAAGTCGGAATCGCTAGTAATCGCGGATCAGCTATGCCGCGGTGAATACGTTCCCGGGCCTTGTACACACCGCCCGTCACACCATGGGAGTGAGTTGCTCCAGAAGCCGTTAGTCTAACCGCAAGGGGGACGACGACCACGGAGTGGTTCATGACTGGGGTGAAGTCGTAACAAGGTAGCCGTATCGGAAGGTGCGGCTGGATCACCTCCTTTCGAGAACGACAGCGCGACTCGTCGCGCAAGACGTCCACACAAGACACCTGTATTCACGTAGCGTCCCTGACAAGCTTCCGGGTCTGTAGCTCAGGTGGTTAGAGCGCACCCCTGATAAGGGTGAGGCCGGTGGTTCGAGTCCTCCCAGACCCACCACCCTGGCGACCGCCTCGGCGGTGCCGGCAGCACAAGGCACGGGGCCATAGCTCAGCTGGGAGAGCACCTGCTTTGCAAGCAGGGGGTCGTCGGTTCGATCCCGACTGGCTCCACCAACTGACGACGTGAATTCACAGCACACTGAAAGATTTGAAGCGAGGCGGCGTTGAGGCCGTTCTTGTGTTCTTTGAAAACTGGCAAACGAGTGACAAGCGTCTTGGTTCGAACCGAACCGAGACACGTGTTGAGGCACGAACAGGTGGTTTGAAAGTATGGCCCTGAGGCGACTTGGGGTTATATGGTCAAGCGACCAAGCGTATACGGTGGATGCCTTGGCAGTCAGAGGCGATGAAGGACGTGGCAGCCTGCGAAAAGTGTCGGGGAGCTGGCAACAAGCTTTGATCCGGCAATGTCCGAATGGGGAAACCCACCTCGCAAGAGGTATCGTGCGGTGAATACATAGCCGTACGAGGCGAACCCGGGGAACTGAAATATCTAAGTACCCGGAGGAAAAGAAATCAACCGAGATTCCCTCAGTAGCGACGAGCGAACGGGGACTAGCCCAAAAGTGCACAGTGTTTTAGTCGAAGGGTCTGGAAAGGCCCGCCGCAGACGGTGATAGCCCGGTAGACGAAAGGGCACCGTGCATGAAATTGAGTAGGGCGGGGCACGAGAAACCCTGTCTGAACATGGGGGGACCATCCTCCAAGGCTAAATACTCCTGACTGACCGATAGCGAACAAGTACCGTGAGGGAAAGGCGAAAAGAACCCCGGAGAGGGGAGTGAAATAGACCCTGAAACCGTATACGTACAAGCAGTGGAAGCCCGCAAGGGTGACTGCGTACCTTTTGTATAATGGGTCAGCGACTTACTGTCAGTGGCAAGCTTAACCGTATAGGGGAGGCGAAGGGAAACCGAGTCTGAATAGGGCGCATAGTCTCTGGCAGTAGACCCGAAACCGAGTGATCTATCCATGGCCAGGTTGAAGGTGCGGTAACACGCACTGGAGGACCGAACCCACATCTGTTGCAATAGATGGGGATGAGCTGTGGATAGGAGTGAAAGGCTAAACAAACTCGGAGATAGCTGGTTCTCCTCGAAAGCTATTTAGGTAGCGCCTCGGACGAATCTTCCTGGGGGTAGAGCACTGTTATGGCTAGCGGGTCATCGCGACTTAGCAAACCATGGCAAACTCCGAATACCAGGACAGACTATCCGGGAGACACACGGCGGGTGCTAACGTCCGTCGTGAAAAGGGAAACAACCCAGACCCGCAGCTAAGGTCCCCAAGTTCTAGCTAAGTGGAAAACGATGTGGAAAGGCATAGACAGCCAGGAGGTTGGCTTAGAAGCAGCCATCCTTTAAAGAAAGCGTAATAGCTCACTGGTCGAGTCGGTCTGCGCGGAAGATTTAACGGGGCTAAGCTAGACACCGAAGCTCGGGGTGCACAGCAATGTGCGCGGTAGAGGAGCGTTCCGTAAGCCTGTGAAGGTGGATTGTAAAGTCCGCTGGAGGTATCGGAAGTGCGAATGCTGACATGAGTAACGATAATGCGGGTGAAAAGCCCGCACGCCGAAAGCCCAAGGTTTCCTCGCGCAACGTTCATCGGCGCAGGGTGAGTCGGCCCCTAAGGCGAGGCAGAAATGCGTAGTCGATGGGAAGCTGGTTAATATTCCAGCACTTGACTGTAGTGCGATGTGGGGACGGAGAAGGTTAGGTCTACCGGGCGTTGGTTGTCCCGGGGAAAGGCAGTAGGCATGCATCTTAGGCAAATCCGGGATGCTTTATGCCGAGCACCGAGACGAGCCCTTTTGGGCGAAGTGACTGATACCACGCTTCCAGGAAAAGCCACTAAGCTTCAGCTACAGCAAACCGTACCGTAAACCGACACTGGTAGGCAGGGTGAGAATCCCAAGGCGCTTGAGAGAACTCGGGTGAAGGAACTAGGCAAAATGGCACCGTAACTTCGGGAGAAGGTGCGCCCGCCGGTGTGGTCACATGCGTGACTGAGCACCAGCGGGTCGCAGTAACCTGGCCGCTGCGACTGTTTATCAAAAACACAGCACTCTGCAAACACGAAAGTGGACGTATAGGGTGTGACGCCTGCCCGGTGCTGGAAGGTTAATTGATGGGGTCAGCCGCAAGGCGAAGCTCTTGATCGAAGCCCCAGTAAACGGCGGCCGTAACTATAACGGTCCTAAGGTAGCGAAATTCCTTGTCGGGTAAGTTCCGACCTGCACGAATGGCGTAACGACAGCGGCGCTGTCTCCACCCGAGACTCAGTGAAATTGAAATCGCTGTGAAGATGCAGCGTTCCCGCGGCAAGACGGAAAGACCCCGTGAACCTTTACTATAGCTTTACACTGAACGTTGAGTTCTTCTGTGTAGGATAGGTGGGAGGCTACGAAACCGAGACGCCAGTTTCGGTGGAGCCATCCTTGAAATACCACCCTGAAGTGCTTGACGTTCTAACCTCGGCCCGTAATCCGGGTCAGGGACCGTGTATGGTGGGTAGTTTGACTGGGGCGGTCTCCTCCCAAAGAGTAACGGAGGAGTACGAAGGTACGCTCAGCGCGGTCGGACATCGCGCACTGTGTGCAATGGCATAAGCGTGCTTGACTGCGAGATCGACGGATCAAGCAGGTACGAAAGTAGGTCATAGTGATCCGGTGGTTCTGTATGGAAGGGCCATCGCTCAACGGATAAAAGGTACTCCGGGGATAACAGGCTGATACCGCCCAAGAGTTCATATCGACGGCGGTGTTTGGCACCTCGATGTCGGCTCATCACATCCTGGGGCTGTAGCCGGTCCCAAGGGTATGGCTGTTCGCCATTTAAAGTGGTACGCGAGCTGGGTTCAGAACGTCGTGAGACAGTTCGGTCCCTATCTGTCGTGGGCGTTGGAGATTTGAGGGGGGCTGCTCCTAGTACGAGAGGACCGGAGTGGACGTTCCGCTGGTGTTCGGGTTGTCTCGCCAGAGGCATTGCCCGGTAGCTATGAACGGAAGCGATAACCGCTGAAAGCATCTAAGCGGGAAGCGCGCCCCAAGATGAGATCTCCCGAGAGCTTGACTCTCCTTAAGGCACCATCAAGACCAGGTGGTTGATAGGCGCGATGTGGACGTGCAGCAATGCATTGAGCTTACGCGTACTAATGAGCCGTGCGGCTTGACCATATAACCCCAAGTGGCCTTCACCACGTTTCCCGGTATTCAACCCGGACGCTTGTCACTCGTTTGCCTTTGATTTATCGCGAAGTCCTTTTCGCGAAGAGCAAAACCCGCCACCCGTGGCGAACTCTTCAAAAAGGCCTTCCAAACCTTGAAGCGGGCGCACCTTGCGCTGCTTCAACCCCTTCCCTGGCGGCCATAGCGCTGTGGTCCCACCCGATCCCATCCCGAACTCGGAAGTGAAACGCAGCCGCGCCGATGGTAGTGTGCATCTCGCATGCAAGAGTAGGTCACCGCCAGGGGCTTTATCCCTCAAACGCCCTCACCGATACCGGTGAGGGCGTTTGCCTTTGGACGGGTCGCGCCACCGGGGCGTGTGAAGCATCCCCGTTGGCGAGTTTCCAGCCG
>NZ_MUNP01000033.1 GCF_002001105.1 Rhodanobacter sp. C06 | reverse complement strand
CGTCGCCTTGCGGTGCCGTTCGAAACCGGCGTCGTGCTCCATCGACAGGCTCATCTGCTTCGGCGTCATCGCGTAACATCCGTCCTCAGGTCGAGCTTCGACCACGGGGCAAAATCAGAGTTTCCCTAGCCCTGCGGAGAACCTCTCCCGCAAGCAGGAGAGGCGAAGGGACAACGTTACGCAGCCGTGCCACCCACCGTCATCGCGTCGATCTTCAGCGTGGGCTGGCCCACACCCACAGGCACGCTCTGGCCGTCCTTGCCGCAGATACCCACACCCTCGTCGAGCTTCATGTCGTTGCCGATCATGGAGACGCGGGTGAGCACGTCGGGACCCGAACCAATCAGCGTGGCGCCCTTCACCGGTGCGGTGATCTTGCCGTCCTCGATCAGGTAGGCCTCGCTGGCGGAGAACACGAACTTGCCGTTGGTGATGTCGACCTGGCCGCCGCCGAAGTTGGGCGCGTACAAGCCCTTCTTCACCGAGCGGATGATTTCCTCGGGGTCGTGGTTGCCGCTGCGCATGTAGGTGTTGGTCATGCGCGGCATCGGCAGCGCGGTGAAGGATTCGCGGCGGCCGTTGCCGGTGGGCGCCATGCCCATCAGGCGGGCGTTGAGCTTGTCCTGCATGTAGCCCTTGAGGATGCCGTCCTCGATCAGCACGGTGCAGTTGGTCGGTGTGCCTTCGTCGTCCACGCTGAGCGAGCCGCGGCGGCCGGGCAGCGTGCCATCGTCCACCACGGTGACGCCGGGCGCAGCCACGCGCTGGCCAAGCCGGCCGGCGAAGGCGGAGCTGCCCTTGCGATTGAAGTCGCCCTCCAGGCCGTGGCCGATCGCCTCGTGCAGCAGCACGCCGGGCCAGCCGGGGCCCAGCACCACGGTCATCTGGCCGGCGGGCGCGTCGACGGAGTCGAGGTTCACCAGCGCTTGGCGCAACGCCTCGTCGGCGAAGGCCAGCGCACGGCCGTTCTCGATCAGTTCGCGGTAACCGTAGCGGCCGCCGCCGCCCGCATAGCCCTGCTCGCGGCGACCGTTCGCCTCGGCGATCACCTGCACGTTGAGCCGCACCAGCGGGCGCACGTCGGCCGCCAGCGTGCCATCGGAAGCGGCGATCAGCACGGTGTCGATGGTGGCGGCCATGCTCACGATGACCTGGGTGATGCGCGGGTCGCGCGAGCGCGCGTAGGCGTCCACCTCGCGCAGCAGGGCGATCTTGTCGGGATTGGGCAGGCTTTCCACCGGGTCGATCGCAGGATAGAGCGCGCGACCGCCGGCCAATGCCAGCGGCTGGCCCGCGCCGCGGCCATCTTGCGCGATCGCACGCGCGGCCTTCGAGGCGTCCAACAGCTGCGGCAGCACGATCTCGTCGGAATAGGCGAAGCCGGTCTTCTCGCCGGAGATCGCGCGCACGCCCACGCCTTGCTCGATGGAGTGGCTGCCGTCCTTGACGATGCCCTCTTCCAGCGTCCACGACTCGCTGCGCGAGTGCTGGAAATACAGGTCGGCGGCGTCGATGGACGGCCCCATCAGCTGCGCGAACACGCGCTCGAGGTCGCCGGTGGCGAGTCCGCCGGGGGTCAGCAGCCGGCTCTGGGCCTGGGCGATCGGGGAATCCATGGGGGTCTTTGGTCGATGCGATAAGGGTGGGTAAAGAATGGGGGCGCGGCGCGCGAAATCAAAGCCGCATCAGCGTCCCGTCGATGACGCCGCCGCCGGCAACGCCTGCAGGCTGTCGCGCAGTGGCATCGTGATGACGGAACTGGAAGACGGCGCAGCGGGCAGCAGCGGCGGCTGGGTGGCGGCAGGTGCGGCAGCCGGCAATCCATGCTTCTCGACCAGGGTCATCACCGGTTTGTCCCAGCTGCCGGTGACGTGGTAGCGCGCGCCGACGGTCTTGTTGAGGCCGTGGCCCAGCAGACCCTGCACGGCGAGGCCGGCGGCGGCGCCGACCGGGCCACCGACCACCGCACCGATCACCGGCAGGCTGTTGCCGATGTGCGGGACGACCAGCACGTACTGGTCGTAGTCCTTGGCGCGCAGGCCGGTGCGGCCGGTGATGCTGATCTGCGCGGCCGGGCCCTTGATGACCAGGTTGTTCGTGGTGGCGCTGCCGTCGGCGAGGCGGAACTCGCCGGTGATCGAGTCGAAGCCCAGGCCCTTGCCGAACACGTCGCCGAAATCCAGCGTCAGGCGGCGCGGCAGCTCGGCCAGCGAGACCAGGCCGAACAAGCGACCCACGCCCGGCCCCACCTCGGGGATGCGGCCGTCGTTGACGTGGATGCCCAGCGTGCCGGTGGCGTTGACGAGGCTGAAAGCGGACGGCGCACCGGGCCAGCTGGCATCGAGTTGGTCCTCGGTTTTGCCGCCGTTGACGAGGCCCGTGTAGCCGAACGCGGTGAGCATCTTGCCGAGGTCGTCGGCGGCGAAGCCGATGTGCATGCGGGTGTGGCTGTCGGTGGGCGTGCCGTTCCAGTCGCCGCTGCCGGTGACCTGCACGCTGGACGACAGCGCGCGCAATTGGTCGATGTGCATGCCCTGCGCGGTGGGCCACGTCTCCAGCCGCGCCTCGCCCAGCTTCGCGTCGCCGAAGCTCAGGTCGCCCACCCACAGGTGGAACGGCGGCAACGCGGCGGGATTGATGCCGGTGTTGGCGGGATTTTCCTCGGGCTGGCTGGCAGCCACCTTGCCGCTGGGCGCGGGTGGATTGCCCGGCCAGTGCAGGTGTTGCAGACGTACGGTGATGCCGCGCTTGTCCAGCTCCTTGCTCGGCACACTGAAGCGGCCGGCCATCGCGGGGCCGTTCACCTCCACCTGCAGATGGTCGACCTCGGGTGTGGCCTGCAGGGTCATCGCGCCCAGCGGACGGCCGAACCATTCGGCGTGGTCGGTGCCCACGTCCACGCTTTCCAGCGACGGACCGCCGCCGGTGTCGCCGGCGGCACCGTTGCTGCCCGCGGCCAGCGCGACCGCCTGCTGCACCCAGCCGGTGACGTCCAGCTTCGCCGCATGGCCGCGGATCCGCAGCCCCTGCGCGGGCAGTTCCACGGGCATCTGCGTACCGAACGCCAGCGTGCCGGCCAGCGGCTTGCTGCCGTCGGCCAGGCGCAGGTGGCCGCGCGCCTGTTCGCCCAGCGCCAGCTTGAGGTCGGCGCCTTGCAACGGCAGGGTCAGCACCAGGTGCAGCGGCAAGGTCTCGGCGGCGGACTTCTTCAGCGGCACCGGCACGTCCAGCGCCATGCCGGCCAGGGTGGAATCCAGGGTCAGCGTCTGCACCAAGGCGCCGCCGTTCGCCGGCTCGGTGAGGCTGAAGCCGATGTCGAAGGGGCTGCGCCCGCTGCCCAGCGGATCGAGCCAGTCCAGCGTGGGGATTCCCTCGGTGAGGTCGGCGAAGCTGTAGCTGCCGCTGAGTCTGGCCGCCAGCACGGTGGCCGGATCACCGGTGGCGCCGGCGATCGCCAGGTCCAGCGTGGACGGCTGGCGGTGGGCGCTGCCGATCAGCGGGCCGGCGTGGAAGCCGTGGCCGTCGAACGTGGCCGGGCCGCTGAGCTGGTCCAGCTTGAGGTTCCAGTCCGGTTCGCTCACGTCCATGTTGCTCAGTTGCGCATTGCCGGTGAGGGTGAAATTCTCCGCCGCGCCCAGCGGCAGCGAGAGATGGAAGCCGAAGCTGCTGCTGCCGCCCAGTTTCAGCTTGGATAACAGGTCCGCCTGCTTGCTCGCGATGGGGCTCTTCAGCACGAAGCCGAGCAGACTGGCGTTGCTGCCGCTGCCGTCGACGTTGAGGTCCAGCGTGCCGTCGGCGAACTGGGGAATCAGCGCCACCACCTTGTCCGCCTTCACGCCCAGCGAGGAACCGCCGTCCGCCTGCACCAGCATGCCGCTGTTGATGAAGCTGGCGATGGCATGGATGCCGGTGGCCTCGGGCCAGTCGGGCGAGTAGCGGAACGTGAGGTTGCTGATCTCGGCGTGCGCCTCGAAGCGGCCCTCGTTGTGCTGGAACGGCCAGTCCTTGAGGTCGCCGCGCACCAGCACCTCGCCGTGGTCGATGTTGCCGCTCACCAGCGCGCGGTCCAGCCATGCCACGGTGGGCGGCGGCATCGCATCGATCGGCCAGAACAGCTTGGCGGCGGTGACGTCGCCGTGGCCCAGCGCGGCGTACAGGTCCAGGAACGGCGAGCCGCCGGCGTCGTGCAGGGCGATCTCGCCGCGCAACTGGCCGCCGTAGCCTTGGCCCTCGAAATCCAGTGGATCCAGCCCCAGGTGCCAGTCGCCGTCCGCGTGCCAGAACGCCAGCGTGCCACCCAGCTTCGACATCACGAACGGCTGGCGGAAGCTGTGCGTCGCGCGCACCGTGGCCGCCTGCACGGGCAGTTCCAGCGACACCGCCTCGCCATCGCCGCGCAACGTGCCCTTGAGGCCGTCCACGCCGGGCAGCGCGCCGGCCGGATCGATGCCGAGGTCGCTGAAAGTGGCGGCCAGTCGCTGCAGTCCGCCAGCCTGGGTCCAGGCCAGCGCCACGTCGTCCAGCTTGCCGTGCGGATGACCCGCACCCAGCCACGTCGCCAGCGCGGGCGGCAGCTTGGGCGCGAGGCCCAGCCACGGCAGCAGCGGTGCCAGTTGCAGGTTGCGCGCCGCCGCCTGCACGGCCAGTTGCGGCGTGCCGGGATGGTGCAGCCAGACCGCCAGCGCGCCCTGGTCGTCACCGGCCCAGCGCAGCTCGTAACCGTCGGCGCTGCGGCTCAGTTCGGCCTCGCCGCGCAGCGCGGGCACTTCGACCCGACCGTTCGCGCCGGCGATGCGCAGGCCGTCGAGGTCGAGGCGGGTGAAATTGCGCACTACCTTGCCCTGCTTCCAGTCCAGCCACGCGGCCACGTTGCCGTGACCGGCCTGCACGGCGTAGCCGCCCAGGTCCACGCCGGCGAGCAGGGCGCCCAGGTCGAGGTTCTGCCCGGACAGCCACAGCCGCCCGCTGCTGCCGTCGTCGCGGAAGCGCCCCGCGCCGCGCAGCTCGCCCGGTGCGCCTTCGCGGCGCAGCAGCGCGCCCACGCGGATATGGCTGCCCTGCCGGCTCAGGCGCAACTGGTCGGCGATCAGGCTGTAATGCTTGCCGCTGGCCGCGTCGGTGATGTTCAGCTGCAGGTTGTCCAGCCACAGCGCCACCGACAACTGGCCGAAGCCGGGCTGCTGCTCGCCGCCGCCCCCGGTGCCGAGGCCATTGATATGCCAGCTGCCGTCCGCGTCACGGCTCAGGTCCAGCTGCAGGCCGCGCGTGCGCAGGTTCACCAGATGCCGCGACGGCAGCCAACCACCGAAGTCCAGCCGCAGCTCGGACTCGGGTATCTCGATCGGCGTACCCCGGCCGCCCGGCGGCACGCCCACGGTGACGTCGCGCAGCACGAACAGCGGGCCGGAGCCGGTCCACTTGCCCTGCAGCGAGGCGAAGCTCACCGGGCGCTGCAGCTTCGCGGAAAGCTCGCGCGCCACCCATTCCGGATGCCGCGCCAACATTGGCAGCAGCAGCTGTGCCAGCGCCATCAGCACGGCCAGCGCGATCACGG
This sequence comes from Rhodanobacter sp. C06, assembly GCF_002001105.1. Taxonomy (GTDB): domain Bacteria; phylum Pseudomonadota; class Gammaproteobacteria; order Xanthomonadales; family Rhodanobacteraceae; genus Rhodanobacter_A. The sequence continues at coordinate 2,444 of NZ_MUNP01000033.1, read as the reverse complement.
CGATGCCGGCGACCCAGCCCAGCGCGCGTGCGCAAAGGTGCAGCCGACGCAGCCAACCCGCGTTCATCGACGGCAGGCCGCGCCGTCGAAGGCATCCACGCCCTTCACGACATCGTGCCCGCACAAGCAGGCAGACAGCGCCTGCAGGTCATCAAGCGCAAAAGCACCGGACTCCCGCTTGCGCGGGAGCGACGGGCAAACAACCAGCCACGCGGACCGGCGCTTACAGCAGCACCACATCAAACTGTTCCTGCGAATAATGTTCCTCGGCCTGGAAGCGTATGCTTTTGGAGATGAACTCCTCCAGTTCGGCCACCGCCGCGGACTCCTCTTCGAGGATGCGGCCGACCACTGCGGGGCTGGCCATCACCAGCAGCTTCTCGGCGTTGAACTGGCGCACCGCGCGGGTGATCTCGCGGAAGATCTCGTAGGTCACCGTCTCGGCGGTCTTCACCGTGCCGCGCCCCGCGCAAGCCGGGCAGGGTTCGCACAGCTGGCGCTCCAGGCTCTCGGTGGTGCGCTTGCGGGTCATCTCGACCAGCCCCAGCGAGGACATCGGGTACACCGTGGTCTTGGCGTGATCGCGCGCCAGCCCCTTGGCCAGCATGCGCAGCACCTGGCGCTTGTGCTCCTCGTCGATCATGTCGATGAAGTCGATGATGATGATGCCGCCGAGGTTGCGCAGCCTGAGCTGCCGTGCCGCCGCCTGCGCCGCCTCCAGGTTGGTGCGGTAGACGGTTTCCTCCAGGTTGCGCGTGCCGAGGTAGGCGCCGGTATTCACGTCGATCGTGGTCATCGCCTCGGTCTGGTCGACCACGAGATAGCCGCCCGACTTCAGCGGCACCTCCTTCTTCAGCGCGTGCTGGATCTCGTCCTCCACGCTGTACAGGTCGAAGATCGGTCGCTCGCCGTCGTAATGCTCCACCCGGTCGTCCAGGCTGGGCATGAACTTGTGCACGAACTTCACCACCTTCTCGAAGGTCTCGCGCGAATCCACGCGCACCTTCTCGATGTCGTCGGTGAGCATGTCGCGCAGGCTGCGCAGCGGCAGCGAGAGCTCCTCGTACACGCGCTCGCCCACCTTGGATTTGACCATGTTCTCCTGCACCACACGCCAGACCTTGCCCAGGTAGGTCACGTCGAAGGCCAGCGACTCGGCACTCTGCCCCTCCGCGTTGGTGCGCACGATGTAGCCCAGCGGGTTCTCGCCGACCAGGCTGCCCATCACCTCGCGCAGGCGCGCGCGCTCGGCCTCGTCCTCGATGCGCGCCGAGATGCCCAGGGTGTGCGCATGCGGCAGCAGCACCAGGTAGCGCGAGGGGATCGACAAGTGCGCGGACAGCCGCGCGCCCTTGCTGCCGATCGGGTCCTTCACCACCTGCACGATGATCTCCTGGCCCTCGTGCACCAGTTCGCTGATCGACGGCGTGTGGCCGTTGCCGTTGCCATGGGCAGCCGGTTCCGCACCCTCGGCGACGGGCGGGCGCACGATGTCCGAGGCGTGCAGGAAGGCCGCGCGACCCAGCCCGATCTCCACGAACGCGGCCTGCATGCCCGGCATCACCCGCTGCACCCGGCCCTTGTAGATGTTGCCCACGTAGCCGCGCTTCGACGCGCGCTCGACATGCACTTCCTGCAACATGCCGTTCTCGACCACGCCCACCCTCGTCTCGCGCGGGGTCACGTTGATCAGGATTTCTTCACTCACGGTCCACTCCCCGAATAGACGATCTTTATAGCGGTTGCCCGCGCCGACTGTCGATGCGCGGTGCACGGTGCGCAAAGACGAATGTTTTGCTAAGCCGCTCCAGCCACAATAGGCAGGCTCGCCCATGGCTTCGACAAGGGAAACAGCATGAAATTGCTGCTGGTGGAGGATTCCGAACGCTTGCGCCAGACCCTGCGCCACGGCCTCGAGGGCGCCGGCTTCACCGTGGACGCGGCCGGCGACGGCGTGGAGGCCTGTGGCTTCCTGGCCAGTTACGACTACGAACTGGTGGTACTGGACCTGATGCTGCCGCGGCTGGACGGCATCGGCGTGCTGCGCAGCCTGCCCGCGGGCGGGCGCCGGCCGCGCGTGCTGGTGCTGTCCGCCCGCGACCAGGTGCCCGACCGCATCGAGGCGCTGAACGCCGGCGCCGACGATTACCTGGTCAAGCCCTTCTCCTTCGACGAACTGGTGGCCCGCCTGCACGCACTGGCGCGGCGCCCGCAGCAAGCCCAGCCCACCGTGCTGAGCCACGGCGCGCTGTCCTGGGACCCACGCTCGCACAGCGTGAGCGTGGCCGGCCAGCCGCTGGCGCTCACCCCGCGTGAATTCGCGGTGCTGGGCCTGCTGCTTCGCCATCGCGGCCGCGCATTCAGCCGGCAGGAGATTCTCGACCGCACCGCCGGCAGCGACAGCGAGGCCTCCGACCGCAGCGTGGAGGTGCTGGTGTTCGGCC
>NZ_MUNP01000018.1 GCF_002001105.1 Rhodanobacter sp. C06 | reverse complement strand
CACCGCCACCACCTCCGCCGCCGATGCCCGGCATGGCGCCACCGCCGCCTGCACCTCCCGTCCCGCCGCCGCCGCCTGTGCCGCCGCCGTCCGGCTTCGCGGCCCATCACATGTTCATCAGCACGCACGACGACACCGGCCGCGCCTTCGCCCTGCTCGACGGCGACTCGGCCACGATCAACGGCACCGACGGCGACCTCGCCACCGTGCGGCAGCTGCGCAAGCAGGGCGAACCGCTGCTGTGGTTCCGCCACGGCGACCAGTCCTGGGTGATCCGTGACCGCAGCTACATCCAGCGTGCGGAGGCCATCTATGCCCCCGTGACCGCGCTCGGCAAGGAACAAGGCGAGCTGGGCAGGCAACAAGGCGCACTGGGCGCGCAACAGGGCCGGCTGGGCGCGCAGCAAGGCGGCCTCGGCGGCCAGCAGGGCGAGTTCGGCGCGCGCACGGCCGCGCTGGCAGCGCAGCAAGCGTCGCTGGCCAACCGCATCGCCGAGCTGGACAGCCGAACCAGCGGCGACCAGGCCACGGCCGCCACCCGCAAGGCGATCGCGGCCGAATCCGCCAAGCTCGATGTCGAACGAGAGGCCCTGCAAGCGCAGCAAACCGCCTTCGACAAGCAGCAGTCGGCATTGGGCGAACGACAAGCGGCCCTGGACCAGCAGCAGGAAGCACTCGGCAAGCAACAGCAGGCGCTGGGCGAGCGACAACGCGCGGCGTCGACGAAAGCCGAGCAGCAGATCGAGCAGTTGCTGGACGAAGCGCGGGCCAGGGGCGTGGCGCAGCCGGTGGGCAAGCGCTGAGCAACGCCTCAATCCAACGGACTTCCACAAAAAAACCGGCGGAGCCATCCGCCGGTTTTCATTTGCTCCTGCCGTTGTCATCTCGTGGCCTCGCCCATGCGAAGCGAGACCGCGAGATTCAGACCCTCAGAACCACGGCCACTTCTTCAACTCGTACTGCTTCGGCGGCGTGTTGCCGGCGAGGTAGTGCACGAAGTAGTCCCAGCGGCGGCGCGTGGCGTATGGCGTGGAAGCCGCGTAGCCGTGGTGCACGTTGGGGATGATCAACATGTCGAAATCCTTGTTCGCCCTGATCAGCGCCTCGGCCACCAGGTAGGTCTCGCCCACCGGCACGTTGTCGTCGATCGTGCCGTGCACCAGCATCAGGCGGCCCTTGAGGTGCTTGGCCATGTCCTGGTTGGCTTGGTTGTCGTAGTTGGTGGTGCCGTCCTTGTTGGTCACCAGCAGGCCCTGGTACTTCTCGCCCCAGTCGTTCTCGTAGTTGCGGTTGTCGTGGTTGCCGCTTTCGGCCCAGCCGACCTTGAAGAAGTCGGGGTAGCGGAACATCGCGTCGGCGGTGGTGTTGCCGCCGCCGGAGTGGCCCCAGATGCCGACGCGGTTGATGTCGATCCACGGATAACGCTGCGCCAGCTCCTGGATGCCCTTGACCTGGTCGGGCAGCGTGTTGTCGCCCATGTCGCCGTACCAGGTGTGGTGGAAGCTGGCCGAGCGCCACGGCGTGCCCATGCCGTCGAGCGCGACCACGATGAAGCCCAGTTCCGCCAGCGCCTGGTTGTCGCCGCGCGAGGGCAGGAAGCTGCGGCCGCGCACCGAGCCGGTCTGCGGACCCGGATAGACATAGTCGATGACCGGGTATTTCTTGTTGGGATCGAAGTTGGACGGCTTGAACATGATGCCGTAGAGATCCGTCTTGCCGTCGCGCGCCTTCACCGTGAACGGGATCGGCGGCACCCAGCCGGCCGCCTTGAGGCGCGTGATGTCGGCCTTCGCGATGGTGGCGATGATGTGGCCGTTCGCGCTGGAACGCAGCACGGTCACCGGCGGCGTGGTGGGCGTGGACCAGCTGTCGACGAAGGTCTTGCCGTCCGGCGACATGCTGATGCTGTGGTCGGCGTCTTCCGGCGTGAGCAGCACCGGCTTGCCGCCGTCCAGGCCCACCTTCCAGAACTGCCGGTAGTACGGGTTCACGCCGGGTACCTTGCCCACGCCCACGAACCACAGTTCGCGCGCGTGGCGATCCAGATGCAGCACCTCGGTGACGTTGCCGTCGCCGCTGGTGATCGGATGGAGCGTCTTGCCGGTCTTCAGACTGTAGAGATAAAGGTTGTTCCAGTCGTTGCGTTCGGACGGCCAGACGGCCTCGTTGACCTTGGGCAGGTACTGCCAGTTCACCTCGCCGTGGCCGCTCTCGTAATAGGTCGCCACCTGCTCGTCGAAGGCGGTGCGCACCGCGCCGGTGTCGACGTTGGCGATGCGGTACCAGACCTGCTTGCGGTCGCGCGAGCTGTTGACCATCGCGAAGGTCTTGCTGTCCGGCGCCCACTTGAGGTCGTCCCAGTGGCCGTCGCTGCTGCAGCTGATGTCGTCGCACAGGCTGGACAGGCGCTGCTGCGGATCGATCTTCAGGCGCACCACCTTGCGCGTGGCCACGTCGATCACCACCGGCTCGATCATGAACACCTTCTGGTCGCCCGGCAGCGGGTACTTCCACGCGTCGAGCACGGGGTGGCCGACCTGGGTCTTCACGGTGTACATCTCGCCCACGCCGCGCTGGTCCTGCTGGTAGGTGGCGATCCTCTTCGAGTCGGGCGACCAGTTCAGCACGGCGCGGTCGGTGTGGATCCAGCCGGCGTTGTCGGTGGCGTAGCCGAAGTCCTTCGCGCCGTCCGTGGTGAGCTGGGTCTCCTTGCCGGTGGCGAGGTCGCGCACCCACAGGTTCCAGTCGCGGATGAAGGCTTCTTTCGTCTTGTCGGGCGAGACGATGCCGGGCTCGTTGCCGGTCTTCGCCGCGGCCTTGGCGGTGCACTCGCCGGCGCCGCCGAGGTCGCAGATGTAGTGCTTGCCCATCAGGTCGATGTCGTAACGGCCGTCCTTCTGCACGCTGAAGTCGAAACCGCGGGCTGGCACCTTGCCCGCCGCCACCGGCTTGCCGGTGACCTTGCCCAGCGCGGCGGCCAGCTTGGCCTGGTCGAAGGCCGGCGCGGCGTTGCCGGTAGTGGTGTCCATGGTCATCGCATGGTCGCCGCTGGCGTCGTGGTCGATGTACCAGAAGTGGTTATCGTCCAGCCACTTCACCCGCTGCACGTCATGGTCGACCAGCGGCGCGGTGTTGTAGGACATGAAGCGTTCCGCTTGCGCGTAGTCCTGTGCGGTGAGCGTGCGTCCCTGCGCCATCGCGCCGGTGGCGCACACCAGCAGCCCTGCTGCCAGCGCGCCGGCCAGGCGTGTCTTGCCGATCGTCGAATGCATCGTGGTGTCCCCTTCGGAATGCGGGTGTTCTGGTGTGGCGAGCTTCGCGCCGTCGCGCGAACGCCCGATGCTAGCGCGCCATGACCTTCGGCACCCCTGCCAGAAGTTGAGGTCGGCGCACGTCGACATGCGCCGCACGCTGGACCGGGGAGGGGATCAGCGTGCCGCGGGCTGCAGCACGATCTCGTCTGGCGCCACCTGGACCGCTCGCAGCAGGCGGCTGCGTTGCAGCGCCTGCGCCAAGGCGAGCGGGTCGCCCGCGTCGAACACGCCGCTGATCGGCAGGTTGCGCAAGGCCGCGTCGCCGAACACCAGCCGGGTGTCCGAATAGCGGTTCATCGCCGCCACCAGCTCGGCGAGGCCGCGGTGGTGGAACACCAGTTCGCCGCGGGGCCAGCCGCGCGCGGCGGCCAGGTCCGCCGGCTGCACGCCGCCGAGCCGGCCGTAGCCGTAGTCGACCTGCTGGCCGGGCTGCAGCGTGACTTGCTCATTGCTGGCCGGCAGCTGCACCGCGACGGTGCCGGCCAGCGCGGTGACACGTACCTCGCCCGCCTGCCGGCTCAGCTGGAAGCGGCCGGCCCCAGCGCGGACGACGCCGTCGCCGGCATGCACCGCAAGGGTTCGCCCGCTGGGGTCGAATTGCGCACGACCACGCTCCAGCGCCAGCACGCGCGGCGCATCGGCAGCCACGCTGATCGATGTCGCCGTGTCCAGCAGCGCCGAGCCGCCCCCGGCCAGCGGCAGCGTGCGCTGGCCGCCGATGGCGGTGGCGTAGTGCTGCTGCGAGGCCTGGTGGGCCACGGCCCGCCAGGTGAGCGCCGCCATCGGCAACACGCAGACCGCCGCCAGCAGCAGCACCCAGCGCAAGGGGGCGCGACGGATGGGCGCTTCCTCGTGGTGTCGGGCTTCGCCCTGCATGGCCGGCCGGGGCGCCAGGGTATGGCTGTACCCCTGCGTGGCGGGCACGCTCGCCGTGGGGGTTCGATGGCCAAGCGCAACCGCCTTCTCGGGCGACGGGGTCCGCGGTGCCGGCGCACGCTCGACACGCCGCCGCGCCGCCTCACCCGGGCGCATCAGGAACACCACGTTGTCGGCGTAGATGCGAGCCATGACCTTGAAGCCTGACCTCCGCTGCCGTTCCCCGACGGTACGGCTGGGGGCCAGTTAACCCATGCCTGCGACAATCTGTCATCTGGCGGCGCAACATCGGCGGCGGCAAGCGGCGTCTGCGGCAGAATGGCGGGCCCTCCCCCGCCCGGATTGACTGATGGCTGACACCGCGCCCGAAGCCCGCCTGCTGGAAATGGTCTTTCCCGACCACACCAACCACCTCGGCACGCTGTTCGGCGGCCAGGCATTGGCCTGGATGGACAAGGCCGCCTTCATCGTGGCTTCCCGTCACGCGCGGCGGATCGTGGTGACGGCACGTTCGGAGGAGGTGAACTTCCGCGTACCGGTCCGCGAGGGCCAGCTGGTGGAACTGGTGGCCCGCATCACCGGCACCGGCCGCAGCTCGATGCAGGTGGAAGTGGAGATGACTGCCGAGGACCCGCTCAGCGGCGACCGCCGCGTCTGCACCACCGGCCGCTTCGTGATGATCGCGCTGGATGCCCACGGCACGCCGACCGCGGTGCCGGCGCTGCCCGCCGGCGATTGACGCCGGCACGCCGACCCGCGCACGCTTTGGCCATCACGCCCGGCGGAGCGGTGCGATGTCTCGTCTGAAGGTGATCGGCAGCTACCTCTCGCCCTATGTGCGCAAGGTGCTCGCCTGCCTCGAACTCAAGGAGCTGGACTACGAGATCGACCCGATGCCGCCGTTCGTGGGCAACGCGGACTTCGCGCGACTGAGTCCGTTGCGGCGCGTGCCGGTGCTGATCGACGATGGGCTGGTGCTGAACGATTCCTCGGTGATCTGCCAGTACCTCGAAGACAAGCACCCCACGCCCTCGCTCTACCCGCGCGACATCGCCGACCGCGCCCGCGCGCGCTGGCTGGAGGAATATGCCGACACGCGGCTGGCCGACGGGTTGATCTGGCGGCTGTTCTACCAGCGCTCGATCCGTCGCCGCGTGTACTGCGAACCGCCCGACGAGGCAGTGGTGGCGCAGGCGCTGGAGGTGGAGATACCCGTGGCGATCGACTACCTGGAAACCCAGCTGCCGGACGACGGCTTCATCTTCGGCGCGCTGTCGATCGCCGACCTCAGCATCGCCAGCTATTTCCGCACTGCATCCTTCGTGCGCTACGAGATCGACGCCATGCGCTGGCCGCGCACCGCCGCGCTGGTGGCGCTGATGCAGTCGCAGCCGGTGCTGCAGAAGCTGGCCCGCTACGAGGACTGCACGCTGCGCCTGCCGCTGGCCGAGCAGCGCGCCGCCCTGCTCGCGACCGGCGCCCCGCTCAGCAGCGAGACGATGGGCACCTGCTCGCCGCGACCGGTGCTGCCGCGCACGTCGTAGGTCGGGATTCATCCCGACATCTCGGCCGACACCTCTGCGCACGACGCAGTCGGGATGAATCCCGACCCACGCTGCGGCGACTCAGGCCTGCCGCTCCATCAACTCCACCAGCCAGTCCACGAACACGCGCAGCCGTGCCGACAGCTGCCGCTGCGACGCGTACAGCACGTGCATCGGCAGCGCGGGCGGCGGCAGGGCGGGCAGCAGTTCGCACAAGGTGCCACGGGCCAGCGCCTCGGCGATGCGGTAGCGCGGAAACTGCGCGATGCCCAGTCCCGCCTCGCAGCAGGCAAGGTACGCGTCCACGCCGCTGACGGTAATGCGCGCGGGCAGGCTCACTGCGCGATGCCGTCGGTTGACGATGAACTCCAGCGACGGCTCCGGCCGGCGCGTGGTGGGCGAAGCCCAGTTCACGGCGAGATGGCCTTGCTGCAAGTCGGCCAGCGTGGCGGGCCTGCCGTGGCGGCGCAGGTAACCCGCGCTGGCCACGGTGACTTGCGCGAGCGTGGCCACGCGCCGCCCCACCAGCCCCGAGTCCGGCAGCTCGCCCACGCGCAGCACGCAGTCCACGCCTTCGCGCAGCAGGTCCACGAAGCGGTCGCTGGTGCCGATGTCCAGCTCGATCTGCGGGAAGCGCGCGCAGAACTCCGGCAGCGCGGGGATCACCAGCTGCCGCGCCAGCGTGGCCGGCAGGTCGATGCGCAGGCGGCCCTGCGGCTTCACCGCGGCCTCGCGGAAATCGGCCTCCACCTCGTCGAGGTCGGCGAGCAGGCGCACGCAATGCGCGTAATACGCCTGGCCGTCGCGGGTGACGCGCTGGCTGCGCGTGGTCCGCTGCAACAGCTGCGCACCCAGCCGCGCTTCCAGTTGCTTGATGGCGTTGGTGACCGTGGCGCGCGGCAGGTCGAGATCGTTGGCGGCGGCGGTGAAGCTGCCCAGCTCGACGATCCGCGCGTACAGCCGCATGGTGTCCAGGCGATCCATGGATTGTTGTGCCAGATGGAATGGTGTTGGCGATTATTCGGTATTTATCCCGCAACGGCCAAGGCGCAGGATGGTGCCGGCTTCCCCCCACCCTTCCCCCACGGAGCACCGCCATGCAAACCCGCACACTCGGAACGAACGGCCCGCAAGTCTCCGCCCTTGGCCTCGGCTGCATGGGCATGAGCGATTTCTACGGCCACCGCGACGACGCCGAATCCATCGCCACCATCCGTCACGCGCTGGATCGCGGCCTCAACCTGCTCGACACCGCCGACATGTACGGCCCGCACGTCAACGAGGAGCTGGTGGGCAAGGCGATCAAGGGCCGGCGCGACGAGGCCTTCGTCGCCACCAAGTTCGGCATCGTGCGCGACCCCGCCAACCCCACCGCGCGCGGCGTCAACGGCCGCCCCGACTACGTGCGCGCCGCATGCGAGGGCAGCCTGAAGCGGCTGGGCATCGAGACCATCGACCTGTACTACCAGCACCGCGTGGACCCGAACGTGCCGATCGAGGAGACCGTGGGCGCGATGGCCGAACTGGTGCGCGCGGGCAAGGTGCGCCACCTGGGCCTCTCCGAGGCCTCCGCCGTCACGCTGGAACGCGCGAGCAAGGTGCACCCCATCGCCGCGCTGCAGAGTGAATACTCGCTGTGGACGCGCGACCCCGAGGACAACGGCGTGCTCGACGCCTGCCGCCGGCTGGGTATCGCCTTCGTCGCCTACTCGCCGCTGGGCCGCGGCTTCCTCACCGGCGCGATCCGCTCGCCCGACGACTTCGACGCCGACGATTACCGCCGTTCCAATCCGCGCTTCCAGGGCGCGAACTTCGCGCGCAACCTGGCGCTGGTGGACCAGGTGAAGGCGCTCGCCGCCGACAAGGGCTGCTCGCCCGCGCAACTGGCACTGGCCTGGGTGCTGGCGCAGGGCGAGGACGTGCTGGCAATACCGGGCACGAAGAAGCGCAGTCGGCTGGACGAGAACCTGGGTGCGCTGGATGTAGTGTTGTCGCCCGATGATCTCGCCACCATCGACGCGGTGTTCCCGCCCGAAGCGGTGGCGGGCGCGCGCTATGCGGCGGCGAGCATGGTGCATGTCAATCGCTGAAATCCGTCCAACGGTTTGCGGCGCGGGGGACGAATGGCAGTGGATCCACCATACGCCCGTGCTCCATGTCTGGTCGACCGGGCATGGCACAGCCACCAGCACCTTGACGTGGCTGTCGTGGACCAGGATGACGCCACAACAGCATCAACGTGAGCACCCGCTGCATGACCTGGCCGGCATCGACCTTCGCGTTCCAAGTCTTGCGAGTCGATGCTCCAGTGCGAAAACACCACTTCGCGCCATCCGGGCGTGGCAAGCCACGCCCTCAGACTCTGTCCAATGAAATCAACAGCTCAGTTCACAGAGCTCAAAGCAAACAGCGCCCACTCGCTCGGCGGGGGCGCTGTTTGGTTGGAGGATGGTCACTTCTGACTACGGATAGCATCGACCCTGGCCATCATATCCCTGATGGAACGGATTGCAGCCGGTTTGCCGCCGGTCATATGGTCTCGAGTGAAATCAAAATTCCTGTATCCCCCACTGGTTTGGATACGAATCCGGCAATCACTCGCAGCCACCATCTGTTGCAGCACCGAGTAGGGAATAACGATCTCGTTGGATGCGTACAAGCGGTGCGGACCCGTCGTTCCGGAAGCCGCGTTGAGCGGCTGACCGGCCGAGTACTGCGTAATCTTGCCGTCAGTATTGACATAAAAGGCAAGGATACCCGTGAACGGCACGGTGCCACTGCTGCCAATCAAGGCCATGGTGAGCGTGGCGCTGTTTGGTGCGGCGCTCGACCAACTGGCACCCAGTGCAGTCGAGTCGGTCCACATTCCGTCCGTATCGGCAATATTGTTGGGCGAAGCCTCGATGACAGTCGCATTGTCGAAGTCCGAGGTGTGTTGCGTGACGACCCCGCGCCCAGTCATTTGATCAAGTGCAGTGCAACCCGTTATAGCCAGCGCAGCAGCGATTACAAATAATATCTTTCCAGTCATTGCGCCTATCTCCATGTGTTGTGAAATTAACGCTCAATTTGGCTGAGATGAAGTGAGCCTGCAAACCGGTCCATGCACGAATGAATACGTTCGAACGCGATACGTTCCAACGAATTGTTCGGAAACGACAGATTGCTTGTGATATCCGCAGTCACTGGCAGTACTGCATCCCCTTCGACACAACGGATCGCGCTCAACAATGAGCACGACGAAATCGCCATGGTTCATGCTATCAGCCTGTCCCATCAGACAGTGCCCGCGATTTGTGTAGGACTAACAGGCTGTTGAGAAGCACCGTCTCGCGCCACTCTCGATAGCCGCGATCTATGCATGACGGTCGTGATGGTGGGCGCATGGCGCGTTTTCCCGCCCTGCGGACGCACGTCTCCCACCGTTGCTCATGT
>NZ_MUNP01000012.1 GCF_002001105.1 Rhodanobacter sp. C06 | reverse complement strand
CTGTTTGCGCTGGTCAACCTATGGATGGCGCGCGGGATACTGCTGCAACCGAGATAGGGTTGCTGCGTCCGCCGTGGCCTGAAAAGGCTGGCGGCGGCACGAAGAACATGGAATGGGGCTCGCGGGCGGGAGCATCTTGCCTGCCGCTGGCTCAAATACGCGCCGAGAGCATGAGGCGGTGATTGATCAGACCATCCCTAATTCATGGCGAACAGCTTAGCCACCGCTTTACTCAAATGTCACCCGAGAACCGGTGGGAAGGAATTATGAAAATAGGCTATGTCACCTTTACTCTGATACTCGGATGCTTCGCTCTCGGTCTGTGCGCACAAGAGGTGACTCCACCTGTTGAACCGCAATCTGTGGTTGAGATACTCCAAAATGCTCTCTACTTTAATAGAGACCACCGATCCCTCGACGATAAGATCCGCACGATGGCAGTAGCGGAAACAGCGATGCTTGGGAGAAATCAGGCCGGTTGGTCGCCGCGACATGAGAAATGGGCTCTCGTGTACTGGCGGGTTCTTTCAGACTTGGAGCGGCATGCACCCGAGATAGCAGCGGCTTGGGATCAGGATAAGGCACAAGAAGCATATCAACAGGCTATCCTTTCCCAGCTATCCGTAGAGGACGTAACGGAGCTGCATCAATTTGCCTCGAGCGAGCTTGGCGCGCGATATGCCCGGTTCATGTTGGGCTTGGATAGAGCGTTACATTCGAGTTCTTATACCTTCGATGCAGACGGTCACGCTAAAGCTCATTGCAATGCCTCCATGGATCTTTGCAAACAATACATGCGAATCGCACATCTTTCTCGCCAGTATAAATCGCTTGTTGCAATACACCTTGATCCCGGGGCAACCGCGTTGGAACGAGCTCGCTACGCGGCGAGCGACTTAATACTGGAGAGCACGTTTGATGGAGGCGCATCTCAACTAAATCAGTTGCTAGCAACGTTCCAAAATGATCTACCTGCCTTTGAGGCATACGAGCGCTCGGATTTGGCGCAACACATCTTCAAGGCGATGGCGATCACAGATAGAGATCTATCGAAATTTGTGGTTTATTGGGGAGCGGCAGAAGTAGAGAGAATTAAACAGCCCTTGCGGCCGAGGTGGATCGCGTATTTCGCAGCCACAGTGAAATGAATCCGGCAAGTAACATTGCGTCATTCCAACAAAAAAAGCCCGCCATGCGGCGGGCTTTTTCTTGCAACGGGAGGCAGCAGGCTCAGGCCTTCTGCACTTCCTCGGCCTGCAGGCCCTTCGGGCCCTTGGTGACCACGAAGGTGACACGCTCGCCTTCCTGCAGCGACTTGAAGCCGTTGCCCTGGATCGCGCGGAAATGCACGAACAGGTCTTCACCGCTTTCCGGCGTGATGAAGCCGAAGCCCTTGGCATCGTTGAACCACTTGACCGTACCGCTTTGACGTTCCGACATGACACATACCCTTGAAACATGAATGATTTTGCGGCCGGGAGCGGGTGCAACCGAGCGCAGGATGTAGCAGGGAATCCGGGTCCTCCCCGGCCCTTGCCCGGACGAGCTTACACGGAAACGCGTCGCGGCGTCGGCTGCGGTCGCCAGCGGTTCAGCTGGCGGCAGCCCGCACCCGGCCGGTTCACGGCCATCCCGTACAATATCCGCATGAAGATCGCCTCCTGGAACGTGAACTCGTTGAAGGTGCGCCTGCCGCAGCTGACGCAGTGGCTGGCGGACGCCAGCCCGGACATCGTGGCGCTGCAGGAAACCAAGCTGGAGGACGCGAAGTTCCCCGCCGCGGAGCTGGCCGCGGCCGGCTACCGCAGCGTGTATTCGGGGCAGAAGACCTACAACGGCGTGGCGATCCTCGCCCGCGAGGGGCTGGGCGAGTTCGCCGACGTGGTCACCGACATCCCCGGGCTGGAGGATCCGCAGCGGCGCATCCTCGCCGCCGGCGTCGGCGGGCTGCGCATCGTCGACCTCTACGTGGTCAACGGCAAGGCGGTGGGCGACGAGAAATACGCCTACAAGCTGCACTGGCTGGAACGCGTGCGCGAGTTCCTCGCCGGCGAGATCGCGCGCCATCCGAAGCTGGTGGTGCTGGGCGACTTCAACATCGCGCCCGACGCGCGCGACGTGCACGATCCCGCCGCCTGGGGCGAGGACATCCTGTGTTCGCCGCCCGAGCGCGCCGCGCTGAAGGCGATCACCGATCTCGGCATGCACGACAGCTTCCGGCTGTTCGAATCGGACGGCGGCCACTACAGCTGGTGGGACTACCGACAGGGTGCGTTCCGGCGCAACATGGGCTTGCGCATCGACCTGATCCTCGTCGGCGAGGCCCTGAAATCCGCCGCCGTCGGCGCGGCGATCGATCGCGAACCGCGGCGCTGGGAACGCCCCTCCGACCACACGCCGGTGACGCTGCAACTGGATATTGAATGAATACAAGCAAGACCGACTGGCCCAGCTCGCTCACCGACGACGAGCTCGACGAACTGGACCGCTACCTGCGCGCCCACGTCCAGGAAGGCGACGACCGCCTGCTGCTGGACGGCGTGCACGGCCTGCTCAGCGCGCTGGCGGTCGGTCCGCTGCAGGTGCTGCCGGACGAATGGCTGCCCGAGGTGCTGCACGAACCGTTCGCGAACGAGCGCGAGGGCAACCGCGTGCTGGAACTGCTGGCCAAGCTCAACGACTCGATCAGCGCCGAACTCGACGTGGACGCCTACGAGCCCATCCTCGGCGAGATCGACACCGAGACCGGCCCGCAGCTCTCCGCCGCCGGCTGGTGCGAGGGCTTCAGCCGCGGCATCGACCTGCGCGCCGCGCTGTGGGAAAGCCGGCTCGCCGACGATCCGCAGCTGATGGAACTGCTCGGCCCGGTGATGGCGCTGGCGGTGGACGACGGCGTGCTCAGCGCCGACGCCGAGTTCGAGAAGCTCAGCGACGACGAATACGACGAGTGCCTGTCGCAGGTGCCCGCCGTGCTCGACGCGGTCGGCCAGTACTGGCAGGCCAAGCCCGCCACCGAGGCCGAAGTGGAGGCGATGGTGCAGCGGCATACCGCACCGGACACCGACCACGACGGCACCCCGCCGCGCCACCGCAGCGGGCACTGGGTGCACTGAAGCCGCACATGCGGCGAGGGATCTGCAAGCCATGGACGCCGCCGCCGCGCTCTACGAACCCATCAACACGCTGAAGCCGGTCGCGTCCGGGCTGTGGATCGTCGACGGCACTATCGTGCGCATGGCCGCGCTGGGCGGCAGCGCGCCGTTCACCACCCGCATGACCGTGGCGCGTCTGGCCGACGGCTCGCTGTGGTGCCATTCGCCGATCGCGCCCGACGCGGCCCTGTTCGCCGCGATCGACGCGCTGGGCCCGGTGCGCCACCTGGTCTCGCCGAACAAGTTGCACTACGCGCACATCGAGGCGTGGAAGCGCCGCTATCCCGAGGCCGTCGCCTGGGCCTCGCCCGGCGTGCGCGAACGCGCGGCCAGCCAGAAGATCGAGGTGAGCTTCGATACCGACCTCGGCGACGCGCCCGAGCCGGCCTGGGCCGCCGAACTCGACCAGCTGCACTTCCGCGGCAGCCGCGCGATCGAGGAAGTGGTGTTCCTGCACCGCGCCAGCGCCACCCTGGTCCTCGCCGACCTGATCGAGAACTTCGAGGTGGCGAAGCTCGGCACCGCGATGCGCTGGATCGCGCGCCTGGGTGGTGTGCTCGATCCCGACGGCAAGACGCCGCTGGACATGCGTTTCACCTTCCGCGACCGCGGCGCTGCGCGCGCCTGCCTGCAGCGCATGCTGGCCTGGCGACCGCAGCGGGTGATCCTCGCCCACGGCCGCTGCTACCTGGATCACGCCGAAGCCGAGCTGCGCAGGGCGTTCCGCTGGCTGGCCTGAGCGCAGCGAGCGTCGTCGCGCTGGCGGAACGATCCGTTCCCGCCGTGGCGCTTGGATAACACTCCACACGCGCGCATCTTGGCGGCATCACCTCACCGGAGCACCGTCATGAGCGAACGCCGCATCCTCCGCCGCATCCGCGGCACCGACACCTCCGATGGCGCGGGCGTGAAGCTCAAGCGCGTCATCGGCCAGCCCGCGCTGGACATGCTCGATCCGTTCCTGCTGCTGGACGAGTTCCGTTCCGACAGCGCCGACGACTACATCGCGGGCTTCCCCGAGCATCCGCACCGCGGCTTCGAGACGGTCACCTACATGTTGGCCGGCCACATGCAGCACGGCGACAACCACGGCAACCGCGGCGACCTCGTGCCCGGCAGCGTGCAGTGGATGACCGCCGGCCGCGGCATCCTGCACTCGGAGATGCCGCAGCAGGAGAACGGCCTGATGTGGGGCTTCCAGCTGTGGGTGAACCTGCCCGCCAGCGACAAGATGACCGCGCCGCGCTACCAGGACATAGCCCCCGAGCGCATTCCCACCGTGCAACCGGCCGATGGCGTCACCGTCAAGGTGATCGCCGGCGAACTGGCCGGGGCCGTCGGGCCGGTGGCCGGCATTCCCACCGCGCCGGTGTACCTGGACATCGCGGTCGAGCCGGGTGCGCAGGTGGAGATTCCGCTGCCGGAAGGCCATCACGCGTTCGCCTACGTGTTCGACGGCACCGAGGCCGAGGTGGCTGGCGAAAAGCTCGCGCGCAGCGAGCTGGCGGTGCTGTCGCCGGGCGCGAGCGTGCGCATCGCCGGCCGCGCGGCACCGGCGCGCGTGCTGCTGGTCGCGGGGCGGCCGCTGAACGAGCAGGTCACCCGCTACGGGCCGTTCGTGATGAACACGCCCGAGCAGATCCACGAGGCCATCGCCGACTTCCGCGCCGGCAAGTTCTGACGCACCGCGTCCACAGCTGCCCCGGCCGAGCCGGCCGGGGCCTTGCCCCGTTGCCATGGCGCAGCCGGCGGCGATCCGCCCGGGGCGGCGAAAGGCGGACCGTATCGACATCCACGACGTGATCGCGCCCGCGGATGCGTGGCGTGCCCCGCCGTGCGTGCCACCGGCCCGGCCGGTTGGTACGACCGATGCTTGACTTCAGGCGGGTCGGCCGATGCCGACACAGATCCAGGGCGCCGACGCTTGCAAGCCACCGAGCATCGGCGTTAAATAAAGATTAATCTTCGCAGGTTCATGTGGCTGTATTCTCTAGCTGTTGTCAAACCACAACAACCGATAGACAACTCACTGATTTTTCTAGTCATGCTCACCTTGATCCTCACCGCCGCCCTCAGTCTGCTCGCGCTTGCCGCGATCGCGGTGAAGCATGTGCCCGCCGGGCAGGTCTACAGCCTCTACCGTCACGGCAAGCCGGTGCGCCTGTTGCAGCCGGGCACCCACGTGGTGCTGCCGCTGCTGGACCGGGTCGGCCATCGCATCGACCTCGGCGGCCGCGTGCTGCGCTTCGAGGAGCCGCTGGCCGACGCGCGCGACGTGCGCGGCACGGTGTACTGGCAGGTGCTCGAGCCCGAGCGTGCCGATTCGGTGATCGAACAGGCCGACCAGCTGATCCGCAGCGGCGCGCTGGAAGCGCTGCAAGGCGAGGCGGAGGCGAATGCCGATGATCGGCGCGCACTGGGCCAGCAGCTCAAGCAGAGCCTCAACGGCACGCTGCGCGCGCGCGGCGTGATGGTGACCCGGGTGGAGCTGGATTTCGCCTGACCCGTATTCGCAACCGCGCCGAGCGCCCGAGAGCGCCGCGCGACAGGGGCCTTGAAGCAAGCCTTGAACCCGCCACCCGGCGGGTTTTTTGTTTTCGTTTCGCGAATATGGATGATTGCAGGCGGTTTTGAGCAGTGCGGCCATGGATGGCCGCCCGTTTGATTCTGCGATCATGGACGATCGCAATGACCAAGGATTCCGCATGACCACCCGCGCCGCCCTGCAGCAACGCCTGGAACAAGGCATCGCCGCGCTCGGTCTCGCCCTGCCCGCCGGCGTGGTGGAACGCCTGCTGGATTACCAGGCCCTGCTGGAACGCTGGAACGCCACCTACAACCTCACCGCGGTGCGCGACCCGGCCGAGATGATCACCCGCCACCTGCTCGACTCGCTGGCGATCCTGCCGTTCGTGCACGGCGAAACCCTGGCCGATCTCGGCACCGGCCCCGGCTTGCCCGGCATCCCGCTGGCGATCGCCGCGCCCGGGCGGCCGATCCTGCTGGTGGACTCCAATGGCAAGAAGGTGCGCTTCCTGCGCGAGGCGATCCGCGCGCTGAAGCTCGACGGCGTGCGCGCCGTGCAGTCGCGGGTGGAGGACGTGGAAGGCAAGTTCGACTGCATCACCGCGCGCGCCTTCGCCAGCCTCGCCGACATGCTGGGCTGGGGCGGCCATCTGCTGGCGCCAGGCGGTATCTGGCTGGCGATGAAGGGCAAGGCACCGGACGAGGAATTGCCCGGCGTGCCGGCCGGTTTCGCGGTGCGCGGCATCCACGCGCTGGCGGTGCCGGGGCTGGACGCCGAACGCAGCCTGGTGGTGCTGGGCCGCACCGGCGACTGAACCCGTCCTGCCGGGCCTGCTAATCTACGTCTCCTTTCGCGACACGAAACGACGACATGGCACGCATCCTCGCTGTCGCCAACCAGAAGGGCGGCGTCGGCAAGACCACCACGGCAGTGAACCTCGCAGCGGCGCTGGCCGCGGCGAAGCGTCGTGTGCTGCTCGTCGATCTGGACCCGCAGGGCAACGCCACCATGGCCTCCGGCGTGGACAAGCACGCGGCGCGCCCGAACGGCTGCGCGGTGCTGCTGGAGGAAGCCACGGTGGCCGATGCGGTGGTCGCCACCGACGCCCATTACGACCTGCTGCCCGGCAACGGCGACCTCACCGCCGCCGAACTGAAGCTGATGGACACGCTGGCGCGCGAGCACCGGCTGAAGGAGCAGCTGGCCACGGTGGCCGGCCGTTACGACACCATCCTGGTCGACTGCCCGCCCTCGCTGAACCTGCTCACGCTCAATGCGCTCACCGCCGCGGACGGCGTGCTGATCCCGGTGCAGTGCGAATACTTCGCGCTGGAAGGCCTCTCCAGCCTGCTGGAGACGGTCAAGGCGGTGCGCCAGCGGCTGAACCCGAAGCTGGAGATCGAAGGCCTGCTGCGCACCATGTACGACGTGCGCAACAACCTCGGCAACGAGGTCTCCGCCCAGCTCACCCAGCATTTCGGCGACAAGGTGCTGCGCTCGATCATCCCGCGCAACGTGCGCCTCGCCGAGGCGCCCAGCCACGGCCAACCCATCCACCTGTACGACCGCAGCTCGCGCGGCGCGATCGCCTACATCGGCCTCGCCGGCGAGATCATCCGCCGCGAACGCGGCCTGCCGCCGGTGGCGGTGGAGTCGCACGAGGCCGACGATTCAACCGACATGATCGAGCCGTCCCCCGCGGGCGCGCATGGCGTGGTGCTCAAGGCACCCGCCGCCAACCACCAGGATTGAGGCTGAGGAATGGCTGCTGCAAAGAAACGAGGACTGGGTCGCGGGCTGGACGTGCTGCTCGGCGGCGAAGGCGCCGCCACGCCGGTGCTGGAGCAGGAGGGCGAGCTGCGCATGCTGCCGATCCAGCAGATCCAGCCCGGCAAGTACCAGCCGCGCCGCCACTGGAACGACGAGGCGCTGGACGAGCTGGCCGCCTCGATCAAGGCGCAGGGCCTGATCCAGCCGGTGGTGGTGCGCGCGATCGGCAAGAACAGCTACGAGCTGATCGCCGGCGAACGCCGCTGGCGCGCCGCCCAGCGCGCGCAGATGAGCGAGATCCCCGCGCTGGTCAAGGACGTGCCGGAAGTCGCGGTGCCGGCGATGGCCCTGATCGAGAACATCCAGCGCCAGGACCTCACCCCGCTGGAAGAGGCCGACGCGATCAAGCGCCTGATCGAGGACTTCGACCTCACCCACCAGCAGGCCGCCGATGCGGTGGGCCGTTCGCGCGCGTCCGTGTCGAACCTGCTGCGCCTCACCGAAATGCCCGAGCCGATCAAGCGGCTGCTCGACGACGGCAAGCTGGAGATGGGCCACGCGCGCTGCCTGCTCACGCTGGATGAAATCATCGCGGTGCCGCTGGCCCGCCAGGCGGTGACCCTGGGCTGGTCGGTGCGCGATCTGGAAGACGCCGCGCGCCGCGCCCAGGCCGCGCCCAAGGGCAAGGCGAAGGGCACGCCGCCGCGCGATCCCAACATCGCCGCGCTGGAACGCGAGCTGGCCGAACGCTTCGCCACCCGCGTCGAACTCGCCGCCGCCCGCGGAGGCCGCGGCAAGCTGGTGATCCACTACCACAGCAACGACGAGCTCGAAGGCATCCTCGGCAAGATCCGTTGAGGCGGCTCTGAAAGATGAAGGGGTTAACCTGCCCCGAATTCCACCTTTGCGCACGGGCCATGACCAGCAAGACGCGATTCGACCAAGGATTGCCATGCCCCGGATTTCCGCCAACACACTGGTCGTTTCCATCCAGGCCGTCGACACCCAGGTTCGTCAATTGCGCAAAGCCGTTGAACGCGACGACGCCGAGGCCGAAGAGATGCAATTGCTGGAACAGTGGGAGGATGCCGCCCGCGATCTGGAAAGCGCCTACGACATCGAAGCCAGGAACGTGCTGAATCTTCCGCCCTATGACGAGCTCGTTGGTGGCTGACGATGGTGGCGCAACTATCGCTGGTAGTGAGACGGGGGACGCCCCCGATCCGATGGCCTGAAAGATGAAACGGCTTGCTCCGGTCTCCTTGGTGGTGAATCCCCGACAACGTCAATTCGAGGCGCTGACCCGCGCGCACGCCGGCGACCTGTACCGCTATGCCTACTGGCTGTGCGGGCAGGACGCGCTGGCCCAGGACCTGGTGCAGGAAGCCCTGCTGCGCGCGTGGAAGAGCCTCGACGCGCTGCGCGAGGCCGAATCCGCCAAGCCCTGGCTGCTCACCATCCTGCGTCGCGAGCATGCGCGCCTGCACGAGCGCAAGCCGCTGGATACCGTCGAGCTGGACGACAACCTCGCCGAGGACGCCGCCTGGGCCAGTCCCGAGCGTCACGGCGATGCCGCCGAACTGCGTGAAGCCATGTCGAGACTGCCGCACAAATACCGCGAACCGCTGCTGCTCCAGGTGCTGGGCGGCATGAGCTGCGAGGAGATCGCCGTCGAACTGGACCAGCAACCCGGCGCAGTGATGACCCAGCTGTTCCGCGCGCGGCAGAAACTGAAATCCATCCTGCAGGGCGGCCGGGCGGAGGTGCAGCATGGACTGCCTTGAGTTCCGCCGCCGGCTGGGCGCCGAGCCGCAGTCGCGCGACCCCGAACTGCTCGCGCACCGCGAGAGCTGCGCCGCCTGCGCCGCCGCATGGGAGCGCGCCCATGCCTTCGAGCGCGAGCTGCAGGTGGCGCTGGCCGTGCCCGTACCCGCCGGCCTCGCCGACCGCGTGCTGCTGGCCCAGGCCACCGGCGAGCGCCAGCATGCCATGCGCCGCCGCCGGCACGTCGCGTTCGCACTGGCCGCCTCGCTGCTGCTCGCGCTCGGCGTCGGCGGCTACACGTGGCGCCAGGTGGATGCGCGCTCGCTGCCCGCGTTGGCCGTGGCGCATATGCCCGGCGAGATCCGCTCGCTCGACCTCGTCCAACCGGTCGGCGCGCCGGCGATCGCCGCCGGCTTCGCCGACCGCGGCGTCAGCCTGCGCGGCCCCGCGCCCGCCGACGTCACCTACGTGCACGATTGCCCGGTCGGCCCGTACAAGACCGTGCACCTGGTCAGCCGCATAGCCGGCACGCCGGTGGCCGTGCTCTACCTGCCGCACAAGCAGGTCGCGCAAGCCCGCGACTTCCACCGCGACGGCTGGCACGGCCGCATCGTGCCGCTAGACCACGGCACCTTGGTGATGCTCACCGACCGCGGCGGCGCGCCGCACTTCGA
>NZ_MUNP01000014.1 GCF_002001105.1 Rhodanobacter sp. C06 | reverse complement strand
GCGCATCGTCTGACGTTCTCCCTCTCCCCCAACGAGGAAGCTGTTGGGGGAGAGGGAGAACGTCAGACGATGCGCTGCGGACAGTGGCTCGCCAGCCACGTACTCAATGCCCCAACACCGTCACCGTGACCCTGCGCTGATGCGGGTCGCGGCGGTGCTCCCACAGGAACAGCCCTTGCCAGGTGCCCAGCTGCGGCTTGCCGCCGTGCACCGGCACCACGAGGCTGACGCCGGTGAGCACGGCGCGCACGTGGGCGGGCATGTCGTCGGGGCCTTCGGCGTCGTGCTGGAAGATCGCGTCGCCGTCGGGCACGGCGCGGGCCAGCCAGCGTTCGAGATCCTCGCGCACGGTGGGGTCGGCGTTTTCGCTCAGCAGCAGCGAGCAGCTGGTGTGCGCGGTGAACACGTGGGCGATGCCGAGCTGCACGCCGCTGGCGGCCACCACGTCGGCGACCTGGCTGGTGATCTCGGTGAATCCGCGGCCGCGCGTGTGCACCGTGAAGCCGTGTTGTCCGGCATGTTCGGCGGGCACGGAACGGCTCATGGCACGGCTCTCCTCATGGATACAGCAGGCGGTGCGTCCAAGTCTGGCCGTGCCGGCTCCAGCGCACGCGCTCGTGCAGGCGGAACTCGGCGCCGTACCAGAACTCGACCGTGTCCGGTTCGACCAGGTAGCCGCCCCAGTGTGGCGGGCGCGGCACGTCGCGGCCTTCGAACTCGCGCTCGTAGCGCGCAACGCGCTCGTCGAAGCTCTGGCGGCTGGGCAGGTTCTGCGACTGCAGCGAGGCCCAGGCGCCGAGCTGGCTGCCGCGCGGCCGGGTGGCGAAGTAGGCGTCGGATTCCTCCGCCTGCAGCTTGCGCGCCACGCCCTCCACCCGCACCTGCACGCCATGGCGCAGCTGCTTCCAGTGGAAGCACAGCGCCACCTGCGGATGCGCCGCCAGCTGGCTGCCCTTGTCGCTGTCGTAGTTGGTGTGGAAGCGCAGGCCGCGCTCGTCCACGCCCTTCAGCAGCACGATGCGCGAGGCCACGCGGCCGTCGGCGTCCACCGTGGCCAGGTTCATCGCGGTGGGCTCGGGGTCGCCGGAGGCCTTCGCCTCCTCCAGCAGTTGCCGGAAAGTATCGAGAATTTCGGGGCTCAGCATGGCGGCGAAACTTTTCCCTTGAATCGTGGCGCGCGCGCGCCATCATGTCGCGGATGAAACCGGCACATCTTAACCCAATCCCCCACCCCGCCCGGGTCCACGGCCGGCTGCGCCCACCCGAAGCGGAAGGCCGCCGATGAGCGCGCCCAAGCCGCGGATCGCCGCCCCGAACGCCTCGCTGGCCGGCCACCTGCTGGACCAGTACGCCGGGCGCATCGCCCGCTCGCGGCGGCCCTACATCATCGGCGTGTCCGGCCTGCAGGGCAGCGGCAAGAGCACGCTGGCGCGCGAGATGAAGGTACAGGCCGAAGGGCGCGGCTGGCCCACCGAGGTGCTGTCGCTGGACGACTTCTACTATTCGCGCAGCGACCGCGAGCTGATGGCCCAGCAGATCCATCCGCTGCTGCGCACCCGCGGTGTGCCGGGCACGCACGAGATCGAGCTGCTGCTCTCGGTACTGGCCGCGCTGCCGCAGGCGTCGGACAAGCTGCACGTGGCGTGGCCGCATTTCGACAAGGGCCGCGACACGCGCATGCCGCCCTCGCGCTGGCCGCGCGTCACCCGACCACCGAAGCTGGTGATCGTGGAAGGTTGGGCATTGGGCATCCGTCCGCAGCCGCAGGTCGCGCTGGACGAACCGGTGAACCGGCTGGAACGCGAGGAAGACGCCGACGGCAGCTGGCGCCACTGGGTCAACAAGCAGCTGCGCGGCTACCAGCCGCTGTGGCGCAAGTTCGACGCGCTGATCGTGCTGCAGGCGCCGAACTGGGACGTGGTGCGCCGCTGGCGCGGCGAGACCGAGGAAGAACTGCTGGCGCGCCACGCGCCGCTGGCGATGGACGCGGCCAGCATGGAGCGCTTCCTGCAGCACTTCGAGCGGCTGAGCCGCCACGCGCTGGCCACCCTGCCCGCGCTCGCCGACAGCGTCGTGGAGTACGACGACGACCGCCACATGACCGGGCTCACGCATTCGTGACGAAGCTCCCCCTCTCCCTCCGGACGCGGGGAAGGGCCATGGATGGCCCTGCTCTGAGGAGCGAGGAAGAGGGGTCGGGAGTGAGGGTTCGGCTGACTCGAAATACAGCAACCGCCTTGCCTGATGCCGCGAAAGTGCTTCCTGCACTTTCCCGGCTCGTCCGGCCCGGCAAGCCGGGCCGGACTCCGCAGGGCAATCGCCGTGGCGATTGCCCTGCGTGCGATCCATCCGTGGATCGCGTGTAGCGGGCCGCTGCAGCCGCCTGCTACACCGGCTCCACCTGCACCGCCGTGCCGTAGCTCAGCACCTCGGTGACGCCCTCGGCCACGTCGTTGGCGTCGTAGCGCATCGCGACCATCGCGTTTGCGCCCATCGTGGCGGCGTGCTGCAGCATCAGCTCGAACGCCTCCTCGCGCGCCTTCTCGCAGAGTTCCGTGTAGATCGTGATGTTGCCGCCCACCAGGGTCTGCAGCGCGGCGCCGATGTTGCCCACCACGCTGCGCGAGCGCACGGTGATGCCGCGCACGATGCCCAGCGTGCGCACCACGCGATAACCGTGCAGCTCGTTGCCGGTGGTGACCATGCCGTGCGGGATCGGGAAATTGGCCATGCGGGTTCTCCTAGATGGAAAGACGGACCGTTCAAGTATCCAGCAGCGCGGCGTAACCGGCGCGTGCATCGGGCCACGCCGGCACCCAGCCGCTGGCCCGCAGGCGGGCGTTACCGAGTCGCTTGCTACCCACCCCGGTTGGAGCCGGCCCTTCGGCAGGCAACGGCGCGTCGACCAGCTGGGCGAGGAAGTCGTACAGCTCGTCCAGCGGCAGTGGTGTGTCGTCCACGCCCAGGTACAACGGTGCGGGCGACGGCAGGCGCAACAGGTGCGCGATCGCCGCCGCCGCATCGTCCACATGAATGCGGTTGGCCCAGTGCGGCGTTTCGCGCGGCGCGCGCGCCGCGCCCGCGCGCAAGCGCTCGATCAGCTGCAGGCGGCCCGGTCCGTACAAGCCGGCGAGGCGCAGCACGGTGGACGGCACGGCCTGCGCGGCCAGCCACTGTTCCGCCTCCAGCAGCAAGGCGCCGTTGAAACCCGGCGGCGCGGGCGGCGTGGCCTCATCCACCCAGTCGCCGTCGTGCTCGCCGTACACCGCGCTGGAGGACACCAGCAGCACTTGCCGGAGCGCGCGCACGTCCAGCGCCGCCAGCAGCAGGCGCAGGCCGTCCACGAACAGCGCGCGGTAGGCCTCCTTGTCGCGCGCATCCGGCGCGGGCAGGTACACCAGGCGCGTGATGCCGACGGGCAGGCCGACCAGGGTGTGCGGCGCGGTGAGGTCGGCGCCCAGCCAGCGCAGGCCGGACGGTGCATCGGGCGGTGGACTGCGGCGCAGCGCCCACACCTCGTCGCCCTGCGCCAGCAGGCGCGCGGCCACGCGCAAACCCAGATCGCCGCAACCGGCCAGCAAGATTCGTTCAGCCATCCAAACACCTGTAAAGTGACGGGATGAATCCGTCGCGCAACCTGTTCCTGATCGGCCCGACCGGCGCGGGCAAGACTTCGCTCGGCCGACGCCTCGCCGCACATTATGGCCTCGCCTTCGTCGATCTCGACCACGAGATCGAGCGGCGCACCGGCACCGATGTCGCCACCGTGTTTGCCGTCGAGGGCGAAGCCGGCTTCCGCCGCCGCGAGAGCACGCTGCTGGCGGAACTCAGCACCGGCGACGGCGTGCTGCTGGTCACCGGCGCCGGCGCGGTGCTGGATGCGCACAACCGCGCCCTGCTCGCCACCCGCGGCTACGTGCTGTGGCTGCAGGCCGGCGTCGAACAGCAGTTGGAACGGCTGGCGCACGACCATCAGCGCCCCTTGCTGGCTGGCACGGATCGCCGCACTCGGCTTGAGGCGATGGCCGTGATCCGCGAACCGCTGTACCGCGAGACCGCTGACCTCGCCCTGCCACCCACCCAGGGCATCGCGACGATCTGCGCCCAGGCCATCGCGCTGATCGACCGGCACTGGCAGCGCCACCCCCTCCTCACACCCTCGCCCACCGCATGAACGCTAGCAACCCCACCGCCATCGACGTCACCCTCGGCACGCGCAGCTACCCGGTCTGGATCGGCCGCGGCCTCCTCGGCGACGCCGCGCGCTGGCGCGCCCGGCTGCGCGGCCGCCACGTGCTGGTGGTGAGCAACACCACGGTGGCGCCGCTGTATCTGGAGCGCGTGGCGCAGGGGCTGGAAGGCCTTGCGTGGTCCAGCTTCCTGCTTGACGACGGCGAGGCGCACAAGAGCTTCGCGAACGTGGAGCGCGTGCTGGAAGCGCTGGCGAAACTCGGCGCCACCCGCGACGCCTGCGTGATCGCGCTGGGCGGCGGCGTGGTGGGCGACCTCGCCGGCTTCAGCGCCGCCTGCTGGATGCGCGGCATCGACTTCATCCAGATGCCCACCACCTTGCTGGCGATGGTGGATTCCTCGGTGGGCGGCAAGACCGGCGTGAACCTGCCTGCGGGCAAGAACCTGGTCGGCGCCTTCCACCAGCCGCGCGCGGTGGTGGCCGACATCGACACGCTGGCCACGCTGCCCGATCGCGAATACCGCGCGGGCCTCGCCGAAGTGGTGAAAGGCGCGGCGATCGGCGACGAACCCTTCTTCGCCTGGCTGGAAGCGCATGCCGACGCGCTCGCCGCCCGCGACGAGGCCGCCGTGATCGAGGCGATCGCGCGCAAGCTGCGCTACAAGGCCGGCGTGGTGGCGCGCGACGAGACCGAACAGGGCGAGCGCGCCCTGCTCAACCTCGGCCACACCTTCGGCCACGCGCTGGAAACCGCCGGCCGTTACACCACCTTGCTGCACGGCGAAGGCGTGGCGGTCGGCATGCTGCTCGCCGCGCGGCTGTCCGAGCGGCTGGGCATGGGCGCGGCCGCCGACACCGCGCGCCTGCAAGGCCTGCTGGAGCGCATCGGCCTGCCCGTGGCGATCCCGCCCGGCATGGACGCCGGACAACTGCTCGCACTGATGCGACTGGACAAGAAGAACACTGCCGGCACGCTGCGACTGATCTTGTGGCGCGGCATCGGCAAGGCCGAGATCGTGGCGGGCGTAAACGAAAACGACGTGCTGGCCGTGCTGCGCGAGGCCATCGCGTAGGAGCGCACCCTGTGCACGAATACCCTGCTGCCGATCGGAGCAAAAAGCATCGCGCACAGGGTTCGCTCCTACAAAGCCCGTGGCTCGCCTGTAAACTGTAGATCCCGGCTCACGCTCGACGCCACGGACGCCATGCGCCTCTACCTGCAAAACCTGCCCGGCAGTGCCGAGCCGCCACGCTACGTCCAGATCGTGCTGGAACAGGATCTGCTCGGCGGCTGGACGCTGTACCGCGAAACCGGTCAGCAGGGCGGCAAGGCCACGCTGCGGCGCGAGCAGTTCCTGGAGCGCGACGCGGCGATCGCCGCGTTCGAGAAGGCGCGCGACACCCAGCTCAAGCGCGGTTACCGCCTGATGTTCGCCCAAGGCCTGGAAGGCCCCTACGGACGATGAAATGACTGCAGTGTTGAAGAACGACCGTTTCCTGCGCGCGCTGCGGCGCGAACCCGTCGACACCACGCCGATCTGGGTGATGCGCCAGGCCGGCCGCTACCTGCCCGAGTACCGCGCCACCCGCGAGCGCGCCGGCAGCTTCATGGGGCTGGCGCAGAATCCCGAGTTCGCCTGCGAGGTGACGCTGCAGCCGCTGGAACGCTTCGACCTCGACGCCGCGATCCTGTTCTCCGACATCCTCACCATCCCCGACGCGATGGGCCTGGGGTTGTCGTTCGCCCACGGCGAAGGTCCGCAGTTCGCGCGCCCCGTGCGCGGCGCCGCCGACATCGCCAAGCTCGCCGTGCCCGACATGGATGGCGAACTGCGCTACGTGACGGACGCGGTGCGGCTGATCCGCCGGGAGCTGGCCGGCCGCGTACCGCTGATCGGCTTCGCCGGCAGCCCGTGGACGCTGGCCTGCTACATGGTGGAAGGCCAGGGTTCGCGCGACTTCGCGCGGCTCAAGGCGCTGTGCTGGAACGAACCGCGGCTGGCGCACCAGTTGCTCGACGTGCTCGCGCGCAGCGTGGCCAGCTATCTCGCCGCCCAGGCTGCCGCCGGCGCGCAGGCGCTGATGATCTTTGACAGCTGGGGCGGCATGCTGGGCCCCGCGCCGTTCCGCGAATTCTCGCTGCGCTACCTGACGCAGATCGTGGCCGAACTGAAGGCCGACGCGCACGCGCGCGAACTGCCGGTGATCCTGTTCTCCAAGGGCGCCAACGCCAGCCTCGCCGCGATGGCCGACTCCGGTTGTGCCGCGCTGGGCGTGGACTGGACCATCGATCTCGCCGACGCTCGTCGCGCGGTGGCCGGCAAGGTGGCGCTGCAGGGCAACCTCGATCCCGCGATCCTGCGCGCCAGCCCCGAAGTGATCCGGCGCGAAGCCCGTGCCGTGCTCGACAGCTACGGCAACCATCCCGGCCACGTGTTCAACCTCGGCCACGGCATCACGCCGGAAGTCGATCCCGAGCACGTGCGCGTGCTGGTGGACGAGGTGCATGCTTACGGACGGGTGTTGCGCGGCGCACCGGCCTGATCATCAGGCCGGCCGACGACGGAGCATCATCGGAGCCTTCATGAAGACCACGGGTATCGCGTTGTCCGGCTGGCTGGCGTTGACGGGTTTCGCCGCTTCGGCGCAAACCGATCTCCCCGCGGTGAACGTCACCGCGCCGCCGTTCTCGTCGCAGCATGGCGGTTACCTGATTTCCGGCGACTTCAAGGTCGATCCGCGCATGCCGTCGGTCGTGTTTCCCGCGCAGGCACTGGTGAAGGGCGACATCCTCAACATCGAGCCAATGTCCCTGCAGGACAACGAATACCTGGTACTGCAGGAATGCGCGTCGGCCGATTGCCACGAAGCCAGCATCGTGCGCTTCTGGACCGCGGACAACATCGGTGGCGATGATGCACGCTACAACCGCGTGCGGATCACGCACGAGAACAAGTATTTCATCTGGCTTAAGCGCCTTCCGGAGGTATCGGGCCAGAGCTGCGGCCAGGGCTGGTTCAAGTTCAGCAACGACACCACCCGGTGCGGCAGCCATTTCACCAGCTTCCAGCAGCTCAGCCCGCCGCTGATGCTGATTCCCAACGGCGTTCTGGCGGCCTTCCACCAGGCGGCGCTGCAGAAGGCCATGCAGAGTGGGCCGGTGCGAGTCAGGCAACAGGCGCACGAAGGGGCCACCTACGTGGTGACGTACGAGGGCGGCAGCGTCGCGCGCATCCAGCGCATGCACGTCACGCGCGGGGACCGGCAAGATCAGCGATGACTGCCTGTTCGCCAGGCATTTAACCGCGAACGTGGGTCCGGTGGGCCAGTTGCATGCTTATGGATGGGTCTTGTGCGGTGGTTGATGCCGTCGCGTCGGGGAGTCGCCCTGGTTGCCCGCTTCTCGCGCAACACGATCACGCCATCCGGAACCTGTGACCCATCGACCGCGTACGGCTCGGCGCTTGCCTCAGTTCAACCGCACGATCCGCAGCAGGTGCTGCCGCCGCTGATGTGCACCGGCTGCTCCAGCAGACTCGCGCCGCAACCCAGTCCCTGCAGCTTCTCCAGCACCTGCGCGGCGCTTGCCCGGGTGAGCACTTCCAGGCGGCCGTGGCCGGTGTCCAGCGTGACGGTGGCGTGGGCGTCGAGCGTGCGCATCGCGATGGCGATGCTGGCGGCGTCGTGCGGGCAAGCGGAGAGTTCGAACTGCATCGTGGGCACCGTGTCGGGATCGCCGGCACGCGCCGGCGCGCCATGATGCAGGGGACCCGCCCGCCACCCCCTGATCCAGGTCAACCGATGCGCAACTCAGCGCACGTGCACCCAATGCACGTGGATGCCGTTGGCGCGGTCCTCGGCGCGAAAGCCTTCGCGTCCGTCCGCCACGATGCCCCAGCTCGAGCGCATCGCGCCGGCCTGGACGCGGTCCACGCGCACGTGCTCGCCCTTGGGGATGGCGAAGCGCGTCTCGACCACCATCACGCCTTCGCGCTGGTAGACCAGGGTGGCGAGCCGGCCGACACCGGCACCCCAGCCGATGTGCACCTCGCAGGCCACGGGCGCGTGCACGCCGCGGTTGTCGAGGCTCCAGCTTTCGGACCGGGTGAGCAGCGACTGGAGTTCGGGGTTGCTCCAGTCCACGGTGTTGCCGGATGGCGGTTTGTCGTAGCGGCTCATATTCATGGTGGATCGTTGGCCAGACACCGGTTTCGCAGGATGTTCCGTGCACGCGGACGGGCGCGCGCCCTCACGGGCACTCGCCACCGTACCCGCACGAAGATGAAATTCTTGCAATGCCACGGTCATGCTGTCGGCAGAAGCGGCCCGTGCTTGAGGCGTACCCGCCAGGCGAGCTAGCCTGGCTGCACGCTCATGCGGTCGCCCGATGCCGCACCCAGCAGCCGCACACGCAGCCGGCGTTCGCATGGCACCGACAACCAGCGTTCCACCGCCGCGCCCAGCAGCCAGCACAACCCCAGCGCCGGCAAGTACCACAGCCAGCCCTGCGCCGGATCGCCGCCCCAGGCACGGTACCCGCGCACCACGGCGTAGACCACGAACATGTGGGTGAGGTAGATCTCGTAGCTCATCCGCCCCCAGGCGCGCAGCCAGCCGAAGCCACGCAGCAGCCGCACCTCACCCCGTTCTGCACGCCAGCGGCTGCACAGCAGCAGGCACAGCGACGACAGCGTAAGCACCAGCATGTAGCCGTCGCGCAGCCAGTGCCACAGCGCGCCGCCATCCAGCAGCACCGCGCCCAGGCCCACGGCGCCGAGCCAGCCCAGCAGTACGACGGTACGCCGCGGCGGCGGCCAGGCATCGACCAGCAACGCACCGAGCACGCCGGTGGCGATCGCCGCCATGCCCGGCAGGTAAGCCTTCTCCAGCCAGATCTCGTTGCCGTGCAACGCCGCGCGTGCCCATGGCAGCGACGCGGCCAGCGCGATCAGCAAGGGCACCAGCAGCGCGCGCCGGCGCGTGAGCAGGCACAACAGCGGGAAGCCGAGATAGAACGCCTCCTCGATCGACAGCGACCACAGTACGTCCCAGCCGCCCGGCAGATAGCCGGTTTGCGCCTCGTACCAGTTCAGGTGCAGGCCCAGCGCGGCGAGGATCGCGCGCGGCAGCGACTGGTCGGCGCGATGGAACACGTAGTCCTGCGCGCCGAGCTGATGCAGCACGCTCAGCACCAGCAGCAGTGCCAGCAGGCAAGGCACGATGCGCGCGAAGCGCCGCGTGTAGAACGCGCGCACGTCGATCGCCGCGAGGCTGCCCCAGCGGCGCAGCGCATTGCCCGCGATCAGGAAACCGGAGATCACGAAGAACACGTACACGGCCTCGTAGCCGTTCCAGTTCAACCGGTTCAGCAGCCATGTCGGCAGCACGTCGGCCAGCGCGGTCTTCTCCAGCGGGATGCGCAGGCCCAGATGATTGAACACCACCAGCACGATCGCCAGGCCACGCAGCGCGTCGATGCCGGCGTTGCGCGAGCCCGCATCCCCCGCTCCCATCATCCTCGTCCCCGTTGCATGAACCGCCTCGCGCATGTTCCCTGCCCCGTCGTGTCGAAGCGCGATGGTGGCGGCATGGTTGGCATCGGGCAAGATACCCGCCTCAACCCGGCGGCTCGGCCATCCAGCGCGCCGCCGCGAAGTCGATGAAGGCGCGGGTGCGCGCCGGCAACTGCTTGCCGGGCGGCCACACGATGTACACCGGCAAGGCCGGCAACTGCCAGTCGTCCAGCACGGTTTCCAGCCGACCCTGGTCGAGCAGGTTGCGCACCTGCCACAACGCGGCCACGCCGACGCCCAGACCGGCCGCCACAGCGGCGTTGCAGGCCGCCGCGTTGTCGGCGCTGAAACGCCCCTGCACCTCCACCCGCCGCCGTTTGTCGGCGCGCCGGTAGCTCCAGTGCTGCGCGTCGTGGGTGGAGCGCCGCACGATGCATGCATGTCGGCGCAGGTCGGCGGGCGTGCGCGGCCGGCCGTGCCGCGCGAAGTAACCCGGCGCGCCTATCGTCACCATCCGCAGCGTGCCGAGCTGGCGCGCGTGCAGTCGGCTGTCGGGCAACTCGCCCAGGCGCACTGCGGCATCCAGCTTCTCGCGCTGCAGATCGACATGCTGGTCGGCCACCACCAGCTCCACGTCCACGTCGGGGTAGCGCTCCATGAATGCCGCCACCACCGGCACCACGTGCGGCGCGCTGAACTGGGTGGAGCCGCCGATGCGCAGGCGGCCGTCGATGCGCGCGCCATGCTCGGCGAGTTCCGAGCGGGCCAGGTCGATGTCGGCCAGCGCCACCTTGATCCGCGCATGGAAGGCCAGCCCCGCCGCGGTGGGTTGCGCGCGGCGCGTGGTGCGCTGGATCAGCTCCACGCCCAGCTCCTGTTCCAGCCCCTGCAACGAACGGCTCACCGCCTGCAGCGAGCGATGCAGGTGGCGCGCAGCCGCGCTGAGGTTGCCCTGTTCCACGATGGCGACGAAGACGCGGTAGTCGTCCAGGCTGGCCACGGCATTCTCCCGATTTTCGTGATAGTAAGTCCATGTTATCGCCTATTCTCCTGAATCGTCTCCAGGCGAAGAATGGCCC
>NZ_MUNP01000015.1 GCF_002001105.1 Rhodanobacter sp. C06 | reverse complement strand
GGTCTTCGACCGATACATACGAGAACATGCCAAGCTGCTGGACGTCGGGGCTGCGCATCGGATCGGGCGGTCAGTGATTGAGAACGTCTATGACCGCGGCGGCGCGCGGAGGTTTCTCAACAGCCTGTTAGGGCGCCAAGGATCAGGGCGCCCAAGATTCCGCCTAATAAACGCAATATACGCTTCAAGGTTTTATCCCCGCTACGATCTATAAGTTTTCATCAATATCGCGCTACTAAGCACTTGCCCTCACAAAAGCAGCGCGAACTATGCCGCATGCACTTGCTAGCCATCCGACGCCCCCGCTTCGAGTAGCGGACGGTTTAGAGTCCGGGGCCACTTTAACTGCTTTGTGTCGGCGGCGGGTATCAGCCCGCCTAGCGCCTTCTTCGATCGCTCCTCGTTGTATTCCCGCCGCCAGCGTTTGATCTCGGCGCGTGCGTGAACAGGCATAAGGGGCGGAGGGAATAAATACCGCCCCTTGGGCCACCCAAACAAAACGCCCCAACCGGGGCGTTTTGTGTTCCTGGCGGAGATCAACGATCAAACAAGATCGCAACCCGCACGGATCTCCATCAGTCCTTGGCGCACAGGCAGGTACCGCCCTGCTGGCAGCCGCACTGGCAACCGGTGGGCTTGGTGGTCGGGGCTGCCTGGCAGCCACAGGTGCAGGCCGCGCCGACGCAGTTGATGCACGAACAGGGGGTGCTGGTTTCGGTATTCATGGTTTGTCACTCCAGTAGAAGTGGGCCGGAAGTAGTCCACGGAGCGCATTCTGCGGATCCTGTCCATGCGGGGCTTGAATGTATGGGCTGACCTGCGGCCGGGGGTGCCATCGCACGATCCGCAGGCAGGAGGGAAGCGGCGATGCCTATTCGACGCGCCCCAGCATGGTCGGCGCGATGCCGAACATCCGCCGGCAGGTGCGGCTCAGGTGGGCGGAATCGGCGAAGCCGGATTGCTGGGCCGCTGTCGTCCACGATTCCCCGCCCAGGCCGCGGACGATGGCATGGCCGACCCGCGCCCAGAGCAGGTAGGCGCGGAACGAAATGCCGGTCTGGGCAACGAAGAGATGGCGGAATCGACTCGGCGAAAGGTGGGCTACCGCTGCGGCCTGTCCCAAGGCAATCGGCGCATCCAGGTGGTCGCGGATCCAGTCGAGCGCCCGTGCGATTCGCTGGTCCGGCGCGGCCGTTCCGGCGGCGTGCCCGGTGAGCAGGTCAACGACCTGCTTGGCGGCTTCGATCAGGGCGGCATCGTCGTATGCAGCGCGATCGTCGAAGGCAGCCAGGAGGTCGCGCGCGCGGCGGAGCACGACGGCGTCGTCGATCGATGCCAGGTCGGCATCGCCATAACGGATGGACAAGGCCCGCCCGGCGAGTGTTTCGGGCTCGACAAAGATCATCACGACGTCCTGGCCACATCCATCGAATTGGTGCCGGCGGTCGGGCATGACGATGGAGGCATGCATGTCTCGCCAGTCCGCGGCCAAGGAGCATCGAAGCCGGACCGGCTGTTCCGGTGCCAGCGTGATCTGCATGGCATGGTGGGTGTGGGGCTGCACGAGACCTGTGGCGCGTCCCATCCACACGCTTCCACCGCGCCACATCAGCACGCGGCCGGACGCGGCCGCCGTCGTGCGCGCGTTGGAGTGATTCGAAGTGGCGGCGGCTTGCGTCATGCTGGCTCGTGGCGATATGTCTACAGGTGCCGCGTTTCGGCGGGGCTCTCGTCCCAGTTGTCGTTGAGGCCGTCGTAATACGTCACCGGCGCGGACACCAGCTCGTCGATGTCGACACCATCAAGGCACATGACGTTGATGTTGTAGTACTTGCTGCCGCTCATGTTCGGCATGTCGACCCATTCGAACGCCCTGACGCCGCAGTGTTTGCAGAACTGGTGATGCGCGACCGAGTTGCCGCGGCCCCGGTAGTCCGTGAGATCGTTCTCGCCTGCCAGCAGGCGGAATGCCTGCGGAAAGGCATTGGCCGACCACAGCCGCATCTTGGTGCAGATCGTGCAGTTGCACTTGCCGGTGCCGGCGCTGATATCGAGATCCGCCTCGAAGCGGACGGCGCCGCAGTGGCAGCTGCCGGTGTATGTCTTGAGCATCGGATCCTCCGCCAGTTTTCAGTCTTTCGACATTGCACCATGACCGGAACGGTTACGGCGCAATCGCGCCCACGATCCGCTCCCGCGGGCATGAAGGCCGGAGGGAATCGAGTATGGTCACCTTGGACCACCCAAGCAAAACGCCCCGACCGGGGCGTTTCGTCTTTCCGCAATCCGGCAATCCTCACTGGATGCGCGCGATGTTCCCGTTCGCGTCCACCTGCACCAGGTCGCCCTGGCGGATGCCGCTGGCGTCCTTGACCTGGATGTTCTGGTAGCTGCCGTTGCCCATCTTGATGCGCACGACCCAGCTGGTGCTGCTGCCGGCGTTGTTGCCGATCGCGTGGCCGGCGAAGCCGCCGCCCACCGCACCACCCACGGTGGCGAGCTTGCGGCCGTTGCCCTTGCCGACCTGGTTGCCGAGCACGCCGCCGGCGATGGCGCCGATGATGGTGCCGGCGGTGCCATGGCCGCCGCCCTGGGTGATGTTCTGCTCCACGCGCTGCACGGTGCCGCACTGGTCGCAGCGCAGGTAGATGCCGTCGTTGCGTACCAGCACGCCGCTGCTTTGCGCGCTGGCGACGCCGGTGCCGGCGAAGCCCAGCGTGGCGACCAGGGCGATCGAGAGCAGGGGATGGATCTTCATGGGGATCTCCTTGGGTGTGGTGGTGCCGCAGTCCAGTGTAGAAGCTCGCGCGCGCAAGATTTCGTTACGACATCACGTCGCGGCTCCGGCTTCGACAGATCGGGAGGCTCGATGTTCCGCTCGCGTTGCCGGGGATGCGCCCGCATGCATCGAAACCGGGAATACGGCGCTTTTCCCTCACGCGCGCCGTTGTAGCTTGCCGCTCGCAGGGGGCTTTCGGGGCAAGGGAAGGGGAGACGCAAATGCCTAACAAGACAAGTATCGACGTGGTACTCGTGCGCACGGCGCTGGCCGCCGCACTGCTGATGGCGTGGTCGGCGCAGGCGCAGGACCAGGGAGCGACGGACAACGGGCAGGCGGCGCCGCCTTCGGCGACGGCCGCCAAGCAGGGCAACACGAACAAGGCCGGCACCAACAAGGCCAAGACGACCACGAATCTGCAGGAGGTCGTGGTGACCGGCACGCACCGGGCCGGCTTGTCGCCGACCGAATCGATTTCGCCGATCGATGCATTCAGCGGCAAGCAGATCGCGGAGCAGCCCTCGGCGGACCTGACCGACACGCTGACCAGCATCGTGCCCTCGCTGACCACCCAGCGCTTTCCCATCGCCGACGGCACGGCGTTCGTGCGACCGGTTTCGCTGCGCAACCTGTCGCCCGACCAGACCCTGGTGCTGGTCGACGGCGTGCGCTTCCATCGCTCGGCGCTGGTCAACCTGCAGATCGATCCGCTGGGCACCTTCAACCAGGGCGCGCAGGCGGTGGATTTCTCGGTGTTTCCGTCCAACGCGATCGAGCGCGTGGAAGTGCTGCGCGATGGCGCCTCGGTGCTGTACGGCTCGGACGCGATCGCCGGCGTGGTCAACGTGATCCTCAAGAAGGAGCCGAAGGGCGCGACGGTCAGCGCGGAGTGGGGCGAGTACGGCAAGGGCGACGGCGACCTGCGGCGCTACGACGCCGACGCGGGCTTTCCGCTCGGCGCGGACGGCTTCGTGCACGTGAGCGCGGAGCACGAGACCACCGATCCCACCTCGCGCGGCATCCCTCAAGGGGGCGCGGCAGCCGTCGCGGCGGTGGTGGGCGCGAACCAGGTGCCGTACGACGGCCTGGGCCAGCGCTGGGGCGACCCGCAGACCAAGACGAACAAGCTGTTCGTCAATGCGGGCCTGCCGCTGGCCGGCGACGTGCAGCTGTACGGCTACGGCGACTTCATGGACAAGAAGGTGCTGTCCAGCTTCTTCTACCGCAACCCGGTGCTGCCGGCGCAGTACGGCATCAGCGGCCGCTCGACCCTGGTGAGCTACGCGAACGGCACCCTGACACCGGCGAACGCACCGCAGTCGCTGGTGGACAGCATCGTCGCCGGCGGTGGCAACCCGGCGAATTACCTCACGGCCAACGCCGCGAGCCCGAGCGGCTGGGAGCTGCTCAACCCGATCTACAAGCAGTTCCCCGGCGGCTACAGCCCGCTGTTCGGCGCCGACATCGCCGACCACCAACTGGTCGGCGGCGTGCGCGGGGGCGGGCAGAGCAACCTCCAGTGGGACGTGCACTACCGCAACGGCAGCAACGAGGTCGACTACCAGTTGCAGGGCTCGATCAACCCAAGCCTGGGCATGCTTTCGCCCACCAACTTCCATCCCGGCAAGCTGACCCAGCGCGAGCAGGGCGCCGGCGCGGATTTCGTCCGTTCGTTCGACAACTCGCCGCTCACGCTCGCGTTCGGCGCGCAGTGGCGCCAGGAGACCTACATCATCCACCAGGGTGATGCCGGTTCGATCGAGGTGGGACCGACCGCGTCGGTGTTCGGCGTGGGTTCGGACGCGTTCCAGGGCTTTCCGACCAACGCGGCGGGGCGCTTCACGCAGAACAGCGATTCTGCCTACTTCGACGCGGAGACGAACCTCACCGACAAGTGGTCGGGCGCCGCGGCGGTGCGCTACGAGCACGCGAACGGCTACGGTTCCAAGGTGGTCTACAAGCTTTCCAGCCGCTATGCGTTCACCGACACGTTCGCGCTGCGCGGCACGTACAACACCGGCTTCCGCACGCCCACGCCCGGTCAGGCGAACACCTTGAACGTCACCACCACGGCGAATGCGCAGGGCGGCCTGATCCCCAGCGGCACGTATCCGGTGAACAACCCGGTGGCGCGCGCGCTGGGCTCGGCGCCGCTGCAGACCGAGACCTCGAAGAGCCTGTCGGTAGGCGCGGTGTGGACGCCGACCGACAGTGTCACCACGAGCCTGGATTACTACCTCATCCGTATCGCCAACCGCATCGGCCTGGTCAGCAAGACGGTGACCCAGGCCACCGTCGACCAGCTCGCCTCCGGCGGTTACCCGAATGCGCAGCTGCTGCTCGGCAGCGACGCCAGCTATTTCGGCAACGCGTTCGACTCCCACGTCCGGGGCCTCGACTTCGTGGTCGACACGCGGCATCCGCTCGGCGACGGCACGCTCAACGTCGACTTCCGCTACAACTACAACAAGCAGGACGTGGTGAAGGTCAAGCCGGACACGCTCAACAATGATTTCGTGTACGACCTCGAACACCAGGTGCCCAAGAGCCGGGCGGTGCTCAGCTTCGACTACAACCTGCACCGGTTCGACGCCATCGCGCGGATCAACCAGTACGGCGGTTGGAGCACCACGGTCGGCCTGTTCGGCAGCAACAACCCGCCGAACGACGTGGACCACTACAGCGGCAAGACGCTGCTCGATCTGGAGGCGCGCTACAAATTCAACGACACCTTCTCGGTGGCGGTTGGCGGCAACAACGTGTTCGACACCTACCCGGGCAAGGAGCAGAACGCCACGCTGCAGTTCCTCGGCGTGAAGTACGCGCTCACTTCGCCGTTCGGCTTCAACGGCGCGTTCTGGTATGCGCGGGTGACGGCGAACTTCTGAGCCGGCCGATCCGTGCTGCGAAACGCCCCGACCGGGGCGTTTCGTCTTGGCGGGCCGGCGCGGTCAGCGCGGCGGCGCGTTCTCCGGTGAGTGCCGCAGCAGCCAGGCCAGCACCGGCGGCGTGACCATCGCGGTGAGCAGGGACATCGCCACGATGATCGCGTAGACGCGATTGCTGAACACGCCGGCGGCAAGGCCGAGGCTGGCGATCACCACGCCCACCTCGCCGCGCGGCACCATGCCGAAGCCCACGATGGTGGCGCCGCGCCGACCCAGCGACAGCGCGCCGAGGCCGCCGCCGATCAGCTTGGAGAGAATCGCGATCACGGTGACCACCAGCAGCATCCACAGCGCGTCGGCGCTGGCCAGTTCGTGCAGGTCGATCTTGCTGCCGGTGATCACGAAGAAGAACGGGGTGAGCAGGGTCAGCAGCGGCTGGGTCTGCTTTTCCAGCGTGTGCTGCTGGCGGGTTTCCGAGGCGATCATGCCGGCGAGGAAGGCACCGATGATCGCGGCGAGGCCGAACAAGGTGGAGACGTAGGCCAGGCCCAGGCACAGCGCCAGCGCGAAGAGCAGCGGCGACTGCGCGTGGCGCGGCTTGTCCAGCCAGCTGGAGTTCCAGCGCATCACCCGTGCGCCGCCCCAGCCGATCACCGCGATGAAGCCCACCGCCTCGCCCAGCACCACCAGCAGGTGGCCGGGCTTGAAGCCCTCGCCGCCCTGCATCGACACCACCACGCCGAGCAGCAGCATGGCGAGGATGTCGTCGATCACCGCGGCACCGAGGATCACCTTGCTCTCGGTGCGCTGCAGCGCGCCCAGTTCCTGCAGCACGCGCGCGGTGATGCCCGCCGAGGTGGCCACGAAGGCGGCGGCCACGAACATCGACTTGTCCCAGCTGAAGCCGCGGCCATGCGCCCACAGCGCGCCCATCGCGAACGGCACGATCACGCCGATCACGCCGACCAGGAAGGCCGACTTGCCAACCTTCTTCAGGTCCTCCAGCCGCGTTTCCAGGCCCACCGAGAACAGCAGCAGCACCACGCCGATCTCGGAGAGCACGTCCAGCGGCGTGCCGGTGGCGGTCTGCTCGGGCGTGATCCAGCCCAGCAACGAAGGGCCGATCACACAGCCGGCGGCGATTTCGCCCACCACGCCGGGCAGCTTCAGCCGCTGGGCGATCTCGCCGCCGACCTGGGCGGCGACGAACACGATGAACAGGGTGAGCAGGATGTCACTGGCGTGGTGCATGCGACGCGTCCGGGCGAAGGCGAGGCCCGCATGCTACATGCCGGCTGCGCCGGCGTCGTGACGCTCAGCCCGTCGAGGGCAACGCCTCGGCCGGGCGGTCGGGGCGCAGCTGGCCGAACACGCGGCTGGCGGCAGCGGTGATCAGGGCCAGCAACAGCACGGTCCAGCGGAATGCGACCACGAAATCCTCGGGCGTGTGCCCGCGCAGCAGCGCCTGCATCAGCAGGGTGGACAGCGCGATGCCGAAGCTCATCGCGAGGTACTGCACGGTGGAGGCCATCGACGAGGCCATCGAGGCGTGCCGGATATCCAGGTCGTTGTAGATCAGCGTGTTCATCGTGGTGTACTGCAGGCCGGTGAAGCAGCCGTAGCAGAACGTAAGCGTGGCGATCAGCCAGGCCGGCGTGCCCGGCCCGAACAGCGCGAAGGCGGCCAGCAGCACGGCCACGATCAAGGTGTTGCCCAGCAGCAGGCGGCGATAGCCGTAGTGCACCAGCACGCGATTGATCACCCATTTCGCGGCGATCGAGCCCAGCGCCTGCGGCACCATCATCAGGCCCGCCGCCAGTGGCGACCAGCCGCAGCCCACCTGCAGGAACAGCATCAACAGCAGGAACATGCCCGAGATGCCGAGTCGGGTGGACAGGCCACCGGTCAGCGCCACCGACACGCTGCGCACGCGCAGCAGGCCGAGGTCCGCCACCGGATGCGCGGTGCGCCGGCTGTGCCACACGTAGACCACGCCGAGCAGCAAGGCGATGCCGCCGCATGCACCCATTTTCGCCCACGGCACCGGGGCGTCCCCGGCCAGTTCCGAGGCGGTAAGCAACAGGGCGGAGGCGACGGCGAACAGCAGGAAGCCGGTGAGGTCGAAGCGATTGGCGCGGTCCAGCCGGTATTCCGGCATGTCGCGCCGGTTCATCCACACGCCGGCGATCGCCACCGGCACGTTGATCAGGAAGATCAGCCGCCACGAGGTGTATTCCACCAGTGCGCCGCCCAGCAGCGGCCCCAGCACCGAACCGAGCAGGCCGAAGGTGGCCACCGTGCTCATCGCGCGCACGAATTCGCGCTTGTCGATGCTGCGCACCAGCACGTAGCGCCCCACCGGCATCAGCGCGGCGCCGCCCACGCCCTGCAGCACGCGCGCGGCGACCAGCTCGGGCAGCGTCTGCGCGAGCCCGCACAGCAGCGAGCCCAGGCCGAACAGCACGATCGCCGCGCCGAATACCCGGCGCGTGCCGAAGCGGTCGCACAGCCACGGGCTGGCCGGAATCAGGATCGCCAGGGTCAACACGTAGCTGGTCAGCGCGCTGCGCATGCCCAGCGGGGTCTCGTGCAGTGCGTCGGCCATCGCCGGCACCGCGGTGTTCACCACGGTGGAGTCCAGCGCCTGCATGAAGAACGCCGCGGCCACCAGCCACAGCAGGCCGCGATAGCGCTCGCGCGAGGAGATGGCTTCCGCCTCGGCCACGGTCGCCGCGGCGACGGCATCGGCGTGAGGGAGCGGCTCGGCGGCTTCGTGAGGCATTGCGCGAATGATAACTGACGCGACAGCTTGCTTTCTGTCGCATTCCTGCGCAAAGTCAGCCTTGTTTCATCGATCGCCACCCCCAGATCGGGAAGGCGATACAACCAAGACCATCGCGCGCCGGGGTGCCCACCGCTCCGGCGTGTTCTTTTGCGCGATCCGCTTTGCTTGCGACAGGACAAGGACCATGAGCCGTCAACCCGCCATCACCGTTTCCCGCCTCGACCTGGAGCGCATCGAGTCGCTGCTCGACCGCATGCCGCCGGTCCAGGCCGCGGCGCATGCCGCGTTGCGCGAGGAACTGGACCGTGCCACGGTGCTGGAACCCACGGAGATGCCGCGCAACGTGGTGACGATGAACTCCACCGTGCGCTTCACCGACGAGGCCGGCGGCGAGCCGACGACGATGACCCTGGTCTACCCGGGCGCGGCCGGCAAGCCCGGCACGGTGTCGATCCTGGCGCCGGTGGGCAGCGCGTTGCTCGGCCTCGCCAAGGGCAAGCACATCGAGTGGCCGACCCCGGACGGCCGCAAGCGCCGCCTCACCGTGCTGTCGATCGACTACCAGCCGGAAGCGGCGGGGGATCTGCACCGCTGAGCGTCCCGCCGTCATTCCGGCCTTTGCCGGAATGACGA
This sequence comes from Rhodanobacter sp. C06, assembly GCF_002001105.1. Classification (GTDB taxonomy): domain Bacteria; phylum Pseudomonadota; class Gammaproteobacteria; order Xanthomonadales; family Rhodanobacteraceae; genus Rhodanobacter_A. Next base: position 3,223 of record NZ_MUNP01000015.1, on the reverse strand, counting down.
ACCCGAAGCCGAGACTACGGCTTGAAGTGGTGCACGAAGCCCACCTGGAAGCCGCCCGGCAGCCAGCCGATGATCAGCGGGGAATTCCGGTGCGCAGCCCAGATGCCCACGCCGGCGCCCAGCGCGGCGCCGGCCAGCACGTCGGTCTGCCAGTGGCCGCGGGTCTTCATGCGCGCCACCGCGTCGTAGGCCGGCAGCAGCGCCAGCGCGTAGACGGCGGGGTGGTCGTGGCCGTAGTTCACGATGAACGGCGTCACCGCGGCGGTGATCGCGGTGACCTCGCCGCTGGGGAAGCTCTGCGCGTGGCTGCTCTCGAACCAGCGGTTCGGGTCGGAGGTCTGCGAGGGGCGTTCGCGCCGGAACGTGTACTTCAGCGCCTCCGAGCCGATGCTGGAGATCACCATCGCGTCCACCGAGCGCCAGAACGTGTCGCCCAGCTTGTCCTGGTCGCCGAAGGCCAGCGCGCCGCCGGCCACCGTCACGATGGTGCCGTACATCAGGATGTTCTGGTTGGTGCGCTTCCAGATGCCGCTGTTGTCGTAGTGCAGGCGGTGATCGATGCCGAGCGGGCCGCCGCCCGCGAAGGCCGGTGCAGACAGCGTGAAGGCGAGCAGCAACAACGCGTAACGTGTCGTGCGCATGGGGTGCCTCCCTTGCGGCCGGAAACATGGCCGCCGGTGCATGAGCCTAGCCCCGCCGGCTTTCGATTCGCTTACTTCGATCGTCCGTCACGACTTGCGGATCGCTAAACTGCGCGCATGAGCGCATCCTCCGTTCCCGCCGACAGCAAGACCCGTGCCGCCGACCTGCGCGAGCGCATCGTCGAGGCCAACTACCGCTACCACGTGCTCGATGATCCGACGATCACCGACGCCGAGTACGACCGCCTGATGCGCGAGCTGGAGGCGCTGGAGGCGGCGCATCCCGAGCTGGCCACGTCCGACTCGCCCACCCGCAAGGTGGGCGCGCGCGCGCAGGGCGGCTTCGCCGAGGTGCGCCACGCGCTGCCGATGCTGTCGTTGTCCAACGCCTTCGAGCAGCAAGTCGATGGGGAGCAGGGCGAGGACGATCGCACGCGCTTCCACGAAGTGGCCGAGTTCGAGCGGCGCATCGAGCAGACGCTGCACCGGCGCGAACCGATGTTCTCGGTGGAACCCAAGCTGGATGGCCTGGCGATCAGCCTGCGCTACGAGCAGGGCCAGTTCGTGCAGGGCGCCACCCGTGGCGACGGCGAGACCGGCGAGGATGTCACCGCGAACCTGCGCACCGTGCGGGCCATCCCGCTGAAACTGCGCGGCGCGGGCTGGCCGGAGGTGCTGGAGGTGCGCGGCGAAGTGATCATGCTGCGCAAGGATTTCGAGGCGTTCAACGCGCAGGCCCGCGCGCACGACGAAAAGACCCTGGCCAATCCGCGCAACGGCGCGGCCGGTTCGCTGCGCCAGCTCGACCCGGCAATCACCGCGAAGCGTAAGCTGAGTTTCTTCGCCTACGCAGTGGGCGTGGTGGAAGGCGGCGAACTGCCGCCCACGCATTCGGCCACGTTGCAGCAGCTGCGCGAGTGGGGTTTCCCGGTCTCGCCCGAGGTGGGCACGGCGCGCGGCTTTGACGGGCTGATCGCCTACTTCAAGCGCATCGGCGCGAAGCGCGACCGCCTGCCGTACGACATCGACGGCGTGGTCTACAAGCTGGACGACTACGAAGGGCAGCGCACGATGGGTTTCGTGGCGCGGGCGCCGCGTTGGGCCATCGCGCACAAGTTTCCCGCGCAGGAGCAGACCACCACGGTCGAGGCGATCGAGATCCAGATCGGCCGCACCGGCGCGGCCACGCCGGTGGCGCGGCTGGCGCCGGTGCAGGTGGCCGGCGTCATCGTCACCAACGCCACCTTGCACAACGCCGACCAGATCGCCCGGCTGGACGTGCGCGTGGGCGACACGGTGATCGTGCGCCGCGCCGGCGACGTGATCCCCGAAGTGGTGCGCGTGATGCCGGAACAGCGCCCGCCGCACACGCGGCCATGGACGATGCCGGCGCATTGTCCCGTATGCGGCTCGGCGCTGCTGCGCGAAGAAGGCGAGGCGGCCTACCGCTGCTCCGGCGGCCTGGTCTGCGCGGCGCAACGCAAGGAGGCGCTGATCCACTTCGCCTCGCGCCGCGCGATGGACATCGACGGCCTCGGCGAGCGCTACGTCGACGCGCTGGTGGATTTCGGCTACGTGCACACGCCGGCCGATCTGTACCGGCTCACGCTGGACGATTTCCTGGAGATGAAGCGCCGCGCCGACGAGCGCGACGGCACCACGCCGGAAACGGTGAAGCAGGGCAAGGTGGCGACGAAGTGGGCCGAGAACCTGCTCGACGGCATCGCAGCCAGCAAGGTCACCACGCTGGCGCGCTTCCTGTTCGGGCTCGGCATCATGCACATCGGCGAGAGCACGGCGAAGACGCTGGCCGCATGGCTGGGCCGGCTGGAGTTCGTGCGCAGCATGCCGGCGCCGGTGCTGCGCGTGCTGCCGGACATCGGCAGCGAGGTGGCCGCGTCCATCGCCGGCTTCTTCGCGCAGCCGGGCAACCAGCAGGTGGTGGATGCGCTGCTCGCCGCGGGGGTGCGTTTCGGCGACGAGGGCGAGCCTTCGCCGAAACTGCGCGAACGGCTGGGTCTTGCCGTGCTGCTGGACATGGCGAACGTCAACAAGCTCGGCCCCAAGAGCACGACGTTGCTGGCCGCGCAATATCCGACGCTGCAGCGGCTGCTAGCCGCGGGGCAGGCGCAGTGGATCACCGCCGGCCTGCCGCAGGCGGCGGCGATCAATCTCGAAGCCTATCTGTCGGACGCCTCGCAGCTGGATGCGTTGCGCGAAGCCGAGGCCGCGATGCAGCGCCTGCTGGACGTCATTCCGCAGACGGCACAAACGACCAGCCTGCCGCTGGAAGGCCAGACCGCGGTGCTCACCGGCACGCTGCCCACCCTGAGCCGCGACGAGGCGAAGGAGAAGCTCGAAGCGCTGGGCGCTAAGGTCGCCGGCAGCGTGTCGAAGAAGACCAGCTTCGTGGTGGCCGGCGCGGAAGCCGGCTCCAAGCTCGACAAGGCGAATGAGCTGGGCGTGCCGGTATGGGACGAGGCGCAGCTGCTGGCGCTGCTGGCGGAGCATGCGGCATGAAGCGCTTTGCCTTGATTTTGACTCCCTCTCCCCCAACGCCGTTGGGGGAGAGGGTTGGGGTG
>NZ_MUNP01000016.1 GCF_002001105.1 Rhodanobacter sp. C06 | reverse complement strand
TCGCCTTGCGGTGCCGTTCGAAACCGGCGTCGTGCTCCATCGACAGGCTCATCTGCTTCGGCGTCATCGCGTAACATCCGTCCTCAGGTCGAGCTTCGACCACGGGGCAAAATCAGAGTTTCCCTAATGCGCCAACCCTTCTTCCACGCCACTGAATGCCGATTTGCCGCCCAGCCGATCGTCCGGCATGCCGGTGGCGAACCAGACCACGCCGGTGCCGCGCTTGCGATCCACCCACAGCCCGGCCTGCAAGCCGTAGGCGGAACCGGAATGGCCTACGCGCGCCACGCCGTCGCCGAACGGGTCGTCGCGGCAGCCTTTGACCGGCGTGGCGAGCGTCTGCACGGCGAGGCCGTAGCGGCAGAAGAAGCCTTGATCGACGTCGCCGCCATCTTCCTCGTACGTCAGGCCGTCGCCGGGGCGGTATTGCCACTCGGGCGTGATCATCGCCCGGATGGAGCCGGGCTTGAGCAGGCGCTTGCCGTCGATGCGGCCGTCGCCGAGCAGCAGTTCGCCGATGCGCGCCAGCCCCTTGGCGGAAATCCGTAGGCCGCCCTGCGGCGAGAACAGCGCGCCGTTTTCGCCGTCGCGCCAGCGCGACAGGTCGCAGCTGCCGTCGCTGGCCGGCGTCACCGCGCAGGCGGGCTTGCGGCCGTGGTTGTCGTCCTTCACCGGCTTGCCGCCGGCGTCGTACAGCACCACCGCGCGGGCGGCGCTGGCGTCGCTGCACAGCGCCCAGTTGAAGCAGGCGGCTATGCCCAGCGGGCGCAGCACCAGGCGCGCCATCAGCCGGTCGAAGCGCTCGCCGGTGGCGCGCTCCATGATCTGTGCCACCAGCGGAAAGTTGAGGTTGGTGTAATGGAAGTAAGTGCCCGGCGCGTGCTTCGTGTCCCAGGCGCGCGGGTCCTTGAGGATGTCGCGCAGTTCGCCGCCCAGCGGCGTTTGCCAGTAGCCGGCGTCGTCGGTGAGGCTGGAGCGGTGCGACAGCAGCAGGCGCAAGGTGATCGGCACCTGCGGGAAGGCCGGGTTGCGCAGCCGCCAGCCGAGCAGGGTGGACGCGTCCGCATCCAGATCGAGCCTGCCCGCCTCTACCAGCCGCATGACGCCCAGCGTGGTGACCAGCTTGGAGATCGAGGCGATGCGCACCGGGTCGTCGTCGGTGACCTTGCGGCCGGTGGCCAGGTCGGCATAGCCGTGTACGCGGATCGCGGTGATGCCGTCGCGGTCGAACGCGACACGCACCGTGGCGACGGGGCCGCCGGCCCAGGCATCGGCGCTCAGCAGCAGCAACAGGCAGGCGATCCAGCGCAGGACCATGATCCGTTCCGCTCGGGCAACAGGGGACGGAGGGATTAAGGCACACCGTGACGGCGATAGGAACCCGGGAACCGACCCGCGCGACGGAGGAACCAGGAAACGCAGCCATCCCCGGAACCGAGGTCGAGCCTGTTTGTTCCGTGCGGGAGGCAAGCCCGCATCGCCGGGGTAGAACCCACGCCTCGCTCCGCCAGCCATTCAGCAGACAGCTTGCCGCTAGTAGGATGGCGCGATGCCGTGGGCCATCCTGGCTCGTGGACCCCTCGAACCCCGCCACCGGATATCCCCATGAACATGCACCGCTCCCTGCTTGTCGCTGCACTGGCCGCTGCTGCTGGCCTGGCTTTCGCTCCCGTGACGTCGTCGGCGCAGACCGCCGCCGCACCCGCCAGCAATCCGCTGGGCGGCAATCCGGTGCCGGGCGTGTGCATGCTGTCGCGCGAGGCGGTGTTCGCACAGTCGAAGGTGGGGCAGGCGGCTAGCGAGCGGCTGAAGCAGCTGGCGACGCAGCAGCAGTCGCTGCTGGAAAACCAGCGCAAGCCGCTGGATGCCGAGATCCAGGCCTTCCAGCAGAAGTCGTCCACGCTCACCGAGGCGCAGCGCCAGCAGCAGGGCCAGGCGCTGCAGCAGCGCATGCAGACCTTCCAGGGCCAGGTGAACGAGCTCGACCAGCGCATCCAGCTGACCCGCGGCAAGGTGATGCAGCAGATCGGCCAGCAGGCGCAGCCCATCGTCGAGAGTTCGTACAACAGCCACCACTGCGGCCTGCTGCTGAACCGCGACGCGGTGCTGGGCGGCAACACCACCAACGACCTCAGCAACGACGTGGTGCGCGGCCTGGACGCGAAGGTCACCACGCTCAACTTCAATCTCGAACCGCTGCCGAGCGGCACCGCCAAGTAGGCGCGTCGCGGCGATGAGGGACGACGCGGCTGCGACGGGCACGCCGGTGCTCGTCCTGCCCGGCATCGGCGATTCCGGACCGCAGCACTGGCAAAGCCTGTGGGAGGCGCGCCACCCCGCCTTCCGCCGGGTGATCCAGCGCGACTGGAATCGCCCGGTGTGCGCCGAGTGGGCCATCACGCTTGAACGGGCCGTGGCCGAATCCGGCGCCGACACCGTGCTGGTGGCGCACAGCCTGGGCAGCCTGCTGACGGCACACTGGGCCGCCGGCACGAAGCGGCGCATCAAGGCGGCGCTGCTGGTGGCCGTGCCCGATCCCGCGGGGCCGGCCTTCCCCGCCGAGGCCGAGGGCTTCGCCATCACGCGGCAGCCGCTGCCGTTCCGCAGCATCGTGGTGGCGAGCCGCAACGACCCGTATGCCGACATCGCCTGGTCGCAAGCCTGCGCCGCCGCGTGGGGCAGCGAACTGATCGACATCGGCGATGCCGGCCACATCAACGCCGCCAGCGGCTTGGGCGAGTGGCCGCAGGGCCTGGCGCTGCTGCGGCGCCTGATCGCCGCGGCGTGATGGAGCGCCGCGGCGGCATGGGCAGGTCAGCCCCGCCGTGCGCCGTGCGGCAGCCTTCTTGCTTCAGGTCGCCAGGTACGGCACGGGATGGCCGTGTCGCGCGCCGCGCAGGCGGGCGCCGTTCCAGAAACCCCGACATATCCTGCCGGTGACGTCGGCGGGTTGGATCCGGCCGTTTGCCATGGCTGCAGCCGACGTAACCCCAGGGGGCTTCTCCTCGAAGTAAGCATGGGCCGATGCGCACGGCCGCTGGCAGCACCTCGCCGCGACAACCCCTGTTGCCGCCGTCACCCATGCTCACCCGAGGAAGAACCATGAAAAAGACAGTCTACGGAGCAGCGCTGCTCGCGCTGGCGGTAACTGGCGCCGCCCATGCACAGGCGGGTTTCCACTGGAACGACGGAGACTTCGTCGTCACCTCCACGAACACGTTCAACAACGAGCTGCTCGTCTACACCACCGAGGGCGCCCTGGTCGAACAGTCCCGGACCGGCGGCGCCGGCGGCGTCACCGGCAATGCGGGCGGCATTGCCCAGGATCGCGGCCTTCTGGCCGTCGTCAATTTCGGATCCGGCAATGTTTCGGTCTTCAGGAAGGGCGGCGGCAGGGTTCCGCTGCAGTTGGAGAAGATCGTTCCCGCCCTGAACAATCCGGTGAGCGTCGCCTTCGGCCGGCATCATCTCTACATTCTGACCACGACCTACATCGAGTCGCATCCGATCGGCCCGTACGGCATAAGCGCCACCCCCGATGGCAAAACCAGGCTCGCCATTGCCGACGGCTCCGCGGCCCAGGTGGGCGTCCTGGACGGACAACTGGTCATCTCCGAAAAAAGCAATGCCATCGAGACGGTCAACCTGGACTACCGGGGCGCCATATCGGGCTCGCCCCAGGTGGTGGCCAACATCCCGGCGAACGTCAACGCGCCGTTCGGCTTGGCCACGCGCGGCGACGATGCCTACGTGACCATCGCGCACGCCAACGAGATCAGCCTCGTGCGCAACAATGCCGTGCTGACGGTCACCGGTTCCGGCACGCAAATGGCGCCATGCTGGGCGGCCCTCGACGGGCCGTTCCTCTTCACGGCCAATTCGCCCAGCCACTCCGTTTCCCGCTATGCGGTCTACGGCAAGAAGATCATCCAGGACGCGGCGGTCGTGGCGACCTTCGACGGCGCCCCGACGGACATCGCTTATGGCGACGGCCTTGCGGCAGTGGTCGATGCCAACGGCGCGGTATCGCACGTGTCCATTTTCAATGTGGATGGCGACGGCGACTTCAACCTGAAGAGCAGCGTCACCTTGAATGGTGCTGCCACCAATGGCATCGCGATCGTGCGGAGCGACTACGGCTTCGACGATTAGTCGCTTGGCCCGTACCGGGGAGTGCAGCCGCTCCCCGGTACATTGGTTCCTCGCTGCGCCCGCGCGAAGTGGGCACACGTGGATTCAAAACGGTTTCTGGTTGTTTCTCTCGACGCCAGGTACTCCCGGGTCGAGTCTGAGGCGGCTTCTGCCCCGGCCCGTTCTCCGAAGGGGAGCGGGAGAACGGCGGGGCGCCCGATGCCGGCGCGGGACGACCCGCGCCGGCATCGGGCGAAGCGGGGCCGGTGCTAAAGTGACCGGCCCGTCCCCCGCGTGGAGCCCCATCCATGACCAGCAGCGCCTTCTACCCCATCGGCACTCCCGGCACCCCGTGGGGCCCGACCGAGGTCGCCCAATGGCGTGCGCGGCAGACGCGCCAGCGCAGCTACGCGGACGAGGTGCAGGGGCGCATCGAGGCGCTGCGCGCGCATTTCGACGTTAGCGAATACGGCCGGCTGGACTATGCGCCGGAGAGCTATCCGCTCTATGCGGTGCGCAGCCGCGGCTGGAGCGATGCGCTGCCCGTGATGCTGGTGACCGGTGGCGTGCACGGCTACGAAACCAGCGGCGTGCACGGCGCGCTGCAGTTCCTCGAGCGCGATGCCGCGCACTACGCGGGTCGCATCAACCTGCTGTGTGTGCCCTGCGTGAGTCCCTGGGGCTACGAGCGCATCCATCGCTGGAACCCGGATGCGCTCGATCCCAACCGCAATTTCCGCGAGCACAGCCCCGCGCAGGAGTCGGCGGCGCTGTGGCAGTTGCTGGCGCCGCTGCGCCACGCGGCACGCATGCACATCGACCTGCACGAGACCACCGACAGCGACGAGAGCGAGTTCCGCCCCGCGCTGGCGGCGCGCGACGGCAAGACCTCCGAGCCGGGCACCATCCCCGACGGCTTCTACCTGTGCGCGGACAGCGCGCGGCCGGAGCCCGCGTTCCAGCAGGCGGTGATCGCGGCGGTGGCCAAGGTCACCCACATCGCGCCGGCCGATCCCGACGGCACCATCATCGGCTCGCCGGTGGTGGCGCATGGCGTGATCGAGTACGCCTGCCGCAAGCTCGGCTTGTGCGCCGGCATCACCGATGCGCCTTACCGCACCACCACCGAGGTCTATCCCGACAGCCCGCGCGCCACGCCCGCGCAGTGCAACGACGCGCAGGCCGCCGCGATTCGCGCGGCGATCGACTACGCGCTGGCGCATCCGGCAGAGGCTTCCATCAAACCATAGTGAGGGCGGCGCGCAGCCGGCTCGCTCCGACGTTGTGGATGTCCGATGACTCAGTTCGCGATGTCCGGATCATGCGCGGGCTCGTGCAGCGACTTGTCGCGCCGGCAGACGGTCAGTGGCTGCGCCGTGGCCTTGCGGATCGAATGCACACTGCGGGCGCCCGGATCGGCCTGCATGGACAGGCAGGCGCAACCGTAGCCGTGGTGGCCGCTGTTGGTTTCGACCCATTGCGCATCGCTGAACTCGGGCCAGTCGCCCTTCGCCTGATGGCCGCCTTGCGTGGCGATGATCCAGGTGCCGTCGCGATCGGTCAGGCTGGCGTTGCCCGGCGTGGGATTCTCGAACCAGCCGCAGCGTCGCTGCAGCTGTTGCGCATTCGCCGCGCTGGCCGGCGCCAGGGCGAGTCCGGACAGCAGGACGACGACGGACGTGATGACGCGACGGGTCGACAGCTGGCGCATGGACATCCTCCGGGCAGGGTCGGGCGTGAGCATAGCGGGGCAGGATGGTCGTGCGAGCCGACGGTGGCGCATGTCGGGGTTCAGGGCATACTTGAATGACCATCCGGAGCGCCCGGAGACGTGGAGGAAGGCAGGCATGTCATTCGGATGGACATTGTTTGGCACGATTGCACAGCTGCTGTTGGCGTACTTCCTGTTCATGCTCGTCGTTTTCTCCGCGGCCGGCGTCGCGAACGGCAGCCAGTTGGGCAAGCTCCAGCTCGGCATCCTGAACCTGTCGATCTATCTGTTGCCGGCGCTGTGCGTGCTGAGTGCGGCCATCGTGGTGTACCTGCATCGACACGGCGGCAGTGCAGCGTCGTATGGGTGGTATGCGATGCCGCTGGTTGCCACGGCGCTGTACCTGGCTTATGCCATCATCTTGGGGCATCGCACCTAGCCTGCTTCCGAGGCAGCCCACGCAAACGCGGCCGATGTCGCCGTCTTCGACGGACGGATGGACAAGCCGCCCGGATCACGGAGAGCACCATGAAGTTCCTGCTGATGGTCTACAGCGACGACGCCCTGCTGGACGCCTTGCCGCCGGGCGAATTCGACACGCGCATGCACGCCTGCATCACCCACGCGGACGAGTTGCGCGCCGAAGGGCGGCTGCTCGACGCGCAGCAGCTGGAGGCGCCGGCCACCGCGAAGTCGGTGCGCACCCGGCTGGGCCGGACCGTGGTGCTGGATGGCCCGTTCGCGGAGACCAAGGAATACCTCGCCGGCTTCAACCTGGTCGAGGCGGACAGCGTGGAAGAGGCGGTGCGCATGGCCGCCGAACTGCCATGGGCGCAGACCGGCTGCATCGAGGTGCGGCCGCTGCGCGATTTCGACGCGGTGCGCCGGCGCGTGGGCGCCTGATCGCCGCCCCCGGCTTCCCGCCGCGGCGTCAGTGCCGGACGAGTTCCGACTCGACCACCATGTCCAGCACGTAGGCGTCCGGCGAGGTGTCCGCGGGCGGATGCTTCACCGTGTAGCGCTGCACGCGCAGCACGTTGCGCACGCCGGGCTGGTGCGTGTAGCCCTCGATCCCCTGCAGCAGCAGATGCCAGTTGCCCGGCGTGCCGGTCTTGAGGCCGTTCGCGCCGTAGTGCAGCTCGCGCACGTCCAGGCATTGCGCGCCCGGCATCAGCGGGTGGTTGCACGGCACGGCTTGCGGCGCCACTTCCAGGAACTCGGTGACGCCGGGGCCACCGTAGCGGGTCGCGGGCGTGGGGATGCCGGTGAAAACGAGGGTGTCGCCGGCGGTGGTGTGCAATCGCAGCAGAGGGTTGTCGCCGCTGCGCGTGACGGTGATCGTGGGCCTGACGCTCAGGCGTACGCCGATCAGGCTGTCCAGCCGATTCAGCGCGAAATTGGTGCAGGCCATCATGGTGTGCATCATCGGGCCGACCACGAGTTGCCCGTTCTCGATGCGATAGCTGCCGCCCATGCCATTGCAGCTGTTGCGCACGCTGAGCCGGTCGCTGCCGAATTCGAGTTCCAGCGGCTTGTCCGGACGCACAAACAGCGCGTCGATGCGTTGGCCGTAGCGATCGGTGGCTTGCGTCAGATGCCAGTGGTAGCCACCGAGCAACGCGGCATCCGGCGTGGCGGTCTTCAATGTCGCGCCGGTCGCCGCCCGGTGCGGCGTTGTCGCCTGGGTGCTGTTGGCGGCCGGCGTGGCGGCGCAGGCGGCGAGGGCCAGCGATAGCAGCAACAGGTGGACGCGCATGGTGTTCTCTCGGTGAGTGGCGCAGCGTCCGAGCATATGCCATGCAATGCGTTACGGCGATGTCGCGGCAGTACGCCCGTTGGCGGACAATGCCGCTCCTGTCCGCGACGCGAATGCTGCGAGGTGCCCATGCTGAAGATGGTCGGTTTCGACGGCGACGACACGCTGTGGCGCAGCGAGGACTATTACCGCGACGCCAACGCCGAGTTCGCCGCCATCGTCGGTGCTTATGCCGACCTTGCCGACGCCGCGGTGCACGCGCGCATGCTGGCCACCGAGCGCGGCAACCTCGCGCTGTTCGGCTACGGCGCCAAGGGCATGACGCTGTCGATGGTGGAGACCGCGATCGCGCTCAGCGAGGGGCGCATCGGCGCGCGGGACATCCACCGCATCGTGGCGATCGGCAAGCGCGTGCTGCAGCACCCGGTGGAACTGCTGCCCGGCATCCGCGAGGCGGTGGCGGCGGTGGCCGCGCGGCACGCGGTGGTGCTGATCACCAAGGGCGACCTGTTCCACCAGGAGAAGAAGGTGGCCGAGTCGGGGCTGGCCGAACTGTTCCGCCGCATCGAGATCGTCTCGGAGAAGGACACGCGCACGTATCAGCGCCTGCTGGCCGAGTTCGGCATCGCCGCGCACGAGTTCGCGATGGTGGGCAACTCGCTGCGTTCGGACATCGAGCCGGTGCTGCGCCTCGGCGGCTGGGGCGTGCACATGCCCTACCACGTGACCTGGACGCACGAGCTGGAGCACGGCCTCGGCGCGCAGGATGCGTCGCGCATGCGCGCGGTGGCGGAGGCGGCGGAGATCCCCGCCGCACTGGCGCAACTGGACGCGCTGGTCGCGGCCTGATGGCGACGCTGCCGCGCCTGGTGCTGGACACCAACGTCTGCCTCGACCTGTTCGTGTTCGGCGACGCCTCGTGCGCGACCTTGCGCGAAGTGCTGCGCGCGGGCGCGGTGCAGGCGATGACCGATGCGGCTTGCCGCGACGAATGGCTGCGCGTGCTGGGCTATCCGCAACTGGCGCTGGATGCGGCGCGGCGCGCGGCGGCCGTTGCCGCGTTCGACGAGTCGGTGTGCCTGCTGCCGACAGCGGAACGGCTCGTCGTTCCGGCGATGCCGAAACTGCCGCGCTGCGCCGATCCCGACGACCAGCGGTTTCTCGAACTGGCGCAAGCGAGCGGCGCGCAATGGCTGCTCAGTCGTGACCGTGAGCTCCTGAAACTCACTCGGCGCACGCGGCGCGAACACGGCTTCGACATCCTCGCGCCGCAGGGCTGGGCGCAGGTTTACTCGGTGGCGGGCAATTCGTCCTTGAAGCCGGTGTAGTTCTCGGGGAACACCGGCGTGCCGTCCTCCTCCAGCGCCAGCACCGCGGCCAACGCGTCGGCGGCAGCGCGTTCGGCCACGTCCTGCTGGCGGAAGCTGCGGTTCTCGCAGATCGCGTAGTAGGCCGGGAAGCCGTGGCCGTGCGGTACCACCGCCAGCCAGGCGGTGTAGCGCGAGCCTTCGAGGCTGGCACCCGAGCGCACGGTGTAGTCCGGGAATTCGCGTTCGGCCATTGTCGTGGTCCGGTTTCGTAGGGGAAGCGGGCGGACAGTGTACGCGCGGCGTCGACGCGGGGTGTGCCAGATTGCACGTGTCGCGATTGCCGGAGCCTGCCATGACCGTGCCGTATCGCATCGATTGCCCGTACTGCGGCGAAGTCGTCGAATTGCTGCTGGACGATTCGGTGGACGACCAGTGCTACATCGAGGACTGCGCCGTGTGCTGCCGCCCCATGGCGCTGGCGGTGGCGTTCGACGCGGATGGCGTGCCGCGGGTGCAGGCGGCGCGCGAGGATGAGAGCTGACGCCGCTCAGGCGCCGGGATCGACCAGCGCGATGCCCTGCGCCGCCAGCGTGGCGCGGGTGGCTTCGTCGCCGGCCGGCGTCACCGGACGGGAGAGATGCCACAGCAAGCCCGCCTTGAAACCCGCCGCCACCGCGTCCTGCGCGGTCCACAGCACGCAGACGTCGCGCGCCAGGCCGCACACCAGCACCTCCTCCACGCCACGCTCACGCAGCCAGCCGGCGAGGCCGGTGGCGGGGCGCGTGCCGTGCGGGCCGTGGTTCTCGCGGAAGGCGCTGTAGGAATCCACCTGCGGGTCGCTGCCCTTGCGCAGGATCAGGTCCGCCGCCGACCAGTCGACGTCGGGATGCAGCGCCGCGCCCGGCGTGTCCTGCACGCAGTGGTCCGGCCACAGCGTTTGCGGCTGGCCGTGCAGCGCGATCTGCTGGAACGGCCGGGTGCCGGGGTGCGCGCTGGCGAACGAGGCATGCCCCGCCGGGTGCCAGTCCTGGGTCGCCACCACGTGGCGGAAACGGCGCGTGCGCAGCAGACGGTCGATGCCGGGCACGATGGCATCGCCTTCGTGGCAGGCCAGCGCGCCGCCGGGCATGAAATCCGGCTGCAGGTCGACCACGATCAGGGCGGTGCGTTCACTGATGACGGAAGGCATGGCGAGCCTGCGCGCGGCGGGAAGGCAGAAGTCTAGCGCGCAGGCATAATGCAGGTTGATGAGAGCGGAACAGGGCGCGATGAACTACGACCAAGCGTGGATGGGTTATGGCTGGATCGGTGGCGTGGAGGCCGGTGCGATCAGCCTCGTGGCCGGTTTCGTGCTGTACCTCGTGTTCCATTGGCTTGGGCGCCGCAACGGCTGGAGCGATGCGCGCCGGGTCGGCTGGGCGTATTTCGCCGCGCTGGTGCTCAGCGCCCGCGTCGACGCGTGGAACCTGTTCTATTTCAACTACGGGCGGCTGCAGTCGCTGCAGCTGCTCAGCGCCAAGCTGGCCGAAGTGCACGACCCCGACGGCATCGGCACCCGCGTGCTGTGCGAATTGATCGGCGCCGCGGCCGGCGTGTTCGTGGCCTGGGCGGTCTGCGGCGGGCACTGGCGCGGGCGCTGAGATGCGCGCTGTGTAGGACGCACCCTGTGCGCGAACGCTCTGGTGCTTCGGTCAGAGCGAAAAGCCATCGCGCACAGGGTGCGCTCCTACAACAACGGATCGAACAGCCGCGCCACGTGCATCGCCACCCGGCGCAGGTAGGGGGCGTCGAGATATTCGCCGGCCTCCACGGCGCGGGCCTTGGCGAAGTCGGCTTCGAGCATGGCCTCGACCTGTCCAGCGAAATCGCGGTCCAGCACCAGCGCGCTGGCTTCGAAGTTGAGCCGGAACGAGCGGCTGTCGAGGTTGATGCTGCCCACCGCGGCGCAGTCGTCGTCGACCAGCAACACCTTCTGGTGCAGGAAGCCGGGCTGGTAGCGGAACACGCGCACGCCGCCGCGCAGCGCGTGGTGGGCGTGCAGGGTGGAGGCGAGGAACACGGTGCGGTGGTCGGGCCGCGCCGGGATCAGCACGCGCACGTCCACGCCGCGCAACACGGCCAAGCGCAACGCGGCGCGCACCGCGCTGTCGGGCACGAAGTAGGGCGTGGTGAGCCAGAGCCGCCGGCGGGCCGCGTTGATCGCGGCGGCGAAGAACAGCGAGCCGGTTTCCTGCGGGTCGGCCGGGCCGCTCGCCACCACCAGCACGCGGGCGTCGCCGTCGGCAGGCGGCGCCGGATGCAGCGGCGGCGGCGCGCCGGTGATCCACAGCCAGTCGTCGGCGAACAGCTGTTGCAGGTCGGCCACCGCGGGGCCGCGGATTTCCAGGTGGGTGTCGCGCCACGGTGCCAGCGGCGGTTTCAGGCCCAGGTATTCGTCGCCCACGTTGAGGCCGCCGATGTAGGCACGCACGCCATCCACCACCACGATCTTGCGGTGGTTGCGGAAGTTGAGCTGGAAGCGGTTGCGCCAGCGGTGGGTGGCGAACGGATGGATCGCCACGCCGCCCGCGCGCAGCGTTTCCACGTAGCGGCGCGGCAAGTCGTGGCTGCCCACGCCGTCGTACAGCACGCACACATGCACGCCGGCGGAGGCGCGCTCCAGTAGTGCCTGTTGCATGCGCCGGCCCAGGCCGTCGTCGTGGAATACGAAGAACTGCACCAGCACGGTGTGGCGCGCCTCGGCGATCGCGCCGAGGATGGCGTCGAAGGTGGCGTCGCCGTCGATCAGCAGGCGCAGCCGGTGGCCTTCGCGGAACGGCTGCCCCTGCATCGCCACCATCGCGGCGTAGCGGCCCGTGCCGTCGTCCGCCGGTACGGGCCGGGCGCGCGGCGCGGCGCTGTGGTGGGTGTGCAGGTAGCCGTGGAAACGGCTCGCACCCAGGAACAGGTAGGGCACCAGGGTGAGCTCGGGCAGCAGCAGCAGGCCGAGCACCCAGGCGATCGTGCCCTGCGGCGTGCGGGTGTGCATCAGCGCGTGCGCGGCGGCGAGGATGCCGAGCGCGTGCAGCAGCAGGACGACGGCGCCGATCAGGCTGAGGGTCATGCGTATCGGGGGCCCGGCTTACTCCGCCAGCAACTGGTCGGCCACGGCGCGCGCCTGCTGGCGGATTTCCGGCATCGCGGTGGACTCCCACAGCGTACCGCGCAACAGGCTGCCGATGGCGAACAGCCGCGACCAGGCGCCGCCCTCGTGCAGCAGCCGGCCCTGCGGCGTGGCCTGGCAGCCCAGCCCCAGCGGGTCGGGCAGCACGTGCCGGTTCACCACCAGTTGGCGCATCAGCGGATGTGGCGTGCGCGCCACGTCGAAATCCATCCCCACCGACTGCACCACCAGGTCCGCGTGCAGCAACTCGTGCGCGCCGCCGCCGTGCGGGCGCAGTTCGAGGCGCAGGCCGCCGCCGTCCGGCTCGACACGATGCACATGGCCGCGCTGGCGGTGCAGGCGGCCCGCCTGCTCCAGCGTGGCGAGACCTTCGGCGACCGGCGGCGGCATGCGGTGGCGCGCACGTTCCCAGGCCCAGCGCGCATGGCGCTGGAAGCGCCGGCGCTGCTCCGGCGGCAGCGTGGCCCACAGTGCAGGCGTGTGCGGGCGCAGGCTGTCGATCACGCTGCGCCAGTCTTCTTCCTGCGCGATCGCCTCGCGCAGCAGGTGCAGCCAGCGGCGCACTTCCGGCGCATCCTGCATGGCCTCGATCAGCTCCGCACTGTCGCCGCTGGGCAGCGCGGTGCTGCGCAGGTGCGGCTCGGGCAGCAGGCCGTGGCGCGAGATCGCGGTGAAGCGGGTGGCAGGCCAGCGCGCGGCCAGTTCCAGCAGCACGTCGGCGGCGGTGAGGCCCAGGCCGATCACCGCCACGTGGGCGGGCGCCGCGGCGGGCGGCGCGGCCAGCAACGGCCAGGGATCGACCACGTAGCGGCCGCTGGCCAGCGCGCCGGCGTCCACGCCGGCCAGCGGCTGCGGCGGCAGCGCGCCGATCGCCAGCACCGCGGCGTCCACGCGGCGGCCTTCCTCGCCGCGGAACACGGTGACGCCGTCGGCCTCGGGCACCACGGCGTCGGCGGCGAACGGCACGATCTGCACGTCGTGGCCGTGCACTTTGCCCAGTGCCAGCGCGCGCGCCACCTCGGCCTCGAGGTAGTCGCCATAGCGCCGGCGCGGCAGGAAGTCGGTGCCGGCGACGGACGGCTCCTCGCGCTGCACGAAGTCGAGGAAGCCCTGCGGCTTGCCGGCGAACATGCCCATCGAGGCCGCGCGCACGTTCAGCAGGTGGCGGTCGGAACGCGTGGCATAGGCCACGCCGCGTGCCGGCGTGGGGCCGCCGGTGTACCAGTCCAGGTGCAGCGTCTGCGGCGGCTGGCGTTCCAGCAGCTCGCCGAGCAGCGCGGCGGCCGCGGCGCCGCCGCCGATGATGGCGACACGTCGATGCATGCGTTGCTCCGAAGCGGGAGGGTCAGGGTGCCAGCTGGCCGGCGAGCGTGCCGCGTTGCACCTGCGCGATCCATGCGGACACATCCTCGCATGCCTCGCCGGCGCGGTGGTCCGGCAGTTCGCCGCCGTAGACGTGCAACGTGTACGCGGTGTCGTGCCGCGACAGGTTGCGGCAGCGGTGCGCGAGACCGGCGTCGCGCTCGAACCAGCTGGCGTCGCCCGGGCCCAGCCAGTTGCGCGCCTGGGCATCCAGTTCGCCGTTGTGCGGGTCGCGCCGGTACGCCTGCCATTCCAGCGCACCGTGCAGGGTGAGTTCCAGCCCCCAGCGGTCGGCATGATCGAGTAGCGGCATGCGCTGGCCGGGGGCGCAGGCGATCACCAGCACGCGCAGCGCCGGATGTCCGCGCTCGGCCAACAGCCAGCGGCCGCCCTGGCGCCGACGCCGGCGCAACGAGGCCAGTCGCGCGGACAGCGCGGACGCGTCCCGATGCACCACGCTGCCGAGTTCGCGCGCCATCGCGGCCAGGTCGGGAAGGTCGACGCGGCCGTATTCGAGCGCGATGTCGCGCAAGGTCTTCAAGCTGTGCGTGTACTTGCCCATGGGGAACCCGGCGTTGCCAAGGCGGCCAAGTGGAGCATGCGTGTCGTTAAACAGCCGTAAGACCGCGTGGCGTTGCGGCATCCCCGCGCGCGGTTCGCGACGCGCGGGTTGCAGGCGTGCCGGGCAACAGGCGATGGCCGCGAAAGGCCCGGTCGACAGCGTGTGCCGCCGGGCCCGCGTCGTGTCACAAATCGTGCAGCACGAAGCTCACCGGCACGCGCGCCCAGGCACGCACCGCATGGCCGTTCACCATCGCGGGCTGGAAGCGCCAGTGCGCCAGCACCTGTTCGCGCGCGCTGCGGTCGAGCACGGCGTAGCCGCTGCCGTGTTCGACCTCGACCTGCACCGGCGCGCCGTTCTCGTCCACCAGCACGCGCAGCAGCACGGTGCCCTGCAGGTGCTGGCGCAGCGCCTGCGCGGGGAACTGCAGCGGCGCCGAACGGTAGGCCAGGGTGGCCTCGACCGGCGTGGTGGTATCCGCGGGCGTTGCGCTGGGCGGCGCCACCGTTGGCATCGGCTGCGTGCCTTCGACGCTGGGTGTCGCCACCGGCGGCGCGACGTCGGGGCGCGGCTGCACATGCACCGGTGCGGCCGGCGGATGCGGCAACGGTTTCAGTTCGATCGCCGGGGGTGGTGGCACCTTCGGTGGTGGCTCGATGAAGGTCACCTGCGGCACCGCAGCCAGTTTGTGCATCAGCGCCAGCACCTGCGGCGCCAGCGGGCGGGTGAGGATCAGCAGCGCGGCGAGGTTCAGCGCGATGGCCGCACTTAGCGCGACGACGCGCGCGGCTTCGGGGTGGGGACGAGCAGCAACAGCCAGGCTAGCGGACGACATGGGCGACCTCCTGACGGTACTTCGGTTTTCGGGTTGTGGCGCCGGCGACGCTGCACGCGGTGCAGAGGGGAATGTCGCAAGCGCGGCTTGAGCGTATGCCGGTGCCCACGGCCGCGCAAGTGGACGGCCAAATACCATCCGATGCACGGCCGCCATGGTTGAAGAGTGCGGCCATGGATGGCCGTCCGTTTGATCCTCGCGTTCATGGACGAGCGCACAGATACAAACAAAAAAAAGCCCCGCGGGGAGGCGGGTCGG
>NZ_MUNP01000082.1 GCF_002001105.1 Rhodanobacter sp. C06 | reverse complement strand
GAGCAACGGTGGGAGACGTGCGTCCGCAGGGCGGGAAAACGCGCCATGCGCCCACCATCACGACCGTCATGCATAGATCGCGGCTATCGAGAGTGGCGCGAGACGGTGCTTCTCAACAGCCTGCTAGTCGTTGGTAGCGGCGCCCACGGCATGAATCGCGATTCAGACACGCAAAAAACCCCGGCGCGATGACGGTCACGCCGGGGCAAACGTCATTGCATGACGTGCGAGGAGACACCATTGACCGGCGCCGTGACGCGGATTCGGCCGTCATGGAGGGGAGGTCCACGGCCGCATCGGCGCCATCCACGGCAATGGAATGGCGCCAGTCAGGAAATCTGACCGGGCCTGGCCGGATTGGTTCCGCAAAAAATCAGGAACGATTTCTGACATCGCATCAGCGAGGGCCCGAAGGGCGACTGCCATGGATGTTGGGGTGGTCGCAAAAAATCGTCAGGAACGATTTTTGACATCGCGTCAGCGATGGCCCGAAGGGCGGCTGCCATGAATGTTGGGGTGGTCGCAAAAAATCGTCAGGAACGATTTTTGACATCGCGTCAGCGATGGCCCGAAGGGCGGCTGCCATGGATGGCGGTCGCAAAAAAATCCCCTCGCTCGGAGGGGATGAAAGGAACCACCATGTTGGAGGAACGGGGTTGGCGGGATGAGCCGTCGCGCGGGGCGCTTTCGTGCCCCGCGACCGGCACGCTTCCCTGCGCACCGGCCGCACGCTGGCTTTCCACGGAAACGGTGTCAGTGCAGGCCCAGCAGCAGGCCGAGCAGCAGCGCGCCCACGGCCAGCGTCACCCGCAGCGGCTCGAAGCCGCGCAATTCGGCGTTGGGGTCGCGTTCGGTGGCATCGTGGCGGGCCATGGCGGCATTCCGGTGGGCGTTGGGTGCATCTCAACTCCCGGGGCGGCCGCGTGGGCGGCGGGGCAAGGGCTGCTTGCCGCTGGTTTGTGGCAAAACGCGGGCAGCACCATCGCGCGGCTTGCACCTTCGATGCGCGCATAGCACGCTGCGCCATCGCATAGCGCCATCGGAATACAGGGAGCCGCCCATGGGCCGCAACATCGCCATCGTCGAGGACGAACCGCTGATCCGCGCGAACTACGTCGAGGCGCTGAACCGCTTCGGCTACGACACGCGTGGCTACGCTTCGCGCCAGGAAGCTTCCGGCGCATTCGCGATGCGCCTGCCAGAGTTGGTGATCATCGACATCGGCTTGGGCGACGAGCCGGAGGGCGGCTTCGACCTGTGCCGCGAGCTGCGCGCGAAGTCGGCCACGCTGCCGATCATCTTCCTCACCGCGCGCGATTCGGATTTCGACGTGATCTCCGGTCTGCGCCTGGGTGCCGACGACTACCTCAGCAAGGACACCAGCCTGCACCAGCTCGCCGCGCGCATCGCCGCGTTGTTTCGCCGCATCGAGTCGCTGAAGGCGCCGGCGGCCAGCGAGACGGTGATCGAGCACGGCCCGCTGAAGATGGAATCCGAGCGCATGCGCATCACCTGGAACGCCGTGGAGGTGCCGCTCACCGTCACCGAGTTCTGGATGGTGCACACCCTGATCCGCTTCCCCGGCCACGTGAAGAATCGCGATCAGCTGATGCGCGAGGCGGAACTCGTCGTCGACGATGCCACCATCACCTCGCACATCAAGCGCATCCGCAAGAAGTTCATCGCGGTGGCCCCGGAGTTCGACGCGATCGAGACCGTGCATGGCGTGGGCTACCGGTGGAAGCCGTGAACATGCGTTCGATGCAGCGATGCCTGCTGGTGCTGGCCTTGCTCGTACCGTTCGCGGCCGGCGCCGCCCAGACCAACGACGACGTGCTGGCCCATGGCATGCGCGACGGCAGGGCGCCGGCCTGGGCGATCGCGGTGCCGAGTCCGGCGGGCTGGACGCGCGACTGCTGCATGTACGCCAAGGCGATCGGCGTCGATGCCGTGCTCTACCAGGGCGAATGGACCGGCAAGCCCGAGCGCGTGATGGTGCTCAACGTGTGGCCGCGCAAGCTGGCCACGCTGGCCGACGAGCTGGCCGCCGACCGCAAGCAGTACCTGCAGCGCGATGAGGCGGGGAAGGTCACCGCCATCCGCATCCACAACCCGCACATGCCTTGCCGGGGCGTGGTGTACGAAGGCAGCGACCGCATCGACGATGCGGTGGTGTTCTGCGATCCGGGCGCGGCCAGCGGCATCCGCCTGAGCTGGTCGATGAGCTTCGCCGACGGCGACGCCACGCAGCGCGCGTTGCTCGATGCCTTCATGCAGGTGGCGACGGACGCGCGTTACCTGCGCTACGTGGCGCCGCCCGCCGCCAAGAAACCCTGACGACACGATGACCCTGCGCCGCAAGCTGCTGCTGGTCGCGCTGTGCACGCTGGCGCTGCCGGTGGCCGGCTGGCTGTACGTGCGGCAGATGGAGGCGCTGCTGCGCGAAGGGCAGGCGCAGGCCTTGATCGCCTCCGCGCGCGCGGTGGCGCGCAGCCTGGTGGTGACGCACGCACCGCTGCCGCAGGGCGACGCGGCCTGGTACGTACAGCAGGCCGTCAACCCGATCACCGTGGACGGTTACGGCGACGACTGGGCGCCGCTGACGCCGTGGAGCCAGCCGTTCGGCACGCGGGGCAAGCTGCTGCTGGCCGAGGACGCGGGCGGGTTGTACCTGTATGCCGAAGTGCGCGACGCCCGGCGCACCCGCGCCGACGCGCAGGACGGCGCGAACGCGCTGGCCGCCGATCATCTCAACCTGGTGCTGGGCAATGCGGTCGGCCAGCAGCACTACTTGCTGGAAAGCGATGCCCCCGGCACGATCGCGGCCCGGGCGCTGGGGTCACCGGTGGCCGGCCTGCCTGCGGAATTCCCCGCGCAATGGCAGGAGGATGGCAGCGGTTTCCGCATCGAGTTGCGCCTGCCACGCGGCCTGCAGTTGCAGGCGCTGGGCATCGGCGCCTATGTCGCGGAGGCCGGTGGCGACCGCATGGCAGTGGAGATGCAACCGCTGCTGGACTATTCGGCCGCGCTGTCTGCCGAACTGGCCAGCCTCGCGCCCGACCGCGTGCAGGCGCGCGTGCTGTCGCCGCAGGGCTGGTTGCTGGCGCGCAGCGGCCGGCTGGATACCGCGCCCGGCACGCACGGTCAGCCGGGCTGGTTCGCCGCGCTGGTCTACCGTTCGCTGCTGGCCACTCGGCTGGAAGACGCGAACCTGTGGGCGCAGGACGTGCCGCGGGTGGACACGCCGGAAGTGCTGCGTGCCCGCACCGGGGCGCCGGTGAGCGTGTGGCGCAGCGGCGAGGAGCGCGGCAGCGTGGTGCTTTCTGCCGCCGTGCCGATCGAGCAGGGTGGCAAGCCCGTCGGCGTGCTGCTGCTGGAGCAGGCCAGTCGCGCAGTGCCGCTGCTGGCCAACCGCGCACTGTTCGGCCTGCTGCTCACCAGCTTCGGCGTATTGCTGCTGGCCGGCGCGATCCTGCTGTGGTTCGCCACACGGCTCAGCCTGCGGTTGGGCCGCCTGCGCAACGCGGCCGAGCGCGCGCAGTTGTCGGATGGACGTCTGGACGGCCTGTTCGAGCGCGGCCGCTTCCCGATGACCGACGCGCCGGACGAGATCGGCGACCTCGCGCGCAGCTTCGAGCGGCTGTTCGAGGCGGTGGGCGGATATACCGACTACCTGCGCACGCTGGCTTCGAAACTCTCGCACGAGTTGAACACGCCGCTGGCCATCGTGAAGTCCTCGCTGGACAATCTCGAGCACGCCGAGCTGCCGCCCGATGCCCAGCCCTACCTCGCCCGCGCCCGCGACGGCGTGGCGCGGCTGGGCGCGCTGGTGCGCGCGATGAGCGAGGCCAGCCGGATGGAGCGCGCGATCGCCGCCGCCGAGCCGGAGGACGTGGACCTGCGCGAAGTGGTGCGCGGCTGCGCCGAAGCCTATCGGCCGCTGGCCGGAGCCCGGCGCCTGGACTGCGTGCTGCCCGATGCGCCGCTGCACCTGCACTGCGCGCCCGAGCCGATCGCGCAGGCGCTGGACAAGCTGTTCGACAACGCGCTCTCCTTCACCCCGCCTGACGGCTGGCTGCGGCTCAGCCTGCGCGCCGTCGACGGCGGCGCCGAGATCGAGCTGGCCAACCAGGGGCCGCCGCTGCCCGCGGCGATGCAGGGCCGGCTGTTCGACTCGCTGGTGAGCCTGCGCGACAAGGCCACCCCCGGCGACGCACCGCACCTGGGCCTGGGCCTGTACGTGGTGCGGCTGGTGGCCGAGCGCCATGGCGGCGTGGCCAGCGCGCGCAACCTCGACGACGGCAGTGGCGTGGCGTTCAGCCTGCGCCTGCACGGCATGCCGCGACAGAGGTTTTGAAGGCAATCCGTCCCCTCTCCGGCCGCAACGTGTCGGGATGAACCCCGACCCACGGGTCCGGCGGCGGACCTCCCGGCGTAGGTCGGGCTTCAGCCCGACATCGTGGTGCCAAGGCGCCATGGCGGGCTTGTCGGGGTGAATCGCGACCTGCGGGTTGGCGGCAGGCCAAGGGTGATGCCGGCTTCTGGACGTCCATACGGAAAACCGCGTGGCCCTGCTATCGTGTGCAACCCGTCCCCGTCCGGATTGTCCCCCGTGATCTCCCGTAGCGATTTCGACGCGCTGGCCGCGCAGGGCCACACCCGCATCCCGCTGGTGCGCGAGGTGTTTTCCGACCTCGACACCCCGCTGTCGGTGTACCTGAAGCTGGCCGACGGCCCGTACACCTTCCTGTTCGAGTCGGTGGAGGGCGGCGCCACCTGGGGACGCTATTCGATCATCGGCTTGCCGGCGAAGCGCGTGTACCGGCTGCGCGGCCACGAACTGGAGGTGGAGGACTCAGGCGAGGTCACCGAGCGTCGCCATCTCGACGATCCGCTGGGCGAGATCGAAAAACTGCGCGCGCAGTACGACGTGCCGCGCCTGCCGCAGCTGCCGGCGTTCAGTGGTGGCCTGGTCGGCTACTTCGGCTTCGAGACGATCGGCTACATCGAGCCGCGCCTGGCGCAGTGGGATCGTGCCGACGAACTGGGCACGCCCGACGTGCTGTTGATGCTGGCCGAGGAAGTCGCGGTATTCGACAACCTCAAGGGACGGTTGTACCTGATCGTGCACGCCGACCCGTCCGAGCCGCAGGCGTATGCCGAGGCGCAACGCCGGCTCGATGCGCTGGTCTACAGGCTGCGCCAGGGTGGTGCCTCGTATCCGCAGCTCACCCAGTCGGTCGCGCTGGACGAGGGCGACTTCAAGTCGTCGTTCACCAAGCCCGAGTTCGAAGCGATGGTCGAACGCGCGAAGGAATACATCCGCGCCGGCGACATCTTCCAGGTGGTGCCGTCGCAGCGGCTCAGCGTGGGCTTCAACGCGCGGCCGGTGGACGTGTACCGCGCGCTGCGCGCGCTGAACCCCTCGCCGTACATGTACTTCGTCGACCTGGGCCAGACGCAGATCGTGGGCTCCTCGCCGGAGATCCTCGCGCGGCTGAAAGACGGCAAGGTGCTGGTGCGCCCGTTGGCCGGCACGCGCAGGCGTGGCGCCACGGAGGAGGAAGACCTGGCGCTGGAAGCCGAACTGCTGGCCGATCCCAAGGAGCGCGCCGAGCACGTGATGCTGATCGACCTGGGCCGCAACGACATCGGCCGGATCAGCGAGACCGGCACGGTGGAAGTCGCCGAATCCTTCGCGATCGAGCGCTACTCGCACGTGATGCACATCGTCTCGCAGGTGCAGGGCACGGCGAAGCCGGGCCTCGGCTACATGGACGTGCTCAAGGCCACGTTCCCGGCCGGCACGCTGAGCGGTGCGCCGAAGATCCGCGCACTGGAAATCATCCAGGAACTGGAGCCGTACAAGCGCAACATCTACGCCGGCGCGATCGGCTGGATCGGCTGGTGGGGCGACGCCGACACCGCCATCGCGATCCGCACCGCGGTGATCCAGGACGGCCGTCTGCACGTGCAGGCCGGCGCCGGCATCGTCTACGACTCCGACCCCGCCGCCGAGTGGGAGGAGACGATGAACAAGGGCCGCGCGCTGTTCCGCGCGGTGGCACAGGCGGCGCAGGGGCTATAGGTGTTGCGCGTGCGGAACTGCTTGGCGTGTGTTGCGATGGCGCTGGCCGTTGCGCCGGTCGCCTCCGCGCGTGAGGGCTGGCCGGACACGCCGCTCGCTCGCACCCAGGCGCTGGCCGAGTTGCAGACGCTCAACGCCGAGTTGCTGAGTCATCCCAGCGCCACGCTGACCCTGGAGCGCTGGTGCGGCGCGCATCATCTGGCGGCGACGGCGAAGATCGTGGCGCATCGCGTGCAGGACGCGGACAAGCTGCCACCGCCGGATGGTCGCAGGCTGCTCGGCATCGGTCCGCACGAACCGGTGCGCTACCGCCGCGTGCAGCTGGCCTGCGGCGACACGGTGCTCTCCGATGCCGACAACTGGTACGTGCCGTCGCGGCTGACGGCGGCGATGAACCGGCAGCTTGATGCCACCGATGTGCCGTTCGGCAAGGTGGTGCAGCCGCTGCATTTCCGTCGCCAGACGCTCTCCGCCGAGCTGCTGTGGTCGCCGTTGCCGCAGGGCTGGGACAGCGGCGCTGCGCTGCCACCGGCCAGCGGCAAGCCATTGGCGATCCCGTCCCACGTGTTGCAACACCGCGCCTTGCTGTACACGCAGGACAACCAGCCCTTCAGCCTGGTGGTGGAGAGCTATACCGCGAGCGTGCTGGTTCAGCCTTGACCGGCGGGCGTTTGCGGCGAGGGTGCGGTGCAGGTGTTGGCGCTCGGCTCGACCTGCTGCGCGAGGTTGTACAGGATGCGCAGATCCTCGGCGTCCAGCGTGTCGCCTTGCATGCCGCGGAAGTGGTGGTGGAAGGAACGCACCGCGGCGGCGCGATCGTCCAGTGCGTAGCCGACCACGGCCAGCGCCATCCACGGGTCGAAGCCGGGCGGCGGGTCGCACAGCGGCCCGCGCGGCCAGCGGCCGTAACCGGCGTCGGCGAGTTGCTGCCACGGGAACAGCGGGCCGGGATCGTCCTTGCGGCCGGGCGCGAGATCCTCGTGGCCGATGATCTGGGTGGGCGGGATGTGCAGCCGCGTGGTGAGGTCCGCAAGCAGGCGCAGCAGGCTGTCGATCTGCGGCTCGGCGAACGGCGAGTGGCCGTCGTTGTCCAGCTCGATGCCGATGGAGGCGGAGTTGAGATCGGTGATGGTGCCCCAGCGCCCCGGTCCCGCCTGCCACGCGCGCAACTGGTCGGGCACCAGCTGGTAGATGTGGCCGTCGCTGCCGATCAGGTAATGCGCGCTGACCGGACCGCCGCTGTTGTGCGTGCGCAAGGTGTCCAGCGCTTCCTGCGCGGAGTGCTCGTCGGTGAAGTGCAGCACGATCAGCACGGGCCGGCGGATGTCGTAGTTCGGCGAGGGCATCCAGGTCGCCAGCGGGTTGCGCGGCGGTGCGCGGGCGCAGGCGGCGAGCAGCGCGAGCGCCAGCAGCAGGATGGCGGTGCGCAGGAGGCGGGGGATGGGGAGGGTCTGGCGCATGGCGATGGGCTTCATGGCTTCTGCTTTTTTTCCCGTCATTCCAGCGAAAGCTGGAATGACGGGAGGTTGAGTGAGGAAGATGGCACTGCTCAATGCAGGAACGGCTCGGCAATCGCCAGCACGGTGCGGTAAGGCTCGGGATCGTTGCGGTTGCTGAGCAGGATCACCGTGAGGTGTTGCTTGGGCCAGCGCACGATCACGTTGCGGAAGCCGATGCTCTCGCCCGAATGCCACAGCGTGTCGCCGGTGATGCGCCAGCCGTAGCCGTAGTCGGCCTCGTACGGCTCACCCACGACCTTCGCGTGCGGGCTGAAGGCGAGCTTGCGCGACGCATCGCTGAGCAGGCGGTTGTCGTAGAGCGCGGCGTCCCATTTCGCGAGGTCGTCGATGTTCGAGTAGATGCCGCCATCGCCGCGGGTGGCGCTGGTCAGGTCCTGGTCGGTGCGCAGCCATTGGCCGTTTGTCTCGCTGTAGCCGTAGGCGCGGTTGGGCACGGTCTTGTCGTCGTGCACGTAGAGCAGGGTGTGGTCCATGTGCAGCGGCCGGAAGATGCGTCGCGCGAGGAAGTCCTGCAACGTCATGCCCGAGGCCTTCTCCACCACCAGGCCGAGCAGCACGAAGCCGGTGTTGCTGTAGCGGTAGGCGCTGCCGGGCGGGAAGTAGCCGTGCGTGGTGGCGGCGATCATGCGCAGCACGTCGTTGTCGTTGAGCTGGTTGGTGGCGCCGGGCGGGATCAGGTCCTCGTAATCGAGCAGGCCGCCGGTGTGGCAGAGCAGTTCGCCCAACTTCACCTGGTCGGTGAAGGCCGGCAGTGACGGCAGCCAGTGGCGGACCGAGTCGCCGAGTTTCAGCTTGCCGTCCTGCGCCAGCAGCAGGATCGCGGCGGCGGTGAACTGCTTGGTGACGGAGGCGAGGCGGTAGTCGGTGGCCGGGGAGGCGGCGACGTGGTGCTCCAGGTCGGCCATGCCGTAGCCGCGGTCGAGCAGCGGCTTGCCGTCCTTGATCACCAGCAGCGAGGCGCCGGGGACGTCGCCGGTGTATTTCTGCATCAGCTGGTTGGCGTGGCGGACGGCGTCGGCGGTAGTGGCTGCGCTTGCGGTGCCCACGACGAGCAGCGACAGGGCGAAGAGGGTGGCGAGGCGCATGGTGGACCTCCGGAAGCCGGGGCTTGAGCCCCTCTCCCTTTGGGAGAGGGGTTGGGGTGAGGGTTCGGTATCGCTACAACGCTGGGTCTTGCCCCGACCCTCACCTGCCTGCCGGCACCCTCTCCCGGAGGGAGAGGGAATGCTTCGTGCAGGTTGTGGCAAGAGTGGGGCGTTCATCGCACCGGCAAGTCGTAGAGCGTATGCGGCGTGGGTTCGGGCGTGAGGGTGTAGTGCCACCACTCCAGCGGGTAGTTCTGGAACCCCTCGCGCTCCATTGCCGCGCGCAGGCGATGGCGGTTGGCGAGCTGCACGGCGCTGATGCCGGGCGCATCGGTATGGGCGCGCACGCCGAACCAGTCGAAGCCGGTGCCCATGTCCAGCGGCGTGCAATGTGTGCCGTCGGCGGCGCAGCGTTCCATGGTGAGGTCCACGGTGGCGCCGCGGCTGTGGCCGGAGACGGGCGCGATGTAGTCGCCGAGCAGCTGCGATTTGTCGAGGTTCGGGTAGTGCTGCGGCTTGGTGCGCTGGTCGGGCAGGTCATGCGCCCAGTGCACGAAGTCCGCCACCGCGCGGGCGGGGCGGTAGCAATCCCACAGCTTCAGCCGGTAGTGCTGTGCGCGCAGCTCGCGCTCGACGCGCGCCAGCGCTTCGGCGGCCGGACGCAGCAGCAGGCACGTGGGTGCGAGGTAGCCGTGCACCGGCCGTCCGACGAAGTTGTCGCTGCCGGCGTATTTGATGTCCTCGGCGACATCGGGCACCAGGCTGCGGATGTCGACCAGGCCGGCCTGCGCCGCGGTCTTCGCGGGCGAGAGCTGCGGTGGCGGTTCATCGGCCTGCGCGATCGGCAGGCAGACCGCGAGCATGAGGATCGACGCGATGCCGTAGGAGCGCACCTTGTGCGCGAATGCTCCGATGCCAGTTCGGGGCCAAAAGCATTCGCGCACAGGGTGCGCTCCTACGGGAAATCGGCGCTTCACGGGCAATCCCCGGTGCGCACGAAGTGCAGGTCCTCGTAGTCGGAACTGAAGTCGCCGAGCGGATCGACCTTGGTCATGGTCAGCGTGGCGGCCTGGTTGCCTTGCGCTGGATGGAAATCCAGCCAGGCGTCGGGGTCCATGCCGTGCCTGCTCCAGTGCACCAGGTCGCGCTTGCCGAGGCGCATCACGTCGCCATTGAGCCGTGGCGACTTGGCGACGGCGAAATGTACGCGACCGTTTTTCGGGCACAGCGTGAGATCGCCCAGCCATGGATCGCGATAGCGCCCCGTCCACGCCGCCAGCGCGGCAGGCGCGACGAGCGTGGCCTTCGAGGTGTCCGGCGCGGCGGCGCGCTTGCTGGCCCGCTCGTCGATGCGTTGTTGTGCATCCGCGTACCACGTGACGTCGTGCGTGTCGTCCGGCCTGGTGAAGTGCTTGAGAAGCGCTTCGCCGAGCACGGTGCGCGCGGATTCCGCCTCGCCGTTGATGAGGAACACGAAGCCGTTCTTCCGGTCGGGCAGCAGCATCAGTTCGGAATACATGCCGTCCAGCGTGCCGGTGTGCCACACCGTCCAGGTGCCGTCTACGTCGGTCATGCGCCAGCCGTAGCCGTAGGCCATGATGTGGCTGTGGTCCCAGTCGCGGCGCTGCTCGGAGACGGGGATCAGCATGTGCGGCGATTGCAGCACGCGGCGTTGTTCCGCGGAGAGCCACTGCAATTGCGCCGGCGTGGGCACCAGCCAGTTGCGCGCCCAGGTCAGCATGTCGTCGAGGTCGCAGCGGATGCCGCCGGCGGGGGCGGAGGTGATCGCGGGAATCACCGGGCCGTCCCCGTCCACCGGCACGTTGCGGTCACCCTCGCGGGAGTGCGGCTCGGCCACGTCGCCCACTGCGTCGCGGCTCCACTCGCCGACCTGGCAGCGCGAAAGACCCAGCGGCTGGAACACCTCGCGGTGCATCAGCGTTTCGTACGGCGCGCCGCCCGCGGCGGCGGCCACTTCGCCGGCCACCACGTAGAGCAGGTTGTCGTACTCGTACTTCGAGCGGAAGCTGTAGCCGGGCTTGATGTAGCGCAGGCCGTGGATGATGTCGGCGCGGGTGAACGCATTCGGCTCGGGCCACAGCATCAGGTCGCCGCCGCCCTCGGGCAGGCCGCTGGAATGGGTGAGCAGGTCCGCCACGCGCATGTTCTTCGTGACCCACGGGTCGTACATGCGGAAGTCCGGCAGGTACTTCGTCACCGGATCGCCCCAGCGCAGCTTGCCCTGGTCGACCAACCGGCCCAGCAGGGCAGTGGTCATCGCCTTGCTGTTGGAGGCGATCTTGAACAGGGTGCGCGGGGTGATCTTCTGTCCGGAGCCCGCGACGGTTTCGCCGCGCGTGGCGACGTAGACCACCTTGCCGTGCTCGATCACGCCGAGCGCGATGCCGGGCAGGTGGTAGCGCGCGACCACGGCGTCGAGGATGCGGTCGTAGTCGCCGTTCGCCGGGGGCGTCACAGGCGTGGCGGCGTGCACGGAGCCGGCGATCGCGAGGACGGCGAGCAGGGCAAGGCAAAGACGCCGCCTCACCCCGACCCTCTCCCCCGTGGCTTCGCCGCGGGGGAGAGGGGGTTGGGCGTGTGCGCTGCGTTTCATGTCGTCTCCCAGTGGCGGGCCGATTGCTCGCCGGCGAGCATTTCATCCAGTGTCTGGCGCTGGCGGATCAGCGCATGGCGGCCATGGTCGAGCAGCACTTCGGCGGCCAGTGGTCGCGAGTTGTAGGTGGAGGCCATTGATGCGCCATAGGCCCCAGCGGTGCGGATCATCACCAGGTCGCCCGCCGCGCAAGTGGGCAGCGGGCGGCCCTGCGCGAAGGTGTCGCCGGTTTCGCAGACCGGGCCGACCACGTCGTACACGGCCTGCGGGCGGGCTTCATCCGTCACCGGCACGATGTCGTGCCAGGCGTCGTACAGGCTGGGGCGGGCGAGGTCGTTCATCGCCGCGTCCAGCACCAGGAAGTCGCGCGCCTCGCCGTGCTTGATGCGCAGCACGCGCGTCAACAACACGCCAGCCTCTGCCACGAGGTAGCGGCCGGGTTCCAGCAGCAGGCGGCCCTCGAAGCCGGCCAGCGCCTCGCGGATGACCGCCACGTAATCGGCCGGTGCGATCGGTATATCGCCGTCGCGGTAGCGCACGCCGAGGCCGCCGCCCACGTCGATGCTGGCGACGGGATGGCCGGCGTAGCGCAGTTCGCGCCAGAACGCGGCCACGCGCTGCAAGGCGAGGCGATACGGTCCCAACGAGAGGATCTGCGAGCCGATGTGCACGTGCAGGCCGTCCAGCTGTACATGCTTAAGCGTGGCGCGCGCATCGAACCAGCGGCGCGCCTCGGCGATGCTCACGCCGAACTTGTTCTCCGACTTGCCGGTGGAAATCTTGGCGTGGGTGTTCGCATCCACGTCGGGGTTGATGCGCACCGCCGCACGCGCCGTGGTGCCTTGCGCGCCGGCGATGCGCTCGATGGCATGCAGTTCGTCCAGCGATTCCACGTTGAAGCGCTGGATGCCCGCGGCCAGCGCCGCGGCGATCTCGTCGTCGCGCTTGCCCACGCCGGAGAACACGATGCGTGCGGGCGGCATGCCGGCTCGCAGCGCGCGCTGCAATTCGCCGGCGGAGACGATGTCCGCGCCCAGCCCGGCCTGCTCCATCAACTCCAGGATGGCACGGTTGCCGTTGGCCTTGACCGCGTAGCAGATCGTCGCGTCCATGCCGTGCAGCGCCTGCTGCAGGCCGGCGATGCGCTGGCGGATCGCGCTGGCGGAATAGGCGTACAGCGGCGTGCCGAGCCGTTCGGCGAGCGTGACGGGGTCCACGCCGTCGAAATGCGTGGAGGGCAGGGCGGCCGTGGTTCGATGGTCCATGGGAAGTCGATGCGTGGACGGGCTAGTGTTGTGTGACGGGCAACCAGCTGAAGTCGTAATGCCACTGGTCGTAGTAGAGATTGCCGCCGCTCCACTCGACTTCGCCGCGCTGCGAATCCACGTTGTCGGAGCGGAACGCGTGCTTGGCCGGCACGAAATCCTGGCCGTAGTCGCTGTTGAAGGCGACGCGCCATGCGTCCAGCCCGCCGAGGTAGAACCATTCCAGCGCGTCGTCGCCGGGTTTCGGGTGCGCGCCGGGGTGCAGCCGGCCGAAGGTGACGTCCACCGGCACCCAGCCGTAGGGCGCGAGGTAGAGCTGGCCCCAGTCGTGGATGTCGTTGTAGCCGTGGTCGGCGAAGATCGCGCCGGACTGCCAGCGCGCGGGGATGCCGTTCAGGCGTAGCAGGGCGATCAGCAGCATGGTCTGCTGGCCGCAGTCGCCGTGGCCGGCGTGCAGCGTGTAGTCGCTGAGGTTGGGGATGGTGGAGTACTCGCGCGCACCGGCCCACGGAATCTCGTCCACCGCGGCGAACAGCTTCTGCGCGATGCGGTAGGGGTTCTTCTCGTCGCCCACCACTTGCCGCGAGAACAGCCGCAACTGCTCGGTGAACACGAGATGCGGCGGGCGCTCGGCCACGTATGGCGCAAGTTCCGGCGTGATCGTCGCGGGCACCACCTTCGCCGGGTCGATGACGTGGTACTGCGCGGATAGCGTGAGTTCGTAGGTGACCGAGAACGTGGTGGGCTTGCCGGCCTGCGCGGTCTTTTCGAAGTACACGGTGCGCATCGGCGCGGCATCCGGCGCGAGCTCGTGCTTCGCCGGTTCGCTGGCCACGTAGCGGATGTCGTCCTGCTGGCCCGGAAGCGTTTTCGGGTAGGGAATCCACGCGCGCACGGTCTGGCCGGCCGGTACCGCATCGGCATCCACGGTCAGCGTCTGGGTGATGCGCACGCGATGCGGCAGCACGCTGCTGCGGTGTTCCTGCAATGCGGCCGCACGCACTTCGCGGTGGTAGTGGCTGAGCACCTGCAGTGGGTCGTCGTCGAATGGCGCGGGATGGGCGCGGCGCGCGGCGGCCTCGGCGCTGAGCCGGAAGATGTTGGAGGCGTCGCGCTTGAAGTACATCAGGCGGCCGTCGATCACCATGCGTTCGAGCAGGCCGTGTTCGTCCCAGCCGCGGAACTCGTCGTCGCGCAGGTCGGGCACCTGCTGGCGGATGCGCGCCTTCAGCGCGTCGGCATCGAGCGAGAAATCGTAGCGGATGCGGCGCATGCGTTCGCGCTGGAACAGCAGCGCATCGCGCGCAGCAGCTTCCAGCCCGGGCTGGTCCAGCGCCTGCGTGATGTCAGCATCGGCGGCCTGGAACTGGCCGGCATCGACCAAGGCGGCGATGCTGGCCGGCGTGTCGGCGGCCCAGGCCATCGCGCATGGCACGATCAGCAAGACCAGTGCGAGCAGCAGACGTATTGCACGGCGTGGAGCGGTTGCCACGTTCGCCATCATGAGAACCCCGCGATGCTTCCCCGAGCGGGTTGTGTAGCACGCTTGCAAATGGTGGTCAATAATTTATGCTGACAATGAAATTTCCTGGAATCAAATATTCCTGGGCACATTGCGTGACCATGGCGCGCATCTGGCGGCGTGCAGGCGAAGGGGGTGAAACGATGAAACGTCCGGTTCTCGCGACTTTGGTGCTCGCCCTCGCGCTCCTCCACGCGCCGCTGTCGGCGCGCGATGCACCGGCTGCCGCCTTGCCGGTTCCGCCCAGCGGCGTGCTCGGCGTGGGCGATGCGCAGCTGACGCCGGCTTTCTGGATCGGCCTGCAGGCGCAACCCGACCGGCAGATCCTCACCCGCGCGCAGATCGACGCGGAGAACGCGAAGCTGTTCAGACTCGATCCCACCATGCACGACCTCGCAGCACTGCCCGCCACGTTGCCGCACGCACAGGTTGCCGCCTGGATCAAGCACTTGTCGAAGCCTCCCGCGCACGCGCTGTACGACGAGCACGGCCAGCCGGTGCCGGCGGCCACGCTGGACAAGATGGAGAACGATCTGGCGCTCGATGCGATCCCGGCGCAGACCAGCGTGCGTTATGGCCTGGTGGTGCAGCGCGCCGCGCTGCGCACCTTTCCTACCACGCTGCGCGTGTTCAGCAGCGACGATGACCACGACATCGACCGCTTCCAGGAGAGCGCCGAGTTTCCCGGCACGCCGGTGGCGATCGTGCATGCCAGCCGCGACGGCCAGTGGCTGTTCGTGGTGAGCCCGCGCTACGCGGCGTGGGTGCAGAAGCAGTACGTGGCGGAGGGCGCGAAGGACGTGGTGCTGGCCTACGCCGCGAAGACGCCGTACCGCGTCGTCACCGGCGCCAGCGTGCGCACCGTGTTCACGCCCGAGCAGCCGGCGGTGTCGCAACTGCAACTGGACATGGGCACGCGCGTGCCCATGTCGACCACATTGCCGCCCGACCAGCCGGTGAACGGCCAGACTCCGTATGCCGCGTACACGCTGCAACTGCCGATCCGCAAGGCCGACGGCAGCCTGCGACTGGTGCCCGCGCTGCTGCAGAAGAACACCGACACCGCCGCCAACTACCTGTCGCTGACCCCGCGCAACCTGATCACCCAGGCGTTCAAGTTCCTCGGCGAGCGCTACGGCTGGGGGCACTCGTACGACGGTCGCGACTGCTCGGGTTTCGTTTCCGACGTGTACCGCAGTCTCGGCGTGCAGATGCCGCGCAACACCGGCGACCAGGCCAAGAGTCCGGCATTGGAACATCGCCTGTTCACCAGCGCCGACAGCCACGCGGTGCGTCTGCAGGCGGCGATGCAGCTGCAGCTGGGCGACCTAGTCTACATCCCCGGTCACGTGATGATGGTGCTTGGCCAGTGGCAGGGCCAGCCGTGGGTGATCCACGACGTGCTGGGCATGAGCTACCGCACGGCCGACGGATCCACCGCGCACGTCAAGCTCAACGCGGTGTCGGTGACGCCGCTGTTGCCGATGCTTTATGGCGATGACGGTTCCACTTTCATCGATCACATGACCAGCATCGTGCGCATCCAGCCATGAATCACGCGCGACTCCAATCGCAGTCGTCATCCCCCGGGGCCCCGCTCCCCTCGCCCGCTTGCGGGAATCGACGTGCCCCCGCTCCCTCAACGGTTTCATCGTTGGGGGGG
>NZ_MUNP01000042.1 GCF_002001105.1 Rhodanobacter sp. C06 | reverse complement strand
GCCCACACCTCGTCCCGACCTCACCCTGTCCCCCATCGTCGCCGGCCTCTGGCGCATCCGCGACTGGAAGCTCGACGTGGCCGGGCGCCTGCGCTGGATCGAGCAGGCGCTGGAGCTGGGCATCACCAGCTTCGACCACGCGGACATCTACGGCGACTACCAGGCCGAAGCGCTGTTCGGCGAAGCGCTGCAGGCGGCGCCCGCCTTGCGACGACGCATGCAGCTCATCACCAAATGCGGTATCCGCCTGCGCTCGGCCAGCCGGCCCTACCGGGTGAATTACTACGACACCTCGGCGGCCTACGTGCGGGCGCAGGTGGAACAGTCGCTGCGCAAATTGAATACCGAGCAACTGGATCTGGTGCTGATCCATCGCCCCGACTACCTGATGGACGCCGCCGCGCTGGCCGACAGCTTCGCCACGCTCAGTCGCGAAGGCAAGGTGGCGCATTGGGGCGTGTCCAACCATTCGGCCAGCCAGTTCGCCCTACTGGACCAGCACCACCCGCTGGCCACCAACCAGCTCGAACTGTCGCCGTTGCAACTGGGCGCGCTGGACGACGGCACGCTGGATCAGGCCCAGCAACTCGGCGCGCGGCCGATGATCTGGTCTCCACTGGCCGGCGGCCGCCTGTTCACCGGCGAAGACGAACAAGCCGTGCGCGTGCGTGCCGAGATGCAGAGCATCGCCGAACGCCTGGGCGTCAGCCTCGCCACCTTGGCCTACGCCTGGGTGCTGCGCCACCCCTCGCGCCCGCACCCGATCACCGGCACCGGTCGTATCGCCGGGCTGCGCGAGGCCGTGGCCGCACTGGACGTTTCGCTGGACGCCGAGGATTGGTACGCGATCTGGACGGCGAGCAAGGGGCATCCGGTACCGTGATCCGACAGATCACCGGTAGGAGCGCACCCTGTGCGCGATGGCCTCGGCGCTACGGTCGAAGCGAAAGACAATCGCGCACAGGGTGCGCTCCTGCAACGAGGGGTTTGTTTCAGCGGTTTGAAACCCCATGCGGCACGTGCCCGGTCGCCACATGCTTGCGTGCGGATTCCACGTTCGCCGGTGAGTCGTCGAAGAAGATGTCGGCGCCGAACGCGTCGAGAAAGGGGCCCTTGTCGCGGCCGCCGAGGAACAGCGCCTCGTCGATGCGCACGCCCCACTTGCGCAAGGTGAGGATCACGCGTTTGTGCGCAGGCGCGGAACGCGCGGTGACCAGGGCGGTGCGGATTGGCGAGTTCTCGGCCGGGAACGCGGCCTGCAGGCGATGCAGCGCGGTGAGGAAGCCGCGGAACGGGCCGACCGACAGCGGTTCGGCGGCATGCTCGGTCTCGCTGCGATGGAACGCTTCCAGGCCTTCCTCGCGGCTGACGCGCTCACCTTCGTCGCCGAAGATCACCGCGTCGCCGTCGAAGGCGATGCGCAGCTGCTCGCTCATGCGCGGCGGCGCGGTGCTGGGCAGGATCGTCGCCGCGGCCACGCCGGCCTTGAGCGCGCGACCCACATCCTCGGCGTTGGCGGAGAGGAACAGATCGGCCTTGAACGGCGCGATGTAATCGGAGGTGGGCGCACCGCTGGTGAAGGCGGCGCGGCTGATCTCCAGCCCGTAGTGCTGGATCGCGTTGAAGATGCGCAGGCCGGTGTCGCCCGAGTTGCGCGAGAGCAGGATCACTTCCACCGGCGGCACGTCGCCCGCCAGCTTGTTGAGGTCGAGCAGCTTCTGCACCAGCGGGAAGGCCACGCCGGGTTTGAGGATCTCGTCCTCGTGGGCGATCTGGAAGTTGCGGTAGGCATCCAGCCCCTCGCGCTCGAACAGCGCGTGGCTGTTGCCGAGATCGAACAGCGCGCGCGAGGAGATCGCCACGACGAGGCGGTTGTCGGTCGTGGCGGTGGGGTCGTGGGCTGTGGGTGCGGACATGGGGGCAATCTAGCGCAAGCGATGCGCACAGCGTGAGACCGGCTTTGCTGCAGGAGCGGACCCGTATGCCAGAGCCCCTTACCCTGGCGATCAGTCGGCAGCAAACTGCTCGTCGAGGATGCGTTGCTCGAGGTTGTGCTCGGGATCGAACAGCAGGCGCACGCCCTGCCCTTCGGCCTGGCGAATGGCGACCTCGCGCACGTCGCGCACTTCGTGGAAGTCCGCGGTGGCACTGACCGGGCGCTTGCCGGGGTCGAGCACGCGCAGGCTGACCTGGGTGCGGTGCGGCAGGATCGCGCCACGCCAGCGGCGCGGGCGGAACGGGCTGATCGGGGTGAGCGCGAGCACGTTCGCGTCCAGCGGCAGGATCGGGCCGTGGGCGGAGAGGTTGTAAGCGGTGGAACCGGCCGGGGTGGCGACCATCACGCCGTCGCAGATCAGGTTCGGCAGCTTCACCGTCTCGTTGAGCTTGACCTCGACGTGCGCGGCCTGGTTGCTCTGGCGCAGCAGCGAGACTTCGTTGAAGGCCAGCGCGCGATGCGTGTCGCCTGCGGCATCGGTGGTCAGCATTTCCAGCGGAAACAGTTCGGCGGCGTGTGCGCGCGCCACCCGCTCGGGCAGTTCGTCCACGCGATGCTTGTTCATCAGGAAACCGACGCGACCGAGTTTCATGCCGTACACCGGCACGCCCAGCGCGAGATGCGCATGCAAGGTGCGCAGCATGAAGCCGTCGCCGCCCAGCGCCACGATCAGCTCGGCCTTGTCGACCGATGCGTCGCCGTAACGCTCCACGAGCTTGCGCCGCGCCTGCTGGGCGACGCTGGTGTCACTGGCGACGAAGGCGAGGCGCATGGGCGAACGGGCTCCGAAGACAATGCCGGGAGCTTACTGCATGAAGCGCGCGGGCATGTCGTAAAAACAAGGCCCCGGCGAACCGGGGCTTTGTTCGTTGCAAGAAGATTGTCGCGAGATCGCCCTCACTCCACCTCTCTTCCCAAATGGGAAGAGAGGGTGAAGAGCCTTACACCGGAACTTGCGCCAACTGCGCAAGGCGGCGCACCGCAACCGAGGCGATCGGGTAGTCGGCGTTCTGGGTGAGGATCTCGGCCAGCATGCCGCGGGTGTGCTGCAGCGTGGCATCGTCGCGCTGCAGCCACGCCTTCACCGGCGAGACGTCCTTGCTGCCGCCGGCCAGCGTCAGCACCTGCTGGGCCAGCGCGCGATGCTGGTGGTTGAGCTCGTCCAGCAGCGATCCGCGCGCCTGCGCATGCCAGTGGCCTTCCACCGGCAGCGCCTCGATCTGGCCGCGCAGCCATTCCAGGTCCAGCGCCTCACCCAGTTCGTAGAACACGCCGGCGACCTTCTCGATCGGCTGGCCGCTCTGCTGCGCCACTTCGACCATGTCCAGCGCCGCGCGCAGTTCCGAGACGCGCGCCAGCCGCACCGCCAGCTCGGCAGGCAGGCCCAGGCCTTCCCACTTCTCCTGGCTGCTGGCGAAGTCGCCCTTGCCGGTGGCGGTGAGCACCTCCGGCAGCGCCTTGCGGAGGGCGCTGACGCCGGCCTGGTAGCGCTCGACGTTGGCGGCGATCTCCAGCGTGCCGCCGGGGCGGTTGAGCAGCCAGCGGGTCATGTGGCGCAGCAGCGACCACACCTGCATCACCGCGTCGACCTGGGTGCCCTCGGCCACCTTACTGTCCAGCGCCTCGATCTCGGCCCACAGTTCGCGCGCCTCCAGGATCTCGCGCGCGGCGGTGTAGGCCTTGGCGATCGCCGCCGGGCCTTTGCCGGTGTCCTCCTGCATGCGCATCATGAAGGTGGCGCCCATGCGGTTGATCGTGGAGTTGGTCACCGCGGTGGCGATGATCTCGCGCTTCAGGCGATGGCGCTGCATGTGCGCGGCGTACTTCTCGTGCAGCGGCGCGGGGAAGTAGCGCACCAGTTCCTTGGACAGATACGGGTCTTCTGGCACGTCGGAATCGAGCAGCTGCTGGAACAGACGCATCTTGTCGTAGGACAGCAGCACCGACAGTTCCGGGCGCGTCATGCCTTGGCCGCGCGTCTTGCGCTCGGCGAGCTCGGCCTCGCTGGGCAGGTTCTCCACCTGGCGGTCGAGCTGGCCCTCGGACTCCAGCGTGCGGATGAAGTGCGCCATCGAGCCGATGCGCTTCACCGACTGGTGCTCCATCAGGGTGATCGCCTGGTTCTGGCGATAGTTGTCCCACAGCACCAGCTGGCCCACCTCGTCGGTCATCGCGGCCAGCTGCGTGTTGCGGTCGGCCTCGCTCAGCTCGCCGCGATGCACCGCGTCGTTGAGCAGGATCTTGATGTTCACCTCGTGGTCGGAGGTATCCACGCCGGCGGAGTTGTCGATGAAGTCGGTATTCAGCAGCACACCCTTCTGCGCCGCCTCGATGCGCCCCTTCTGGGTCATGCCGAGGTTGCCGCCCTCGCCCACGATCTTGCAGCGCAGCTCGCCGCCGTCCACGCGCAGGCCGTTGTTGGCGCGGTCGCGGGCGTCGGCATGGGTCTCGCTGCTGGCCTTGACGTAGGTGCCGATGCCGCCGTTCCACAGCAGGTCCACCGGCGCCTTGAGGATGGCATTGAGCAGTTCGTTCGGCGCCATCTGGGTGACGTCGGGCTTGAGGCCCAGCGCCGCGCGCGCCTCCGGCGACACCGGGATGGACTTCGCGCTGCGCGGCCAGATGCCACCACCGGCGGAGATCAGCGACTTGTCGTAGTCGTCCCAGCTCGAACGCGGCACCTTGAACATGCGCTCGCGCTCGACGAAGGAACGCGCCGCATCCGGGTTCGGGTCGATGAACACGTGGCGGTGGTCGAACGCGGCGACCAGCCGGATGTGCTTCGACAGCAGCATGCCGTTGCCGAACACGTCGCCGGACATGTCGCCGATGCCCACGCAGGTGAAGTCCTGCGACTGGCTGTCGCGGCCCAGTGCGCGGAAATGGCGCTTCACCGATTCCCACGCGCCCTTCGCGGTGATGCCCATGCCCTTGTGGTCGTAGCCGTTCGAGCCGCCGGAGGCGAACGCGTCGCCCAGCCAGTAGCCGTGCTCGATCGAGATGCCGTTGGCGATGTCGGAGAAGGTGGCGGTGCCCTTGTCGGCAGCGACCACCAGGTACGGGTCGTCGGCGTCGTGGCGCACCACGTCGTGCGGGTTCACCACCTTGCCCTCGACCAGGTTGTCGGTGATGTCGAGCAGGCCGTTGATGAACAGCTTGTAGCAGGCGATGCCCTCGGCCTGCTGCGCGTCGCGGTCGCCACCCACTGGCGGCTTCTTCACGAAGAAACCGCCCTTCGAGCCCACCGGCACGATCACGGTGTTCTTCACCATCTGCGCCTTCACCAGGCCCAGCACCTCGGTGCGGAAGTCCTCGCGGCGGTCGGACCAGCGCAGGCCGCCGCGCGCCACCGCGCCGAAGCGCAGGTGGATGCCTTCCACGCGCGGCGCGCACACCCAGATCTCGCGGTACGGCACCGGCTTGGGCAACTCGGGCACCGCGTGCGAATCGAGCTTGTAGCTGATGTAGTCGCGGTACGCACCGTTCCACTGCTGGAAGAAGCTGGTGCGAAGGGTGGCGTGGATCACCGTGATGAAGCTGCGCAGGATGCGGTCCTCGTCGAGGCTGGCGACGTTCTCCAGCAACACGTTGATCGCGCCCTCGATCGTCTTGATCTGCTCGGCGCGCGGTTGCGCCAGCGCGGCGGCGAGGCCGTCGACCAGCGCCGGATTCGCGGCCTGCACGTGTGCGGGGATCAGCGCCGACATCTCGCCGTGCAGCAGCGCGGCGGCGCTCTTGCGCTCGTCGGCCGACAGCGTCTCGCGGCGTGGATCGAACTTGGCGAGGAACAGCTCCACGAGCAGGCCGGCGATGGCCGGATAGCGGTTCAGCGTGTCCTCCATGTACGGCTGCGAGAACGTGCTTCCGGCCTGCAGCAGGTACTTGCAGTAGCCACGCAGCATCGCCACCTGGCGCCAGCTCAGCTTGGCGCCCAGCACCAGCCGGTTGAAGCCGTCGTTCTCGGCGTTGCCGCGCCAGATCTGTTCGAACGCGTGCTCGAACAGCGAGCCGACCTGCTCCACGCCGAAGGTGAGCTTGCCCACCGGCTGCACCTCGAAGTCCTGGATCGACAGCGGCACGCTGTCGCCGGGAATCTCGTAGACGTGCTCGGTGAGCACGCGCAGGCCGAGGTTCTCCAGCTGCGGCAACACCTCGGACAGCGCGATGTCGCCGCCGGATCGATAGACCTTGAAGCGCAGCGTCTCCGGTGCCTTCGGCGGGTGGTAGAAGGACATGCGCAGCGCGTTGTCGCCCCGCAGCAGCGACAGCTGGTGCACGTCCTCGGCGGCCACCGCCGGGCTCACGTCGTCGATGTAGCCTGGCGGCAGCACGCGCGCGTAGCGGTTGGCCAGCGTCACGCCTTCATGTTCGCCGCGCAGCCTCACCAGCGCGTCGCGCACGTCGTCGTGCCAGTTGCGCGCGATGGCCGCCACACCCTGCTCCAGCGCGGCGAGTTCGTATCCGGGCTGGTCGCCGATCTTCGGCCGCACCACGATGTACAGGCGCGCCAGCGCGTCCTCGCCCATCAGCACCGAGGAATCGACCTGCTGGGCGTGCAGCGCTTCCCCCAGCAGCGCCTCGATGCGCTCTCGCACCGAGGTGTTGAAGCGGTCGCGCGGCACGAACACCTGGCAGGTGAAGAAGCGGCCGTAGCGGTCGCGACGCATGAACAGGCGCGTGTGCGCGCGCTGGCGCAACTCCAGGATGCCGGTGGCGATCGCGAACAGCTCGTCCTCGCTGCTCTGCAGCAGCTCCTCGCGCGGGAGCGTTTCCAGGATATGGCGCAGCGACTTGCCGGAATACGAGTCGCGCTTCAGGCTCGAGCGCGCCAGCACCGCTTCCACCTTGTGCCGCACCAGCGGCACGTCCTGCGGGCGCGCCATGTAGGCGCTGGAGGTGAACAGGCCGAGGAAGCGCTGCTCCGACACGGCACGGCCGCCGGCATCGAACTTGAGCACGCCGATGTAGTCCATGTAGCCGGGGCGGTGCATGCGCGAGCGCGCATTGGTCTTGGTCAGGATGATCGCGTCGACCGCGCCGGAATGCGGCAGCTCGCTGGCCGCCAGCGTCTTCAGCGAACGCGGCGCCAGCGATTGCTCGCTCTTGCGCAGGATGCCCAGGCCCGAGCTGTCGATCGCACGCAACACGCGGTCGCCGTCGGCATCGGTCACCTCGTATTCGCGGTACCCGAAGAAGGTGAAGTTGTCGGCGGCGATCCAGCGCAGGAATTCGCCGGCTTCGCGCGCCGAAGCCTCGTCCAGCGCCGGCTTGCGCTGCGGCAGTTCGCCGGCGATCGCCAGCGCCTTGTCGCGCATCGCCGCCCAGTCGCCGACGGCCACGCGCACGTCCTCCAGCGCGGCCTCCACCTGCGCGACCAGCTGCGCCTGCTCGGCCGCGTCGGCCACGCGGTCGATCTCGAAGTGCATCACCGACTCGGCCGTGCCCGTGTCGCCGCCGAGGCCGAGCAGCTTGCCGGCCGCATCGCGTCGCACCATCAGCACCGGATGGATCACCGCATGGATCTGCAACCGCGCCGAGATCACCATGCTCACCGTGTCGACCAGGAACGGCATGTCGTCGGTGACGATCTGCAGCCAGCCGTGGCCGGCATGACCCGCCTCGGGATTGAGCACGCGCACCGCCGCGCGACCGGGCATGCGCTGCTGCATGAAGTCCAGCAGGCCGCCGGCCAAGGCAGCCCATTGCGCCGGTGTGTGCAGACCGCGGTCGCCCTCCGTTACCCGCGCGAAGAAGGCGCCGATAAAAAATTGCGCCTCATCAAGGCGCTGGGTGGGGTATCCGGCTTGCTTCAGAGCCTCGAACACGGCGGACTGAAGCGGAACTTCATGGGCTGCACGAATGGCATTCATGGCATCTACTGGTAGTGGGAACGAATTGACGCGATAAAGCCCCAAAAGGATACGCTCCGCGTCAGGGTGAATCCACCGTGCCGCCGTTGTGCACGGCGTCATGAAACGTCGTTTGTTCCGTACCCGCGCGTAGCGTGCACGCGCGTCGCCAGCACCACGACGCAAGCACGCGCGACGGACACGCCGTCGCGCGCGGCGGCAACGAACGGATGCGTCGTCACGACATGCGCACTGACATGCTCCGTTCTGGTTCGCGCAGAGGCAGCCCGGATCTGCACGCCGGGTCGGCTTGTGCACACACAAGAAAATCGCGCAAGCCCTTCAATAAATTGTGAACTGTACGGTATAGTAGCGCTCCTCAAGCCCGCGTCCGCCTGTACGGAGCACGGGCTGTGCTCAACCTTTGACACACGACATGCAGGCGGTGGTGCCGTCATGCTCTGCGCCTGGCGCAGGCTGGATGCGCACCCATCGCGATACCCCCAAATCACGATCAGCACGCTTCGGAGTCCCCATGAAATCCCCGTCCCTGCGCGCACCCGCGTTGTGCCTTGGCCTGCTGGCCCTGACCGCCTGCGGCAAGAAGGAGCAAGGGCCGCCGCAGATGCCGCCACCGCAGGTGGGCGTGATCACCGCGCAGCCGCAGAACGAGCCGCTGACCAAGGACCTGGTCGGCCGCCTGTCGGCCTTCCGCAGCGCCGACGTGCGCGCCCGCGTGGCCGGCGTGCTGCTGAAGCGCGACTACGTCGAAGGCAGTGACGTGAAGAAGGGCCAGCCGCTGTTCCAGATCGATCCCGCTCCGCTCAAGGCCGCGCTGGCCGCGGCCGACGCCTCGCTGGCCCAGGCGCAGGCGACGTACACCAACGCCAAGGTCAACGCGCAGCGCTCGCGTGAGCTGGCGCCGAAGGGCTACATCTCGAAGTCCGACCTCGACAACGCCCTGGCCAGCGAGCGCACCGCCGCCGCCGCGGTGCAGGCGGCCCGAGCCAACGTGCAGAGCGCCCGCATCAACCTCGGCTACGCCAACGTGACCTCGCCGATCGACGGCCGCGCCGGCCAGCAGCAGGTCACCGAGGGCGCGCTGGTGGGCAGCGGCAGCGCCACCTTGCTCACCACGGTGGACCAGATCGATCCGCTGTACGTGAACTTCACCATGAGCGTGGCCGACATGGAGCAGCTGCGGCAGGCGCAGATCAGTGGCGGCGTCACCCTCGCCCAGCCCGACCAGGCCAGCGTGCGAGTGACCCTGCCCGACGGCAGCGCTTACGCCGAACCCGGCACGCTGGACTTCACCTCCGCCACGGTCGATCCGTCCACCGGCGCGATGAACCTGCGCGCGAAGATCCCCAACCCGAAGCACAGCCTGCTGCCCGGCATGTATGTGACGCTGCAGGCAAAGCTGGGCGAGCAGCACAAGGTGTTCCTGATCCCGCAGCAGGCCGTGCTGCGTGACACCGTGGGCGCCTACGTGTTCGTGGTCGGTGCCGACGGCAAGACCAAGCGTCACGACGTCGCCGCCGCCAGCATGAGCGGCGGCAACTGGGTGATCACCAGCGGCCTCGCCGCGGGCGACCAAGTGGTGGTGTCCGGCGTGCAGAACGTGCGCGAAGACGCGCCGGCCAAAGCCTCGCCGTGGCAGCCGCAACCGGCAGCTGGCAGTTCCACGCCGGCAGCCGGCAAGTAACGGAGCGCGATCATGCCGAGTTTCTTCATCGATCGCCCGATCTTCGCCTGGGTGGTGGCCATCCTGATCTCGCTGGGCGGCGTCCTGGCGATCCTCAACCTGGGCGTGGAGTCGTATCCGAACATCGCCCCGCCGTCGGTCACGGTGAACGCCACCTACCCCGGCGCCAGCGCCGACACCACCGAGAAGACCGTCACCCAGGTGATCGAGCAGCAGCTCACCGGCATCGACCACCTGCTGTACTTCAGCTCCTCCTCCAGCGCCAGCGGCCGCGCCAGCATCACGCTGACCTTCG
Organism: Rhodanobacter sp. C06; assembly: GCF_002001105.1. Taxonomy (GTDB): domain Bacteria; phylum Pseudomonadota; class Gammaproteobacteria; order Xanthomonadales; family Rhodanobacteraceae; genus Rhodanobacter_A. The sequence goes on along the minus strand of NZ_MUNP01000042.1, from coordinate 6,671 downwards.
AGACCGGCACCGACCCGGACATCGCCCAGGTGCAGGTGCAGAACAAGGTGGCGCTGGCCACCCCGCGCCTGCCCAGCGAGGTGACCCAGCAGGGCGTCGTGGTGGCCAAGGCCAACGCCGGCTTCCTGATGGTGGTGGCGCTGAAGTCGGACAACCCGAACATCGACCGCAACCGCCTCAACGACATCGTCGGCTCGCAGGTGCTGGATCAGATCTCGCGCGTGCCCGGCGTGGGCAGCACCCAGCAGTTCGGCTCCGAATACGCCATGCGCATCTGGCTGAACCCGGACAAGCTGCAGGGCTACAACCTGTCGGCTTCGCAGGTGTTCGCCGCGATTTCCGCGCAGAACGTGCAATTCGCCGCCGGCTCGCTCGGCGCCGACCCGGCCGTGCCCGGCCAGGGCCTCACCGCCACGGTGTCCACCGAAGGCCGCTTCACCACGCCCGACCAGTTCGCCGCGATCATCCTGCGCGCGAACCCGGACGGCACCACGGTCAAGCTGGGCGACGTGGCGAGGATCAGCTTCGGTCCCGGCAGCTACGGCTTCGACACCACCTGGGACGGCAAGCCGATCGGCGCGTTCGCGATCCAGCTGCTGCCCGGCGCCAATGCGCTGGACGTGGCCACCGCGGTGCGCGCAAAGATGGACGAACTGGCACCCAGCTTCCCGCCTGGCGTCTCCTGGTTCAGCCCCTACGACAGCACCAGCTTCGTGCGCATCTCCATCGACGAGGTGGTGCACACCCTGGTCGAGGCGATCATCCTGGTGTTCCTGGTGATGCTGCTGTTCCTGCAGAATATCCGCGCCACCATCATTCCCACCCTGGTGATCCCGGTGGCCCTCTTGGGCACCTTCCTCGGCATGCTGGTGCTGGGCTTCACGATCAACCAGCTGACCCTGTTCGGCATGGTGCTGGCGATCGGCATCGTGGTGGACGACGCGATCGTGGTGATCGAGAACGTCGAACGCATCATGACCGAGGAGAACCTCTCGCCGAAGGACGCCACGCGCAAGGCGATGGGCCAGATCACCGGCGCGGTGGTGGCGATCACCGTGGTGCTGGCGGCGGTGTTCGTGCCGTCGGCGCTGCAGCCGGGCGCCTCGGGCATCATCTACAAGCAGTTCGCGCTGACCATCGCGGTGTCGATGGGCTTCTCGGCCTTCCTCGCGCTGTCGTTCACGCCGGCGCTGTGCGCCAGCTTCCTGCAGCCCGAGCACCACAAGAAGAAGAACATCGTCTTCCGCAAGTTCAACGAGTTCTTCGAGTGGACCACGCACACCTACACCGGCCACGTCGGCAGCGCGGTGAAGCATGCGCCGCGCTGGATGTTCGTGTTCGTGCTGGTGGCGATCCTGGCCGGCTTCCTGTACACCCGCCTGCCCGGCAGCTTCCTGCCCGAGGAAGACCAGGGCTACGCGCTGTCCGTGGTCCAGCTGCCGCCCGGCGCCACCAAGGAGCGCACGGGCGAGGTGATGGCGCAGATGCGCACGATCCTGAACAAGGATCCGGCGGTGGAAGGCGTGCTGCAGGTGACCGGCTTCAGCTTCATCGGTTCCAGCGAAAGCGCCGGCATGGCCTTCATCAAGCTGAAGGACTGGGCCAAGCGCGACGTCACCGCCGCGCAATTCATCCAGCGCGCGAACATGGAGCTGTACCAGATCCATGACGCCCGCATCTTCGTGGCGAATATCCCCACCGTGCAGGGCCTGGGCCAGTTCGGCGGCTTCGACATGTACCTGCAGGACCGTGCCGGCCTCGGCCGCGACGCGCTCACCCAGGCGCGCAACACGCTGCTCGGCAAGGCCAGCCAGGATCCGGTGCTCACCGGCGTGCGGCCCAACGCGCTGGAAGACTCGCCGCAACTGCAGCTGGACGTGGATCGCGTGCAGGCGCAGTCGATGGGCCTGTCGGTCAGCGACGTCTACAACGCGATCAGCCTGATGCTGGCGCCGGTGTACGTGAACGACTTCACCTACGGGGGCCGCGTGAAGCGCGTGATCATGCAGGCCGATGCGCCCTATCGCATGGGCCCGGACGCGCTGAAGCACTTCTACACGCCGAGCACCACGCAGACCAACGCCGACGGCACGCCGGCGATGATCCCGATTTCCAACGTGGTGCACGCGAAGTGGGAGATGGGCTCGCCCGCGCTGACCCGCTACAACGGCTATTCCGCCGTGGAGATCGTGGGCTCGCCCGCGCCGGGGCGTGCCTCGGGCGAGGCGATGAACGAGATGCAGAAGATCGTCAACAACGATCTGCCCAAGGGTTACGGCTACGACTGGACCGGCCAGTCCTATCAGGAAATCCTCTCCGGCAATGCCGCCACCCTGCTGATGGTGCTGTCCATCTTCATCGTGTTCCTGGCGCTGGCGGCGCTGTACGAGAGTTGGTCGATCCCGGTGTCGGTGCTGCTGGTGGTGCCGCTGGGCCTGCTCGGCGTGGTGGTGTTCACCATGCTGCGCGGCCTGCCCGACGACATCTTCTTCAAGATCGGCCTGGTCACGGTGATCGGCCTGGCCGCGAAGAACGCGATCCTGATCGTGGAGTTCGCGGTGGCCGAGCAGAAGGCCGGCCGAACGCTGCGCGAGGCCACCGTCGACGCGGCCCGCCTGCGACTGCGCCCGATCCTGATGACCTCGCTGGCCTTCATCCTGGGCGTGTTCCCGCTGTTCATTTCCACCGGCGCCGGCGCCAACTCGCGCCATGCGATCGGCACCGGCGTGATCGGCGGCATGCTGTTCGCCACCTTCCTCGGCGTGCTGCTGATCCCGGTGTTCTACGTGGTGGTGCGACGCCTGCTGGGCGACAAGCTGGACGGCGACGGCAAGCCGCGTCCGGCCTCAGGCACGGACATGCAGTCGTTCGACTCCGACCCGCAGCACGGACACTGAAGGCAGGAGTGAGTGGTGAGAAGTGAGATAAAGCTCGCACCCCGCTTCTTCACCACATAAGCAATGCAATGCAAAAGGCCCCGGCGCAAGCCGGGGCCTTTGCGTATCCGCATGCTTGCGGCAAACCCGCAGGAGCAGCTTCAGCTGCGATCAATCGTTGCCGGTCGCGGCTGAACCCGCTCCTGCGGAATTCGTGGAAGCAAAAGACCCCGATTCGCACCGAGGCCTGTTGCGCTCATTTCACGCTGGCGAACAAGAGGAAAGGTGCGAGCCCTCTCTCACTCCTCACTTCTCCCCACTCACTGCTCGTTCTCAGCGCAAGCCCGTCTCGTTGCGCGCGATCACGATGCGCTGGATCTCGCTGGTGCCTTCGTAGATCTCGGTGATCTTGGCGTCGCGGAAGTAACGCTCCAGCGGCATCTCCTTCGAGTAGCCCATGCCGCCGTGGATCTGCACGGCCTGGTGGGCGATCCACATCGCCGCCTCGGAGGCGACCAGCTTGGCGACGGAGGCCTCGGTGCCGAAGCGGCCACCGTTCTTTTCCGCCTGACCCTTGGTCCAGGCCGCGCGCAGCGTGAGCAAGGTGGCCGCGTCGAGCTTGCACTTCATGTCGGCTATCTTCGCCTGGGTCATCTGGAAGCTGCCCAGCGGTTGGCCGAAGGCCTTGCGGTCGCGCGACCATTGCAGCGTCGCCTCATACGCCGCACGGGCGATGCCCACCGCTTGCGAAGCGATGCCGATACGGCCGGCGTCGAGCACGCCCATCGCGATCGAGAAACCCTTGCCCTCCTGGCCCAGCAGGTCGTCCTTCGAGCAGACGTAGTCGGTGAACTCGATCTCGCAGGTGGCCGAGGCGCGGATGCCGAGCTTGGGCTCGGTCTTGCCAGCGTGGAAGCCCGGCTTCTGCGTATCGATGATGAAGGCCGACACGCCCTTGGCGCCGATGCCCGGTGTGGTGATCGCGAACAGCACGATGTAACGGCACACCGGGCCGGAGGTGATCCAGCTCTTCTTGCCGTTGATGACCCAATCGCCGTCGTCGTTCTTCTGGGCGCGGGTATGCATCGCCGAGGCGTCGGAGCCGGACTGCGGCTCGGTGAGCGCGTAGGCGCCGATGGCCTCGCCCTGCGCGATCGCGCGCACGTACTTCTGCTTCTGCGCCTCGCTGCCGTGCTTGAGGATGCCGTTGCAGAACAGCGAATTGTTCACGCTCATCACGGTGGACGTGGCCGCGTCGGCGGCAGCGATCTCGATCATCGCCAGCACGTAGCCCACCGGGTCCAGGCCCGCGCCGCCGTACTCGTGCGGCACCTCGATGCCCATCAGGCCGAGCTGGCCCATCTCGCGGATGTTGTCCAGCGGGAACTCGCCCTTGGCATCCAGCTCCGCCGCCACCGGCACGATGCGCTTCTGGGCGAAGTCGCGGGCAATGGCCTGGATGGCCAACTGGTCTTCGGTAAAGCTGAAATCCATGGGGGACTCCGGTAGCGAAACTGGGATGGAAAGCCGGCCATTTTAGCTGCGCCAGCCGGCCAGCCTTGTGCGAACGCAGCAAAAAGCAGAAGTGAGTGGGGAGGAGGGAGGAGGGAGAGAAAGCAGGGCGCCGTACCGCAACGGCGCTTGACGTGCGGCAGCCTGCGGCCTAGCCTTTACATCTCTTTATCGCGATATACGGATAACGATGGATCTGGCGACCGCCTCCAGCGTGCTGCGCCTGCTGGCCGACCCCACCCGCGTGCGCCTGCTCGCCCTGCTCGAAGGCGAGGAACTCACCGTCGCCGAGTTGGCCGCGGTACTGCATCTGGCGCAGCCGCGCGTGTCCACCCACTTGGCCAAGCTGAAGGAGGCTGGCCTGGTGCGCGACCGCCGCGCCGGCGTGTCGGCCTACTACCGCGCCAACGGCGAGGGCGACGAACACCAGCATGCGCTGATCGCCGCGTTGCGCGAGAACATCGACGACGCCCTGCTGCGCGAGGACGCCGAGCGCCTGCCTGCCGTGCTGGCCAACCGCGCCCGCGCCGAGGGCTGGGCCGACACCGTGGCCGGCGACATGGAGCGCCACTACTCGCCCGGCCGCACCTGGGAAACCCTGGCGCGCGCGCTGCTGCAACTGCTCGGCACCGGCGACGTGCTGGACATCGCCTCCGGCGACGGCATCACCGCCGAGCTGTTGGCGCCGCACGCACACTCCATCGTCTGCGTGGATTCCAGCGAGCGCGTGGCCGAGGCCGCGGCGAAGCGCCTGCAGCCTTTCCGCAACGTCGAAGTGCGCCAGGGCGACATGCACGCGCTGGATCTCGGCGAACGCCGCTTCGACCTGGTATTGATGCTGCACGCGCTCACCTACGCCGAACGCCCCGCGCAGGCCGTGGCCGCGGCCGCGCGCCTGCTGCGTCCCGGCGGGCGCCTGCTCGCGGTGACCCTGGGCAAGCACGACCACCGCGCCGCGGTGGAACCGTTTGATCACCGCAACCTCGGCTTCACCGAGTTGGAATTGCGGGATTACGCCGGCGCCGCCGACCTGCAGGTGGTCAGTTGCAACCGGCTCAGCCGCGAGCGCAAGGCGCCGCATTTCGAAGTCATCAGCCTGCTCGCGCAGAAGAAATGAGAGATACCCAATGAGCACCCTGCCCTGGCTGCACCCGGATCGCGTCGCCCTGCTCGAAGCGGCGCTCGCCGAACGCATCCTGATTCTCGACGGCGGCATGGGCACCATGCTGCAAGGCCACCGGCTGGACGAAGCCGGCTTTCGCGGCGCGCGCTTCGAGCACGGCCGCGACGGTGCGCACGCGCACCACCACGACGGACATGCCCACGACCACCCCGGCGGCTGCGACCTCAAGGGCAACAACGACCTGCTCACGCTGACCCAGCCGGACATCATCCGCGGCGTGCACGAGGCCTACCTGGAAGCCGGCGCGGACCTGGTGGAAACCAACACCTTCAACTCCACCCGCATCAGCCAGGCCGACTACAAGCTGGAGCACCTCGCGCACGAGCTGAACCTGGCAGGCGCCAAGCTGGCCCGCGCCGCCTGCGACAAGTTCACCGCGCAGACGCCGCACAAGCCGCGCTTCGTGATCGGCGTGCTCGGCCCCACCAGCCGCACCGCCTCGCTGTCGCCCGACGTCAACGACCCCGGCTTCCGCAACGTCAGCTTCGAGGAGCTGGCGCGGAACTACACCGAATCCGCCAGCGGGCTGATCGACGGCGGCGCCGACATCCTGATGGTCGAGACGATCTTCGACACCTTGAACGCGAAGGCCGCGCTGTACGCGCTCGACACGCTGTTCGTGGAGCGCGGCGCGCGGCTGCCGGTGATGATCTCCGGCACCATCACCGACCGCTCCGGCCGCACGCTCTCCGGGCAGACCGCCGAGGCGTTCTATTACTCGGTGCGCCATGCACGGCCGCTGTCGGTTGGCTTCAACTGCGCGCTGGGCGCGGACGACCTGCGCCCGCACATCCAGGTACTCGCCGACATCGCCGACAGCCGCGTCAGCACCCACCCCAACGCCGGCCTGCCGAACGCCTTCGGCGAATACGACGAGACGCCCGAGCACATGGCCGGCGTGATCGCCGGCTTCGCCCGCGACGGCCTGCTCAACCTTGTCGGCGGCTGCTGCGGCACCACGCCCGCGCACATCAAGGCGATTGCCGAGGCGGTGCGTGGCGTGGCGCCGCGTGTCTTACCTGCGCTTGCACAAGCGGCGTGAGCCTGCGCCAGCACGCCCGCTTGAGCCCTCTCCGCCAAGCCCCGCTTGGGGGAGAGGG
>NZ_MUNP01000081.1 GCF_002001105.1 Rhodanobacter sp. C06 | reverse complement strand
CCCCAACCCTCTCCCCAACGATGAAGCTGTTGGGGGAGAGGGGGACCAGCGGGCGTCAGCCCGCCTTGTCCCCCGCCGTGTGCGCGATCCAGGCGCCGACCACGGCCGACACGTAGGGAATCGACTGCGCGGCGAGGATGAACATCCACAAGATGCCCTCGATGTAGCGCGTGCCGTAGCCCAGCGCCATGCCCACGATGCACAGCACCAGGGCGATCGCCATCAGCAGTTCCTCGCGCACCGGCGCGAACGCGGCGAAGCTCGAACCGCCCATGCGCCGGCTCTTGGCGGTCACCACGAACGAGGTCTTCTCGCGGGTCAGGCCGTGCAGGATGCCGCGGGCGATGGCATGCGACAGGCCCATGCTGGCCAGCGAGGCCATCAAGGTGTCGTACCAGCTGCAGGGCACGCGGGCGCGGTACAGCACGATGCCGAAGATCGCCTTGGCGAAGAAGAAGCCGATCACCGGGATCAGGAACAGCTGCATCGGCAGGCTGAAGTACTGCGGATACGCCACCATGCCCGCGGTCCAGAACAGCGCCATCAGGGTGAAGATCAGGTGCAGCGCGTCGGCGAACCAGCTGAACCAGCCGGTGAGGAAGTGGAAGCGCTGGCCGGCCGAGAGCGGCCCCTTCTGCGTCATCCACTGCCAGCGCCCCTTGAGGATCTGCATCGCGCCGAAGGCCCAGCGGTAGCGCTGGCTCTTGTACGCCTTGAAGTCGGCCGGGGTCAGGCCCTTGCCCATCAGCTCGTCGACGTAGACCAGCTCGTAGCCGGCATGCATCAGGCGCAGGCCCAGCTCGGCGTCCTCGCAGATCGTCCACTCCGACCAGCCACCGGTGCCCTCCAGCGCGGAGCGCCGCACCATGGTCATGGTGCCGTGCTGGATGATCGCGTTGCGCTCGTTGCGGTGGTGCATGCCGATGCGGAAGAAGCCGTCGAACTCCCACGCGGTCATGCGGCGGAAGCGGTTGTGCTCGAAATCGCGGTGCGCCTGCGGGCACTGCACCACGGCCACCTTGGGGTCGTGGAAGTGGCCGGTGAGCGTGGCCAGCCAGTCGTGGCGCACCACGTAGTCGGCGTCGATCACCGCCACCACGTCGGCCTCGGGCGCGGTTTCCTTGAGGCCGAAGTTCAGCGCGCCGGCCTTGAAACCGGGCCAGGGTTCCAGGTGGAAGAAGCGGAAGCGCTTGCCGAGCTGCTCGCAGTAGTCCTTCACCGGGCCCCATACCGCCGGGTCCTTGGTGTTGTTGTCGATCACCAGCACTTCGTAGTTCTGGTAGTCCAGCTCGGCCAGCGAATCCAGCGTGGCGATCACCATCTCCGGCGGCTCGTTGTAGCAGGCCAGGTGGATCGACACGAACGGCTGCTTCTCCGGGATATCCGGCCGCAGCATGCCGGCATGGCGCACCCAGCCGCGCCGCCACAGCACTTCGGTGAACTCGAAGCCGTTGATCAGCAGGATGGCGAGGATCGCGATCTGCGCCGGGAACAGCAGCACCAGCATCGTCCAGTCCACCCAGCTCAGGTAGAACTGGAACGGCAGCGTGGCCGACCACACGATCAGCCCGCAGGCGAGCTGGACCAGCATGCAGAAGAACAGCCGTCCGGTCAGCTTGAAGCGGCTGAAGCGCCGCGCGAACCAGATCATCGGCAGCAGCGCCAAAAGGCTCGCCGCCAGCGCCTTCCACGGCCAGGCGGTGTCCTCGGTCACCGGGCCGGTGAACGGGAACTTCGGCTGGCGGTCGGCGTTGAACATGCCCCAGTACGCCTCGGTGCGGCCCGAGAGCTGCTCCTTCCACGGCTGGTCGAACGCCTCCATCACGTAGTAGTCCAGGTGCAGCTGCTTGGCCACGTTGAACCACTGGCGCAGGAAGATCGCCTCGTCGGACACCGAGGGATAGGCATACTCGTGGCGGTCGCCGTTCGACGGCCAGCCGATCTCGCCGATCACGATGTGCTTGTTCGGGAACAGCCGCTGCAGGTTCTCGTAGCTGCCCAGCGCGGCGCCGATCGCGTCCTTGCGCGGGATGCCGTTCCAGTACGGGAACAGGTGCACGGTGATGAAGTCCACGTGCTCGGCCAGTTCGGGATACTTCACCCAGATGTAGTCCGGCTCGGCGGTGGACACCGGCTGGTGCAGCGCGGCGCGCACCCGGTCCAGGTAGGCCATCAGCTGCTCGGGCGGAATGTCGTTGCGGAACAGCACCTCGTTGCCCACCAGCACCCGGTTGATGGTGCCGGGGTAGCGCCGCGCCTGCGCGATCAGCGCGGCGATTTCCTTGTCGTTGTTGTCCAGCCGCGTGTCGATCCACGCGCCGGCCAGCACCTTCAGCCCCTCACGCTCGGCCAGCCGCGGGATCTGCGGATTCTGCAGCATCGAGTAGGTGCGGATGTTCTGGCTGTAGCCGCGCAGCAACCTCAGATCGCCGTCGATCTGCTCGTCGTTGGGGAAATCGTTCTTCAGCGGGCTCTGGTAGCGCTGGAACGCCGACAGCGCAAAACCACCGATCGGGCCATGCCAATCCTCGGGGCCGTGCGGACGGTTGCTCCACCACCAGAGGCCGATGTTCAGCGCGGCCACCACCAGGGCCAGCACGACAGCGGCAAACAGCGAAGGACGGCGGTGGAGGTTGGAAGGATCGGCGCTCAAGAAAGTCCCCGTGGGTGCCTCTCCAGAGGCGGATCAAGCCGCATGAGCTTAACCAATGCACGGCGGCAGTCTCAATAAATGCCGGCCGCGGCGGTCAGCGCAAGCTCAGGCCGGGCCTCGGGCGGCCGACTGCTACCGGTCGCGGCACGCAGGGAAAACGCCTAGCCAGGGATCAGGCGCGCACCGCCGACATGCGCAGCGTCCAGGCCGGCGAACCCGCCAGTTGCCGGCGTATCGCCTCCGGCAAGTCGACGTGGACGCCGTCGTCGCGCTGCCGCCACGCCAGCTCGCCGCCCGCCCCCAGCACCTGCAGGCGCGCGCCCGGCGCCGGCTTGAACGCGCGCAGCACGAGGCTGGCCGGTGGACCCTGTTCGCCCTCGCCGGCAAGCCAGATCGCGTTGACGCTGCCATCCTTGCCCTGGGTGAAGCGGAACCGGCCTTCGCCGTAGGGTGCGATGGCCCGGCTGCCGTGAATGGCCGAACCGTTGACCTGCATCCATGCGCCGATCGCGCGCAGGCGCTCCAGCGCCACCGCGGGCAACTCGCCGTCGGGCTGCGGGCCGACGCCCAGCAGCAGGTTGCCGCCCTTGGCCACGATGCCGACCAGGGTGTGCACCAGTTCGCGCGGCGACTTGTAGGTGTCGTGCGGGTTCCACGACCACGAGCCACCCATGGTCATGCAGGTTTCCCACGGATACGGCGGCGGCTGGTCGGGCACGGTCTGTTCGGGCGTGCGGTAGTTCTCGTACGGACCGCTGACGTCGCGATCGACCAGCACGATGCCCGGCTGGTTGCGGCGCGCGATCGCGGCCAGCCCCGGCATGTCGATGTCCTGCGCCCACGGCACTTCCATGCCATGGGCCTTGGCGTCGGGGTGCTCGTGCGCATTCACCCAGCCGGCATCCAGCCACATCAGGTCGATGCCGCCGTACTGCGTGGTGAGTTCGTTGATCTGCGCGTGGGTGAAAGCTACGAAGCGCTGCCACATCTCCGGATACTTGCGCACGTCGTAGTTGTTGTTGCGGTCCGGCGTGGCCCACAGCGGCGACCAGTAGTCCGGATGGTGCCAGTCGGCCTTGGAGAAATACGCGCCGATGCCGAAATCGCGCCGGCGGAACGCGTCGAACACCGCCTTGGCGATGTTCGCGCGCGGGTTCGCGTGGAACGGCACCTCGGGTGCGGTGACGCGGTAATCGGTCTGCGCCGTGTCGAACATGCAGAAGCCGTCGTGATGCTTGGTGGTGAACACCAGGTAGCGCATGCCGGCGGCGTGCGCGGCCTCCGCCCACTGCGCCGGATCGAACTTCACGGGGTTGAACTGCGTGCGCAACTGCTCGTAGCGCCGCTTCCACTCCACGTAGCCTACGCCGCCCGGGCGCTTGATCCAGTCCTCCGAGCACAGCGTCCACGACTCGACGATGCCGAGCACGCTGTAGATGCCCCAGTGCAGGATCAGCCCGAATTTCCAGTCCGACCACTGCGCCAGCTTCGCCTTCACCAGCGGATCGGTGACCGGCACGTAGCCGTCGCCCGCCGGCTTGGCGTGTTCCTGCTGTGCGAGCTGCGCCGCGTCCTTGGCCTGTTCATGGCCGAAGCCCTTGGCGAGGGGCGCCAGCAAGGCCAGCGCTCCAGCGCCTTGCAGCATGCGGCGGCGGGTGACCATGGCAATTCCTCGTACGGCTGGCGGGCAAGGGCTAAAGTCTTGCACAAGCTTTGCATCGACGATGGCGTCATCGCATCCGTTCATGTCGCATTGACGAATATCCGCGCCATCTTGGCGTTCAACACTCACCTCGGGGCGCAGGGTTTCGCGTCCACTTCGCTATCGACACAAGGACTGCACGATGAAGAAGCAAACCCTGCGACTGGCCGCCGCCATCGGCCTGGCCCTCGTCACCGGAAGCGCATTCGCCGCCACGAACGATGCCGACGTCACCCGCGCCACGCTGGACAACGGCCTGCGCGTGGTGATCGTGCGCGACACGCTGGCGCCGGTGGTTACCACCGAGATGAACTACCTGGCCGGCTCCGACGAGGTGCCCGCCGGCTTCCCCGGCACCGCGCACGCGGTGGAGCACATGATGTTCCGTGGCAGTCCGGGACTTTCCAAGGACCAGCTCGCCGCCATCGCGGCGAACATGGGCGGCGCGTTCAACGCCGATACCACGCAAGGCGTGACGCAGTACTACTTCGTGGCGCCCGCGCAGGACCTGGACGTGGCTCTGCACGTGCAGAGCCTGCGCATGCGCGGCGTGGACATGAGCCCGAAGGAATGGGCCAAGGAGCGCGGCGCGATCGAGCAGGAAGTCTCGCGCGACCTCTCCAGCCCCGACTTCAAGTTCTACACGCAGATGCTGGAGCAGATGTTCGCCGGCACGCCGTACGCGCACACGCCGCTGGGCACGCGGCCCTCGTTCGACAAGACCACGGCGGCGATGCTGAAGGCCTTCCACGACACCTGGTACGCGCCGAACAACGCGATCCTGGTGATCGCCGGCGATGTCGATCCCGCCACCACGCTGGCCAAGGTGAAGCAGGAGTTCGGCGGCATCGCGAAGAAGGCGCTGCCCGCGCGGCCCGCGTTCGCGTTCAAGCCGGTGCAGGCGAAGACGGTGCAGCTGCCCACCGACAATCCCTACGGCTCGGTGTACCTGGGTTACCGCATGCCGGGCCTCACCTCGCAGGATTACGCCACGGCGCTGGTCATGAGCCAGGCGCTGGGCTCGCAGCGCGCGGCGCTGGCCGGCATGCGTTTCGACGGCACTGCGCTGTACGGCGGCTTCTTCGACCAGAGCATGCCGCAGGCCGGCGTGGGCATGGCGGTGGGCATCTTCCCCAAAGGCGGCAACCCGCAGCCCATCCTCGCGAAGATGCAGACCATCCTCGCCGACGCGGCGAGCAAGGGCATCGATCCTACGCTGGTGGATGCGGCCAAGCGCAAGGCCATCGCCGCGCTGGAATTCAAGAAGAACTCGGTGGACGGCCTCGCCAATGCGTGGTCGAGCGCGCTGGCTTTCCAGGGCGCCGAATCGCCCGACGCGATCAAGGCCGCGATCGAGGCGGTGACGCCGGCGGCGGTGAACGTGCTGGCGAAGCAAACTTTCGACTCCGCCCACGCGATCACCGCGATCCTCACCCCGGAAAGCTCGGGCAAGCCGGTGGCGGGCAAGGGCTTCGGCGGCGCCGAGAGCTTCGCTTCGACACCCGACAAGCCGGTGCAGTTGCCGGCTTGGGCCGAGCAGGCGTTCGCGAAGCTCGAAGTACCGAAGTCCTCGCTGAAGCCCGTCGCCTATACCTTGCCGAACGGCCTCAAGCTGATCGTGCAGCCGGAAACCATCAGCGACACGGTGGAACTCTACGGCGCCGTCCAGACCAACGAGGACTTGCAAGCGCCCAAGGGCGAGGAGGGCGTGGCCGACGTGCTGGAAGGCCTGTTCCCGTTCGGCACCGAGCACCTGGACCGGCTCGCGTTCCAGCAGGCGCTGGACGCGATCAGCGCGCACGAGAGCGCGGGCAGCAGCTTCTCGCTGGCGGTGCCGTCCGCGCATTTCGCCGAGGGCGTGAAGCTGCTCGCCGACAACGAACTGCGCCCCGCCCTGCCCGCGCAGGCCTTCACAGTGGTGCAGCGGCAGGTTGCGGGCGCGGCGGCCGGCATCTTGCAGTCGCCCGGCTTCCTGTTCGAGCAGGGGCTGGGCAAGGCGCTGCTGCCGGCCAATGATCCCTCGCTGCGCCATCCCACGCCGCAGAACGTGATGGCGCTGACCTTGGACAAGGTAAAGGCGTATTACGCGCAGACCTTCCGCCCCGACCTCACCATCATCGTGGTGGTCGGCAAGGTCGATCCGGCGCAGGCGAAGAACGTGATCGAGCAAGCCTTCGGCGACTGGAAGGCGCAAGGCACTAAGCCCGACACCAACTACGCCGCCGTGCCCGCTAACCCGCCCGGCAAGCTGCACGTGCCCGACGCCAGCGCGGTGCAGGACAGCGTGGACATGGCGCAGACCATCGCCATCACCTTCAACGATCCGGCGCGCTTCGCGATCAACCTCGGCAACCAGGTGCTGGGCGGCGGTTTCTACGCCTCGCGCCTCACCCGCGACCTGCGCGAGAAGCACGGCCTGGTCTACACCGTGGGCGTGGGCCTGGACGCGCGCAAGCACCGCGGCAGCTACAAGGTGTTCTTCGGCTGCGATCCCGACAAGGTGGCCGCCGCCAGCGCACTGGTGGTGCAGAACCTGAAGCAGATGCAACAGCAGCCGGTGACCGACACCGAGCTGAAGCAGGCCAAGGGCATTCTGCTCAGGCGCATTCCACTCGGCGAATCCAGCTTCGGCGCGATCGGCAGCCAGCTGCTCACGCTGTCGCAGGAAGGCAAGCCGCTGGATGCGATGACCATCGCCGGCCAGCACTACCTGCAGCTCACCGCGCCGGAAGTGCAAGCCGCGTTCAAGCAGTACGTGCGCCCGGATGGTCTGGTGACGGCGGTGAAGGGGCCAGCACCGAAAGACTGATCCGCTTCAAGCCCCTCTCCCGCCTGCGGGAGAGGGGTTGGGGAGAGGGCAAGAACGCGAGGCTGCTATGCCAGCAACGCCCGCAGCATCCACGCCGTCTTCTCGTGCGCCTTCAACCGGCCGGTGAGCATGTCGGCGGTGCCCTCGTCGCCGGCCTTGTCGGCCAGCTTGATCGCGGCGCGCGCGGTGTGCGCCACGATCTCGTGGCCCTCGACGAGCTGGCCCACCATCGCCTTCCACTCCGGCACGCCGGGCTCGTCCTTGATCGAGCTGAGCTTGCCGAACTGGCTGTAGGAACCGGGTGCGAACTGGTCCAGCGTGCGAATGCGCTCGGCCACCTCGTCGGCGGCCAACCACAACTCGTTGTACTGGGTCTCGAACATCGCGTGCAGGCTGTTGAACTGCGGACCGGTGACGTTCCAGTGGAAGCTGTGGGTCTTGAGGTACAGCGAATAGGTGTCGGCCAGCAGTTTGGACAACTGCTTGGCGATGGCTTCGCGATCCTTCCTGGCGATACCGATGTTCGTGGCCATGGCGTGCTCCTCGTGACGTGAGTGGATGGAACCACGGTAACAGTGCGTCGCGCAGGGGTGAAATGAATCCTTGCGATGCTGTCGATAGCGGCAGGCTATCGAGGTCTCACCAGCCTGCCGCTATCATGTGCGGTCCCATGAACGACCCGAAACGCCAGCGCCCCGCGCCCGCCGTCGACCACCCCCTGCGCGAACTGCGCCGGGCGCTGGACGGCGTGTGCAGCCGCGACTTCGGCCGCCTGCTGGGGCGCTGGCGCGGGCTGTCGAAACGGCCGGACGCGGACAAGCTGGCAGCGCTTGCGGCGGATATCGAAATCTCCACCGCGAAACGCCAAGCGCGCGTAGCAGCGAAGCCCACAATCCGTCTCGACGAATCGCTGCCGATCACCGCGCGCGCGGACGAGATCGTCAAGCTGATCCGCGAGAACCAGGTGGTGGTGATCGCGGGTGAAACCGGCTCGGGCAAGACCACGCAACTTCCCAAGCTCTGCCTCGCCGCCGGTCGTGGCGAAGCGGGGCTGATCGGCTGCACCCAGCCGCGCCGGCTCGCCGCGCGCTCGGTGGCGCGCCGCGTGGCGGAGGAACTGGGCACGCCACTCGGCGACCAGGTGGGCTTCCAGGTGCGCTTCAACGACCAGGTGAGCGACCGCACCCTGGCGAAGTTCATGACCGACGGCATCCTGCTCGCCGAGACGCAGGGCGACCCGTGGCTGTCGGCTTACGACACACTGATCATCGACGAGGCGCACGAGCGTAGCCTCAACATCGACTTCCTGCTCGGCTATCTGAAACGCCTCACCGCGAAGCGGCCCGAGCTGAAGATCATCGTCACCTCGGCCACCATCGACACCGCGCGCTTCGCCGAGCACTTCGGCGGCGCGCCGGTGGTGTCGGTGGAAGGCCGCGCGTATCCGGTGGAACTGCGCTGGCGGCCGGTCGACATGCCCGTAGGAGCGCACCCTGTGCGCGATCACTCTGACGCCTCGACCGGAACAAAAAGCCTTCGCGCACAGGGTGCGCTCCTACGCGCAAACATCCAGCAAGGCAGCGCCGAGCACATCGCCGCCGTGCTCGACGAGATCGTGGCCGACCGCAGCCTCGGCGGCGGCCCGGGCGACGTGCTGGTGTTCCTGCCCGGCGAGCGCGAGATCCGCGACGCGCACCTGCTGCTGTCGCGCCGCCAGTACCGCGAAACCGAGATCCTGCCGCTGTACGCGCGGCTCTCCGCCACCGACCAGGACCGCGTGTTCAAGCCAGGCCCGAAGCGCCGCGTGGTGCTGGCGACCAACGTGGCCGAGACCTCGCTCACCGTGCCGCGCATCCGCTACGTGGTGGACACCGGCAGCGCACGGGTGAAGCGCTACAGCCAGCGCAGCCAGCTCGAACGCCTGCACGTGGAGCCGGTCTCGCAAGCCGCCGCCGACCAGCGCAAAGGCCGCTGCGGTCGCATCGGCCCGGGCATCTGCTACCGGCTGTACGACGAGGCGGATTTCGCCGCGCGCAACGAATTCACCGACCCCGAGCTGCTGCGCTCCTCGCTGGCCAACGTGATCCTGCGCATGCTGGCGCTGAAGCTGGGCGAGGTGGACGACTTCCCCTTCCTCGATGCGCCCGACCCGCGCGTGGTGGCCGACGGCTACCGCCGCCTCGCCGAGATCGGCGCCATCGACGCGGAACGCGCGCTCACCACCACCGGCCGCACGCTGGCGAAGCTGCCGATCGACGTGCAGCTGGCGCGCATGCTGGTGGAGGCGGACCAACTCGGCGCGCTGCGCGAACTGCTCACCGTGGTGTCCTTCCTCAGCATCCAGGACCCGCGCGAGCGCCCCGCCGACGCGCGCCAGCAGGCCGATGCCGCGCACGCCGCGTTCGCCGATCCGAAATCGGATTTCGTGGGCGTGCTGAACCTGTGGCGCGAATACCACACGGCGCACGAGGAACTGACGCAATCGAAACTGCGCGACTGGTGCTCGCGGCACTTCCTCAGCTTCATGCGCATGCGCGAATGGCGCGAGCTGCACCGGCAGCTGCTGCTGGTGGTACAGGAGCTGGGGTGGAAGCTGGATGCTCAACCGGCCCTCGCGCCTGCGCGCTTGTCTCCTCCCCCTGCGCGCAGGGGGAGGCTGGGAGGGGGTAAGGCTTCTGCGGCCCAAAGCACCCCACCCCAACCCTCCCCTGCAAACAGGGGAGGGAGACAAGAAGAAGACGAGGCGGCGCGCCAATTCGAGCATCTCCACCGCAGTCTCTTGGCGGGCCTGCCCACCCAGGTGGGCCGCAAGGACGAGCGCGGCATCTACCAGGGCACGCGCGAGCGCAAGTTCCAGGTCTTCCCCGGCTCGGCGCTGGCGAAAGTCCCGCCGAACTGGATCTTCGCCGCGCAGATCCTCGACGTGGGCGGCAAGGTGTGGGCGATGATGTGCGCGCGCATCGAGCCGGCGTGGGTCGAGCAGCAGGCGGCGCATCTCTTGAAGTCGTCCTGCCGCGACCCGCACTGGTCGAAGAAGCGCGGCTGCGTGGTGGCCTGGGAGCAGGTGAGCCTGTTCGGCCTGAACCTGGTCGAGCGCCGCGCGGTAACGTTCGAGAAACAAGACCCCGCGCTGGCCCACGAGATCTTCCTGCGCGAGGCGCTGGCCCGCGGCGACATCGAGGCGCGCGCCGACTTCGTGCGCGCGAACGCCCGCGTGCTCGAAGACGCCCAGGGCATCGAGGCGAAGCAGCGCCGCGAAGGCCTGATCCGCCACGAGGACGAACTGGTCGACTTCTTCCGCGGCAAGCTGCCGGAAGACATTTCATCCAGCCGTGCGCTGGATGCGTGGTATCGCCATGCGCGTCCCGCTGAACAGGCTGCACTGCGCTGGTCGCTGGACGACGTGATGGTGGGCGGCGCGGGGCTGGACCCGAAGGCGTTTCCCGCGGCGCTGGAGATCGCACCGAAGGGTGGGGCAGCGCAACGTTACCGACTCGAATACCGCTTCGTGCCCGGCGACGAGGCCGACGGCGTCACCCTGCACCTGCCGCTGGCGATGTTGAACGCCCTGCCCGCCGCGCGCTGCGAATGGCTGGTGCCGGGCCTGCTCGCCGACAAGGCCGCCGAGCTGATCCGCGGCCTGCCCAAGCCGCTGCGCCGCAACTTCGTGCCCGCGCCGGACTTCGCGCGCGCCTTCGCCGAAGCCGAGGCGCCGCGCGACGAAGCGCTGGCCACGGCGCTCGCCGCGTTCCTGAAGCGCGCCACCGGCGTGGCCATAGCCGCCGGCGAATTTGCCGCCGTAGAACTCGCGCCGCACTACCTGATGCGCTATCGCGTGCATGACGAGAACGGCCGCACGCTCGCCGCCGGCCGCGATCTCGCCGCGCTGCGCGCGGAATGGGAAGGTCGTGCGCGCGAAGCGTTCTCGAAGAAGACCGACGTGGAACTCACTCGCGAAGACGTCACCGCGTGGGACTTCGAGGAAATCCCCCGCGAGGTGCGCTCCAAGGGCAACCTGCTCGCCTTCCCCGCCCTGGTGGATCTGGGCGACGCGGTGGCGCTGCGCGTGTTCGAGCGTCGCGACGAGGCCGCCGCCGCCCACCTCGACGGCGTGCTGCGCCTGCTGCGCAACGCGCTGGCCAGCGAGCTGAAACAGGCGCGTCGTCGCCTGCCCATCGGCAACCCGCTGGCGCTGAAATACGCCGCGCTGGGCGGCGTGGACGGCCTGCGCGAAGACCTGATCGAAGGCGGCCTCGCCGACCTGGTGGCGCGGCTCGACCTCGACGCGCGCAGCGCGGGCGCGTTCGCTGCACTGTACACGCAGGCCGCGCGCGAACTGTCCGCCGCCGCGGTGGAGCGACTGAAGCTGGCCGAGCCGATCATCGAGGCGCAAGCCGAACTGCGCCCGTGGCTGCAGCCGCCGCTGCTGGGTTTCGCGCGCGCCAGCTACGACGACCTGCGCGAGCAGCTCGACGCCCTGCTCGCCCCCGGTTTCCTGCGCGAACTGCCGCCGGATCGTCTCGCGCACTACCCGCGCTACCTCAAGGCGATGCGCCTGCGTGGCGAGCGCCTGCGCCAGGACCCGGCCAAGGACCAGCAGCGCATGCTGCAGGTGCTGCCGTACTGGCGCGAGTACCTGAAGCACCGCGCCGCCGGCGACGAAGGGCTGGACGAACTGCGCTGGCTGATCGAGGAGTGGCGCGTGTCGCTGTTCGCGCAGGAACTGAAGACCGCCGAGCCGGTATCGGCGAAGCGCCTGGCCAAGGCACTGGAAGCCGTCGCCTCAGCGTGACTTGCGCTTGCGTCGCTGCCACCACGCCGACGCCAGCACGGCCAACGTCGACAACACGCCGAAGGCGGAACCCAGTGCTGGATGCCGCTGCGTGAAGTCGAGCATCGACGGCGCGCCCGCATCGCCCCAGGTCATCACCAGCCACGCACCGAACAGGGTGACGCCGGCGGCCAGCACCAACGCCAACAAGGAACGCAACCAGCGCATGGGCAAATCCCGCGGAAACCGAAAGGTGGATCGTCGCGATTCTGTGGCCGGCAGCCGGCAAAGCCAAGCGCCGGCAATCCACCTAAAATGGATGCACCCGGTACGATTCCCGCCATGACCACACCCCCGCCACCCGCTCGCCTGCAAGCCTGGCGCGACCGCGCCGGCACGCTGCCGCCCGCGCTGGCCGCGGCGCTGGAAGCCTGCCTGGCGAAACCGGTGGACCAGGCCGAATGCGCCGACGTGCTCGACTTGCTGGCGATGCTGGGCTGCGACGCGCCCACCCAGGCGGCGGCGCTATGGTTCGCGCTGTCGCGCGTCGATCCCGCGCTGTGGCAGGCCGAAGCCCCCCGATTGCCGGCGGACGTGCGCCGGCTGGTGGAAGGCCAGCAGGCCGCCGAGCAGGTGTGGGCGCTGCACGCACAACACGCCAGGGACGGCGGCTCCGAAGGCCTGCGCCGGCTGCTGCTGGCGATCATCCGCGACCTGCGCGTGGTGTTCGTGCTGCTGGCGCGCCAGCTCGCCCGCATGCGCGCGGCAGCGACGCTGCCCGAGGCCGAGCGTCTGGAACTGGCGCGGCTCACCCGCGACATCCACGCGCCGCTCGCGAACCGGCTCGGCATCTGGCAGCTGAAGTGGGAGCTGGAGGACCTCGCCTTCCGCCACCTGGAACCCGACACCTACCGGCGCATCGCGAAGCTGCTCGATGAACGCCGCGCCGACCGCGAGGCCTTCATCCGCGAATCGCTGGCCCTGCTGGGCGACGCGCTGCAGGCCGCGGGCATCCGCGCCGAGCTGGCCGGACGGCCCAAGCACATCTATTCCATCTGGAAGAAGATGCAGAAAAAGGGCGTGGAGTTCGCCGAGCTGTACGACATCCGCGCGGTGCGCGTGCTGGTCGACAGCGTGGCCGACTGCTACGCCGCGCTGGGTGTGGTGCACACGCTCTGGCCGCACCTGCCGCGCGAGTTCGACGACTACCTCGCACGCCCCAAGGGCAACGGTTACCGCTCGCTGCACACCGCGGTGATCGGCCCGCGCGACCGCACGCTGGAAGTGCAGATCCGCACCCACGAGATGCACCGCGCCAACGAGCTGGGCGTGGCCGCGCACTGGCGCTACAAGGAAGGCGGCGGCGCCGACGCCGAGTTCGAGGCGAAGATCGCCTGGATGCGCAAGCTGCTGGACACGCGCAGCGAGGACGAGGGCGCGCTGGCCGCCGACCTCAAGACCGCGCTGATGGAGGACCGCGTCTACCTGCTCACGCCGAAGGGCGAGGTGGTGGACCTGCCGCACGGCGGCACCGTGCTGGACTTCGCCTACCACGTGCACACCGAGGTGGGCCACCGCTGCCGCGGCGCCAAGGTCAACGGCCGCATCGTGCCGCTGACCTTCCAGCCGCGGAGCGGCGACCGCGTGGAAATCCTCACCGCGAAGCAGGCCGAACCCAGCCGCGACTGGCTGTCGCCGCACCACGGCTACCTCAACAGCTCGCGGGCGCGCGACAAGGTGCGTGCGTGGTTCCGCCGGCTGGCGCACGACGCCAACCTCGCGGTGGGCCGCACGATGTTCGAGCGCGAACTGAAGCGTCTCGCCCTGCCCGAGGTCGAGCTCGCGAAGCTGCCCGCGCACTTCCACCTGAAGAACCAGGACGAGTTGCTGGTGGCGCTGGCGCTCAACGAGATCAGCGCCGGCCAGATCGCCCGCGCGCTGCAGGACATCGCCCAGCCGGAGGATGCCGAACCGGCGCTGCCGCTGGCGCCCGTGCGCCCGGCGCCGGCACGCGACCCCGGCGCGCTCAGCATCGAGGGCATCGGCAACCTGCTCACCACGCTGGCGCGCTGCTGCCAGCCGCTGCCCGGCGACCCGGTGCGCGGCTTCATCACCCGCGGCCGCGGCGTATCGGTGCACCGCGCCGACTGCGCCAGCCTCGCGCGGCTGGCGCGGCGCGATCCGGACCGGGTGATCGAGGTGAACTGGGGCAAGGCCAGCGCCCAGGCCTACGAGGTGGACATCGAGCTGCGCGGCTACGACCGCAAGGGCTTGCAGAAGGACGTCACCGGCACGATCAGCAACGCGAACATCCCGATCATCGCCTCCTCCAGCCGCGCCGACGCCCGCAGCGGCGAGGTGGAAATGCGTTTCGCGCTGCGCGTGCGCGACTTCGAGCAGCTCTCCACCCTGCTCGGCCGCCTGCTGGCGCTGCCGAACGTGCTGGAGGCGCGTCGCATCGGTGGCTCGCGCACGCCAGCCTGAACGCGTGTTCGTGCGCGGCGCGGCGACGCGGCGGCGCAATGCTAAGCTGCAGCAAGTCGCTGAAACCCCTGATTTTGCTTGTCATCCCGGCGAATGCCGGGGTCCGGCGCCTTCAATCCATTGAACGCAATGTCACTGGATGACCAGCTTCGCCGCTGTGAAGCGCTTGCTTCCCTCGCAGGAATGACGAGCTATAAGCAGGCCGTCCAACCATTTCCCAATTGCCGACCTTCATGAGCAGACGCCGCGACCAGCACGAATCCGACCACCGCGGACGCACCGAGCCCAAGCTCGGCGATCTCGGCGGGCTCGACGAACCGCCGCGGAGCGCCGCACCGCCCGACGACCTGCCCTCGATGGACGCCGAGCCGCGCGGCTGGCGCCGAGCCTCGAAGCTGCCGCGCCGCTCCCGTCGTCGCGGCTGGCTGGTGCCCGTGCTGGTGCTGGCGTTGATCGGCGTGGTGGGCGGCGCGTGGATCGAGCAGAACCGCCTGCGCAATCTGCTGCCGCGCACCGAACTCAACGACGTGCTCAGCCGCGCACAGCAGGCGCTGGCCGCCGGCCACCTGGACGGCGACGACGGCAACAGCGCGCGCGAACTGTTCCAGGCCGCGGTGGCGCTGGAGCCGGACAACGACGCCGCCCGCAACGGCCTGCACCAGGTCGGCATGGCCGAGATCTCGCAGGCCGACGCCGCGCTGCAGGCCGGCCAGCTCGACGTGGCCGCGCAGAAGGCCGCGGTGGCGCGCGAACTGCTGGGCGGCGGCAGCGACGTCGACCGGCTCGACAAGATGATCGCCGCGAAACGCGGCTCGCAGGTGCAGGTCTCGACCCTGGTGGATCAGGCGCAGCAGGCGGTTGCCGCGGGCCAGTACGGCGGCGAGCACGGCGCCGGCGCGCTGTACCGGCAAGTGCTCGCGGCCGATCCCGGCAACGCGGTGGCGCGCCACGGCCTGGACCAGGTCGGCGACGCGCTGGCCGCACAGGCGCAGAAGGCGCTGGATGCGAACGACGGCACCACCGCCGACGCCGAGATCGAACAACTCGCCGCGCTGCAGCCCAACAACGCCGCCCTGCCCGGCCTGCGCGCCGCCCGCGCACAGGTACGCCAGCAGGACAGCGCCGCGCTCGACGCCGCCCTGCAGCAGGGTGACGAGGCGCTGCGCGCCGGCCGCATCGACGGCCCCGGCGACGACACCGCACTGGCGCACTACAAGGCCGCCCTCGCACTCGCCCCCGACAACCCGCAGGCCGAGGCCGGACTGGGCAAGGTGGCGCAGGCGCTGACCGTGCAGGCCAACGCGGCGATGGACGCCGGCGACGCCGCGCAGGCCGGCACCTTGCTCGACCATGCCGCGGCGCTGGCGCCGAAATCCGCCGACCTCGCCGCTGCCCGCGCGCGCCTGCAAGGCATGGCGCAAGCCAAGTCCAGCCCCCAAACCGGCATCAAGCCCGGCGCCGCGCCGAAAGCCACCGCCCCCGCCGACGAAGATTCCGCCGCCGACGCCGGCATGCTGCATCCCGCGCTGACGCCGCAGCAGAGCGAGCAGATCGCCAGCCTGCTGCAGCAGGCGCAGGCCGCCACGCAACGCGGCGACATCATGCTGCCGCCCGGCAAGAGTGCCTACGACCTCTACCGCAACGCACTGGCGATCGACGGCAACAGCGCCGTCGCGCAACACGGCCTGCAAGCCCTGCCGGGCGTAGTGCTGCAACTGTTCAACCGCGCACTGGCCGCCGGCGACCTCGCGCGCGCCGGCCTGATGCTGGACAACCTCGCCGACCTCGCTCCGGGCGATGCCTCGCAGAACATCCTGCGCCAGCGCCTCGCCGGTGCCTGGCTGGACCAGGCCGACCGCCAGCTCGCCGGCGGCAACCGCGCCGGTGCCATGCAA
This sequence comes from Rhodanobacter sp. C06, assembly GCF_002001105.1. Taxonomy (GTDB): domain Bacteria; phylum Pseudomonadota; class Gammaproteobacteria; order Xanthomonadales; family Rhodanobacteraceae; genus Rhodanobacter_A. Next base: position 1,549 of record NZ_MUNP01000081.1, on the reverse strand, counting down.
GCGCTGGAACAAGCGCGCAAGCTCGCGCCGAACCACCCGCGCGTGCTCGACCTCACCGCCCGCCTGCAGTCGGGGACCTGATGACGGTCCTGGTATTCGGCGGCAGCAGCCAGATCGGCCATTTCCTCCTGCCGCGCCTGCTCGCCCGCGGCGCCGCGGTGACGGCACTCAGCCGCCACGCCCGCACCTCGCAACCCGGCCTGCGCTGGCTGCAGGGCAGCCTGCCCGACGCGCTGCCGCGCGAACTGCCGCATCCATCCGCCATCGTCAGCTTCGGCCCGATCGGCCCGTTCGCCGCCTGGCTGGCCCGCGCGGACTTCGGCAGCGAACCGCCGCGGGTGATCGCCACCAGCTCGATGAGCGCGGAAACCAAGCGCGACTCCGCCATGCCTGCGGAACGCGCCCTCGCCCAGCAGCTGCGCGACGGCGAACAGGCACTCGCCACCGCCTGCGCCCGCCACGGTGCGCCGTGGACCGTGCTGCGCCCCACCCTCATCTACGGCGCCGGCCTCGACAAGAGCCTCAGCCCGATCGCCCGCCGCGCCTGGCGCACCCGCGTCTTCCCGCTCCCCGCCGGCCGCGGCCTGCGCCAGCCCGTGCACGCCGACGACATCGCGCTCGCCGTGCTAGCCGCGCTGGACTGCCCCGCCAGCGCGGGACGCATCCTGCCCATCGGCGGCGGCGAACGCCTCAACGCCGGCGAGATGTTCGCCCGCGTCCGCCGCACCCTGCCCCACGCCAACCTGCCGCTGCCGCTGCCCGCGTGGCTGCTGCACGCGGGACAACGCTTCGCGCCCGCAAAACTGCGCGGACCGTTGGCGCGACTCGATGCCGATTTGATCGCCGACAACGGCGAGCTGGAGCGCCTGCTCGGCGTGACGCCACGGGCGTTCCGGCCGGAGGCGGAGATGTGGTTTCCGGTGAAGGGGTGACGCCTGCGGCGTGCGCTGATTAGCCCCTTGCCTGCTTGCCGTTCTCCCTCTCCCCCAACATCGTTGGGGGAGAGGGCTGGGGTGAGGGGGGCTTTGCTTCTGCGTTTACGCCAGTCTCAAAGCAGTTTCGAGCCGCTGTCGCGGCCCGAGCTACTTTTCTCTGTGTGGCCAGAGAAAAGTAGCCAAAAGAGAAGGCCACCCCGATGGCGCGCCCTCCAGGCATCCTGCCTTCCGGGTGCGCGTGCGGGTTACGGGGTTTTTCGACGGCACATCCCTGTACCGGCGAAAAACTGGCCCGCATCCCTGCGGGCCATCCTGCGGACTTTCCTCCACCCGCCCGCCGCGCCATAGGGGCCCCGGTAGAGCAGCGCGCTCCTGCGCGCAGAAGCAAAAGCGCAGACGCACCGTGACCATCAAACCAATGTGCACATTCCGCAACTTGGTTTCATGCGATATGCCCGGCAACATGCCTTGCGTCAGCTGCAGCTAAGGAAACTCTGATTTTGCCCCGTGGTCGAAGCTCGACCTGAGGACGGATGTTACGCGATGACGCCGAAGCAGATGAGCCTGTCGATGGAGCACGACGCCGGTTTCGAACGGCACCGCAAGGCGACGCG
>NZ_MUNP01000077.1 GCF_002001105.1 Rhodanobacter sp. C06 | reverse complement strand
GCGCGACGTGTTCGCAGGGGGAGCGGGTGGATTCAGCGGACTGATGCCTTGTCTCCCTCCCCTGCTTGCAGGGGAGGGCCGGGGTGGGGTCGCTCTGCACCCTCAACCTGACTCCAGGTTCCGTAGCACTTCCTCCAGCACCGCATCGGTACGCAGCAACACATCGTCGTTCCAGAAGCGCAGCACTCGATAGCCAAGCGCCTCGATAGCACGCGTGCGTGCCGCGTCGTAACTCACCGCCTCCTGGTGCTGACCGCCATCGAGTTCAAGTACGAGCCTCGCAGGAATGCAGACGAAATCAACGATGTAACCTGCCAGCGGATATTGACGGCGAAACTTGAATCCGCCGAGTTGCTCGCCACGCAGATGGCGCCACAGGTGTCGTTCGGCGTCGGTGGCTGCATTGCGCAGCTGACGGGCGCGTTCCCATTTCCGTTGCATGGCCAGTCCTTGCCATTGGCGAGCGGGAAGCTTTACCCCCTCCCGACCTCCCCCTGCAAGCAGGGGGAGGAGAATGATGTGCGGCTCTCCCTCCCATACAAGCGCTAGGGAGCGATGTGCTGCCCATGCAAGCAAAGGGGAGTGATGTGCCGCCCCATGCAAGCATTGGCAATGTGATGTATTGGGCCCCCGGTAAGCAGGAGGAGAAAACCAACATATCGTGCCGCGTGAACTCCCTCCCCTGCTTGCAGGGGAGGGTTGGGGTGGGGTGCTTCGGCTACTGCTTCGCCGCAGCCTCCGGTGCCGTCCACTGCTTCAGCCACGCGTTCACCGTGTCGTGCCACAGCACGCTGTTGTGCGGCTTCAACACGAAGTGGCTTTCATCCGGAAAGGTGAGGAACTCGCTGGGGATGCCGCGCCGCTGCAGCGCGGTGAACGCGCCCAGGCCCTGGCTGAGCGGGATGCGGAAGTCGTGGCCGGAGTGCACCACCAGCATCGGCACGCGCCAGTCCTTGACGTGGGCTAGCGGGTTGAACTTCTCGTAGTTCGCGGGGACCTCGAACTGCGGGCCGCCGTTCTCGTGCTCCTCGAACCACAGCTCGTCGGTGGCGTAATACATCATGCGCATGTCGAACACGCCGTCGTGGTCGACGAAGCACTTCCACGGCTGGCTCCACACGCCGGCGATCCAGTAAGTCATGTAGCCGCCGTAGCTCGCGCCCAGCGCGCAGGCGCGGTTGCCGTCGAGGAAGGAGTACTTGGCCAGCGCGGCCTGCCAGCCGAGCTTCAGATCCTGCAGCGGCTTGCCGCCCCAGTCGCCCGAGATCGAGTCGGTGAACGCCTGGCCGTAACCGGTGGAGCCGTGGAAGTTGATCGTGACCACGGCGAAGCCCTGCCCCGCATAGGTCTGCGGATTCCAGCGGTAGCTCCAGCTGTTGGTCATGGCGCCCTGCGGACCGCCGTGGATGATGAAGGCCACCGGGTACTTCTTGCCGGGTTCATAGCCCGCCGGCTTCATCACGTAGCCCTGCACCGGCTCGTTGTTCCAGCCCTTGAACGTGAAGAACTCGAAATCGCCCTCGTGCGCGTTCCTGAGCAGGTCGGCGTTGTAGTGCGTGACCTGCCTGAGATCCTTGCCGTCGGCATCCACGGTGTACAGATCGGTGGGACGCTTGAGGTCGTTGCGGGCCAGCAGCAGGCGCGAACCGGCCAGCGAATAGCCGTCCACCTCGCCATCGCCCACCAGCTGGCGCACCTTGCCGCTGGCCGTGTCCACCGCGAACAGCGGGTGCCGGCCCTCGTCGTCGGCAGTCACGTAGAGCGTCTTGCCGTCGGCGGAAATGCCCATGCCGCCCGGCGAGCGATCCCAGTGCGGATCGATCTCGCGCTTCGCACCGGTCGCCAGGTCCAGCGCCATGATGGCGAAGCGGTCGGATTCGAACGCCGGTGTCTTCTGCGCGAGGTAGTAGAGCGTCCTGCCGTCCGGCGAGGGCACGGGCCAGCCATCCCAGGCCTTGTTTTCAGCCGTGAGGTTCACCGGGGCGGACGAACCGTCGGCCGGCACCTTGTAGATGTCGAAGTTGGTGGACCACGGCTCGCTGTGGCCGGCGATGCGCACGTCGAAATACACCGTCCTGCCGTCGGGCGAATAGGCGAACTCGCTGTCGTCGCCGAATGGCTTGCTGGGCACGTCGCCGTCGATGCCGCGCGTGAGCAGCGTCGGCTCCGCCGGCAGCTGGCCGTGCGCATCGAAGCGGCCGAGGTAAAGCTGGTTGCGCGTGCCGTCGGACCAGGTATCCCAGTGCCGCACGAACAGCTTCTTGTACAGCGTGCCGGTGGCCTTGTCCGCCGCGCGCTGGTCCAGCTTCGCCTTGGTGCAGGCCAGCGGGCCTGCGCAGTCGGTGAACACCGCGTAGGAAAGCAACACGCTCTTGCCGTCCGGTGCCAGCTTGTAGTCCTGGATGTCCAGCGGACCGTGGCTCACCTGCACCGGCGCGATGCTCATCGGCGCATGGTGCGCCCCGCCCAGCAGGTCGCCCACGCCGCGCCGCCACAACTGGGTCACGCCCTGCACCGGCGCGAGGAAGTACAGGCTGCGCCCGTCCGGCGACCAGCGCGGCGAGGAAGCCACCATGTTCACCAGCTTCACCGGCTTCGCACCGTCCTGCGCCAGGTCCAGCACGTAGATCGCGTTGACGCCCTTGTTCGCCGCGTAGTCCGTGCTGCGCACACCGAACGCCGCGTAGCGCCCGTCCGCCGACAGCTGCGGATCGCTCACCCGCTGCATCATCACCAGGTCGCGCACGTTGAACGGGTGCGGCGCGTGGTCCACGGTGATCGTGGTATCGATCGGCGCCACCGTGTCGGTGTCCGCCGCCAGCGCGGGCGAGGCCACCAGTGCCAGCAGCAGCAGCGCCGTCAGGGCTTGCTTCATGGTCGTTCCCCTAGGTGATGTCAAAGAGGCAAGGTAAGCGGCAAGCCGGCACCACGCAAGCGACCCGGCTCGACACGCCGAAAACCCACTAGACTGGCGGCGCAGCGCCAATGGCGGATGGGTTTCTCATGTCCACACTCCAAGTACAGCGCGTACTTACGACGCACCCGGAGATCGGGCTGGCCTATGTGTTCGGCTCGGTCGCCCAAGAGCGCGCCCGCCCGGAGAGCGACGTGGATGTGGCTGTGCAGGCGGCCAAGCCGCTCGACACCGCTCTGCGCATGCAACTGATCGAGGAGCTTGCCCTCGCCACCGGCCGGCCGGTGGATTTGATCGACCTGCATGCGGTCGGCGAGCCCCTGTTGGGCCAGATCCTCAAGCACGGCAAACGCATCATCGGCAGTACCGCTGCACACGCGAACCTGATGTCCCGTCATGTCTATGCCATGGAAGACTTCGTGCCCTATGTGACGCGCATGCTGGAGGAACGGAGGCGCGCATGGACGCACTGATCGTCGGCCGCAAGCTCGACTCGCTGCAGCGCTTCCTCCTACGCGTCCGCGACAAATGCCCTGCCACCGCAGACGCACTTGCAGCCAGTCCCGATCTGCAGGACATCGTGGTACTCAACCTCAGTCGCGCCGTCCAACTCTGCGTCGACCTGGCCTTGCACGTATTGGCCGACTCGGGCCTGCCACCACCCGACACCATGGGCCAAGCATTCGAGCAACTGACCTCGACGCACAAGCTGGATGCCACGCTTGCATCGCAGTTGCGCAAGGCTGTCGGCTTCCGCAACCTCGCCGTACACAGTTACAGCGCCATCGACTGGGCCATCGTCCACGCTATCGCCACCCGCCACCTGGACGATTTCACCCGCTTCGCCGATTGAGTCAGGACGCAAAGCTGACGGGATTCGCCACCCGTGATGCCGCATGCCCCCGCCAGGCAAAAGTGACCATTGCGGATCAGCCATCCATTGCCTTGGCACCAAGCAGCACACGCTGGACGAATGCGGCGCAAGCAAGGGCTGCCGGACATCAATAGTGGCAACGTATTCCCGCTTGCGGGCACATCTGCCCAAGCTCTTGGCACTCCATGCCGGGCACCCCACGCCACCTCGATCGGCCGCAAGCTGACAAATTGCGTCACAAGCTGCCCAAAATGATCAGGCCTCACGAAGCAACCGAAGTGCCGGCAAGCGCACAAAACCAGGCGCCCCCACTACCGGTGGCACCCTTTCGTGATCGCATGCACAACACACAAGCGCCGCGACATGAGGCAATATGCCAGCGGTGGTCGTGGCATGTTAGATGCTTCGATACCGCCAGCTTCCTGGTCGTTCCTGACCAAGTCGTGTTGGGGTTCGATCCCGCCTAGGGGGTATCGGGGCCGGAACCCAGGGGGCACACCGCTAGCTAGCCAACAGAAGGAACCACCATGAAGACCATGCAGAAAGGCTTCACCCTGATCGAACTGATGATCGTGGTCGCGATCATCGCGATCCTCGCAGCCATCGCCGTGCCGGCCTACCAGAACTACATCATCCGCTCCAAGGTGACCGAGGCGCTTTCCGCCGTCGACATGGCACGCACCGCCGTGGCAGAAACGGTCCAGTCGACCGGTACGGTCCCCAGCAAAAACGCTTCGGCCGGCCTGCCGGCCACACAAGCGAGCGTCGCCTCGCAATATGTTTCCGATCTGGAAGTCGGTACGAACGGTGTCATCACCGCCACGGTCACCGGCACGAACAGCGACGCAGATACCAAGACCGTCGTCTTCACGCCGTATGCCAACGGCGCTGCCATTACCGCCACCACCCAGGTCACCGGTCCGATCACCTGGAAGTGCACTGGCACCGTGCCGACCAAGTACCTCCCGGCCAGCTGCCGCTGATCGTTGTTTCCCGTGTCACTCTCGAAGGGCCGCCTTGTGCGGCCCTTCTTTTGTGGGCCGCAGGGTCATCATGGTCGCTGATACCCGAACCACGGGTTGGTCGAACCCATGGTTTAGTTAACATGCCTCATCCCCTATTTTTGGATTGACCCATTGCACATGAATGAACGTGCCCGCCCATGGTTGCCTTGGCTGTTGCTGGCACTCGCTGCGGCGGCGACAGCCGCCGTGTACTGGCCGGGCATCGCCGGCGGCTGGGTGTTCGACGACTACCCGAACATCGTGGACAACGCGGCCATCCACATCTCGCAAGGGCACTCGACGCTGGCGGCCTGGGTAAACTCGGCGCTGTCGTCCCCGTCCAGCTTCCTGCGCCGGCCACTGGCCTCGCTCACGTTCTCGCTCAACTGGATGATGGGCAACGGCAGCCCCTGGCCGTTCAAGGTCACCAACGTCGTCATTCACCTGATCAACGGCGTGCTGCTGTTTTGCATGCTGCGGGCACTGCTGCAATTGGCAGGTTGGCGGCAAAGCCGGTTTTCGCAAGCCTCTCCCTCCCTGCCCGACGGAGAGCTGGGCCACACCGCTTTCGACCCTGCCGCCGCAACGCGCCTCGCGCTGATCGTGAGCACGGCGTGGATGGTTCTGCCGATCAACCTGATGGCCGTGCTGTACGTGGTGCAACGCATGGAAAGCCTGTGTCAGGTATTCGTGTTGGCCGGCTTGTGGGCTTACCTGCACGGACGTTGGATGATGCTGACGGCGCGCGACAAGCGCCGCGACCACCGTGGATTTGCGCTGGTCGTCGGCGGCATCGTGTTGGGCACGTCGCTGGGACTGATGTCGAAAGAAACCGCCGTCTTGCTACCGGTGCTCGCGTTCCTGGCCGAATGGGTCATATTGCGGTTTGCACGCGCCACCCCGGCGGGCCACCCATTGCCCGGAGCATCCGAAAAGCAGACGCGGGACGCACGCCTCTGGTGGACCTTCGTCGTCACCCTGTTCGTTCCGGCCGTGCTGGGTACGGCGTGGCTGCTGCGTGTCGCCTTGCACCCCGGCTCCTGGGTTGGCCGCGATTTCACGCTTGCACAGCGTCTTCTGACCGAAGCGCGCGTGCTGGTGGATTACCTGCACTGGACACTTCTGCCCAATCCGACGGTATTGAGCCTCTACCACGACGAGATCGTGATATCGACCGGGCTGCTGACGCCGTGGACCACCTTGGCTGCGATCGTCTCGTTGGCCGCGTTGGGCGTACTTGCGGTTTGGCTACGCAATCGCCAACCACTGATTTCACTCGGCATCGGCTGGTTTTTCGCCGCGCAGCTGCTGACCGCGACCATCGTCCCGCTGGAACTGGTCTACGAGCAGCGCATGTACTTCGCGTCGATCGGCGTGTTGCTGGCAGCCGGCACGTGGTTGCTTGGCCTGCGCTGGAGGATCGCATTGCCGATACTGCGCGGGTTTCTGGTCGCCATTGGGTTGCTTTGGTTCGCCTTGGTCACTCACCTGAGAGCGCAGGACTGGTCCAATCCGCTGCGCTTGGCCGTTGCAGAAGCCACCAACCACCCGGATTCGGAACGTGCGGTATACGAGGCCGGCCGCCAATTCCTGATCGCGTCGAACTATCAGCCCGGCAAGGCATTGGACGCGTCCTGGAAATACTTCCTGCAGGCAGCTGCGATTCCGGGGGCGTCCGTGTCGCCCGATCAGGCGCTGATCATGCTCGTCGATCACGGCCAGCAAGGCGACGATGGTGCTTTATGGGACTCGATGGCGCGCAAACTACTCAACCAGCCAACGGGACAGGGGGACATCAACGCGCTGGTTACGCTGACCGCCTGTTACGGCAAAGGCATCTGCAAATTCGATGCCGCGCAGTTGCAGCGCGCCTATCTGGCAGCGCTCTCTCGGCCACACCCCATCGCGCGGCTCAACGGCGCCTATGCGGACTTCCAACGCGACATCCTGCACGACGACATGCTGGCGGCAAAATACCTCAATCTGGCAGTCATCGGCGCACCGAGCGAACCCGCCTACCGCATCGATCTGGCAGCACTCTACGCGCGCGCCGGACAGGCAGCCAAAGCACAGGAACAGATCGACGCACTGAGGCACTTGAACTACGCAGGGCGCCTCGACAAGCAGATCTCGGAGCTTGAGCTGCTCGTCAGACGCAACATTTCCGCCACGACACTGCACCAGTGATTCGCCTCCCCTTGCAGAAACTTCTGACCGTCTGCAGAGCCGGTACTGACCAAGGGCCCCATACCCGGCTTCCCGACCCCACGCCGATACGACTGGTCATTGACCGCGGGAATCGGCAGAGCGCGCGGCCACACGCCAGGATGCCGGCCACCATGCTCCCGTTGTGACGACATGATCCATTCCCTGAAACCGCCTATCGTGCGCCGGTTGCTGTTGCTCGCCCTGCTCATTACTGCCGCCGTCTATTGGTCCGGCCTCTCCGGCAGCTGGCTGTTCGACGACTACCCCAACATCGTGGATAACCCCGGCGTGCAGCCGCATGCGGCCAGCGTGCCCGCACTGGTGCGCGCCGCGCTGTCCTCGCCGGCCAGCGAGTTCAAGCGGCCACTGGCTTCGCTGAGTTTCGCCGCGAACTACCTGGTGAGCGGCTTGAATCCCTGGAGCTGGAAGCTGTTCAACCTTGCAGTGCACCTGTTGAACGGCACGCTCGTGTTCTTGCTCGCAAGAATGTTGCTGCTGGCCGTACCCCACTCCAGCCCTCCCCTGCATACAGGGGAGGGGGATTGGCGACGCGCAGGCATCCTCGCGGCACTGATCGCGGCAGGCTGGATGCTGTTGCCGATCAACCTCACCGCCGTGCTGTATGTAGTGCAGCGCGAGGAAAGCATGGCGAACCTGTTCGTGCTGCTGGGGCTGATTGGGTATGTCGCCGGGCGTCAGCGCATGCTGTGGTGTAGGAGCGCACCCTGTGCGCGAATGCTTTTGGAAAGCGCGCCGCCTCAAGACAGCTCGCAACGCCAATTCGCGCACAGGGCGCGCTCCTACACAGAAGGCGTGTGGGGTGGCTTCTGGCTCTGCGCCGTCAGCCTCGTCATTTCCACCGTCATCGGCCTGCTGGCCAAGGAAACTGCGGCGATGCTGCCGCTGTATGCGTTCCTGGTCGAATGGATCCTGTTTCGCTTCAAGCGCGTATCGCTATCCGTAGGAGCGGGCCCTGGACGTGATAATGCTCCGGATGAGGCGGTGGTCGCGCACAGGGTGCGCTCCTACCGGGAATGGGACGGGCGGATCGCGGGCTTGTTCGTGGTGGTGTTGGCACTGCCGCTGCTGGCGGGATTGATCTGGCTGTTGCCCGGAGTGCTGAATACCGCCAATTGGGCCACGCGCGATTTCACTCTGGGCGAGCGCCTGCTTAGCGAAGCGCGCGTGGTCTGCGATTACATCGGGTGGACGCTGCTGCCCACGCCACAGGTACTGTCCTTCTATCACGACCAGTTCCGCATCTCGACTGGCTTGCTGTCGCCATGGACAACGCTGACCAGCCTGCTTGGAATCACCGCGCTGTTCGTTCTGGTGTTCCGGTTGCGTCGCCGCCAGCCGTTGGTGGCACTGGGGATCGCCTTGTACCTGGGCTGCCACGTGATGACCGGCACCATCATCCCGCTGGAACTGGTTTACGAGCACCGCAACTACTTCGCCAGCTTCGGCGTGCTGCTGGCCGTGGTGCCATGGCTGGCGGCCGTCTCGCCGGGTGCCGTGCAGCCCGCCGTGCACCGACATCGCTGGCGGCTACCCCGGCGCGTGCTGCTGGCCTGCCTGCTGCTGTGGTGGGCCGGATTGACCACGGCTACCGCCTACGCCTGGGGCGACCCGCTGCGGCTGGCTCAAGACTTGGCCGCGCGCGCACCCGACTCGCCCCGCGCCCAGTACGAACTGGGTCGCATCTACATCATCTACTCACACTACGATCCAGCTTCGCCGTATACGCGGCTGGCCTACGCACCACTGGAAAAAGCGGCGAGCTTCCCAGAGTCCTCGATCCTGCCGCAGCAGGCACTGATCTTCATGAACTCGCGTATGGGCCTACCGCTCAAGCCGCAGTGGTGGGACAGCATGATCGCCAAGCTGAAGGCGCGAAAGCCCGGCGTGCAGGACGAAAGCTCGCTCGCCGCGCTGGCGCAATGCGCCAGGGACCGCGCGTGCGCGCTGCCCACCGCACGCATGGTGCAGGCATTCGAGGCCGCGCTGGATCACCACACTCCCAGCGCACGGTTGCAGGCCACGTACGGCGACTATGCGTGGAACGTGCTGGACAACCACGCCTTGGGCCTGCGCATGATCGAGGGCGCCGTAAAAGACGCACCGAGCGAACCGGCCTACCGCATCACACTGGTCCGCATGCTGGCCGCCTTGGATCGCTACAATGAAGCACGCAAGGCCTTGCAACAACTTCGCCCGCTGAATATCGGTGGCCGATTGAACGGAAGCATCCGCGAGCTACACATACTTCTCAATGGCGATCTAAAGTTTGGGTCATAGCGATCTTAAAGAGCCCCTGCACATAGTTGCATGCCTACGGGTTAGGCCCATCTGCCCACCCCGTCATACCAAAGCCACTACCGACATCAGCCATGCCGATCAAGGTCATCCGCGACAAATTCGACCTCGCCATCAACGGCGCGCCACCCGCATTTGCCGAACCGTTGCATGTCGGCCGCCCCAACTTGGGCAACCACGAGGCATTTTTGCAGCGGGCCGCCCAAGTCCTGGATAGTAAGTGGCTGACCAACAACGGTCCAATTGTGCAGGAGCTCGAGCGACGCATCGCCGACCATCTGGGCGTCAAGCACTGCATTGCCATGTGCAACGGCACTGTTGCTCTGGAAATCGCCATTCGTGCCCTGGGACTAACGGGCGAAGTCATCGTCCCGTCGTGGACTTTTATTGCCACGGCCCATGCCTTGCACTGGCAGGGCATCACGCCAGTCTTCGCCGATATCGACCCTGCGACACACAATCTCGATCCTGACGCCGTGCGCCGCATGATCACCCCTCGCACTAGCGGCATCATCGGCGTACACCTGTGGGGACGGCCCGCGCCCATCGACGCACTGCAGGCCGTCGCAGACGAGCACGGCCTGAAGCTGATGTTCGATGCCGCGCATGCTTTCGGTTGCACATATCGAGGCCAGACCATCGGTCGCTTCGGCGCCTGCGAGGTGCTGAGCTTTCACGCGACCAAGGTGTTCAACACCTTCGAAGGTGGCGCCGCGGTCACCGACGACGACGATCTGGCCGAGACCATGCGTCTGATGCGTAACTTCGGCTTCGTCGGCTACGACAACGTGATCCACCCAGGCACCAACGGCAAGATGCCCGAGATCAACGCGGCGATGGGACTGGTCAACCTCGACGCCTTGCCCGGTTTCGTCGAAGCCAATCGCCACAATTACGAAACCTACGCCGCCGCCCTGGCCGGCATCGACGGCCTCCGGCTGCTCGACTATGACCCCGCCACCAACCCGAATTACCAGTACGTGGTCGTGGAAGTCGATTCGGGGCGCGACGGCAAGCGCCGCGACGATCTCGTCGCCGCATTGCATGCGGAAAACGTGCTTGTACGAAAATACTTCTGGCCGGGTTGCCACGGCATGCTGCCCTACCGGGAACTGTTTCCCCATGCAGGCCTGCTGCTCGAACACAGTGTGGCGATAGCCAATCGGGTCGCGATACTTCCGACCGGCGTGTCGCTGGGCACCGACGACATCGAGACCATTGCGGCGGTTTGCAGAGCCTGCATGAGCGACGGCGCATGATCGCGGCGGTGATGCAGCCGTACCCCCTACATCGGCTACTTTCAGCTTATGCAGGCCGTAGATACCTTCGTGTTCTTCGACTACGTGCAGTACATCAACCATGGCCGGGTCAATCGCAACCGTATCCGCCGAATACCAAAATACGCACCTGTCGTGGCTAAACTAGCTCGCCGTTGTGTTCGGCGGGCTGCTTCTGGTGCTAGCAGCTCTTTGGAGTTTCGTGCCACAGGTCACGGTGCCCAACTAGTCGGTTAACCGAGTGCTCACCCGCTACGTGGGCTCGCACCGGTTACCTCAAGCGTTTGGCCATCTATAGAGACTCGATTACATGAACAATCCTTTCGATCCTGGCTATTTCTCAGACGAACAGCTCGTCGACTTCGGGTTCAAGAAAGTCGGGAAAAATGTGCGAATTGCCAGGAGCTGCACAATCATTGGACTGAACAACATTGAGCTAGGAGATAACGTTCGTATTGACGGCTACTGCTCAATCATCGCCGCCGGCAACGGCTTCACAAAGATTGGATCGTTTGTCCACATTGCCGGCTATTGTGGACTCTATGCAGGCAGCGGCATTGTACTTGAAGACTTTTCTGGCCTGTCCGCTGGAGTGAGAATCTACACCGCCACAGACGACTACTCCGGACGAACCCTGACCAACCCCACAGTGCCGGAGAAATATCTGGGGGTAACTTCAGGTCCAGTTATACTTATGAAGCACGTGATTGTCGGTACCGGCAGCGTGATTCTTCCAGGCGTCACAGCAAATGAAGGAGTCTCTGTTGGGGCGCTATCGTTGATCACAAAAGACCTCGATGCATGGTCAATCTACGCTGGCATGCCAGCGCGGAGACTACGAGATCGCTCCAAGGACCTGCTTTCACTCGAAAAATCCCTGCTCGCAGAGTTGGACAGTGAATTGAACTCCGAGGTGCACGACGGTTGAAGGGTGCCTCGAAAACCTGTCTCGGTGTACGGAGTCCTAACCGCATTCTCGGACGCTCGTTGAGCTTGTCTTCGAAAGCCTGGAGATATTTGTCGGTGACGGCACTTGAAATCCTGAAGGTAAATTCATCTTGCGAACCAATCCCGATCCACGTAAGCCAGCGCGCCCTGCCGCAACGTGAGTGCATGCAATCAATAGCGGCCAAGGCCACTCACGCCACCATGTGGAGCGCGCTGGAAATCCTCGCGCGTTACGGTGTGCAGATCGCAGTCACGATCGTGCTCGCACGTTTGTTGACACCGACCGACTTCGGCCTGATCGCCATGCTGATCGTGTTCACCAGTGTCGGCGTGTTGCTGGTCGATTCCGGCTTCGGCACCGCACTGATCCAGCGGCAGGGCATCACAGCCGACGACGAGACCACTGTGTTCGCCTACAGCATGACGATCGGTGCTGCGGCGGGATTCGCGCTCTGGTTCGCTGCGCCACACATCGCCGCGTTCTACCACCAGCCGCAGCTGGTCCCTTTGACCCGACTCGTCGCCTGGGTGCTGCCGCTGGGTGCGCTGGCGGCTGTGCCCGATGCCCTGCTCACCAAGCGCCTAGACTTCGCTGCGCGTGCGCACGCCGAAATCGTCGCATCGGGCATTTCCGGCTTTGTCGCCGTTGCGTTGGCGCTGAATGGGTTCGGTGTCTGGAGCATCGCATGGCAGTCCGTCATCGCAATCGGCTTGCGGGCGACCCTACTGTGGCTGTACGCCCGCTGGAAACCCGTCGGGCGTGTCAATCACGCCTCGTTCCGTCGCCTGTTCGGATTTGGCGGCTTCATGCTACTGGCCCAGTTGCTCGACACGGTATACGTACGCGCACAAGCGCTACTGCTCGGCCGGCTATTCGACGCCGCGACACTTGGCTACTACACGCTGGCGCAGAACGCGCAGCAGGCGCCGGTCGGCTTCGTCGGAACGGTGCTCAGCCGCGTTGGCTTGCCGGTGTTCTCGGAGCTCTCGGGCGAGCCCGTGAGGCTTCGCCAGGCCCTGCGCCTGTCGTTGCGCGTCTCGCTGTTCCTGTTCCTGCCCTGCATGATCGGTCTGGCGCTGGCGGCAAAACCGCTGATTGCACTCGTCTACGGCGCACGTTGGCTTTCGGCGGCACCGGTGCTGACCCTCCTCGCACTGGCCGCGGCGCCATGGCCTTTGCACGTGTTGAACCTTGCCGCCCTCACCGCCTGCGGCAGATCCGACCTGTTGCTGCGACTCGAACTGTTCAAGAAGCCGGTGTCGATCGCGCTCGTACTGGTGGCCGCGCCGTTCGGTCCTATCGCCGTGGCGGCAGCCGTACTGCTGGGCAGCATGCTCAGCATCGCCGTCAATACGTACTACTCGCAGCGCATGCTCAGCTACGGTGTGCTGGAGCAGATCGTCGACCAGAAGCATACCTTGCTGCTGTGCCTCGCCAGCGCGGTGGCCGGATGGGGCATCCTGCATTGGAGCGCGCCTACCATCGTCGCGACGCTTACAAGCATACTGGCGGCAGCCGTGGTCTACCTTGGCGGCGCGGCCATATTCCGCAACCCTGCGGCTACGGAGCTCACGCACCTGTCTCGATCCGCGCTGGCGTCGCGCTTGCCTGGCAACAAAGACACGCAGCCATGACATCCGACGTACCCGCCCCCCCTGACCGACGCGAGACAGGCCGCAGCATGCCGCCCTCATCCGTATCCGTTTGCATCGCTACGTGCAACCAGCGCGCATACATCCGGCAGTGCTTGGACAGCGTCCTGCAACAACGGACCGACCGGCTGCTCGAAATCTTGGTCGGCGACGATTGCTCCGACGACGGCACCAGCGAAATCATTGCCGAATACGCCGCCGCAAATCCGCAGCGGGTGGTGCACTTGCGTCGGCCACAACGACTAGGCGCAAGCGCGAATATTCAAGACCTGCTGCGACGCGCAAGTGGATGCTATCTGGCACACCTCGACGGTGACGATTACTGGCTGCCTGGCAAGTTGGAGCACCAGATCGAGTTCTTGGACACCCACTCGGAATGCCCGGCAATTTACGCCAACGCCGTAGCCATCCGTGAAGACGGTGAGCGCATCGGCGTATTCAACGACGCGGGTGACGGCCACCACAGCTTGGCGTCCCTGTATCGCCGCGGCAATTTCCTCAACACAAGCTCCATGCTCTACCGGGCCATGTTCAAAGAAGAGTTGCTTTCGATCGACCGCCCCTTCATCGACTATCGCATGCACCTGTTGCTTGCCAGGCATGGCTCGCTGGCACATCTAGGGAGGCCACTTGTGGCCTACCGATTGAACTCGGTCGGATCCATGACGACAACCTCAAGCGATCTGGTACGCGAGTTGTACTGGGAAGCAATGAACAGCGTACCTGCCGGCATGCTTGGCGCCGCCGACCAGGCATCTGGCTTGGCAGATTTCCTTCGACGAGTATTCGGGACGGCACGTCGCCAAGGACGCTGGAATCTACTCCGTGTTTGGGCGCCACGGGTATTCACCGCATCACCCTATGGCCGCTTGCGTACCTGCCTGCTGGCAGTCGGATCGCTCCTCCGCATCATCTACGCCGAGGCGATTCACCGACTACGCATGATCTGGCGCGGTGACAAGGGCCGGGTGTTGTATCACCGCTGACAGTATGATTCAGACATGATCACGAAGTTGTTTCGATTTGCCCAAGGTATTGCACTCGCACTGTTGCCTGGAGGCCCCCGGCGCTGCGTACTGTGCGGTCGCAGGGCCTGGAAATTCCTGCCATATTGTGGCGGCTCCAAAAACCAGCCTCCACTGATGCGTGAGCTCCATGTGGTAGGTAGCGACTTGGATCGCTTTGCCTGTCCCCACTGTCGCGGGCATGATCGCGAACGCCACATGCTGATGTTCCTGCAGTCGTCTGGATTGCTGGAAACAATGCGCGGCAAGGCAATTTTGCACTTCGCACCGGAGCGCAACTTGTCTCACTGGATCGCTGCGGCGGAACCATCTACCTATGTTCGTTGCGATTTGGAGCCAACATCCCCCGCTGTGCGGCGCATCGATATGATGGCCATCGATGCAGAACCAGGGTCATTCGACTTCCTGATTGCCAACCATGTACTTGAACACGTTGCCGACGACAGGCGCGCACTGCAGGAGGTCTACCGTGTATTGAAGCCCGGAGGCCATGCAATCTTGCAAACTCCATTCGCCCGAAAGTTGCATGCTACTTGGGAGGATCAAGGTATCGCTGACGACAAGGCACGGCTGCAAGCCTATGGGCAAGCCGACCATGTCCGGTTGTACGGAAGTGATATATTCAAGCGATTCGCTGCAAGTGGCTTGGAGCCGTTGGCGTACCTGCACTCCGAACTGCTTCCAGACACCGACGCCGACACCCATGGCATCAATCAAGACGAGCCCTTCTTTCTCTTCCGTAAGAAACTCTAGGAGCTCGCATGCTCCCTCGCGATCCCACTCCCATCACGTAACGCTCGCAGCGGCGTCAGGCTGCGGAAACGCAAACTCCGCACTAGGCCTCGTACACCCAGCAAGATGACATGCAGCACAATGATCAACAGACGGTCAGCCCACCCGTTCGACAGCTTGCGCGCAATGAGCAACTGCGCAGCCACCACACGCGCCTCGTAGAACTGCGAACCCATGCGGCTGCTGGCCGAGCCTTCGTGATGCACGAGCAGCTTTGGCACATGCACCATCGCGCCGTTGCGTCGTGACAATCTGGCACCCAACTCAATGTCCTCCCCATACATGAAGAAGTCCTCGTCGAACAATGTCGCCCCCGACTTCGGAAGATTCACCAGCAGGCAGCATCCACTGGCATAGGGGAAGGAGCCAGGCAAACGGCGGTCCGTGATCAGGCCAGTCAAGCGATGGTAGTAGACCGTGCCGCGTACCCAGCCGCCATGATCGATGTCAGGGTACAGGACTTCGGCATTCGGACTCGCCTCCAGCGCATCCCGGAACACTCGGAGCGCATCCGGCAGCAGGGTTGCATCGTTGTTGATCAACAGCACTGGACTGTCCGGGAATTCAACAGCCAGCGTTTCCAGGCCCCGGTTGACGCCCGCGGCGAAGCCAAGATTCCTATTCGCCGTGACAATCCGGCATCGCCGTTCGCTACCCATCAAGCGTTCGAGTTCTGCGGCACTCGCCTCGCCATCCGCGCTGTTGTCCCAGACGAGTACGTGCGAAACCCCGTCTTCAAGCAGAGAGCGCAAGCAGTTGAAGGTCCGTGATGCATCACGGTAGTGCAAGGTCAAGCCGACGATGACACCGTTGCTCATGGATTGGCCTCACCCAAGATGCTTGCGCGGAGTGCGGTGAACGTTATCCGGTTGGCCAGCACGGCACCGTAAAATTCGCTCGCACGGCTGGCCATCACGCCACGCAGCGCCTCGTCATCGGCGAGCCTGGCAATTTCGGCGGCAAGGGCTTCGGCATCTGCAGCCGTGACGGCCGTGAACGGCATCTGCCCGAACCTTGCTGCGGCTCGCTCCAACCACGCGGTTCGTGCGGTGATTATCGGGCGCCCCATGCTTGCATAGGCATAGACCTTGTATGGACACACGCGCTGCGTCTTTGGACCGCCCCCGAACACGCCAAGGCAGATGTCGGCTTGCCTGATGCAGAACGCAAGTTGTGCCGGCGTCTTCCACTCCCGCTCCCATGTCATGTTGGCCGCTCCGGCACGCAGAGCCGACTCCAGGATTTCTGCCTGCTGCCCAGTACCAACGATGGTAAACCGAATGTCCTGCCGCCCCGCCAAGAGCTTGGCCGCATCGACGATCGTCGAGATTCCGTGCAGCGGTACCAATGTGCCGACGAACAGGACGTTGCATGCCCCACGGTGGACAGGTGGCGGCGAAAGCGTGAACTCGCGCTCGTTGGTCGCGAGCGGAACAGCGATGAACAGCTCGCGCGGAAGGCGAAACAGCGACGCGTAGAATTCTGCATTCTGGTCAGTGTCCACTATCACGGCATCTGCAATGCCATATGCCCGTCGTTCGATGCGCCACAGAATCCTGGCCCGCCAATCGGCTGGTCGAAGCAGGCCGCGATCATTTACCACCGTATCGAACAGTGAGATGAATGCGTCTGCCACTATGCGCCGTGGCCGCAAGCCGCGCGGCACCAGCGACCATGCGAAGAGCAGTATCGGCGCAGGATAGGGCACGTATGCGCGCACCGGTCGAGGACGCATTGCCAGCCCCTTTGCGATGACGCGCGCATGAGCCGATACAAACTTCCACGCCTTCGACAGCAGGCCGCCACGGGCGCGCATTGCGCCGCCTTCCCGAGGAAGCAGCGGGATGTTGATTTCGTTGACGTCGAAGTGCCGTCGAAGTCCTTGCATCGAATGAAGCGTGTTCGGGTAGGCTTCGCTTGCGGTATGAACGCCAATCACGGCCAATTTTGGCAGCGTACTCGCCGCCGCTGATTCAGCGCGCACGACGCACATCCACCATCACGCCATCCCTGATACCGCGCAAGAAGGCGCCAATCTTGGTGAAACGGCCTGTCTCGAACAACAGTATTCCGACAGCCTCCGCAATGACGCGTGCAAATTGCCGCAACGACCACAGCGGATGACGGTACGCATGCAGGCGCACGGTCCAGAGGGCATTTCGCGCGATGAAATACTTCCGCGAGGCCGGGTGGGCGGAAGACAGCGCACGTGCCCAGCGAACACCAGCGACAGGCGCTCCGATGGCATGACGCATCAACGGTTCCCGTGTCACGAAGACACCAGCACCATGATCCGCTGCGCGCAGGCAGAATTCATGATCCACCGAATCGATGAAAAAGTCCTCGCGGAACCCATCGATGGCGAGCGCGAAGCCCACCGGTAACAACATCCCGGAAGTGATCAATGTGGTCCTGCGGACTGGCGCGGATCTTTGCGAGCCCA
Source organism: Rhodanobacter sp. C06 (assembly GCF_002001105.1). Taxonomy (GTDB): domain Bacteria; phylum Pseudomonadota; class Gammaproteobacteria; order Xanthomonadales; family Rhodanobacteraceae; genus Rhodanobacter_A. Next base: position 164,600 of record NZ_MUNP01000077.1, on the reverse strand, counting down.
CGTGGTGCGCCAAGCGCCTCCGATGGACATCAACGTAGTTTGCTCCCAGCAAAAGCCTGCATGTTTTCAACGCACGCACAGAGGCAAGCATGGCTTCAGCAAAGCCTTCCACCGGCTCGGAATCCTGATCAAAGGTTACCGCCCACGCATAGCCCGCCGCGTGCGCATCCCGCAAGCCACGGTTCAGCGCGGCGGCAATCCCGACGTTGTGGTCGTTTTGCAAAACCCTGATCTTGTCGTCTTCCCGAATCCGCAACGAACTGGAAGCATTGTCGATGACGAACACACGGCGAAATTCGGTGGACAAGCGATCCAATCGATCCGGAAACTCCGCGTCCGGCTGAAATGTGACCACGATCGCGCAGATGCTGTCCAAGGTCGGAGGATGGACTGTTCGCCATGGATCCGGCTCCGCACCATGTGTTGGACTCGATCCCGACATGTGAGGCTCAGGTCAGCCGCCTGTACGTCAGCGCCGTGATCTGCTCGGACACTAGCCCGATCAGGAACACGATCACGGCTGCGCTCCATAGCAAGGTGCTGCCGTTGGTGAGGCGCCCATCGTGCGCGAAGGTCCATGCGTAGTTCGCGCAACCGAGCAGGAAGAATGTCGCCGCCGCCGGCACGAACAGCTTGAGCGGCGAATACAGCGTGGCGATCTTGAAGATGATCAGCAGGAAACGCACGCCGTCCTTGATCGGTTTGATATGACTCTTGCCCACGCGCTGCGCGGCCTTGATCGGCAGGTAGGCCACCGGGTAAGCGCTGCGGAAGAACGCCATGGTGCTGGTGGTGGGGTAGCTGAAGCCGTTGGGCAGCAGATGCAGGAATTCGCGGAACTTTTCCGCGCGCACGGCGCGGAAGCCGGAGGTGAGATCGGCCACCTCATGCCCTGTCATGCGGGTGGCCAGCCAGTTGTAAAGCGTATTGGCTACTCCGCGGCCCACTCCGGCCTGGCTGCCCCAGTCGCGGGCACCGACCACCATGTCGTAGCCCTCGTCGAGCCTCGCCAGCAAGCGCGCCACGTCGGCCGGATCATGCTGGCCGTCACCGTCCATGAAGACGAGGAGGTCGCCGCTGGCGGCACGGGCACCACGCTTGATCGCCGCGCCGTTGCCCATCGAATACGGCGAGGAGAGACAGGCAACCCCGGCTTCGGTGCAGATCCGGCGCGTCTCATCCGTCGAGCCATCGTCCACCACGATGACCTCGGCCTCGGGATGGGCGGCGCGCAACCGCGGCAACAGGTCGGCCAGCGCAGGGGCCTCGTTCTTGGCGGGCAGGATGATGCTTAGGTGGCTCAACGGCGTGTTCCCCTAGTCTCCGCGAATCATAACGTGAAGCTGGCACCACGACCGTGGCTCATGCACATGTTCGAAGCCTCCCGATGGCACTCTTGGGGATTTGCGCGTAGCCCATGCAAAAGCCAAAGACACCCCATCCCTCCCCTGCACGCAGGGGAGGGAGTCCCGCCAGTGCCTCGCCCCCCGTTGGTTGGGAAGGGAGGCAAACGTCTTGCTTTGGAGACTCGGGCGGCCTGCAAGACGCTTTTCGCGGATGACCCGCGGCCCCGACTGGGGTAGATTCGGCGCCAATAGGGTCCGGGGATCGTCACTCATGTCATCTGCAATGCAAACGCCGCTCACTGGGCTGACCGGGCTTGCGCGGCGGCTGGTAGCCGAAGGCCTGCTGCCTGAGGCCGACGCACGCCGCGCGGTTGTGGAAAGCGGCCAGCAACGCGTCACCCTGACCTCATGGCTGCTGGACCAGAATCTGGTGGACGGCCTGCGCCTGCTGCGCCTGGCTTCGCTGGAATTCGGCATGCCGATGCTGGACGTGGCTGCAATGAACCCGGCGCAACTCCCGATCAACCTGGTCAGCGAGGCCCTGCTGACCAAGCATCGTGCGCTACCGCTGTTCCGGCGCGGCAAGCGCCTGTTCGTGGGCATCGCCGACCCCATGCAGCTGGATGCGTTGGAGGAGATCAAGTTCCACTCCAATTGCATGGTGGAGCCGATCCTGGTGGAGCGCAGCCAGCTCAACCGCACCATCGACATCGCGCTCAGCAGCATGCACGACGTGATGCCAGACATGGGTGGCGACGACCTGGAGGACTTGGACACCGAGGGCGGCGATGTCGATGAGGCGCCAGGCGGTATAGACGCTACAGGCATCGACGACGCACCAGTGGTGAAGTTCGTCAACAAGATCCTGGTGGACGCGATCAAACGCGGCGCCTCGGACATCCATTTCGAACCATTCGAGAGTCATTACCGCGTGCGCCTGCGCATGGACGGCATGTTGCGAGCGGTGGCCAGTCCGCCGCTGAAGCTCGCCAGCCGTATTTCCTCGCGCCTGAAGGTGATGGCGCAGTTGGACATCGCCGAGAAGCGGGTTCCGCAGGACGGTCGCATCAAGCTCAATCTCAGCAAGACCCGCGCGATCGACTTCCGTGTGAGCTCGCTGCCCACGCTGTTCGGCGAGAAGATCGTGCTGCGTATCCTGGACGGCTCGGCGGCGAAGATCGGCATCGAGAAACTCGGTTACGAGCCGAACCAGCAGAAGCTCTACGTCGATGCCATCCACAAGCCCTACGGCATGGTGCTGGTCACCGGACCCACAGGTTCGGGCAAGACAGTGTCGCTGTATACCGGCCTCAACATGCTGAACACCGCCGAGCGCAACATCTCCACGGTGGAAGACCCGGTGGAAATCCGCGTCGAGGGCATCAACCAGGTGCAGCAGAACGTCAAGCGCGGCATGACCTTCGCCGCCGCGTTGCGCTCCTTCCTGCGCCAGGACCCGGACGTGATCATGGTGGGCGAGATCCGCGACCTGGAAACCGCCGAGATTGCGATCAAGGCTGCCCAGACCGGCCACATGGTGCTCTCCACCCTGCACACCAACGACGCGGCGCAGACCGTCGCGCGCCTGATGAACATGGGCATCGCGCCGTACAACATCACCTCCTCGGTCACCCTGATCATCGCCCAGCGCCTGGCGCGTCGCCTGCACAGCTGCAAGAAGCCGCAGAGCCTTCCGCCGCAGGTGCTGCTGGCCGCCGGCTTCAGCCAGAAAGACATCGATGACGGCCTGACTCTTTACGAAGCAGGGGGCTGCGACGAGTGCAACGAGGGTTACAAGGGTCGCGTGGGCATTTACCAGGTGATGCCGATGCTGGAGGAAATCCAGAAGATCATCCTGCAAGGCGGCAATGCGCTGCAGATCGCCGAGGTGGCCAAGGCGGCCGGCATCAACGACTTGCGCGCCTCCGCCCTGCTCAAGGTGAAACAGGGCCTCACCAGCCTCACCGAGATCGACCGGGTGACCAAGGATTGAGCTTCCGACCCGGTAGGAGCGCACGGGTCATGCCGCGAAGCTGCGGTCGCCGCCACGGTTTCACGGCAGGAAAATGACGTAAGCTTCGGTATCAGAATGGTTCCGCGGTCCGAACGGCCCGCCGGAACGCACCATCAGGGGGACAGCGCATGGCCACGGCTTCCGCAACTGCCAAGAGAGACCCGCGCGCGCTCGGCGCCGAGCGTTCCGCGGTCAGCAAACTCACCGTCTACGAGTGGGTGGCGCTGGACAAGCGCGGCAAGCGCATGAAGGGCGACATGCCGGCGAAGAATGCCTCGCTGGTGAAGGCCGAACTGCGCCGCCAGGGCATGAACCCGCAGACCGTGCGCGAGCGCGCCAAGCCGCTGTTCGGCGCTACCGGCAGCTCGGTGAAGCCGCGCGACGTGGCGGTGTTCAGCCGCCAGATCGCCACCATGATGAAGTCCGGCGTGCCACTGGTGCAGTCCTTCGACATCATCGCCGATGGCCAGAAGAACGTCCGCTTCAAGAACATACTGATGGATGTGAAACAGGGCCTGGAAGGTGGTCAGGCGCTGCACGAGGCGCTTGGCCGCTACCCGGTGCAGTTCGACGAGCTGTACCGTAACCTGGTGCAAGCCGGCGAGGCTTCCGGCGTGCTGGACACCGTGCTGGACACCGTGGCCACCTACAAGGAGCGCACCGAGGCGCTGAAGAAGAAGATCAAGAAGGCGCTGTTCTACCCGATCATGGTGGTGGCGGTGGCCTTCCTGGTCTGCATGGTCATGCTGCTGTTCGTGGTGCCGGTGTTCGCGGAGACCTTCAAGAATGCCGGGGCCGCTCTGCCAGCCCCCACGCAGTTTGTGGTCGCCGCATCGGAGTTCATGAAGAGCTGGTGGTGGCTGGTGCTGTTCATCATCATCGGCAGCGTGGTGGGCCTGATCGCAGGCAAGCGGCGTTCAGTGAAGTTCGCTCATTTTCTGGACCGCGTGACGCTGAAATTACCGGTGTTCGGCAAGATCATGCGTGAATCGGCGATCGCTCGCTTCGCCCGCACCCTGGGCGTGACTTTCCATGCTGGTGTGCCGCTGGTGGAGGCGCTGGACGCGGTCTCCGGCGCCACCGGCAGCGTGGTTTACGGTGATGCCGTGAAGCAGATGCGCGACGACATCTCGGTCGGTCACCAGCTGCAGTTGGCGATGAAGCAAACCGGGCTGTTCCCGAACATGGTGGTGCAGATGACCGCGATCGGCGAGGAATCCGGCGCGCTGGACACCATGCTGTTCAAGGTCGCCGAGTTCTACGAGGAAGAGGTCGAGAACGCGGTCGATACCCTGTCCACCCTGCTCGAACCCATGATCATGGTGATCCTGGGTGTAGTGGTGGGTGGCATGGTGATCGCGCTGTACCTGCCGATCTTCAAGCTCGCCGGCACCGTGGGCTGATCGCGTTGCCGTAGGAGCGCACCCTGTGCGCGATTGCTTTTGGCCTTGATCGAAGCGCGAGGTCATTCGCGCACAGGGTGCGCTCCTACCGGCAAGTCCGTAAGCTTGGGCGCCCTGTAGCCACCACTCGACCCACATGCCCGATCTGCCCCTGACCGCCTGGATCACCCTCGCCGCCGTGCTCGGCCTGCTGGTGGGCAGTTTCCTCAACGTGGTGATCCTGCGCCTGCCCGAGCGCATGGCGGCCGAATGGCGGCGCGAGGCGCGCGACGTGCTGGAGCTGGAGGCTGGCGACGAGGCCCTGCCGCCCGGCATCGTGCGCGAGTCTTCGCACTGCCCGCACTGCAAGCATCCCCTGTCGGCCGCGGACAACATCCCGCTGTTCGGCTGGCTGCTGCTGGCCGGACGTTGCCGCTACTGCAAGGCGCGGATCTCGATCCAGTACCCGCTGGTGGAGCTGCTGAGCGGCGTGCTGAGCGCCGCCGTGGTGTGGAAGCTGGGTCCGACCTGGCCCGCGCTGGCCGGGCTCGTGCTGACCTGGACGCTGGTCGCGTTGTCCGGCATCGACTTCCGCACCCAGCTGCTGCCTGACCAACTCACCCTGCCCCTGCTGTGGCTGGGCCTGCTGCTGGCGCTGAAGCCGCTGTTCGTGGAGCCCACCACCGCGATCCTCGGCGCGGCCATCGGCTACCTCAGCCTGTGGAGCGTGTACTGGCTGTTCAAGCTGCTGACCGGCAAGGAAGGCATGGGTCACGGCGACTTCAAGCTGCTGGCCGCGCTGGGCGCGTGGATGGGGCCGCTGGCGATCCTGCCGATCGTGCTGCTGTCCTCGCTGATCGGCGCCATCGTGGGCGGCAGTCTGATCGCGCTCTCCCGCCATGAGCGTGGCGTGCCGATGCCGTTCGGCCCGTTCATCGCGATGGCCGGCTGGGTGTGGTTCATCGCCGGCGACGCCCTGCTGCACGCCTACCTGCAGTTCACCGGGCTGCGATGAACAGCTACGTCGTCGCCCTCACCGGCGGCATTGCCGCCGGCAAGAGCGCGGTGACGCGCCGTTTCGCCGCGCTGGGGGTGCCGGTGCACGACGCCGACGTCGCTGCACGTGAGGTGGTCGTGCCTGGCAGCGAAGGCCTGGCCGCCGTGGTCTCCGCCTTCGGCGACGAGGTGCTGGATGCCGAAGGCCGGCTGGATCGTCCGGCCATGCGTCATCGCGTGTTCGCCGATCCGGCGGCGCGACGCACGCTGGAAGGCATCATCCATCCCCGCGTGCGCCAGTGGCTGCACGAATGTGCGCTGGCCGGCACCACGCCTTACTGCCTGCTGGCGATCCCCTTGCTGGCCGAGAACATCGGGCACTACCGTTGGGTCGACCGCGTGCTGCTGGTCGATGCGCCGGTGGAGCTGCAACTGGCCAGGCTGATCGCCCGCGATGGCATCGACGAGGCGCTGGCCCGGCGCATGCTTGCACAGCAGGCCCGCCGCGAGCAGCGGCTGACGCTGGCCCACGACGTGATCGACAACAGCGGCGACGAGGCGGCGCTGGATGCGGCTGTCGCGAAGCTGCATCAACGTTACCTGGTACTGGCTGTGAACCGGTAAGACCGGCCACCAATCACCCCTCCTCCTGCGCGCAGGGGGAGGCTGGGAGGGGGTGAGGCTTTTGCCACAAGAGCACCCCACCCCGGCCCTCCCCTGCAAGCAGGGGAGGGGGAAACAGCCCAGTCTTCGCGCGATGGATTACTTGAGGTGCGGGTAGCCGGCGAAATCCAGCTGCGCCCCCGCGCCCTTCACACGCAGCCGCGCCGGCACGCCGAACGGCAGGGTGAACTTGTCCGGCACGTGGCCGAACGGCAGGCCGTCCAGCACCGGGATGCCGGCGACGCGCCGGATCTGCGCGAAGCCTTCGGCCAGGCCGTAGCCGTTGTCGTAGGTGCTGGGCCGGCAATCGGTGAAATCGCCGAGGATCAGCGCGCGCTGGCGACCCAGCACGCCGGACAGATGCAGCTGGTAGAGCAGGCGCTCGATGCGGAACGGCGGCTCGCCCACGTCCTCCACGAACAGGATGCCGCCGTCGATGCGCGGGAAGTACGGTGTGCCGAGCAGGCTGCAGATCATCGCGAGATTGCCGCCCCACAGCGGGCCTTCGAGGTCCAGTGCATGCTCGCCGCTGCTGGTCCACTCCGCACTGCCCTGCGCCGCGCGCACGATGCGCCAGAAATGCGGCACGGTCAGTGCGCTCAAAGTCTCGACGCCGAAGTCGGGCCCGAGCATGGGGCCGCCGAAGCTGACGAGGCCGCACTTCGCGTGCAGCGCCAGCTGGATCGCGGTGAAGTCGCTGTGACCTACCAGCACCGTATTCGTGCCAGCCAGCCGCTCGCGCAATGCGTCGTAGTGCAGGTGTTCCAGCAGGCGCGTGGCACCGTAGCCGCCGCGGATCGCCAGTGCGATGTCGGGCAGCGCGTCCAGCGCGGCGAGCGCGTTGAGGTCGGCGGCACGTTCGACGTCGCTGCCGGCGTAGCGCAGTTCGGTGCGTTCCAGCACGTCGAGGCCATCCAGCGTGCAGCCGGCCTCGCGCAGGCGGGTCACGCCGCGCGCCATCGCGGCGCGATCATGCGGGTAGCCGGAGGGGGCGATCAGGCGGACGCGGGTGGCGGGCATGGGAACAGCCGAGGGTTGGGACAGCTGATTATGCGGGCAAGCATCTGGCCGACGCATGACGAAAATGTTCACCAGGGCGGCGTAGGAGCGGCTTCAGCCGCGATTCGTGCAGTCAGTCGCGGCTGAAGCCGCTCCTACGGATACGCAGGCCGCGTCACGCCACGTGTTCGACGACTTCCAGGCCGAAGCCGGCGAGGCCCACCAGCTTGCGCGGCGTGCCCAGCACGCGCAGCTTGCGCACGCCGAGGTCGGCCAGCATCTGCGCGCCCAGTCCGAGCTGGCGCCATTCCTGCTGCTGCGCGTCCTCGGGTGCCAGCGTCGCCGGCTGCCGTTTCAGGCGCGCCAGCAGCGCTTCGGGCGTGTCCTCGCCGGAGAGCACCAGCAGCACGCCGCGGCCCTCGTCGGCGATACGCCGCAGCGCGCTGGTGACGGTAAGGCCGAGGTCGTCGCGCTTGAGGTGCAGCACGTCGGACAAGGTGTTGCGCACGTGCACGCGGCTCAGCACCGGCGCGCCGTCGTCCACCGTGCCGCGCACCAGCGCGTAGTGCAGGCCGTGGCGAATCGCATCGCGGTACGCCACCAGCCGGAACGGGCCGAACTCGGTTTCGACCTCTTCCTCGTGCACGCGCTGGACGGTCTTCTCGGTTTCCAGCCGGTAGCGGATCAGGTCGGCGATGCTGCCGATCTTGAGGCCGTGCTTGTGCGCGAATACCTCCAGCTCGGGGCGGCGCGCCATCGAGCCATCCTCGTGCAGGATCTCGATCAGCACCGACGACGGCTCCAGCCCCGCCAGCGCGGCGAGATCGCAGCCGGCCTCGGTGTGGCCCGCGCGTGTGAGCACGCCGCCAGGCTGGGCGGTGAGCGGGAACACGTGGCCAGGCTGGGAGAGATCCTGCGGCTTCGCATCCGACTTCACCGCCACCTGGATGGTGCGTGCGCGGTCGTGCGCCGAGATGCCGGTGGTGACGCCCTCGGCCGCCTCGATGGAGACGGTGAAGTTTGTGTGGTATGGCGAGGTGTTGTCACTCACCATGGGGCGCAGGCCGAGCTGGCGCGTACGCTGTTCGGTGAGCGTGAGGCAGAGCAGGCCGCGCGCCTCGCGCACCATGAAGTTGACGTCTTCGGGCCGCACCATCTGCGCGGCCATCACGATGTCGCCTTCGTTCTCGCGATCCTCGTCGTCGAGGATCACGACCATGCGGCCGGCGCGGAGGTCGTCGAGGATTTCGGGGATGGTGTTGAAGGGCATGGGATATATCCGTTCGTTTTTGTCGTCGTGAGTATCGTGGCGCCTTGGACATCCTTTCCGTCATCCCGGCGAAAGCCGGGATCCAGTGCCTTCATGCTTTTCGTACAGGAACGCAGTGCAAGGACTAAAGACGCTGGATGACCAGACATTCGTCTGTTGAAAACCCGGCTTTCGCCGGAATGACGGTCGGAAAGATCACGCGAAGCCGTGCTGCCTGAGGAAGGCCTCATCGAGCTTCGGCGCCTCGCCGCTGCCGATCAGCCGTTCCACGTAACGCGCGATCACGTCCACCTCGATGTTCACCGCATCATCCGCGCGCTTTGCATGGAACGCCGTGTGTTCCACCGTGTGGGGGATAAGGTTGACCCCGAAGCGGTGGCTGGCCACCTCGTTGACGGTGAGACTGGTGCCGTCGATGCACACCGAACCCTTGGCGGCGATGTAGCGGGCCAGGTTCGCCGGCACCTCGAAAGTCCATCGCTGCGAGCGGCCGTCGGGCGTGATCGACACCACCTTGCCCAGGCCGTCGACATGACCGGAGACCAGATGGCCGCCCAACCGGTCGGCGAGGCGCAGCGCCTTCTCAAGGTTCACCGGGTCGCCGGCCTTGAGTTCGCCCAAGGTGGTCAGCGACAGCGTTTCGTTCGAGACGTCGGCGCTGAAGCCGCGTGCTTCCAGCGTCACAGCGGTCAGGCAAACGCCGGAGACCGCGATGGAATCGCCCAGCTGCACGTCGGCAAGGTCGAGGCCGGCGGTGTCCACATGCAGGCGCAAATCGCCGCCACGCGGTTCGAGCCGCGCGATGCGGCCCACGGACTGGATGATGCCGGTGAACATCAGCGCACCTCCCGACAGGAGGCAGCCGTCTTGCTTGCAATGGAAGGAATCATGAAACGTTCTCCGCGTGTCGGCATGCGAGAACGCCCCAAGGCATGAGGCCGGCGCGTGGCAGGACCGCGCGTCGAACCGTCTTCTTTCATCCGGACTGTGAGCCGCCCCGGCAAACCGGGTTGACCTGACCGTCGGCTCCGGCGTTCGACCGGATCTGCTGACCCTTCGCCATGTGGCGAAGGCGCTCGCGGGCTCGCCTCGAAAGGCCTACCGCCGGTGGGGAATTCCGCCCCGCCCTGAAGACGTCGTGGTTGTCTGCCGGAAAACCGGCGACGCGAGTTTACCACCATGCCCCTCAGGCCGGCGCCAGCGCCACGGCCAGGTAATCGATCAGCCGCCGCAACGCCGGTGTGCGATCTGCGCCGGGCAGCCACAGCAGGTGGACCGGGAAGGACGGCAACTGCCAGTCCGGGAACAAGTCGACCAGCCGCCCCTCGGCGACCAAGCCGTCGGCCATGTAATCGCCCTGCAGGCCGACGCCCACGCCGGCCAGCACCGCGTCGCGGATGGCCTGCGAGTCGTTGCAGACCAGTACCGGATCGATGCGCACCGCGCGCCGCTGGCGCTGTCGGCTGAACGACCACAGCGTGCCGCGGCGATAGCCGCTGAAAGCGACGCAGCGGTGCGCCTTGAGATCGGCCGGGTCGCGCAGCGGCGGCATCGCGGCCAGGTAATCGGGCGAAGCGCAGGGGAACACGCGCACCGTGCCCACCCGGCGCGCCACCACTTGCACGTCGGCCAGCCGGCCCAGGCGCACGGCCAGGTCGACCTTGCCGGCCACCATGTCGACGTAGGCGTCGTCGTATACCGCCTCGATGCGCACCCCGGGGTGCTCGCGCATGAACCCGGCCAGCAACGGCGCGATGCGGTAACGGCCGAAGCTGGCCGGCAGGTGCACGCACAGCCGTCCGGCCAGCGCACCGTCGGGCGGGCGCAGGCCGGCGGCCAGTTCCGTCATCACCGTCTCCATCCGCTGCCACTGCGCCAGCAACTGCTCGCCGCGCGCGGTGAGTGCCATGCGCCGGGTGGTACGCAGGAACAGCCGCGCGCCCACGGCTTCTTCCAGTGTGGCGATGCGCCGGCTCAGCACCGACGCCGTGCAGCCGACCTCCAGCGCCGCGCGCGAGAAGTTGAGCCGGCGCGCGGCGGCGGCAAAGGCGCGCAATTCGCGCAGACGGGCGGGCGTGAGCTCGAAGGATTGATTCATGACGTGAACAAAAGATCACCCATTCGTGTGGATTATCGCAAGCCTCCGATGGCGGGACCATGCCCGCATCCCCACCACGGAGTCCCGTCATGCGTGCCATCCAGCTTTCCGCCTTCGGCCTCGATCACCTGCAGCAGGTCGACCTGCCCGCCCCGCGCCCCGGCTCGAACGAGGTGCTGGTGCGCATGGAGGCCGCCTCGCTCAACTTCCGCGACTGGATGCTGGTCGACGGCCAGCTGTATCGCGGCGTGTCGCTGCCCATCGTGCCGGTGTCCGACGGCGCCGGCACGGTGGTGGGGGTCGGCGCGGCGGTGACCCGCTTCAAGCCCGGCGACCGCGTCACCACGTTCTACAAGTCGCGCTGGATCGCCGGCGCGATGCGACCGGAATGGGAAGGCGCCGAGATCGGCGGCCCCGAGCCCGGCGTGATGCGCGAGCTGGCCTGCTTCGATCAGTATTCGCTGGCGCGTGCGCCGGCGCATCTGACCAGCCTGCAGGCCGCCACGCTACCGATCGCCGCACTCACCGCCTGGCAGGCACTGGAGCTGGCCGGCATTACCACCGGCCGGACCGTGCTGCTGCTCGGCACCGGCGGCGTTTCCCTGTTCGCGCTGCAGTTCGCCAAGCTGCGCGGCGCCCGCGCGATCGTGCTGTCGTCCAGCGACGACAAGCTGGCGCGCGCGAAGGTGCTGGGCGCCGACATCGGCATCAACTACGCGAAGCACCCGCAGTGGGGCGCGCTGGTGCGCGAAGCCAGCGACGGCATCGGCGTGGATGCAGTGATCGAGACCGTCGGCGCGGCCACCCTGCCGCAGTCGCTGGAGGCGGTGCGCATGCACGGCTTCATCGGCGTGCTCGGCTGGCTCGGCGGGATGGAGGCCACCCTGCCGCTGTCCAAGGTGGTGCTCAAGCGCGTGCGGATCCAGGGCATCTCGGTTGCCCCGCTGGAAGAGCACGAACGGATGGTGGCCGCCATCGAGGCCACGCACCTGGAGCCGGTGATCGACCACGTCTACGGCTTCGGCCAGTTGCGCGAGGCCTTCGAGCACCTCGTCGCCGGCCGCCACTTCGGCAAGCTCACCATTGACTTCAACCGCTGAGGTTGCGGGCGGCCCGCGCGGCGGCGGCCCGTGCGCGACGCATCTGCCTCCTCGGGCCTGCGACGCGACCGGCCCGATCAGACCAGCCGCTGGCCGCCATCGACATACAGCGTGGTGCCGCTGACGCCGCGGTTGGTCGCAGCCAGTTCGATCATCTGCGCCACGTCCTCGACCGTGACTATCCGGCGCGCAGGGATTTTTTCGCGCATCGCCGCGAACAGGCTCTCGCGGCGCTCGTCGCTGGCGACCCGCTTCCAGAACGGCGTTTCCACCCAGCCCGGCGACACCGCGTTCACCCGGATCGGCGCCAGCTCCAGCGCCAGCCCATGCACCATCGCGTTGATCGCGCCGTTGACCATCCCGGTCACGCTGCCGCCGGGGCTCGGCCGCTCGGCGGCGACGCCGGACACGAAGGTGATGCTGCCTGCCGCCGGCATCCTGCCCGCTATCGCGCCGCTCAACAGGTACGGCCCGACCACCTTGGAGCGCACCGCGCGCATCACCTCGGCATCGTCCAGATCGCGCGAGGGCTTGTAGACCAGATCCGCCGCCGTGAACACCAGATGGTCGAGACGATCCACTGCGGCCAGGATGCGCGCGCGCCCTTCCTCGCCGGATACGTCCGCGGAAAGCGCTTGCAGGCGCTCGTGGCCGATGCCGGCCGCGGCATCGCGCAAGCGCTCCGGATCACGCGCCACCATCCACACGGTGGCGCCGCGCTCCCAGAAGCGGCGCGCCGCAGCCAGGCCCATGCCCGAACTGGCGCCAACGACGACTACGGTCGAGTGATGCATGGAAGTTCCCTTTTCTTTCGGTCCTTGAAATCCGCGAGCATGGCGGCGTGCCGCACGATCTTCTTGCCGATGGTCGCCAGCGCCTGTTGCCGCACTTCGATCTGCCGCGTCAGCTCGGCCTGCCAATCGCCGAAAAACGCGATCCGCGCCTCCAGCGATGCGTCGCCCTGCTCCACCATCGCCGCCAGCTGACGGATGCGGCGGATCGACATGCCGGTGCCACGCAACACCTTGAGCATCTCCAGCCATTGCAGGTCCTGCTCGCGGTAGATGCGACGGCCGGCCTCGGATCGGCCGACCCGCTTCATCAGGCCCACGCTCTCGTAATAGCGAAGCGTGTAGCTGCTGATGCCCGTGCGCCGACAGGCTTCGCTCATCGAAATTGCTTGGCTCATGCGTTCGAGTCTAGGACTTCGAGCGCGCTCGAAGTCAAGCGCAGCCAGGCCTTGCGCAAACGCGCGGAACTCGGCGATATCGGCTTCCGGCCTTGCGCGCCGCAGAGGCGGATCAGGCTTCCGGCCGAAGCCGCCAACGCATGTCGCTCCCGACAAGGCGCTGGTCGCATACCGCCAGCCGCCAGCGCGCAGCCATGTCGGTGAGCGTCGGCAGTTTTAGCAGCGGACGGGCGGCGTCGCCCAGCAGCAGCGGGGCGACGTAGAGCAGCAGCTCGTCCACCAGGCCGGCGGCGAACAGCGCGCCGCACAGGGTGGGGCCGGCTTCCACGTGCACTTCGTTGACGTCGCGCGCGGCGAGTTCGGCTAGCACGGCGGCGAGGTCGAGCGCGTCGCCGCGCTCCGCCACCGCGGCGAGCCCGGCGCGCGCGTAGCGATCGTCGGCGCACGACGCACCCGCGCCATGCAGCACCAGCGTGGGTGCGCTGCCGTCCAGCACATGGCTGCCGGAGGGAGTGCGCAGTTGGCGGTCCAGCACCACACGCAGTGGGGCAAAAGCCCCCCCCTCACCCCGACCCTCTCCCCCGGCTGAGCCGGGAGAGAGGGAGTCAAGGCCCGCCCGAGGCGAGCCGCCTGCACCGCCAGCGCTACCCGCACCAAGCCGCACGGTAAGCTGCGGATTGTCCGCCAGCACGGTGCCGCTGCCGGTGAGGATGGCGCTGCTGCGCGCGCGCCAGCGCTGCACGTCGGCGCGAGCGGCCTCGCCGGTGATCCACTTAGACTCGCCGTTGGCGAGCGCGGTGCGGCCGTCCAGGCTCATCGCCAGCTTCACGCGCACGAAGGGGCGACCGCGTTCGATGCGACTGAAGAAGCCGCAGTTCAATGCGCGCGCCTCGTCGCGCAGCAGCCCGATGTCCACGGCAATGCCGGCAGCACGCAGTTTTTCGATGCCGCGCCCGGCTACTTGCGGGAACGGGTCCTCCACGGCAATCACCACGCGCGCCACGCCGGCGGCAACCAGCGCATCCGCGCAAGGCGGCGTGCGACCGTGGTGGGCGCAGGGTTCCAGCGTCACGTAGGCGGTGGCGCCGCGGGCGCGTTCGCCGGCCTCGCGCAGCGCGAACACCTCGGCATGCGGCCCGCCGGCGCGCCGGTGCCAACCGGCACCGACCACCTCGTCACCGTGCGCGATCACGCAGCCCACGCGCGGGTTGGGCTGGGTGGTGCAAAGCCCAAGCTCGGCCAAGCGCAGGGCGTGCGCCATGTGGGTGTGGTCGGTGGAGGTGAAGCTCATGCGGGTCATCCACTCCCAGGAAGGGTGAGGCGAGGCCGTACCCTCGCCCCGACCCTCTCCCGGCGGGGAGAGGGAGAAAAGCGTCAACCCTTGCGCGGGCGACGTGGCTCCGCAGCCGCGGCTTCGCCGCCGGCCAGCAGCGACAGCTGCAGTTTCTCCAGCTCCGGCAAGTCGTGCTCCAGCTTCGCGATTTCCTCGAGGAAGGCCTGCACGTCCTCGAACTTGCGGTAGACCGAGGCGAAACGCACGTAGGCCACCTGGTCGAGCTTCTTCAGCTCGCGCATCACCAGCTCGCCGACCTGGCGCGACGGCACCTCGCGCTCGCCGCTGCGGCGCAGGTCGTTGACGATCTCGCGCACCGCCGCATCCACCGCGTCACTGGCCACGGGCCGCTTCTGCAACGCACGCTCGAAACTCACCCTGAGCTTGCGCTCGTCGAACGCCTCGCGCCGCTCGCCGCTCTTCACGATCGCCGGCAGTTTCAGTTCCGCCGTCTCGAAGGTGTTGAAGCGTTCGCCGCAGGCAGGACACTCGCGGCGCCGGCGCACGGTGGAGCCGTCCTCGGTGAGCCGCGAGTCGATCACGCGGGTGTCTTCGTGCTGGCAGAAGGGGCAATGCATAAGTCAGGAGTGAGAGTAGAGAAGTGAGAAACGAGAGGGAAGCATCCGTGTCGGCTTTCCCTCACTTCTCACCCCTTTCCACTCACTGCTCGCGCTCAGCCATACACCGGATATTTCTTGCACTGCGCCTCGACCTTGGCGCGCACGGCGGCGATCACCGTCTCGTCGTTCGGCGCGTCGAGCACGTCGCAGATCCAGTTGGCCAGGTCCACACAATCGGCTTCCAGATAGCCGCGGGTGGTGACGGCGGGCGTGCCCACGCGCAGGCCGGAGGTGACGAACGGCTTCTGCGGGTCGTTCGGCACGGCGTTCTTGTTCACCGTGATGTGCGCCTTGCCCAGCGCGGCCTCCGCGTCCTTGCCGGTGATCGGCTTGCCGATCATGTCGACCAGCATCAGGTGGTTCTCGGTGCCGCCGGAAACGATCTTGTAGCCACGCGCGATGATGGCCTTGGCCATCGCCTGGGCGTTCTTCACCACCTGCGCCTGGTAGTCCTTGAAGGCCGGCTCCAGCGCTTCCTTGAACGCCACCGCCTTGGCGGCGATCACGTGCATCAGCGGGCCGCCCTGGATGCCGGGGAACACGATGGACTGCAGCTTCTTCTCGATCTCCTCGGCCGACGCGCCCATGCCCTGCTTGCTCGCCACGATCAGGCCGCCGCGCGGGCCGCGCAGCGTCTTGTGCGTGGTCGAGGTGACCACGTGAGCGTGCGGCAGCGGGCTGGGGTACACGCCCGCGGCGACCAGGCCGGCGACATGGGCCATGTCCACGAACAGATACGCACCGACCTTGTCGGCGATGGCGCGGAAGCGCGCCCAGTCCATCACCTGCGAATAGGCGCTGAAGCCCGCCACGATCATCTTCGGCTTGTGCTCGACGGCGAGGCGCTCGACCTCGGCCATGTCCACGATGCCATTGGCATCCACGCCGTACTGCACCGCGTTGAGGATCTTGCCCGACAGGTTGACCTTGGCGCCGTGGGTGAGGTGGCCGCCGTGCGCCAGCGACATGCCGAGGATGGTGTCGCCCGGCTGCAGCAGCGCGAAATACACCGCCTGGTTGGCCTGCGAACCGGAGTGCGGCTGCACGTTGGCGTAGTCGGCGTCGAACAACTGCTTGAGGCGGTCGATCGCCAGCTTCTCGGCCACGTCCACGTACTCGCAGCCACCGTAGTAGCGCTTGCCCGGATAACCTTCCGCGTACTTGTTGGTGAGCTTGGAACCCTGCGCTTCCATCACCCGCGGACTGGCATAGTTCTCCGAGGCGATCAGCTCGACATGGTCTTCCTGGCGGCGGCCCTCGTCGGCGATGGCCTTGGCCAGTTCGGGGTCGTAACCGGCAATCCGCATTTCGTGGCTGTACATCGGGATCCTCTGGCTGGGCTTGAAGGCAACTGGGGGATTCTAGCGGTTTTGGCCGTCCATCGGCTCGGGCCCTTCGGACCGGCTCAACGAAGCTGCTACATTCGATGCCTTCACACCAGGCGGATCCGCGCCCATGCGCCCCGGAATCTCCCGCATCCTCAAACGTGGCTGGCTGGCCTTGGCATTGTGCTGCGCGCCGCTGGCCCTGTTCGCCCAATCCATCACCGGCGTGGGTTTCCAACCCATCACCATCCACGACCCGGTCAATGGCGGCGCCATGCCCGGCTATGTCTTCTACCCGGCGGCGCATGCCGAGGGGGCAACCTGGGTCGGGCCTTACCAACTCCACGCGACCAGGAACGCAGCCGCCATCCCCGGCACCAAGCCGCTCGTGGTGATTTCGCACGGCCACGGTGGATCGGATCTCGGCCATCACGATCTTGCGGTCTATCTCGCCAGCCACGGATTCATCGTCGCCACGCTGGAACATCCCAGGGACAATTTCCACGATGCCAGCGGCGACGGGCACCCGGAAGTCGAGATAGGCCGGCCGATCCAGGTCAAGGCCGCCATCGACATGCTGCTGGCCGACCCGCGTTGGAAAACTTCGATAGATCCGCAACGCATCGGCGTGGCGGGTTTCTCGAATGGCGGCTACACCAGCCTGTTGCTGGTCGGTGCGGTACCGCGCTTCACCCGGTTCATGGACTACTGCAAGGCGCATCCGGACGATTCGAACCAGTGCGGCGGCTTCGGCGCCTTCAAGGCGGAGGCCGCGCGACACGGCCAGACGCCGGAACAGATGCTGGCCGCGATGCAGGGCGAGTTCCACCGTTGGGGCGATCCGCACGACCCGCGCGTGAAGGCCGCTTTCGCGATGGCGCCGCAGAGTCTCGTCTTCGACAAGTCGGGCCTGGCCTCGATCGACCGCCCCGTGTTCCTCTACTACGGTCAGGACGACCGCGTACTGGTGCCGCGATACAACGCCCTGCACATCGCGCCGCTGATCAAGACGCTGGCCGGCATCAAGATGATTCCCAAGGCCGGACACTACGTGTTCCTGAGCCCATGCTCGCCGCAGCTCACCAAGGACGTACCGGAGATTTGCCTCGATCCGCCGGGCGTGGACCGTGTTGCCGTGCATCGCCAGATCGATGCCGACGCGTTGGCGTTCTTCCGCAAGACGCTGACCGGCGCCGGACACTGATAGTCACGGGCAGGCCTCAGCGGGGGACCCTCGCCGGCGCATTCCGCCGGTGCAGCGCGGACACCATCACGTAGCTGATGATCATCAGCAGCAGCCACGCGCCCAGCTTGCCAAACGGCACCATGTGCCAGCCCTGCCGCTGCGCCGGATACAGCCAGGCGTGGCTGAAAGTGCCCACGTTCTCCGCCAGCCAGATGAACAGCGCCACCAGCACGAAGCCCAGCAGCAGCGGCATGTGCCGGTGCACGCGGCGGATGCGGTAGTGGATCCAGCACGGCCCGAACAGCCACGCCACCGCCACGAACAGCAGCGGCCGCGCGTCCGGCAGGAAGTGATGGGTGAAGAAGTTGAGGTAAATGGCCGCGGCCAGTGCCACCGTTGCGCCGAACGGCGGATGCCGGGTGAAGCGGAAGTCGAACAAGCGCCACGCGCGGGCGATGTAGCTGCCGACTGCCGCGTACATGAAACCGGTGAACAGCGGCACGCCGCCCAGCCGCAGCAGGGACGGCTCCGGGTAGCTCCACGACCCCACTGCCGTCTTGAACAGCTCCATCGCCGTGCCCACGACATGGAACAGCAGGATCACCCTCGCCTCCTCGCGGCTCTCCAGCTTCGTGGCCAGCAACACGCCCTGGATGGCCAGCGCCGCCAGGGTCAGGAAGTCGTAGCGCGACAACCCCGCATCGCGCGGATACCAGCGCCAGCTGGCCAGCAGCAGTGCCACCATCAGCCCACCGAACAGGCAGGCCGCGGCCTGCTTGAGGCCGAACACCACGAATTCGTGGGCGACAACGGCAAGCCGGCCGCGGGGGCGCGCCCGATGCGCGGCCCACCGGTCCAGCCGGGTCAGCACCCGCCTTGCTCCGTATGCCATGCCATCCATTCGCCCGCCCCAACCCCAGCCTCGTCGGCGAAAGCTTGCACGGGGAATCGGGCCGCGGAAGGCGCCCGGCATGGCGGCAAAACGACCTATCGGCGATAATTGGCGGTCTTTATCCCACCTACCCGTCCGGGCCGCGCCAGCAGTGGCCGGCGCACCGCAGCCAGGGAGCACGCATGCAATACATCTACACCATGAACGGGGTGAGCAAGATCGTCCCCCCGAAACGCCAGATCATCAAGGACATCTCGCTGTCGTTCTTCCCGGGCGCGAAGATCGGCCTGCTCGGCGTCAATGGCGCGGGCAAGTCCACCGTGCTGAAGATCATGGCCGGCGTGGATACCGACTTCCAGGGCGAGGCGCGTGCGCAACCCGGCACCAAGATCGGTTACCTGGCGCAGGAGCCGGATCTGAACCCGGAAAAGACCGTGCGCGAAGTGGTCGAGGAAGGCGTGTCGGTGATACTCGACGCGCAGAAGCGGCTGGAAGAGGTCTACGCCGCCTACGCCGAGGAAGGCGCCGACTTCGACGCGCTGGCCAAGGAGCAGGAGCAACTGGAAGGCATCCTCGCCGCGAACGACGCCCACGCGCTGGAGCGCCAGCTCGAAGTGGCCGCCGACGCGCTGCGCCTGCCGGCGTGGGATGCGGTGATCGGCCCGCTGTCCGGCGGCGAGAAGCGCCGCGTGGCGCTGTGCCGCCTGCTGCTGTCCAAGCCCGACATGCTGCTGCTGGACGAACCGACCAACCATCTCGACGCCGAGTCCGTCGACTGGCTGGAGCAGTTCCTGCACGACTACCCTGGCACCGTGGTGGCGGTCACCCATGACCGCTACTTCCTGGACAACGCCGCCGAGTGGATCCTCGAACTCGACCGCGGCCGCGGCATCCCGTGGAAGGGCAACTACACCGAATGGCTGGAGCAGAAGGACGCGCGCCTGAAGCAGGAAGCCAACCAGGAGAAGTCGCGCCAGAAGGCGATCGAGAAGGAACTGGAATGGGTGCGCTCGGCCGCCAAGGGCCGCCAGTCCAAGGGCAAGGCGCGCCTGGCCCGCTTCGAGGAGCTGAACTCGGTCGACTACCAGCGCCGCAACGAGACCAACGAGATCTTCATTCCGCCGGGCGAGCGCCTGGGCCAGGAAGTGATCGAGTTCAAGAACGTCACCAAGTCGTTCGGCGACCGCCTGCTGATCGAGGACTTGTCGTTCAAGGTGCCGCCGGGCGCGATCATCGGCGTAATCGGCCCCAACGGCGCCGGCAAATCCACCCTGATGAAGATGATCATGGGCAAGGAGACGCCGGACTCGGGCGAGGTGAAGCTGGGCCACACCACCAAGCTGGCCTACGTCGACCAGTCGCGCGACGCGCTCGACCCGAAGAACAACGTGTGGCAGGAAGTCTCCGGCGGTTCGGACATCCTCACCATCGGCAACTTCGAGATCCAGTCGCGCGCCTACATCGGCCGCTTCAACTTCAAGGGCACCGACCAGCAGAAGATCGTCGGCAGCCTGTCCGGCGGCGAGCGCGGCCGCCTGCACATGGCCAAGACCCTGCTGCAGGGCGGCAACGTGCTGCTGCTCGACGAACCGTCCAACGACCTCGACGTGGAAACCCTGCGCGCGCTGGAAGACGCGCTGCTGGAATTCCCCGGCGCGGCGATCGTGATCTCGCATGACCGCTGGTTCCTCGACCGCATCGCCACCCACATCATCGCCTTCGAAGGCGACTCGCACGTGGAGTTCTTCCCGGGCAACTACAACGAGTACGAGGCCGACAAGAAGCGCCGCCTGGGCGACGAAGGCGCGCGCCCGCATCGGGTGAAGTACAAGAAGCTGGCCTGATCAAGCCTTGCTCCCTCTCCCCTCCGGGGAGGGGGATGGGGGGAGAGAAGCCAGGCTTGCGATCAGGCCAGCAGCCGGAACGCCCGGCAAGACTGCCCCTCGCCCTCGACCTTCCTCTCAGGGTCAAGGGGAAAGATCACTGCCCATGCGCCGACATCGACGGCGGCGCATCGGCCGGATCGGCACCCCAGGCCTTGTTCGGCGCGGGCCCCATCGTGAGCACCAGGGTGGCGCCGTTCGCGATGTCCGCCTGGCTGAACCAGGGCTTGTTCCATGGCTTGCCGTTGAGCGTGGCGGACTGGATGTACTGATTCTTCGCCGAATTGTTGCGCGCGACGATCTCGAAGATCTTGCCGTTGCCCATGTCCAGGCGGACGCGGTCGAAGATCGGGCTGCCGAGGATGTAATCCGGCATGGACGGATCGACCGGGTAGAAGCCCATCGCGCTCAGGACGTACCAGGACGAAGTCGAACCCTGGTCGTCCATGCCGGGGAAACCGTAGCCGCTGGCGTCGCTGCCGTACATCTCGGCAAGGATGCGCCGCGCCAGCGCCTGCGTCTTCCACGGCTGACCGCTCCAGGCGTAGAGGTAGGCCGCCTGCTGGTCCGGCTGGTTGCCCTGCACGTATTGCCCGATCAGGCCGGTGCAGTCGCGGCAGATGCCCTTGGCCGTGTAGGGCGTGGAGAAGAACGCATCGAGCTTGGCGTTGAACGCGGCGCGGCCGCCGAGCAGGTCGATCAGGCCCTGCACGTCCTGCGGCACCAGCCACAGCGTGGACCAGCCCGAGGCCTCCTTCATCATGAAGTTGTAGTACGGTTCGCCCGGGTCGAACGGCGAGATCCACTTGCCGTCCGCGGTCCTGCCGCGCATGAAGCCGGTCGACGGGTCGAACACGTTGCGGTAATTCGCGGCGCGGCGCAGGAACATCTGCGCGTCGTCCGTCTTGCCGAGCCGGCGCGCGACGTCGGCCAGTGCATGATCGTCCCAGGCGTATTCCAGCGTGGTGGCCACGCCCGCCTTGCCGCCCGCATACGGCGGACTGGGATTGCCCGGCGGCACGATGTCGGAAATCCAGCCGTTCTTCATGTATTCGGCGAGATAGCCGCGCGGCCCCTTGGGATCGGTCGCGTTCTTGCGCAGGTACTCGTAGGCAGCGGCGTAATCGAACGGGATGCCGCGCTGCCAGGCGCCATCGTAGAGCAGCACGGCGTGGTCGCCATGGAACGAGGTGTCCATGTAACCGCGTTCGCGCGCGCGATCCAGCTCGGAGCGCATGATGTCCTGCACGATCTTCGGTTCGAGCAGCATCAGCAGCACGATCTGGTTGCGGCCGGTATCCCAGAACGGGACCGGGCTGTAGCGGTCGTAGCTGGCGACGTGGACCTTGCCGTCCGCACCGGTGAAGCGCTCGCCCTTGCGCGCCAGCCGCCGCGGGCTGGCGAAGGAGTGGTACAGCGTCGAGTAGAACAGCATGCGCTGCTTCGGCGTGCCGCCGCTGACTTCGACACGGTCGAGCAATCGCGCCCACGCCGCACGCGCCTGGGCATGCACGCGCTCGAAATCCCAGCCCGGTTCTTCGTCGCGCAACCGCTGTTCGGCTTCTTCGGCACTGTGGCCGTGGGCGATCTTCACCAGCACCTGCTCGCCGGCCCTGGTGTCGAAAGTGACGTAGGCGCCCGCGTAACTGCCGGACACCGCACGCCGGCCCGATTGCACGTCCGCATCGCCGATGCCGTAGCCCTCGTGATCGTGGTCCGCGCGGAAGGTGCCGAAGCCCGCGAACGGCCGCGAGAACTCGGCGACGAACCAGGCGCCATCCGAATCGCGTTCCGGGCGCCCGCCCGTGGAGACGCCGCGGATGGTGCGGTCGTCGACCACCTCCACGTTGCCGCCGGAGCGGCGCAGGTTGATGACGACATTCGATCGGTGGCTCGCCGGGAAGGTGAAGCGCATCAGGCTGGTGCGCTGCGTCGCGGTGAGCTCGACCCTGGTGTGGAACGTGGCGAGATCGACCGTGTAGTAGCCCGGCGACGCCTTCTCGCTCGCCTTGTCGTAATACGACCGCGCGTAGTCGGGCGGCACGGTCCAGTCGCCCACCACCGGCATGATCATCGGCGAGGCCTGGCCGCCATAGGTCGAGCCGCCGCCGGTGAATCCGATCATCGTCGGATTGGGGTAGTAGTACGACATGCCGACGCCCGCGGGATAGCTGAGATCGACATTGAGGTTGACCGGCGTCGCCTCGGTCGAGCTTTGCGGCAGGCTCGCACCCGGCGAGGTCATGCCCGAATACAACGGCTCGCCCGGCGGCGGCGCGTTGCCGATCAGCGACTGCCGGTCCAGCGGCGCGGTACCGACCAGCGGGTTCGCTTCGTCGACGGCCTGCGTCGCATGCTGCGACGCGTTGTCGCCTTGGGCATGGACCGCGCCCATGGTTCCAAGCGCGAGGGCTGCCATCGCGAAGACCTGTGCAACGTGCCTGCAGATCGACGAAGCGGGGCGGCAAGAGAGTACGGGAAATGGATGCATGGTCCGTTCCGGTGCGTGCAATGAATGGAGGCGCGTCACCCGTCACGCCGGCGGCGCTTTGCTCCCTCTCCCTGACGGGGAGAGGGAGCAAAGCTCATGGGCAGGCCAAGATTGAACCCGCCCGTCGTGCTCAATCGCCGGAGCCGAACTTGTACGTGACGCCCATGTAGTACTGGCGTCCGGCGTATTCGAGCTGATTCAGCCGCGCCGTCGTGTCGCTTCCCAGGTACGAGCGCGGCTTGGCCTTCGTCAGGTTGATGATCGACGCGGTCACCATCAGGTGCTTGTTGAACTTGTAGTCGCCGTTCAGATCGACCTGGTGGTAAGGCTCCGTGTAGACGGGCAGACCGGCGGCAAGCCCTTGCATGGTGCGGCCCGTCCAGTTGCTGGTGGCACGCAGCAGCAGCCCGTGCTTCTCGTAGAACAGCGACACGTTCGCCGCGTACTTGGCGCTGCCGATCAGTTCCGACTTGCCCACCTGGGTGTCGCCGAGCGAAACCGCGGTTTCGTTGGTCTTGTTGAGCGTGTAGTTGGCGATGTAGCCGAAGCCCGACTGGAAGGTGTGCTGCGTGTAGAGCTCCACGCCCTTGGATGTGCCCGAACGGCCGTTGGCGTTGGTGCTGTACTGCAGGAAGTTCTCCTGGGTGCCGCCGACATCCACGTTGATGTTGTTGACGGTGACCGGCACGACGAAGTTCTTCACCTTCTTGTCGAACAGGTCCAGGCCGACGACCGACTCGGGCGCGTAGTACCACTCGCCTGCCAGGTCGAACTGGGTGGCCGTGAACGGCTTGAGGTCGGCGTTGGCGCCGCTGCCGTACCAGCCCGGCGGGGGCGCGCCGAACTGCTTGCGGTCGTTGTAGTACGCCTGCGTGTTGTTGGTGAGGCTGCCCAGCTCGGCCAGGTCGGTGTAGTTGGCACGGGCCATCGCCTGCGAACCGGCGGCGCGCAGCACGAAGTTGTCTGCAACGGTCCACGCGACGTTGAAGCTGGGCAGCAGCTTGTTGTAGCGCTTGGAGGTGGTGGCGTTGGAGTAGGTCTGCACCACCGACTGCTCGCGCGGCAGGTACTGGAAATCGCCCGGCGCGCACGGGCCGCCGCCGGCGTTCACGCCGCTGGCCGGGCAGATCAGGATGTTGCCGCTCGCGTCGTGGTAGTACACCGCGTTGTTGGTGGTGATCTGGTCGGCGACGGTGAGGTCCTGCTGCGTGCTGACGAAGCGCAGGCCCACGTTGCCGCGCAGCGTGCCCGTGTCGAAGTTCGCCTGCACGTAGGCCGCCGAGATCTTTTCCCGGACCGTGGACTTGTCTTCGGGATGGTTGTAGACCACCCGGTCGTAGGTGGAGTTGAGGTGGCTGTAGTAGGCCGGGAAGTTGATCGCCGGGAAGATGCTGTCGTTGTAGGCCTCGGTGTTGCCGTCGAGCATGCTCGGTTCGAGGAAGCCCGCCGGCAGCTGGCCGGCGTTCGGGTCGCAGGTCTGGAACTGCAGCGTGGTGCCCTTGCAGTACCAGCGCAGTTCGTTGTTCTGCTGCTCGGCGCGGTTGTCGCGGTACTTCGCACCGAACTGCAGCGATTGCAGCCAGCCGTTGTCGAAGGCCCAGGTGAAGTCCGCCTGGGCGAAATTCTGCGAGGTGCGGGTATTGACCATGTTGGAGCCGGTCGAACCGAGGTCCACCTGGCCCTCGCCGGCCAGCATGTTCTGCAGCACGTCAGGCGCCGCCGTGATGGTCGGCTTGCCGTTCAGCGTCCACGCGGCCCCGTTGCTGCCGTCCACCCACTGGCCGTTGACGAAGTTGCGCGGCTTGGCCGCCATGCCCAGCTCGATCGACGGGCCGCCCGTCGCCCAGGTACGGCCGACGTTGAACGTCCCGCTGAGGTCGCCGCCGTTGTCCCATTCGCCTTCGAGGTTGAGGGTCTGCGAGGTGGCCTTCTCCACGGAGTAGTTGCCGTTGAGCCAGGGGATCTCCGTCGAGCAGACGTCCACCGGCTGCCGCTGCGCGCCGGTGCTGGGGTTCGTCGTCGCATTGCAGCCCTGGCCCGGGGGCGGCAGCACGTAGTTCGCACCGGTAACGACGGTGTGCGAGGGATCGAACGTCAGGCCATTGGGCGCGAGCAGCCGGCCCTGCTGGTCGTCAAAATTGTTGTTGCTGGGCAGGCCCCACTCGGGAACCTCCAGGGTATTGGTGATCTGGGTCTGCTGCCGCTGGAAGCGGAAGTAGTTGCCCGTCAGCAGGAAATGATCGCTGGGCTTGAACTGCATGGTGGCCTGGACGCCCTTGGTCTTCAGGTCCAGCTGGTTCCGGCTGGTGGAGAACTGCTGCGGCATCCAGTAGCCCGAATACTGCCTGCCGGATTGGTCGACCTCGCCGTTGCCCCACAGGTCGATGTTGGAGGCCACGGCGGGGTCGTACTGGTTGCCGTGTACATCCGTGGGCGGCTGGGTGCACGTTGCGTGGTCGGAGCAGTTGTCGGCCCACCAGTGCCAGCTCGACGCATTGGCCGTGTAGTCGATGTCCCGGCGCTTCTGGTACGTGCCCGCAAGCAGGACGCCAAAGGTCTGGTCCTTGTTCTTCCACGACCACAACGCCGAGACCTGCGGCGTGATCTTGCCGCTGTTGTCGGAACCCGCGCCGTTGACGGACACGAAGCCGTCGTTCGCCGCCATCTCCAGCGGACGGCGCGTGCGCAGGTCCACGTTGCCGCCGATGCCGCCCTCGTCCAGGCGCGCTTCCAGGCTCTTGTAGAGCTTGATGTCCGAGAACATGTTGGCCGGCATCATCGAATAGTTGAACGAGCGCGTCAGACCGGCCGAGGTATCGGCCGAGGCCACGTAGTTGCCGTTCAATTCCGTCAGCGTCAGCTCGGGCGCGAGGCCGCGGATGCTGACTGTCTTGCCTTCGCCGGATTCGCGGGTGATGACCACGCCGGGCACGTGCGCCAGCGCGTCGGCGATGTTCTTGGCGGGGAACTGCGCGATGTTCTGCGCGTTGATGACCTCGACGATGGCGTTGGAATCGCGCTTGTCCTGCAGGTTCTGGTCGATCGACTGGCGGTAGCTCGTGACGATCACGCCGGGCAAGAGGATGGGCTTGCCGTTCTTGTCGCTCTTTTTCTTGCCTGCCGTCTTTGCCGCCGTGTCGTCGGATGATTGCGCGCCGCCGGATGTTTGTGCCGGCGGTGGCGTCGCGGTCGCGACGGGCGTCGCCGTCTGGGCGGCCAAGGCGGCCGCGGGGATTCCGAGACCACCGAGCGACAGGCTCGCCGCGGCTAACGCGGCGTAGAGCGGCTTGCGGGCAAAGGCATGAGGCAGGTAAGTCATCTTCAGTATCTCCGTTGATATGCGTTCACTGGAATCGGCGCAAGGCGCTCCGTTCGATCGCATGAACCGGATGCGTGGTCGCCGCTTTCTTGCTCCCTCCAACACTGAATCGATCCAAATTTTCATCAGCCAACGGGCGCATGCCCGTCGTCGACCGACACTTCAAAATCCCGAACGCGTTACTGCGATTGCCCGGATCGAAGGCCGCGAAAGCGGCCGGTTGCCACGGAACCTGCTGGGACAGGAATTCCGCCCACGCACCCGCACATGCCTGGTGCATGCAGGCACGTCACAGGGGAAATACCGATGGCTTCGGTGGTTGCATTTCTCAAACCCCGTCAACCCGCCAGACAGGAGCCGTGACATCCCGGGCAGCCCACTCCTGCCCAATCGTCACGCGGCCGAAGCCGCATCCACCCCTCGTGTCACTGGCGTGATGTGGATCACAATGACTTGGATCGATCTTAAGGCTTCAGCCGAAACCTACACCTCGAACTCGATAAGTCACGCTGCGGCGCAAAAAATGGCGCCGCGAACGGTCGGCGGCCCCCGTCGACCCGCTATCCCATGACGAAGTCGCAGCGCAGGAGCGGGCGCAGGCTGGCCCACTGGTCTCCTGCCAAGTCCCATCGGCCTGGCTAATGAGCAGGCTGCTGCATGCTTCGTACGGCGAGGGGCGCGAAGATGCCGCCTTGCACCGGACGTGCCTGGAAAGCAACACGAGCAGCGGTGACGGTGTTGTAGAGATCGCAGAACGGCACGCGGTCGGGTGTGCCATCGGCGTAGGCATAGACGCGATCGATCAACTCCTGCGCCACCGGCTGGTCGGCCAGCCATGCCGCCGTGAACAGCGCCCAGTCCGACTTGGCATAACTGTGCGGCACCTGCAACGGGAGCCCGAAGGCATTGCATTGCCCTCGATACCAGGCCGCCTGCATGGCACGGATTTCCGCTGGAATCAGGCCCGTGCCCAGCACGGTGTCCGCAAAGCCGTTGTAGAGCGTCCCCCACGTACCTTGCCCGCCCGCATCGTGATAGGTCAGGTCCAGGTGCGGGGCTTGCGGATCCTTCGCACGCGCGGCCCAGTACGTGATGTCCTTGCGCGCCCGGTCGCGGTAGTGCGCTGCATCGTCGGCATGGCCGGCGAGCCCGGCCACCTGCCCCATCGCGGCCAAGGCCACGATGCCTTTCAGCGCCAGGTTGACGCTGTGCGCGATCGAGCCGGCGAAGTCATCCGTCTGGTTCTGGAAGCCCGGATCAGGCAGGTTCCGTTCCAGGTACTGCGCCCACTTTTCCAGCAGCGGGTAATGGCGGCTGGCGAAGGCCTGTGCATCGGCGCGCGGCACGCGGCGCAGCCAGGTGGCGATCATGATCAGCATGTCGCCGCTCTCCTCCACCGGCATGTCCTCTTCCTTGCCGTCGTTGTGGCCGGTCGCCTGCGGGTAGGCGGAGCCGAGGTCGTGCTCGGCATAGGGCTTCGGCCATCCGCCATGCCCGGCATAATCGAGCAGGGGCAGCAGCAGCATGCGCAGATAGTCGGGATCGAGGTACATCCACACGGGCGAGGCCGGGTAAAGCACGTCCACGGTGGACACGTTGCCGTCGCTGGAAATCTCCTTCAGGAACGCCCACGGCGTACCGTCCGGCCCCAGCACCAGTTCGGTACCGGCATAGGCTTGTCGCAACGCGAGCACGCATAACCCTTCGTAGCGCTCCCCGCCGAAGGCACGCGCGTCGCGACTGATGCGCACATCGAGCGTATCGGCCCGCTGCCGTGCCGCCGCGGCATCGCCATGGAAGAAATCCAGCATCGCCTTCCAGTCACCGAAATGCTTCGTCCACAGCGCGCGCAACGGCCGCCCCAGGTAGTTGATGCACTGCTCGCGCACCTGGCCGACCACGAAATCCGCCGCGCTTGCAGCAGCACCGCAATGGCCGAGATCGACCGCCAGCGCCAACGCCGGCAGTGCCTTGACCGTGCTGAGCGCTGCCTCGTTGCTGCCGTCGAGCGAACCGTGTCCGGCGAAGCGTGCCCGCAGTTTCAGTCGGTCGCCCGCCTGCAGGCTGACGCCGTCGCGCGCCGGCGTCGACCACAGCACCCGGCCCCAGGCCGCGAACTCGTGCTGCTCCGCCAGCGGCTGCGGTTTGGCGAGTGCCAGCGTCCAGGTCCGGGCGGCCGGTGAATCGCCGCGCGCGACCACCAGCTCCTGCGCGGCATCGTCGCCGGCCCAGTCGCCGGTGATTTCCATGTAGACCTGCACGGTGTGGGATGCGCCATCAGCGCTGCGCGCCGACACGCGCACGTAGCTCATCGGAATCGACTGGCGGCGGTTGTCGCCCGGCTCCACCGGCGAAAGAAAGTCCACCGCCAGCTCGACGCCGCCGCCTTGCAGGGTGAAGCACGAGCGCGTCGCCGTGACGCGCAACGCGGTCTGTCGCATGGCGCGCGGGAAGTCCTCGACCGTGGCCTGCTTGCCGTGGTTGCCGTCGGGAATGGCCTGGACGATCTTGCCGTCGCCCATGAACAGCCAGGCCACGCCATCGATGCGGACCAGACCCACCATCCCCGTGGAACTGCCCTGCCAGAACTGCGGCGCATTGCCGGGCAACAGCGTTGCTGGCAGCCAGGTGCTCAGGTAGGGCTGGCGCACCGCCAGGGGCACGGCCGGCGGACGGATCGGCGTCGCGATGGCGGCCTGCACAGCAAAGCCGGCCCCGGCCGCCACCGGTTCGACGGATGCCGTACCTGTCTCGGCCTTTGCTTCGGCGGGCAGCAATGCCGAACCGGCGAGTGCCAGGCCGGCGATGCCCGAGAGCCGCAGGACGTTGCGGCGCGAAGGGTCGACGACGGTGGAAGCATCGGCGGAAGGCGTGCATTTTTTCGACATGGTGAAACCCTTGGTCAGGTGCGTCGCGATCGGCGAAAGATGCGGGGAATGTCCCGATGGATTCGGCACATTCCTTGGGACCTTAGGTCCGATCAGGCACAAATGGAAAGCCAAACATGTCCATCGGCACGATCCTGCCAACCCGTTCGCCATGCCGCGTGCCCGCTGCGCTTCGCTTAGACTACGCAGCCACTTCCTTGCCCGAGGCACTTGCCATGCGCTTCCACGACACCTTGCAGCGGCGCTGGCGCGAGCATGGCACGCTGGTCTGCGTGGGCCTCGATCCGGAACCGGCGAAATTCCCCGCGCACCTGCGCGACATGCCCGACGCCGTGTTCGCGTTCTGCGCCGCCATCGTCGACGCCACCGCCGACCTCGCCTGCGCGTTCAAGCCGCAGATCGCGCACTTCGCGGCGCTGCGCGCGGAAGAGGCGCTGGAGCGGCTGATCGCGCATATCCACGAGAAACATCCCGGCGTGCCGGTGATCCTCGACGCCAAGCGCGGCGACATCGGCAGCACCGCGCAGCACTACGCCAGCGAGGCGTTCGAACGCTACCGCGCCGATGCGGTGACGCTGAACCCCTACCTCGGTCGCGACTCGGCGCAACCCTTCCTCGACCGCGCCGACAAGGGCGTGGTCCTGCTCTGCCGCACCTCCAACCCCGGCGGCGCGGACTTCCAGGCGCTGGACTGCGGTGGCGTTCCACTCTACCTGCGCGTGGCCGAAACCATCGCGCGCGAATGGAACGCCCACGGCAACTGCGCCCTGGTCACCGGCGCCACCTGGCCGGAGGAACTGGGCCAGGTGCGCGACGTGGTGGGCGGCATGCCGCTGCTGGTGCCCGGCATCGGCGCCCAGGGCGGCGACGTGGCCGCCGTGCTCAGGCACGGGCTCACCGCCGATGGCACCGGCCTGATGATCAGCTCCTCGCGCGCCATCCTCTACGCCGGCAGCGGCGAGGATTTCGCGCAGGCCGCGCGTGCCGCCGCAATGGAACTGCGCGACACCATCAACAAGCATCGTACCTACGCGGCCTGATTCCGCTTGCAGGAGCGCACCCTGTGCGCGAAAGCTTTTCGCCCTGATCGAAGGCCAAGGCCATCGCGCACAAGATGCGCTCCTACAAACATGCTGGACGCATCCAGACATGCCCGACACCCAGCTCGACCACCACGCGCACCGCCCGGCGACAGGCAGGTATCCGCTCTGCCTGCTTGCGCAGAACGTGCGGCGGCCGGCGAACGTGGGCAGCCTGTTCCGCCTCGCGGATGCGTTGGGCGTGGAAAAGCTCTTCCTCGCCGGCACGACCTGCACGCCGCCGCATCCCAAGCTGCACACCGCCGCGCGCCACACCGAGCAGCACGTGCCTTGGGAGTACGCCAGCGATCCCCTGCCCGTGGTGGCCGCGCTGAAGGCCGTCGGCTACCGCATCATCGGCCTCGAACTCAGCTCGGCCAGCATCGCATTGGAGCAACTGCGGATTGCTCCGGGCGACCGGATCTGCCTGGTGCTCGGCAACGAGAGCGTCGGCATCTGCCAGGCCCTGCTCGACGCCACGGACGCCACCGTGCATATCCCGATGCGGGGCCACAATTCGTCGATGAATGTCGCCAACGCCTGCGCCATCGCCACTTACGTGATCACGCAGAAGTTGGGATGATCCCCGGGCGGGGCATCGGGCCTCGCCGCCCGCACCCTGCATCGGGCAGGCAGCGGCATGGAGATCCGCTCATGCGCAGCAATCGATCCATCCCGAACGCCACCATCATCCCCGTGCTCGGCTACGCCGATGTGCCTGCGGCGGCCGACTGGCTGTGCCGGGCATTCGGGTTCCGCCCACGGCTGCGCATCGGCGACCACCGCGTCCAGCTCGCCTACGGCGACGGCGCGGTAGTGGCCAGCGATGCCGGTCCGGAAAACGGCGAACATTTGCCGCGGCAGTCCGTGATGGTGCGGGTGGACGACGCCGATGCGCACCATGCGCAGGCCCTCGCGGCAGGAGCCCGCATCGTCAGCGAGCCGGCCAGTTGGCCCTACGGCGAGCGCCAGTATTCGGCGATGGATCCCGGCGGCCACCTGTGGACGTTCACGCAGACCGTCGCCGATGCGGATCCCGCCAGCTGGGGCGGCGAGCTGGTCGAACCCTGAGCCGCCCGTGGCCGCCCGGCAGCGGGGCTGCCGGGGGCGCCCGCGTTTTGTCAGCCCTGCCCCTGCCGTACAATTCCAAGCTTTGACGCCAGATCCCGCACCCGACCGGTGCGCGCCATCGCGAGCCCCCATGGAAAAGAGTTTCGAACCCGCCCAGATCGAGTCGACGTGGTACGCCCGCTGGGAAGCCAGCGGCGCGTTCAAGCCCACGGGCTCGGGCGAGCCCTACTGCATCCTGCTGCCGCCGCCGAACGTCACCGGCACGCTGCACATGGGCCATGCCTTCCAGCAGACCGTGATGGACATGCTGGTGCGCTACCAGCGCATGCGCGGCATGAACGTGCTGTGGCAGGTGGGCACCGATCATGCGGGCATCGCCACCCAGAAGATCGTGGAGAACCAGCTCGCCGCCGAGGGCAAGACCCGCCACGACCTGGGCCGCGAACCGTTCGTGGAGCGCGTGTGGCAGTGGAAGGAGGAGTCCGGCTCCACCATCACGAACCAGATGCGCCGCATCGGCGCCGCCGCCGACTGGTCGCGCGAGCGCTTCACCATGGACGAAGGCCTGTCCGCCGCGGTGCGCAAGGTGTTCGTGGAGTGGTACCGCGCCGGCCTGATCTACCGCGGCAACCGGCTGGTGAACTGGGATCCGGTGCTGGGCACCGCCGTGTCCGACCTCGAAGTGAACAACGTCGAGCGCGATGGGCACATGTGGTCGATCCGCTATCCGGTTGCCGGCAGCGACGAATCGCTGGTGGTCGCCACCACCCGTCCGGAAACCATGCTGGGCGACGTGGCCGTGGCCGTGCACCCGGAGGACGAGCGCTACGCCCACCTGGTCGGCAAGACGCTCACCCTGCCGCTCAGCGGCCGGCAGATCCCGGTGATCGCCGACGACTATGTGGACCGCGAGTTCGGCACCGGCTGCGTGAAGATCACCCCGGCGCACGACTTCAACGATTACGCCATCGGCGTGCGCCACAAGCTGCCGCCGATCACCATCTTCACGCTGGACGCCAAGGTCAACGACAACGCGCCCGAGACCTATCGCGGGCTGGATCGCTACGACGCCCGCAAGCGCGTGTTGGCCGACCTGGAAGCCGCCGGCCTGCTGGTCGAGACCAAGTCGCACAAGCTGCAGGTGCCGGTGAGCCAGCGTTCGGACGCGGTGATCGAACCGATGCTCACCGACCAGTGGTTCGTCGATCTCACCTCGGACGTCCAGACGGATGGCCGTCCGGGCGGCCGCAAGGCGATCACCGAACCCGCGCTCGATGCCGTGCGCTCGGGCGAGATCAAGTTCGTGCCGGAGAACTGGAGCACCACCTACACGCAGTGGCTGGACAACATCCAGGACTGGTGCATCAGCCGCCAGCTGTGGTGGGGCCATCGCATCCCGGCGTGGTACGACGACGCCGGCAACATCTTCGTGGGCGAGGACGAGGCCGACGCGCGCGCGCATGCGCAGGTCGCGCCGGCGGGCGCGCTGAAGCAGGACGAGGACGTGCTGGACACCTGGTTCAGCTCCGCGCTGTGGCCGTTCTCCACCTTGGGCTGGCCGCTGGATGGCCCGGTGAAGGACGCAAACGGCAACGTCGTCGCCGACTGGTCGCACGACCGCATCTACCTGCCCAGCGCCGTGCTGGTCACCGGCTTCGACATCATCTTCTTCTGGGTCGCCCGCATGGTGATGGCGACCAAATACTTCACCGGCCAGGTGCCGTTCCGCGAGGTCTACATCAACGCCATCGTGCGCGATGCCGAAGGCCAGAAGATGTCCAAGTCCAAGGGCAACACCCTGGACCCGCTGGATCTGATCGACGGCATCGAGCTGGAACCGCTGGTGGCGAAGTCCACCAAATCGCTGCTGATACCGCAGGTGCGCGAGAAGGTGGAGAAGCGCATCCGCAAGGAATACCCCGACGGCATCAAGCCGATCGGCACCGACGCGCTGCGCTTCACCTTCGCCGCGCTGGCCAGCTACAGCCGCACCATCAACTTCGACCTGAAGCGCGCCGAGGGCTACAAGGCGTTCTGCAACAAGCTGTGGAATGCGGCGCGCTTCGTGCTGATGAATCTGCCCGAAGGACAGGCTCCCACCCCTGCCGGCACACCGGCGACCGAGGCTGAGCGGTGGATCTTGACCCGCCTCGGCCAGACGCTGGCCGAAGTCGAACAGCACTTCGTTTCGTACCGCTTCGATCATCTGGCGCAAGCGCTGTACGAGTTCGTGTGGAACGAGTACTGCGACTGGTTCCTTGAGCTGTCGAAGCCGGCACTCAACGGCGAAGACGCGGCCGCCGCGGCGTCCACGCGGCACACGCTGCTGGTGGTGCTGGAAGCCGTGCTGCGTGCGCTGCACCCGGTGATTCCGTTCATCACCGAAGAAATCTTCCAGGAAGTGGCGCCACGTCTCGGCGTGGCCGAATCCAGCGTGTATGCGCGCCCCTACCCGCACGCCGCAGACTTCGCCTCCGACGACGCGGCAACCGCCGAGATCGAATGGTTCAAGGCGGTGCTGTCGGGTATCCGCAGGATCCGTTCGGAGATGAACATCGCGCCGGGCAAGACCATTCCGCTGTTGCTCGCCGGCGGCGAGGCCACGGATCGCGCCCGCGCCGCGAAGTTCGCCGCGCAGATCGCCTTCCTCGCCCGCACCGAGGCACCGCAATGGATAGCCCCTGGCGCCGCGGAACCGGCCGCCGCGGCCGCCGTGGTGGGCTCGCTGCGCGTGCTGATTCCGCTGGCCGGGCTGATCGACCTCGGCGCCGAACAGGCGCGCCTCGCCAAGGAAATCGCCCGCGTCGAAGGCGAGATCAAAAAGTGCGAGGGCAAGCTCGGCAACGCGAACTTCGTGGCCAATGCCCCCGCGGAAGTGGTGGCACAGGAACGGCAGCGCATCGTGGACTGGAATACCCAGCTTGCAGCGATGCGCGAGCAGGCGGGAAAGCTGGAAGGCTGAGCAACTTGCTCCCCTCCCCCGCTTGCGGGGGAGGAGTTGGGGGAGGGGTGCTTGGCAGGAAGAGCCAGAGCGTCCTTTACCTATTTCTCAATATCGCTTCCAGCGATATTGAGGGCCATCACGATCGCATCCTCGCGCCCATCCTTCGCCGGGTAATAGCGCGGCCTGCGGCCGATCTCGCGAAAGCCCACCGACTCGTACAGCGCCTTGGCCAGCGGATTCGACGGCCGCACTTCGAGGAACACGCGCTGCGCGCCGCTCCAGCGCGCTACGTCCAGCAAGCGACCCAGCAGGTGCCGCCCCAGGCCCTGGCCACGGTACGCGGGGGCGATGCAGATGTTGAGCACGTGTGCCTCGCCCGCGCCCACCGACAACACGCCGTAGCCGGCGACATCGTCGTCGATGCACAGCACCCAGCACGGATGACCCGCCTTGAGGCAGTCGGCGAAGATGCCGCGCGTCCACGGGAAGTCATAGGAGGCCTGCTCCACCGCCGCGACCTCGTCAAGGTCGTCCATGCGCATCAGGCGCATGTGGCTGGCCGGCCGGGCGACCGCGACCATGGCGCTCAGTGCCCCGTCGTGGCCAGGCTGCGGCGCAGGGTGCGCAGGGCGATCCACAACCGCCGCTTGGCGGCCGCGTCGCCCAGCAGGAGGCCTGGCTCGTCCACCAGCACGATCTGCGCCTGCGCGGTCGCCTGCATCGGCAGGCTGCGACCCAGCGCATGCGCCTGCGCCTCGCCGCAGGCCAGGTAGGCGCGCGCCTGCGGCACGGCGATCTCCGCTTCACCGGGCTGCACCCGCACGCGTCCGGCGCGCGCCAGGGCGGCGCCGGCGGAGTTCAGGGCACGGCCCAGCAGATCCAGCTCGCGCGTGCCGCACGTCGCCGGCAACAGCACCACGCAATCGGCATTGGCGCTGGCCGGCGACGGCTCGTCGTCCAGCGACGGCATCACGCCGTCCGCCCCCACCTGCCGACGCAACCATGGCGTCAGGCCCAGCGCACGCAGCACGCGGGCACGGTGCGAGGCACCGGCGGGCGCGACAGCCTGCGCGTTCACGCCACACCCCCGCGCCGTCCACGACGGCGGTGCGCAGCCAGCCCCCACAGGGTCAGCACCGGGCCGGACAGCAGGTAGACCGTGAAACCGGCCAGCAACACGCGCGGCGGATCGAGGTAGAGCAGCACGAGGATCAGCAGTGCCGCCACGATCCACACGAAAGGCACGAGCTGGCGGTCGCCCAGCGGCAGCGACTTGAAGCTGAAATAGCGGAAGCGGCTGACCATCAGCAGGCCGGTGATCGCCGCGATCCACGGCGTGATGAAGCACAGCTCGGCACCGGTGACATCCGACTTGTCCATGCTCCACACGAAGGACATGCACACCGCCGCCGCGGCCGGACTGGCCAGGCCCTGGAAATAGCGCTTGTCCGCCACGCCCACCTGGGTGTTGAAGCGCGCCAGCCGCAGCGCGGCGCAGGCGGCGTAGATGAAGGCCGCAGCCCAGCCCAGCTTGCCCCACAGCGGGCCGAAGTCGCGCAACGTGGACAGCGACCACGTGTACATCACCAGTGCCGGCGCCAGGCCGAAGCTGACCAGGTCGGACAACGAGTCGTACTGCACGCCGAATTCGCTCTGGGTGCCGGTAAGCCGCGCCACGCGGCCATCCATGCCGTCCAGCAGCGCTGCGATGAACACCGCCACCGCCGCGTCACCATAACGGCCGCCGATGCTGGCGACGATCGCGTAGAAACCGGCCGCCATCGCCCCGGTGGTGAACAGGTTCGGCAGCAGGTAGATGCCGCGATGCCGGGGCGGGCGCACGGGCAGGAAGTCGCTCATGGATCAATCCGTGACGGGATAGACCCAGTGTAAACCATCACCCGCTTGTGTCCGGACGACGCGGGCGGTTAACTAATGCGATGCACCGGGGTGGGGAGCCCCGGCCATTTCCGCGTTGCCCTGGAGAATTCCATGTCCCGCTCGCTGATCGTCGTGGCGCTGCTGCTGGTCGCCCCGCTGGCCGTCGCCCAACAAATCTACAAGTGGACGGACGCCAAGGGCACGGTGCACTACTCGCAATCGGCGCCGCCCGAGGGCACCCGTTTCCAGCAGGTGAAGCTGGCCGGCGGCGTGGAGTCCCCTGCCAGCCCGGCCGCGCAACCGGCCGCCGAAACCGCGCCGGCGCCCGCCAGCGCACCGGCCCCGGCAGGCCCGGTGGCCGACACCCCGGACAACCGCGCCAAGCTGTGCGCCACGCTGAAATCCAACCTCGCCACCCTGCAGGGCAGCGGCCCGGTGGTGATGCAAGAGAACGGCAAGCCCGCGTTGCTGGACGACACCCAGCGCAAGCAGCAGGTCGAAAGCGCCCAAGCGCAATACGAACAGTATTGCGCGGGAAAATAACAGGGCGTTTCGAGGCTGTAGCTCGTTTCGCGCAAGAACAGCTTCAGTCGTTAGCTTGACGACCAGAGCCAGAGCAAGCCATGCCTCTGCGGAACCGTCGAGACGGTTCCGCGCGGCTATAATCCGGCTTCTTTCAGTCCGGAATCGCCCTGCATGCGCCTCAGCCAATTCCATCTGGCCACCGTCAAGGAAGTGCCCGCCGACGCCGAGATCGCCAGCCACCAGCTGATGCTGCGCGCCGGCATGATCCGCAAGCTCGCTTCCGGCCTCTATACCTGGTCGCCTCTGGGCCTGCGCGTGCTGCGCAAGGTGGAAAACGTGGTGCGCGAGGAAATGAATCGCGCCGGCGCCGTCGAAATGCTGATGCCCACGATCCAGCCGCGGGAACTGTGGGAGGAAACCGGCCGCTGGCAAAAATTCGGCCCCCAGCTGTTGAAGATCAAGGACCGCAAGGAGCAGGAATTCTGCTATGCGCCCACTGCCGAGGAAGTGATCACCGATTACGCGCGCAACGAGCTCAACAGCCACAAGCAGCTGCCCGTGAATTTCTACCAGATCCAGACCAAGTTCCGCGACGAGATCCGCCCGCGCTTCGGCGTGATGCGCGCGCGCGAATTCCTGATGAAGGACGCCTATTCCTTCCATCTCGGCCAGGATTCGCTGGCGGAAACCTACCAGGCGATGTACGACGCCTACGCGCGCATTTTCACCCGCCTTGGCCTGAAATTCCGCGCGGTGCAGGCCGACACCGGCGCGATCGGCGGCAATGCCAGCCACGAATTCCAGGTGCTGGCCGATTCGGGCGAGGATGCCATCGTGTTTTCCGATGGATCCGATTACGCCGCGAATGTGGAAAAGGCTGAGGCATTGGCGCCGGCGACGAGCCGCCCCGCTCCTGCCGCCGAACTGCAGCGAGTGGATACGCCCGTCCAGAAAACCATCGACGAGGTGAGTGCCTTCCTCAAGGTCGTGCCCGCGCGATGCGTGAAGACCCTGCTGGTGAAAGGCCGCGACGGCCTGGTGGCGCTGTGCCTGCGCGGCGACCACGAACTCAACGAGGTGAAGGCCGGCAAGCTGGCGGAATTGCCTGATGAATTCGCGCTCGCCAGCGAGGCGGAAATCCTCGCCGCCACCGGCACGCACCCCGGTTTCATCGGCCCGGCCGGCCTGCCAGACGCCATCCCGGTGATCGTGGACCGCAGCGCCGCCGTGCTGGCCGACTTCGTCTGTGGCGGCAACCAGGACGGCACCCACTACACCGGCGCCAACTGGGAACGCGATGCGCGCGTCACCCGCGTCGAGGACATCCGCCAGGTGGTCGAGGGCGACCCCTCGCCCGACGGCAAGGGCACGCTACACCTCGCCCGCGGCATCGAAGTAGGCCACGTGTTCCAGCTCGGCCCCAAGTACGCCGAGGCACTGGGCGCCACCGTGCTGGACGACCAGGGCAAGGCGCAGGTGATGCTGATGGGCTGCTACGGCATCGGCATCAGCCGCATCGTGGCGGCCGCGATCGAGCAGCGCCACGACGAGGCCGGCATCGTCTGGCCGGAGGCGATGGCGCCGTGGCGCGTGGCGGTCTGCGTGATCAATCCGAAGGGCAATCCGGAGATCGCCGCCGCCGCCGAATCGCTCTACCAGGAGCTCGCCGCACGCGGCATCGAGACCGTGCTGGACAATCGTGGCCTGCGCCCCGGCGCGATGTTCGCCGACATGGAACTGATCGGCATCCCGCACCGCGTGGTGGTCAGCGAACGCGGCCTCGCCGCCGGCACGCTGGAATACCGCGCCCGCCACGAGGCGGAAAGCCGCGCCGTGACCCGTGATGAACTGCTCGGCCTGCTCGATTAAAACCGGTCGCCAATGCCACGACAAACGGCCGCCATGCGCGGCCGTTTGTTTTCACGGCCGGGGCGTTTCTCCGGGCCATTATCCCGGTTAATGGCCACGCGCAATACCGCCACGCTACCATGGTTTTTTTGTGAAACCGCTCGCTTTGCAAAGACGGTTTATTTGCGCAAGAATGACCACCGCGCCGGCAATGCCATTTGTCCTGCATTGATCCGAGCCACCACCATTTCATCGTTCCGGGAGTCTCCGATGGCCGTCGATATCAAGAATCTCAACCACAATCAGCTCAATGACCTGATCACCAAGGCGCAATCGCGCCAGCATGAATTGCGCAAGGAAAAGGTGGTCAAGCTGCGCGAAAAGGTCCACGCCTTGATCAAGGCCGAGGGTTACAGCTTCGACGACATCTTCGGCGGCGCCCGCGGCAAGCGCCGCAGTGGCGGTACCGTGCCCCCGAAATACCGCAACCCGGCAAATGCGGAACAGACCTGGTCCGGCCGCGGCAAGCGCCCGCGCTGGTTCAACGAGGCGCTGAAGGCCGGCAAGAAGGAAAAGGATCTGCTGATCTGATTGGGTGCGGTACCTTGCGATCATCCATGATCGCGAGGATCAAATGGGCGGCCGTTCTTGGCCGCACTTTTCACGAGACACCCCATCATGAAAACGCCGGCCCTGCGGGTCGGCGTTTTTTTGTGGGGATTCACAAGCGGGTATTCGCGTGCGCGCGCCCTCTCCCCAACCCTCTTCCTCGCTCCTCAGAACAGGGCCATCCATGGCCCTTCTTCGCGTCCGCAAGCGGGAGAGGGGGGCAAACGGGCCGAGCGGGTTCGCGATCGTGGCGGCATTCGCAGCGGGACGCTGGCCGGTTTCGGTCGGTTTTTGTTTCATAAAGATCTTCGGGGTGACACCAGCAGTTCGCCGAACAGCAGGCCGGCCACCAGTGATACCAGCAGGGTGAGCAGCAGCAAGGCGGTGTCCATGCCCAGGGTGGTATCGCGTTCGAGCAGGAAGGACACGCTGCGGAAACCCACGCTGCCCGGCACCAGCAGCAGGATGCCCGGCTCGCGGATTACCGCACCCGGCCGCTGCCGCAGCCGCGCATAGAGGTTGGCCAGCGCGCTGACCAGCAGGCCACCGACGAACACGCCGAACGGCGCGCTGGGCAGGTGCCCGGAGAATTCGCCGCCCCAGCGCGTGGCGAGGTAGCCGGCGATCACCGCCACGACCACCGCCGGCCAGTCGCGCCGTGCCGCGCGGAACAGCATGGCGAACGCCACCGCCGCCACCAGCAGCGCCGGCCAGTCGGTCCAGCCCGGTAGCGGTGGCAGGGCGAAATCGCGCGCGTGGATGCCGAACGCGGCGCAGACCTCGGTGGCCGCCACGGTGCCGAAAGTGAGCTTGAGCAGGGTTGCCGTGGCGCCGCCCAGGCGCGCCATGCCGGACACCAGGTGCCCGCTGGACACCTCGCGCACCGCGGTGGTGAGCGACATGCCCGGCACCAGGATGATCAGCGCCGCCAGCACCACCGACTTGATCGCCAGCGGCACCACGAAGGCACTGACCAGGATCGCCACCGCGGTGGCCACGATCGCGCTGATCGCGTCGCTGGCTACCGCCAATCGCGGCCGCGTGGCGGAAAGGATGGTGATGCCGCCGATCAGCGAGCCGATCACCCCGGCCACCACCAGGTCCACCCAGGAGCTGTGCAAGAACAGCGCGGCGATGCTGGCGGCGGACAGACCGTAGCTGGCAACGGTCGTGATCCTGGCCTTGCGCGTGTCCGGCGCGCCCAGCGCGCGCAGCAGGCGGAAGCCTTCGCGCAGGTCCAGCTCGCCCGCGATCACCCGGTCGGCGATCTCATCCGCCTCGCACAGTCGCGCCAGGTTCACGTCGCCGGGGGCGAGACGCATCACCTGGGTGGTCTGCGCCACGCCCTCGTCGCCCTGCCCCAGGTCGGAGAACGAGATGATGATCGCGGTGGGGCTGGACCACACGTCGGCCTGCAGGCCCAGTCGCCGCGCCGAAAGGTCGATCGCCATCTCCAGTCGCGGCGCCGAGGTGCCGTACTGGTGCAACCGCCGCGCCAGTTCCAGCAGGAAGGCGATGCGCGTGTTTGGGAGCCTGCTCATGATCTCCAGATACCCCGCGTTGCCATCGAGCGGTCGTCAGGTGGTGGTGCGTGGCGCAGCGCCTGACTGGCCGTCAGGCCAAGCCGCGCGCTGCCGCATGGCGGCCACTCGATGACAACCCGCAGGGCCGGGGCTGTTTGCCCGCATGACCACGTCATCACTTGGTCGTGGACGGACGTCCACTTCCTCGTTCTTCCTCGCCCTGCGGGCAAACAGCCTCCGGCGCGGCGCGCCTGGAGAACATGAGCAGGCTCCAACGCCGCGGTGGCGATTGGCCGGGAACCCGCGGCTGGTGTATTCATGCAGCGGCGCGCACCTTGAGCGTGGTGCCGTCCACCGCCACCACCTCCACCGTGCTGCCCAGCGGCAGGTCCGGCCCGCTGACCAGCCACTGGCCATCGCCCACGCGCACCTTGCCACGGCCGTTGACGATGGGCTCGATCAGCTCGTAGCGCTGGCCGATCATCTGCTCGCCGCGGCGGTTCAGCCGTTCGCCGCCGGGCACGCGCCGCTCGATCCGCGGCCGCAGCCAGCGCGCGTAGGCGAAGCAGGCAGCCAGCGCCAGCAGCGCGAACAACACCGCCTGCGCCAGCAGGCCCAGGCCGGGAATCAGCCACAGCAGCACGCCCATCGCGGCCGCGGCGATGCCGATCCACAGCAGGAAATAGCCGGGCACCATCACCTCACCCGCGATCAGCAGCAGGGCGAGGATCCACCACAGGTAGTGCGTTGCGATCTGTCCGAGCATGGGAAATCCTGGCTATTGGCTCCCCTCTCCCGCCTGCGGGAGAGGGGCTGGGGGAGAGGGCACGGCTTCGACGAATTGCCCGATGCGCTCCAGCACGTTTTCCGTTCGATCCATCACGTCGTGGTTCCAGAAGCGCAGTACGGTCAATCCCTGCCCCGCCAGCCACGCATCACGCTCAAGATCATAGGCGACTTGATCGCCATGTTGGCTGCCGTCGAGTTCGATCACGAGGCCGCGTTCCATGCAAATGAAGTCGACGATATAGGGGCCGACCGGTTTCTGGCGCTTGAACTTGAGGCCGAGGAAGCGGTGGGCACGCAGAAAATACCAAAGCCGCTCCTCGGCAAGGGTCTGCGCCGAGCGCATGGATTTGGCGTGATCCAGGTTGCTCATGCCTGATTCCTCCGTGAAAAGCCCCCCTCTCCCCCGGCCCCTCTCCCGCAAGCGGGAGAGGGGAGAAACTCCCGCAGCCCCCTCGCCCGCTTGCGGGAGAGGGGCCGGGGGAGAGGGGCTTTCCGTCAGCGCGGTGGCGGCACCGCCTTGGCGGCCGCCTGCTGCTGCCCCAGCGACTCCTTGGCCAGCTCCGCGATGCCGGCCATCGCGCCGATCACGCCGGTGGCCTCGATCGGCAGCAGCAGCATCTTCTGGTTCGGCGAGGCGGCCATCGCCTTCAGCGCATCCACGTAGTTGTTGGCGACGAAGTAGTTCAACGCGTTGACGTTGCCGCTGGAAATCGCATCGGACACCAGGGTGGTGGCCTTGGCTTCGGCGGCAGCGGAACGCTCGCGCGCCTCGGCGGCGCGGAACGCGGCTTCCTTCTCGCCCTCGGCGGCGAGGATCACCGACTGCTTCTCGCCCTCGGCCTTGAGGATCGCCGCCTGGCGGAAGCCCTCGGCGTCGAGGATGTTCGCGCGCTTCTCGCGCTCGGCCTTCATCTGGCGCGCCATCGCGTCCACCAGGTCGCGCGGCGGGGCGATGTCCTTGATCTCGATGCGGTTGACCTTGACGCCCCAGGGGTGCGTGGCCTCGTCCACCACGCGCAGCAGCTTGGCGTTGATCGCGTCGCGCTGGCTCAGGGATTCGTCCAGGTCCAGCGAGCCGAGCACGGTACGGATGTTGGTCATGATCAGCGCCAGCGTGGCCTGCTCCAGCTGCGCCACCTCGTAGGCCGCCTTGGCCGCGTCCAGCACCTGATAGAACACCACGCCGTCCACGCGCACCACGGCGTTGTCCTTGGTGATGACGTCCTGCGAGGGCACGTCCAGCACCTGTTCCATCATGTTCATCTTGCGGCCGACGCCCTGGTAGACCGGGATCAGCAGATGCAGGCCCGGCGTGAGCGTGCGGGTGTACTTGCCGAAGGTCTCCACCGTCCATTCGTAGCCTTGCGGCACGATGCGCACCATCTTGAGCAGGGTGACCACCACCAGCACCACGATGACCAGCGCAAGAAACTGTCCCATGACCTGCTCCATTCCCCAGTGAGAGCTGCAGTATAGGCGAGCACATCGGTTGTCGTAGGAGCGGCTTCAGCCGCGACCGGCGTGGCGGGAGATCGCGGCTGAAGTCGCTCCTGCAGCCGCTCCTGCGGCCGTCCCCGCAATCGCATCTAGCGCGAACCGATCTGCGGCAGGCGCAGGCTCACGCGCAGGCCCCCGCCTTCGCGGTTGGCCAGCAGCACCCGTCCGCCATGCGCCTCGGCGATCTCGCGCGCCAACGCAAGGCCGAGGCCGGTACCGGAGCGCTTGGTGGAATAGAACGGCAGCAACGCCTGCGCCAGCACGGTTTCGCTCATGCCCGGGCCGCGATCGGCCACCTCGATGCGCAGCTCGCTGCCGGCATCGAGGATGGTCAGGCTGACCTCATCCTCCGCGCCGCCGGATTCGTGCGCGTTCTTGATCAGGTTGATCAGCACCTGCTCGATCTGCACCGGATCGAAGCGGCCGGGATGCGCAGGTGCCGGCGCGGCAAGCCGGTAATGGCAGTGCAACGCCAGCGAGGCGAGGAACGGCTCCCACTCCACCGTCTGCGGCTGCGGCGCCGGCAGCTTGGCGAAACTGGCGTAGCCGGCGATGAAGCCGTGCAGGTGCTTGGCGCGCTCGCCGATGGTGGCGAACACGCCGGGCAGGCGCTCCAGGTTGCCGCGGCGTGCCAGTTCGGCACCGGAGTGCGCCAGCGAGGAGATCGGCGCCAGCGAGTTGTTGAGCTCGTGGCTGATCACCCGGATCACCCGCTTCCAGGTCGCCACTTCCTGCCGCGACAGCTCGCGCGTCATGCGCCGGAACAGGTGCAGTCGGTGCGGCCGCCCCTGCAGGCGGAACGCGCGCTGTGACAGGTGGAAGGTTTCCTCGCTGCCGTCCATCTCCACGCTGAGCAGCGCGTCCTCGCCGCCCTGCACTGCGCGCGACAAGGCCTCCGGCGCCTCGGTCAGCAACTCGGTGAAATCCAGCCCGTTGAGGCTCTTGCCCTCGTTGAACAGGTGGCGCGAGGCGATGTTGGAATAGACCACGCGGCCGTTGCCGTCGGTGAGCACCAGCGCCACCGGCGTGTTCTGCACCACCGTCTCCAGCAGCAGCTCGCGCTGCACCAGGTGCTGGCGCTGCTCGCGCAGGGTCTGGCCCAGCGCGTTGTGCATGCGGATCAGTTCGCCCAGTTCGTCGCTGCGGCGTGCCGCGATGGAGAAGCTGAAATCGCCGTCGCGGTAGCTCGCCACCGCGCCTTCCAGCGCGCGCAGCAGCCGGCTCAGCGGCGACATCACCAGATATGCCAGCCACCAGGCCAGCGGCAGCAGCACCAGCGCACTGACCACGAGGCCACCGTACATGCCCAGTTGCGCCGGCGTGCGCAGCGACACCGACAAATCCTTGTGCAGCCAGTCGAACAGTTGCGGCAGCGGCCACTGGGTCAGGCCCACGTAGACCAGCGCGCCAGCCACCGCGGCCACCGCGAGCAGCAGGGTCAGCCGGAACTGCAACGAATTCAGGCGGCGCCACATCAGCGGCAACCCTGCTTGGGCGTGGCGAGGCTCAACGGCATGCCGGATCGTGCGGCGTCTGCGCGCAGCTCACCGGCGGCTGGCCGTTCTGCCAGGCGCGCCCGGTGCCCATCACCGCGTTCTGGTCGTTCGCGCGCGGCGCCGGCGGCTCCTTCTCCCAGGTCTTGCGCGATTCCTTGAACTTGAACGGCGAGGGCTTGGCCTTGTCGGCGTGCACGGCGTAGTCGCGCGGAGCGGCGACACTGGCGGAAGGCGCGACGCGCGCCCACTGGTCGGGCGCCGTCTGTGCCGTGACCGCGAAGGCCAGCAGGCACAGCGGCAGGACAACGAGGTTTCTGGTACGCATGGCAATCCCCGGATCCGGAAGCATGAACGCTGCGGCAGCTTTCCATGCCGCCATGATGACGGCAAGGGACATACGTCACGCCGACGCCGTCAGCCCGTAACGCTCCATGCGCCGGTACAGCGCCTGTCGCGACAAGCCCAGCACCTGCGCGGCGCGGCT
Organism: Rhodanobacter sp. C06; assembly: GCF_002001105.1. Lineage (GTDB taxonomy): Bacteria > Pseudomonadota > Gammaproteobacteria > Xanthomonadales > Rhodanobacteraceae > Rhodanobacter_A. The sequence continues at coordinate 119,860 of NZ_MUNP01000077.1, read as the reverse complement.
CACCACGCCCTCGGCCTGGTGCAGCGCGCCCTCCACCGCCTCGCGGCTGGGTTCGTCGAGGTTGCGCACGGCGGCCGGTGCGACTTGCGGCAGGTTGAGCAGCTCCGGCGTGATCGGCTTGCCGCCAGCCAGCAGCGCCGCGCGCTCGATCGCGTTCTTCAGCTCGCGCACGTTGCCCGGCCACGGATAGGCCAGCAGCGCCTCGCGCGCGGCGTCGCCCAGCATGGCGCGGTCGGCCAGGAAATGCTCGGCCAGCGGCAGGATGTCGTCGATGCGCTCGGCCAGCGGCGGCAGGTTCACCTCGATCACGTTGAGGCGGTAGTACAGGTCCTCGCGGAAGGTGCCGGCGCGGATCATCGCCTTGAGGTCGGCGTTCGTCGCCGACAGCACGCGCACCTTGGCTTGGCGCGTCTTGCCCGAGCCCAGCCGCTCGAACTGGCCGGTTTCCAGCACGCGCAGCAGCTTCATCTGGCCCGGCAGCGGCAGGTTGCCGATCTCGTCGAGGAACAGCGTGCCGCCGTCGGCCAGCTCGAAGCGGCCCTCGCGCGCCTTGTTCGCGCCGGTATAGGCGCCAGCGTCGGCGCCGAACAGCTCGGCCTCGATCAGCTCGCCCGGCAGCGCGCCGCAGTTCACCGCCACGAACGGGCCCTTCTTCACCAGCGAGTTCGCATGCACGATCGCCGCGATGCGCTCCTTGCCCGCACCATTCGGCCCGGTGATCAGGATCGGCACCTCGGCGCGCGCCACTTGGCAGGCCAGCTCCAGCGTGCGCGCCATCGCCTCGGAGGCGAACACCAGGCTGTCCAGGTCGTAGGTGCTCTGCAGCACTTCGCGGCGGCGGCGGCGCTCGCGCCGCGCGCGGCTCACCTCGCGAGTGGATTCGGAGAGTTCCAAGAGGTTCTCCACCGTGGCCAGCAGCTTGTGGTCGTCCCAGGGCTTGGCGAGATAATCCGCGGCGCCGGCCTTCACCAGCTCCACCGCCGTCTCCAGGTGGGTCCACGCGGTCAGCAGGATCACCGGCAAGTCGGGGTGGCTCTCGCGGATCGCGCGGAACAGCTCCACGCCCTCCTCGCCCGAGGTGGTGTCGGCGGTGAAGTTCATGTCCTGGATCACCACGTCCACCCGCTCGCGCTCCAGCGTGGCCAGCCCCTCGGCCTGGTTCAGGGCCACCAGCGGGCGGATATCGTGCAGCGACAGCAGCAGCGACAGCGCCTCGCCCACGGCGGGGTTGTCGTCGACGATCAGTACGGTACGCATGGATTTCCTGCACATGTCCGCATGGATGCGGCTCCGGTTGAAAAGGTTGCCATGACCACTGGCCTACGTACATGAAAATTTCCGCGCATTACACGCTCCGCGTCGCCACCACCGGCGGCACCGCCGCCGCGCGGAGCGCGGGACCGAGCACGGCAAGCTGGCCGAGCAGCCACAGTGCCAGCGCACCGACCGCAAGGTAGTGCGACGGCAAATGCGCCAGCTCGAAGCGGTGCATCAGGAACAGGTTCAGCGCATAGGCGAACAGCGCACCCAGCAGCACGCCGCCGCTGACGATGAGCAGGTTTTCCATCTGGAAGTAGTGCAGGATGTCCCGGCGCGTGGCGCCGAGCGCGCGGCGCATGCCGATCTGCCTTCTCCGCTGCTGCACCCAGAAGCTGGCCAGGCCGCTCACGCCCAGCGCGGTGACGATCAGCAGGATCAGCATGATCGCCACCAGCATGCGGCCGGCGGCGAGGTCGCTCTCGAAATAGTTTTCGCGCAGCTCGGCCATGGTGAGCACCTTGCTCTCCACATGGCCCGGATTGGCTTTCTGCAGGGCTGCCGCGGCGGCACGCAGCGCTTCCGGCAGGCGACCTGGCTGGCTGCGCACGAGGTAGCCGCCGCCCATGTTCTGTGTACCGACGCGGAATTCGTACACCAGCGAATCATCGTCGCTCGCACTGCCGGTGATCTCGCCGCGCAGGTGATCCACGATGCCGATCACCCGCAGGCTTTTGGTTCCGTCGTAAAGGATGCTGCCCAGCGCGTTCCCGTCCGGATACAGGCGTTGGGCGAGCGACTCCGTCAGCAGCGCCTGAACAGGCGCGGCAATCTTGCCCATGAGGACGTCCATGACATCGGGAAGCTCGGTATCCGTGAAGTCGCGCCCACGCACGACGTGCAGCCCCAGCGTACGGTTCAAGCCCTGGCTGCCCACGAACTCGTAGGCATGCACGGCGGGGTGCTGCCGCGAGGCATCGAGAAAGAGTGGGCCGCGATCCGCGTGCCACAGGGGCAGAAAGCCGTAAGCGGCATCCGCCACGCCGGGCGCGGCGCGCATCGTGGCGAGATTGCCCGCGACGGTGCCGGGATTGTCTTCGCCGATCACACCGATGCTCTGGATCAGGCCGATCTGGCTCTCCGCCACACCTGTCGGCGTATGCGAGCGCTGCATGGTGCCGTACACGATGAACACCAGGTTGCCGAGCACCGCCATGGTCAGCGCGATCTCCAGCACCAGCAACAGCACCGCGGTCTTGTGGCTGCGCAGCGCGGCGAAGATGGGGCGAATCTGGAAGAAGATTCTCATAGCGATTTCACCTGCAGGGCGGGAGCCACGCGCGAGGCGCGCAAGGCGGGCCACACGCCGGCGGCGAGTGCCGACAACACGGCCAGCGCCAGCGCGATGCCCAGCATGGAAGGATCGAAATGCGCGGACGCGGCAAAGCTCACCGGCTGCTGGCGCACCATCCACAGGCCCAGCCACGCCAGCGGCAGGCCGAGCAGGCCGCCGGCCACGCCCACCACGCCGGCCTCCACCAGGCATTGCAGGAACACCGCGCGGCGCGAGGCGCCCAGCGCGCGACGCACGCCGATCTCGCCCGACTTGCGCAGGAACTTCGCCACCATCAGGCCCACGGTGTTGACCATGCAGATCAAGAGCACACCGAAGGCGATCCAGGTCTGCATGCGCACGGTCACCGGGATCACGTGCTTGACGTCCAGCCAATCGAGCAGGCCACGCAGGCGCACGTTGGGTTCGCGCTGGTAGCGGCCCAGCTGATGCTGCTGCGCGCTGTACTGGGTGAGCACCGCGCGGTACTCGGCCACCTGCGCGGGCGTATCCAGTTGCACCCAGAACTGCGCCCAGGTGCATTGCTTGGCCTTGGGGTCATGCAGCCCCGCGCCCGGGTCGTTGCCCCAGCAGCGCATGGGACCGTAGCCGTAGTCCTGCGGCAGATCGAGCCAGGTAAAGAACGGCAGGTACATCTGCTCAGCCTTCGCGAAGGGACCGTCGTTGATGTCGTAGAAGCGCGGCTGCGGGTTCCAGTCGTCGATCACGCCCGCCACGCGGAAGGTCTTGGTGGCGATCACCAGGGTCTTGCCCACGCTGTTCTCGCCGCCGAACAGCTTCTGGTTCATCGCCCGCGACAGCACCACCACCTGCGCGTGGTTCGCATCGTCCTGCGCCGACCAGGCCGAACCGTAGAGGAAGGGCACGCCGAACATCGCGAAGAAATCGGCGGTGGTGGCGCGATCGGTGAACATCGCCAGCGGGCTGTCCGGCGCATCCTTGCGCACCGGCAGCCAGTTGCTACTCATCACCGCGCGGCGCGGCGCAATGCCGAGCTGGTACAGGTTCACCGCATCGACATAGGTGAGATCGTCCGGCGGCTCCTCCGTCGCACCCGGCAGATCCGCCGGCCGCGGATCCACCTGCGGATGGAACAGCATGTCGCTGCGCCCCGGCAGCGGGTTGCCCGACAGGTTGTGCAACACCGCCAGCATGGTGACCGATGCGCCGATGCCCAGCGCGATCGCCAGCATCATCAGACCGGCGAGTATGGGCGTGCGCTTCAGGCTGCGCAGCGCCAGATCAAGGTAATAACCGAACACTCCACTTCTCCTTGTTGAACTCCCCTTCCTTCGAGGAGGTCTTGCATATCTCCCCTCTCCCGCTGGGAGAGAGGCTGGGGGAGAGGGTTCGGCCAGTGCGCAATGCCGCGCTCCGACCGTACCCTCTCCCGCCCGTTGGGCACCCTCCCCCGGCGGGGGAGGGGAAGATCACACGCTCCGTGTCGCCACCACCGGCGGCACCTGCGCGGCGCGCAGCGCCGGCGACAGCACCGAGAGTTGCCCCAGCGCCCACAGCACCGCTGCGCCGATTGGCAGATACCACAGCGGCAGGCGCGGCAGTTCGTAGTGCGTCATCAGCAGGAGATTCATCAGCACGGCCAGCAGCACGCCCAGCACGATGCCCACCGTGACGATCAGCAAGTTCTCGGTCTGGAAATAGCGCAGGATGTCGCCACGGGTGGCGCCGATGGCACGACGAATGCCGATGCTGCGCGTGCGCTGCTGCACCCAGAAATTCGCCAGCCCCGCGATGCCCAGCGCGGTGACGAACAGCAGGCCCAGCGCCGAGGCGATCAGCAGGCCGATCATGGTGGTGTCGCGCTGGAAATAAGCATCGCGAATCTGCGAGTACGTCTGCACCTGATCCGGGTCGATGACGCGGGTGGGATCGACCTTGAACAGCACCGCCTCCGCAGCTTTCAAAATGTGCTCGCGATCACTCGGCGCACTGCGCAGCACGTAGATCTCGCTGGTGCTGTCCGGCAACTGCGGCATGATCACGCTGGCGTAGCCATCCCCCATGCCGTGCAACTCTGGACGCGCCAACGTGGCGACAACACCTGACACCTGCAAGGCATTGCCACCCAAGATCATCACCTTGCCGAGCGCGTCCTGCCCCGGATAGAGCTTGTCGGCCAGCGCGCGACTGATGATCGCGACATGTGGATTGTTTTCCGCCGTGTATTCCCCCGGAAGGAAATCGCGCCCTGCCACCAGTTGCAGCCCCAGCGTGTTGAGCAGACCGGGCGTGCCATCGTAAAAACTGGACAGTGGGCAATCGCCACCCTTGAACAACGACGAGGTACGCATCGCCTGCTCGAACACCTGACGGCTCGGGCACGCGGGGCCAAACGAATCGTTGCGGTTCAGCGGCAACGCACTACTCACCGCCACGACGGATTCCACGCCGGGAATCGCACGCAATGCCGCAAGGTCGGTATCGTGCAGCGCCTGCGCATTCTGGTGGAGATCAGTCCCGGTGCTCTGGATCGTGGACAGCTCGCTTTCGGCAATGCCAGTCGGCATCGAAACATCCGCGATGCGGCTGGCGATCATGAAAGCCACATTGCAGACGATCGCGCAGGTGAGGGCCACTTGCAGCGTCAGCAGCATGGCAGTGAGTCTGTGGTGGCGCAGGGTGGAAAGAATCGGTCGAAGTTGCATGGCGATCTCCCTCAAAGCGTCTTGAGTTGCAACGCGGGCGCCACGCGGCAGGCCCGCCACGCGGGAAGCAAGCCGGCGATCATGCTGGCGAAAACCGCCAGCGCCAACGTCGTCAGCAGCATCGACGCGTCCATGCGCGCGATGTGGGCGTAGTCGTCAGGTCGGTGCCGCACACTCCACAGCCCGAGTTCCGCGATCAGCACACCAAGCACGCCGCCGGCCACGCCAATGACCGCCGACTCGATGCCGAACTGTACGAAGATGTCGCGCCGCCGCGCACCCAAGGCGCGGCGCACGCTGATCTCGCCGCTACGGCGAAGGAACTTCGCCAGCAGCAAGGCCATGACGTTCACCATGCACACGAGCAGGAAACCCAGCGCCAGCCACATTTGCAGGCGCACGTCGCCGGGCACGAGGTTTTCGTGCACCAGCCAGCCCATCAGGCTGTACAACCTGGCGTTGGTTGCCGGGCGCTGGAATCGGCCCAGCGATTTCTGCTGCGCGGAGTAGTCGATCAGGAACTGCCTGTACGCAGCCACCTGCGTGGGCGTGTCGAGTTGCACCCAGAACTGCAACCACGTGGTAGTCGCGCTGCGCATGTCGCCATTGGGCATCTTGCCCCAACTGTCCACGTTGCCGTCGGTGCCCAAATTCAAATCCACTGCCGTGGAAAGCGGCAGGAAGAACAGGTCACGGTCGCTGTACCGCTTGGTCCGGCTGTCGGCATAGAACAGCGGCGACGGTTGCCAGTTGGTGGTTACGCCGATCACGCGAAGATCGTTTTCGCCCATCCTGACCATCTTGCCAACGGCGTCAGTGCCGCCGAACAGCTTGCGCGCAAGCGAATCGGCCAGCACCACCACATGCGCGCCGGCCGCATCGTCGGCCGCGCTCCAACTGCTGCCGCGCTCGAATGGCACGCCGAACATGGTGAAGAAATCCGCCGTGGTGTAGCGACCATCCACGTAGAACGATCGCATGCCCACAGCCGATGGACGCACCAGCAAGTGACCTGCCGCCATCGCTGACTGCCGCCGGGCACTCTGTGCATTGAGCAAGGCCATCGCATCCGGCCAGGTGAGGTGATCGGAGGGGTCATAACCATTGGCGAAAAAGTTGCCTTTGAGCGGCAACGGATTGAGATGCGGCACATACAGATGCGAGCTGCGCCCCGGCAGCGGATCGTCGGTCATCACGTGCAGCACCGTGAGCATGGTCATCGACGCACCGATGCCCAGTCCGATGGCGAGCACCATCAGGCCGGTGAGGATCGGTGTGCGCTTGAGGCTGCGCAGGGCCAGGTCGAGGTAGTAGCCGAACATTCGATGCCTCCTTGATTGAACTCCCCTCTCCCGCTTGCGGGAGAGGGGTTGGGGAGAGGGCGCTTTGGCGTTGCTGCCGACCCATGCCCTCTCCCGCCCTTTGGGCACCCTCCCCCGCAAGCGGGGGAGGGAAAAGCTCACACCGAACGCGTCGCCACCACCGGCGGCACCTGCGCGGCGCGCAGCGCGGGCGACAGCACCGAGAGCTGGCCCAACGCCCACAGCACCGCTGCGCCGATTGGCAGGTACCACAGCGGCAGGCGCGGCAGTTCGTAGTGCGTCATCAGCAGGAGATTCATCAGCACGGCCAGCAGCACGCCCAGCACGATGCCCACCGTGACGATCAGCAAGTTCTCGGTCTGGAAGTAGCGCAGGATGTCGCCGCGCGTCGCTCCAATCGCGCGGCGGATGCCGATGCTGCGCGTACGCTGCTGCACCCAGAAATTCGCCAGCCCGGCGATGCCCAGCGCGGTGACGAACAGCAGGCCCAGCACGGAGGCGATCAGCAGGCCGATCATGGTGGTATCGCGCTGGAAGTAGGCATTGCGAATCTGCGTGTAGGTCTGCATCTGCTTGGGGTCGATGATGCGGTTGGAGCTGGCCTGAAGCAGCGCGGCCTCGGCGGCCTTGAGCACGCGCTGGCGATCCTGCGGCGCGCTGCGCAGCACGTAGGTGACGCTGGAGCCGTCGGGACGCTGCGGCCAGATCATGCTGTCGCCGTCGACGCCCGGCTTGCTCAGGGCCGGCCGCAATAGCGTGTCCACGATGCCGACGACACGAAAGAAGTTGTCGCCGTCGTACATGCTCTGCCCCAGCGCCGAGCGCCCCGGATACAGTTTCTGCGCCAATGCGCGCGTAATGATCGCGACCGCGGGCTTGCCCTTGCTCACGTACTCGTCTGGCAGGAAATCACGCCCCGCAGCAAGATGCAGGCCCAACGTGGCGATCAAACCCGGCGTACCGTCGTACAAGGCAGGTTGCACGCAACCGCTGCCATCGATCGAATTGCGCTGTATCGCCCGATCCAGCGCCTGCTTGCTGGGGCACATGCCACTGGACGATTCGCTCTGGTTCAGCGGCAGCGAATAACTGACCGCCACGGCGGAACGCACCCCGGGAATCGCGCGCAAGGCGGCCAGGTCGGCCACATGCCGCGCCTGCACGTTCTCGCCTTTTTCGATGCCACGGCTGTGGATCGCCGACAGCTCGTTCTCGGCGATGCCGGTGGGCACGCTGATGCGTTGCACGCGCTGGGCCACCATGAACACCACGTTGCAGACGATGGCGCAGGTGAAGGCCACCTGCAGGGTCAGCAGGATGGCGGTGAGCTTGTGGTGGCGCAGGGTGGAAAGGATCGGTCGGATCTGCATGGGTCAACCCCCTTTGAGTTGCAGCGCGGGCGGCACGTGGCAAGCACGCCATGCCGGCAGCAAGCCGGCCAGCACGCTGGCGAGCACCGCGAGCGCCAATGTCCCGAGCAGCATCGACACGTCCATCTGCGCCAGCTTGGCGTAGTCGTCCGGGCGCTGGCGGATGCTCCACAGGCCGAGTTGCGCGATGGCCACGCCCAGCACCCCGCCAGCCACGCCGATCAGCGCCGACTCGATGCCAAGCTGCACGAAGATGTCGCGTCGTCTGGCACCCAGCGCGCGACGCACGCTGATCTCGCCGCCGCGACGCAAAAACTTCGCCAGCAGCAGCGCCACGATGTTGACCATGCACACGAACAGGAAACCCAGCGCCAGCCACAGCTGCAGGTCCACGTCGTTGGGCACCAGGTTTTCGTGCGCCAGCCAGCCCATCAGGTTGTACAGCTTCGCGTTGGTGGGCGGACGCTGGAAACGGCCCAGCGCCTTCTGCTGCGCGGAGTAGTCGATCAGGTATTGCCGGTACGCCGCCACTTGCGCCGGCGTGTCCAGTTGCACCCAGAACTGCAGCCAGCTCATGTTCGCGCTGGTCAGCGAATTATCGTCGCCCTTGACCCAGCCGGACTGGTTGCCATTGACTTGAAACTTCTCGTCCACCGCCACCGAAAGCGGTAGAAAGAACAGATCGGCATCGCTGTATTGGGTGCCCGTTTGATCGGCATAGAACAAGGGTTTCGGCGCCCAATCGGCAGTGACGCCGATCACCCGGAAATCATGCTCGCCCAGGTGCACCGTCTGGCCGACCGCAGTGCCCGTGCCGAACAGCTTGCGCGCCAGTATCTCGGACAGCACCACCACGTGCGCGCTGGCCGCGTCGTCCGCCGCGCTCCAGCCGCTGCCGCGCTCGAACGGCACGCCGAACAGCGCGAAGAAATCCGCCGTCGCATAGCGACCTGCCACGTAGAACGGCCGCAGGTCCGCGCGCGCCGGGCGCAACAGCAGCGAACCGCCCGACATCGCCGCCTGCCGCACGGCGCGATGTGCCTTGAGCAGCGCCATCGCATCGGGCCACGTCATGTCGTCGGTGGGGTCGGGGCTGTCGCCGCGCCGCTTGTGGTCCAACGGCAACGGATCGAGATGCGGCGTGTACAGCTGCGCGCTGCGCCCCGGCATCGGATCGTCGGTCATCACATGCAGCACGGTGAGCATGGTCATCGATGCGCCGATGCCCAGCCCGATCGCCAGCACCATCAGGCCGGTGAGGATCGGCGTGCGCTTGAGGCTGTGCAGTGCAAGATTCAGGTAATAACCGAACATGATTCCTCCATAGGTGCACTCAAGTCCTTCCCGGCAGCACGCCGAATTCAGCGATCGCGTTCCACTTCGGCGGGCGCCGCATCACCCGTCGTTTTCGCGTAAGGCAGCACGTCGTCCACCAGGTGAACCAGGAAGCGGCCGGGCTGCTCCAGCATGATCATGTGCGCCGAATCGGCGAACACCACCAGCCGCTTGGACGGCGCCTGCAGTGTGTCGAACCACTGTTCGGCCAACGTGTGCGACGTGGTGTTGTCGTGTGCGCCGACAAACATCACCACGGGGCAACCGAACCGGGTGGTGTGATCGAAATCGACCGACAGCAACGGCTTGAGCAGGTGTTTCAGCGAGAACACGCTGCCTTTGCCGATGGCGCGGACGTCGCTTTCGCTGTAATCGGGCGACAGATCCCAGGTATCCGCCGCGAACTGGTAATCCTGGCGCCCCCAGGCGAGGCCGCCGTAGTACATCTCCCACTTGTCGCGCACGCCGATCTGGTCGAGCGTGATGTCCTTCGGCCCCGGATAGGGCGCGATCGCATCCAGCTCGCGCACGGCAGCGGCATTGCCGTGCGCCTTGGCCTCGCGCAAGGCGAAGGCGTAGCCGTCCTCTTCGTTCCGGCGCATGTTCACGACCTGGCCCACGCTGACATAGGCGTAGAACCAGTCCGGGTGACGCTGCGCCAGTTCCACGCCCAGCACGCTGCCCCAGGAGTGCCCCATCACGAAGATCTTCCGTTTATGGAAGCGTTGGCGCAGGTACTCGACGACCTGCGCCGCATCGTCGGTCATGCCCGCGATGCTCAATCCCGGCGCCATCTGCGCTTCGGTATTGGCGGCATAGGTCTTGCCAGCGCCGCGTTGGTCCCATTCGACCACGGTGAAGTAGTCCTGCCACGGCGACTCGAATGTCCAGGCCTGCGGCATGTCCGGCGAAGCCGGGCCGCCATGCAGCACCAGCAGCACCGGATTGCGCAGATCGCGGCCGCGTATCGTCAGCCACTGGTCGATGCCGCCGATGCGCACCTTGACCTGCTCCTCGATCCCGTTCGGCGAGACGATCTTCTGGTTGGCGGCGATGACCCCGGTGACCTGGGCACGTGTCATCCAGTGCGCGGCGTCCTGCTCCGCCGGGGTTGCGCTCGCGGCACCTGCAGCCGCAAGCGCGGCCGCAGCCAGCAGGGTGCCGATTGCCCGCCGAATCTTCTTCATGCATCACTCCATCAAGGCCAACGATTGGTGGCGGATTCCCGCGCACCCTGGAAAATCACACGGATCGTGTCGCCACCACCGGCGGCACCGCCGCCGCGCGCAGCGCGGGGCCGAGCACGGCGAGCTGGCCGATGGCCCACAGCGCCAGCGCGCCGACCGGGAAGTAGATGCCCGGCAGGTGCGGCAATTCGTAGTGCAACATCAGCCACAGGCTCAGCCCATAGGCCAGCACCATCCCGATCACGATGCCCAGCGTGACGATCAGGAAATTCTCGGTCTGGAAGTAATGCAGGATGTCGGTGCGCGTGGCACCCAGTGCGCGGCGGATGCCGATCTGCTTGCGGCGCTGCGATACCCAGAAGCTGGCAAGCCCGACGATGCCCAGCCCTGTCACCAGCAGCAGCGCCACGATCACGCTGACCAGGATGCCCGCCATCGCGCGGTCGTCCTTGAAGTAATCGCTGCGGATCTCGTCGTAGGCGCGCATGTGCGTGATCACGCGCGTGGGGTCGGCGTGCTTCAGCGCCGCCACCGCCGCGGCGATCACTTGCTGCCGGTCCGCGGGCCGGGTGCGCAACAGGTAGCTCTGGTCCTTGTCCGCACCCATGTGCACCGGAATGATCATCGAGTATTGCGCGGTGGCGATGTTGTAGGCATTGGCGCGCGCCAGCGTCGCCACCACACCCACCACGCGGAAGCTCGCGGTGGGCGCCAACCAGAGCAACTTGCCGAGCGGGTTTTGCTGCGGCCACAGACGCGTGGCCAGCGCCTGGCTGACAAGCATCGGCATCGGGAAGCCCTTGTCATTGCCGTCGGCGAGGGCCTTGATCACCACATCCGCATTGACGTATTCGTCGGGGCGCAAGGGGCGCCCCGCGACCAGCTGCAAACCCATGGTTTGCACCAGGTTCTCGCCGAAATATTCAGCCGCATTCAAGGTTGGGTGCGGCTGCGTCGGCGAGAGCATCACGTTGCCGTTCGACGAAGCGCCACCGAACGGAACCTGGTTGCTCATGGCGACCGCCTGCACGCCGGGAATCTGCCGCAGCGTCGCGAGGTCTTCCTGCGCCCGCGCGAAACGATCGGCGGGCGGCTCGATCGGCGCCTGCTGGATCTGTACCAATTCGCGTTCCGCGATGCCGCTGGGCATGTCCATGTGCTGCAGGCGCTGCACGATCAGGAACACGCCGTTGCAGATGATGGCGCAGCTCAACGCGATCTCCAGCATCAGCAGCCAGAGGATGACCTTGTGCCGGCGCAGCGTGGCAAGTATCGGTCGCAGTTCCATGTCAATGGCTCTTGAGTTGCAGCGCCGGCGCGACGTGGCAGGCGCGCCACGCCGGCAGTATTCCGGCCAGCAGGCTGGCGCCGATCGCCAGCGCGAACGTGACCAGCAACATGGCCGGATCAAGGTGCGCCAGGGAGGCATAGTCGGACGCACGGTGCCGGACCATCCACAAGCCGAACAGGGACAGCAGGAGGCCGCCGGCCCCGCCGGCGATCCCGATCACCCCGGATTCGGTCAGCAACTGTGCGAACAACGCGCGCCTGGACGCCCCCAGCGCGCGCCGCACGCTCAGCTCGCCCGAACGGCGCAGGAATTTCGCCAGCATCAGGCCGACGGTGTTGACCAGGCATACCAGCAGGAAACCGAACGCCAGCCACGCCTGCAGGCGCACGTCGCCCGGCACGACGCGGTTGTAGTCCAGCCACTGCATCAGGTTGCGCAACTGCACGTTCGGTGCGCGCTGGAAGCGGCCCAGCGCCTTCTGTTCTTCCGAGTAGTGGACCAGGAACTGCCGGTACGCCGCGGCCTTGGCCGCACTGTCCAGCTCCACCCAGAACTGCAGCCACACGCAGGTCGCCGAGGGATAGGCATTGCCCTCCACGCCACCGGTGCCGTTGCCCCAGCAATCGTTGGAGCCGTTCTTGGCGAAATGCAGTTCCAGCGCCGTCTGCAGCGGCAGGAATGCCTGTTCGTAGTAGTTGTACGAGCCGGTGGTGAGATCGTAGAAATGCGGGTTCGGTCGCCAGCTGTCGAGCACGCCGACGACGCGGAACGTGATGCCGCCCAAGCGCAGGCTGCGTCCCGTGCTGTCGGCACCGTCGAACACTTTGTCGTTGAGCTGGCGCGTGATCACCACGTCGCGCGCGTGCGCCTCGTCGTCGGCACCGGTCCAGCCGCGGCCGTACAGGAACGGCGTGTCGAACATCGCGAAAAAATCCGCGCTGGTGTAGCGAGCCTCCACGTAGAACGGATCGAGTGACGATGAACCCGGCTGGATCGGCACCGCGCCACCGGCCATCAACGCCTGCCTGTCGGCACGCTTCGCCCGCAGCAGATTCATGCCGTCGATCAAGGTGACCTGCTCCGGCGCCAGCGTGCCGGGCATCATGCCGCGCGCGTCCTGCGGGTCGATCTGCGGGTAGTACAACTTGCCGCTCTTGCCCGGCAGCGGGTCGCCCGACAGCACGTGCAAAACGGTCAAGGTGGTCATGCACGCGCCGATGCCCACCGCGATCGCCAGCACCATCAGCGCGCCCAGCACCTTGTTGCGCGTGAGGCTGTGCAAAGCGAGGTCGAGGTAGTAGCCGAACATTCCATGCCTCCTTGATTGGACCCCCTCTCCCGCAGGCGGGAGAGGGGAAACCTCAAACGCTGCGCGTCGCCACTACCGGGGGCACCGCCGCCGCGCGCAGCGCGGGGCCGAGTACCGCGAGCTGACCGATCAGCCACAGCGCGATCGCGCCGCATGGCAGGTAGTACCAGGGCATGCGGCTCGTCGCGTAATGGCTCATCAGGTACAGGTTGATGCCGAAGGCCAGCACCATACCGACCGCCACACCCATGCTGCTGAGCAGGAAATTCTCGGTCTGGAAGTACTGCAGGATATGGCCACGGGTGGCGCCCACCGCGCGGCGGACGCCGATCTGCCGGCGCCGCTGGCCGACCCAGAAGCTGGTGAGGCCGACGATGCCGAAAGCGGTGACCGCCAGCATCACCACGCAGACCAGCACCAGCATCCACACCATGCTGCTGGTGTCGGCGAAGTAGTCGGTGCGCATCTGCGCGTAGGTCTTGCCCTCCACCACCGCACCCGGCTCCAGCCGGCCCAGTGCCTGCACCGCTTCGCGCACGACGCGGTCGCGATCCTGTGGTGCGTTGCGCAGCACGTAGTCGCCCATCATCTCGTCCGGATGCGATGGATAGAACACGCTGGAATACCGGCCACCGGGACCGCTGAACTTGGGATCCTGCGCCAGCACGTCGCCGACCACGCCCACCACCGTCCAGCTTTCACCATTGGCATACAGCGTCTTGCCCAGCGCACCCTGGCCGGGCCACAGGCGTTGCGCGTCGCTTTGCGTGACCAGCAGGACGTGGCTGGTGGACTGGAAATTCTTCAGGCCGCTGTCCGCGTATTCGTCGGCGTTGAAGAAGCGCCCTTGCAGCAGGTGCAGCCCCAGCGCCTGCTCGCCACCGCTGCCGAGGAAATACACCGAGGTGTTCACCGTGGTCTTCCCGTCCGGCGTGGTGGTGAAACCGGTCAGCGCAGGATTCTGGTCCAGCGGCATGCTGGTCGCCGCGGCTGCCGCCGTGACCCCAGCGATGCCGCGCAGGGCGGCCAGGTTGCGTGGGATATCACTGGCAGCGAGGGCGGGGTCGGTACCGTTCACCGTGATGACCGAGATACCTTGCTCGTCGATCGCGTTTGGCCAGTGGATGTCGGCCATGCGCTGGCCGATCATGAACACGGCATTGCACAGCACCGCGCAGGCCAGCGCGATCTCCAGCACGATCAGCGCGGCCGGGATGCGGTGCCTGCGCAGGCTGGCGAGTATCGGGCGGATTTCCATGGTGCGGTTCCTTTGGGAAGTGCGGTCGCGGACGGCCGCTTTTTTGCGCGGTGGAAGCGGATCAGACAGCTTTCAACTGTGGAGCGGGCGCCACCACGCAGGCGCGCCACGCAGGCAGCAGGCCGGCGACCAGGCTGGCCAGCAGCGCCACCACGAAGGTAAACAGGAACATCGACAGGTCCAGATGCGCGAGGCTGGCGTACTGCGCCGGCTGGTGGCGGATGCCCCACAGCCCCAGCTCGGCAAAGACCAGCCCCAGCACGCCGCCGGCCACGCCCACGATGGCGGCCTCGACCATGAACTGCGTGAAGATCGCGCCGCGCGAGGCGCCCAGCGCGCGGCGCACGCCGATCTCGCGTGAGCGGCGCAGGCACTTGGCCAGCAGCAGGCCCACCGTGTTCACCACGCAGATCAGCAGGAAGCCGAACGCCAGCCCGGCCTGCAGGCGCACGTCGTCCGGCACCACGTGTTCGCTGCGCATCCATTCCATCAGGCCCGACAAGGCCGTGTCGGTACGCTGGTACCGCCCCAGCGCCACCTGCTCCTTCGCGTAATTGCCGAGGAACATCTTGTAGGCCGCGACATCGGCGGCATTCGGCAACTGCACCCACAGACCCAGCCAGATCGCCGGGGCCGTTTCCAGATGTTCGACGTCGATCGATTTCCCGTAGCCCATCATCGTGCTCGGCATCAGGTCGTCGGCGCGTGCGCCCTGCAGCGGCACGAACACCGCGTCGCCCTCGCCGTAGCTGTGGCCGCCCAGATGCACCGCGTAGAAGCGTGGCTGCGGCGCCCACGTGCGCAGCACACCGATGATGCGGAAGTCGTGATCCTCGATGCGGATCATGCGCCCCACGCTGTTCGCGCCGCCGAACAGCTTGTCGTTGAGCGAGCCGGCGATCACCGCGACCTGCGCGCGGCCCTCGTCGTCCGCCGCGGTCCAGCCCGAACCGTATTGGAACGGCGCATCGAACATCGGGAAGAAGTCGGTCGTGGTCAGCACGCCCTGCGCATAGAACGGCTTGCCGACACCCGATGGCGGGGTCAGCTTGACCTGCGACATGGCCATCGCCGCCTGCCGTTCCGCCTTGCGCGCGTGGATCAGGTTCATCGCGTCGATGTAGCTCATCAGATACGGCACCCGCTTCCCGCTGCGCGAGAACGGCTGGTTCGCCGGGTAGGGATCGAGCTGCGGATAGAACAGCTGCGCGCTCTTCTGCGGAATCGGGTCGCCCGACAGCAGTCGCAGCACGGCCAGCGTGGTGATCGTGGCCCCAATGCCCAATGCCAGCGCGAGCACCATCAGGGTGGTGAGCACCTTGTTGCGCTTCAGGCTGCGCAGGGCCAGGTCGAGGTAATAGCCGAACATCACGCATCTCCTTCATGGGTCTCCCCTCTCCCTTCGGGAGAGGGGCCGGGGGAGAGGGTCCGGTCAAGGCGTATCGCCTCGCTCCGCCCGTACCTCTCCCGCCCTCGTGGGCACCCTCTCCCGGAGGGAGAGGGAAAATCACACCGACCGCGTCGCCACCACCGGCGGCACCGCCGCGGCGCGCAGCGCGGGGCCGAGCACGGCGAGCTGGCCGATGGCCCACAGCGCGAGCGCGCCCACCGGGAAATAGATGCCCGGCAGCCGCGGCAATTCGTAATGCGTCATCAGGAACAGGTTGATGCCGTAGGCCAGCGCCATGCCGAGCACGATGCCGAAGGTGGCGAGCAGGAAGTTCTCGGTCTGGAAGTAGCGCAGGATGTCGCCGCGGGTGGCGCCCAGCGCGCGGCGCACGCCGATGGTGCGGCGGCGCTGCCCCACCCAGAAGCTGGCCAGGCCGACGATGCCCAGCGCGGTCACCGTGAGCAGCGCCACGATCACGCCGACCAGGATGCCGGCCATCGCGCGGTCGCTGGCGAAGAATTCGCGTCGCGCCTCGTCGTAGGTGCGCTTCGTCACCACCACGCGGTTGGGGTCGAGTTGCTTGAGCTTGGCCACGGCAGCCTTGATCACCGCTTCGCGATCCTGCGGTGCCGTGCGCAGCACGTAGCTCGCGCCATCGGCCAAGGTCATGTGGATCGGCCACATCACGCTGTACTGCGGCCCCATGCGCAGCATATTGGGCCGCGCCAGCGACGCCACCACGCCGATGACGCGTAGCGCGATGTCCTTCCCTACATAGGCCGTCTGGCCGAGGGGGTCCTTGCCCGGCCACATGCGTTCGGCGAGCGCACGCGTCACGATCATGGTTTGCGGCAAGCCTTTCGTGTCGCCGGTCTTCAGGGCCGCCATGGCGGTGTCCAGGTCGACGTATTCGCCCGGCCCGAAGTCGCGCCCGGCCACCAGCCGCACGCCCAGCGTGGGCAGGATGTTCTGCCCCATGTACTGCGACACGTTGACGGTGGGCTGCTGCTGGTGCGGATCGAGCATGAGCCCGCTGTTCGACGAACCGCCGTAGCTGAAGGGCAATTCCTCGACCACCCCCACCTGCCGCACGCCGGCAATCTGTCGTAGCGCTGCCAGGTCCGTTTCCGTCTGCGCCTTGGCATCGGGGCTCTTGCCGATGTGGCCCAACTGGATCTGCACCAGCTCGTGTTCGGCGATGCCACTGGGCATGTCCATGCGCTGCAGGCGCTGGCCGATCAGGAACACCGCGTTGCACACGATGGCGCAGGTCAGCGCGATCTCCAGGATCAACAGGCACGCGGTGACCTTGTGCCGGCGCAGGGTCGAGAGTATGGGTCGCAGTTCCATGCCGATGCTCCTCAATTGCTCTTGAGCTGGAGGGCCGGCGCCACCTGGCAGGCGCGCCACGCGGGCAGCAGGCCAGCGAGCAGGCTCGCGCCCAGCGCCAGCAGGAAGGTGGTGAACAGCATCGCGGGGTCGAGATGCGCCAGCGCGGCATAGCTGGCTGGTTGCCGTCGCACCAGCCACAGGCCGATGAAGGCCAGCAGCAGGCCGCCCATGCCGCCGACCAGGCCGACCACGCCGGACTCCACCAGCAACTGCGCGAACAGCGCCTTCTTCGACGCACCCAGCGCGCGGCGCACGCCCAACTCGCTCGCGCGGCGCAGGAACTTCGCCAGCATCAGGCCCACGGTGTTCACCAGGCAGACCAGCAGGAACCCGAGCGCCAGCCAGGTCTGCAGGCGCACGTCGTCGGGCACCACCTGGTTGTAGTCCAGCCACTGCATCACGTTGCGCAACTCGACGTTGGGCGGCCGCTGGAAGCGGCCCAGCGCCTTCTGCTGTTCGGAGTAGTGGACGAGGAAAGTCTTGTACGCCGCCGCCTTGGCCGGGCTGTCCAGTTGCACCCAGAACTGCAGCCACACGCAGGGCGCATTGTGGTCGGGCGTGTTCCCGCCGCCACCGTTGCCCCAGCAATCGACGCTGCCGTCATGAACCATGCCCACGTCCTGCGAAGTGGACAGCGGCACGAACACGCCCTCGTTCTCGTCGTAGCTCTTGCGGTTCAGATCGTAGAAGTTCGGGTTGGGGCTCCAGTCGCCGGTCACGCCCACGATGCGGAAATCCGTACCGTCCAGTCGCAGCGCCTTGCCGGTGCTGTCGCCGCCGCCGAACAGCTTGTCGTTGAGCCGGCTGCTGATCACCGCCACGCGCTCATGCGCCTCGTCTTCTGCCGCGCCCCAGGCATGGCCGTACTGGAACGGCACGCCGAACATCGTGAAAAAATCGGCGGTGGTGTAGCGCGCATCCTCATAGAACGGATCGAGCGTGGAGTTGCCTGGCTGCACCGCCACGTCGCCGCCGGTCATCAGCGCCTGCCGATCCGCGCGCTTCGCCTGCAGCAGGTTCATGCCGTCGATCCAGGTCACCTGATCCATCGGCTTCGACTTGCCGGGCAGGTAGCCGCGGCTGTCCTGCGGATCGATCTGCGGGTAGTACAGCGTGCCGCTGCGCCCCGGCAGCGGATCGCCCGACAGCACGTGCAGCACGGTGAGCGTGGTCATCGAGGCGCCGATGCCCAGCGCGATCGCCAGCACCATCAGTGCGGTGAGCACCTTGTTGCGCGCGAGGCTGCGTAGTGCGAGGTCGAAGTAATAGCCGAACATTCCGTGCCTCCGTCATTGCACTCCCCTCTCCCTTCGGGAGAGGGTTGGGGGAGAGGGTTCGGCCAGCGCGCAATGCCACGCTCCGCCCGTACCCTCTCCCGCCCTGCGGGCACCCTCCCCCGGAGGGGGAGGGGAAAACTCACACGCTCCGTGTCGCCACCACCGGCGGCACTGCCGCGGCGCGCAGTGCGGGGCCGAGCACGGCGAGCTGGCCCAACCCCCACAGCACCAGCGCGCCCACCGGCAGGTAGTACAAAGGCAGATGCGGCAGCTCGTAGAACTTCATCAGCACCGCGTTGAGCACGAAGGCCAGCAGCATGCCCAGCGCGATGCCGAACGTGACGATCAGGAAGTTCTCGGTCTGGAAGTAGCGCAGGATGTCGCCGCGCGTCGCGCCGATCGCGCGGCGTATGCCGATCTGCTTGCGCCGCTGCGCCACCCAGAAGCTGGTGAGGCCGACAATGCCAAGCGCGGTAACGCCAAGCATGAGGACAACCACGCCGAGCAGCAGGCCGATCATGATGCGGTCGGTCTTGAAGTAGTTCATGCGCAGGTCACCCAGGGTTTTGCTGTTGTCCTGGTCCAGCACCACGTCGGGGGCGATCTTCGGCACGGCGGCGCGCGCTGCCTGCAGCACGCGCTGCACATCCTGCGGCCGGGCTCGCAGCAGGTAGGTGCCGGCCAACGAGCCGCCCGGCACGACCGGCGTGAACACCGTCCACTCACCCTGCTGCAGGTCGTATTGGCTGGGTTGAGCACGCGCGTAGTGGTCCACCACGCCCATGACGCGAAAGTGCATTTTGTCGCACCAGAAGTCCTTGCCCAGCGGGTTCTCGCCCGGCCACGCATGTTCCGCCCACTGGCGGGTCACCAGCACCTGCGCATCGTCGGGAAGGAAGCTGGTGGCGGGCCGATAGTCGTCGGGCTGCGGGAGGCGCCCCTCGACCAGTTTCAAGCCCAATGCCTTGAACGTGCCCGGCCCGGCCAGCACGAAATCCACTACGCCGATCAGGTTCTTGAAATCGCCCGGCTCATGCGTGACGCCCGCCGCACCCGTTTGCGGTCCGAACGGCACCTCGCTGATGAGGGTGGCCGACTGCACGCCCGGAATTGACCGCAAGCCGGTCAGCATGCGCGCGTTGACGTCGGCCGCCTGATTCGGATCGAAGCCGTTGACCGTCAATACCGCCAACGAACTCTCGTCGACGCCGCTGTTGATCTGGATCATCGTCCAGCGCCGCGCCACCAGGAAGCAGGCGTTGCACAACACGGCGCAGGCCAGCGCGATCTCCATCGCGATCAGCAAGGTGGCCAGACGATGGCGGCGCAGCGCCGCGAGTATCGGTTTGATCTGCATGGTCGGCCTCCTCACAACGCCTTGAGTTGCCAGCCGGGAACCACGCGACTGGCGCGCAGCGCAGGTATCAGCCCGGCGAGCAGGCTGGTGCCGACCGCCAGTACGAACGTGACGAGGAACATGGCGGTGTCCAGGTGCGCGAGGTGGGCGTAGTCCACCGGTTGCTGCCGCACCAGCCACAACCCGAACAGCGTCAGCAGCCAGCCGAAGCCGCCGCCGAGCAAACCGATCAGACCGGCCTCGACCAGGCACTGAGCGAAGATCGCGCCGCGGCTGGCGCCCAGCGCGCGGCGCACGCCGATCTCGCCACTGCGACGCAGGAACTTCGCCAGCAGCAAGCCCACCGCGTTGAACAGGCAGATGACGAGGAAGGCCGACGCCAGCCACGCCTGCAGACGCACGTCGCCGGGCACCTGGCCGCGGTAGGTCAGCCAGGTCATCAGGTCGCGCAGCCGCGCATGCTCGCTGCCCACGGCGAAGCGGCCCAGCGACTTCTGCGTGTTCGCGTAATCGTCCAGGAAGCGCGCGTAGTCGCGCACCTTGGCCGGGCTGTCCAGCTCCACCCACAGCCACACCCACACGCAATCGGCGTTCTGCAGGTCGCCCATGGATGGCGGCACATGCCAGCAGGTATAGGCTTGGAAGTTGCCCTTGTTGATTTCCATGCTGCTGGTGAACGGGGCAAAGACATCTTCCGACTTGCTGAAGTTCTGGCTCCACGGGTCGTAGAACAGCGGCGTGGGGCGCCACGGCTTCAGTACGCCGACGATGCGCATGTCGGCATCGCGCACGCGCAGGATGCGGCCCACGCTGTTGGCGCCGCCAAACAGTTTCTGGTTGAGGTCGGCCGAAATCACCGCCACGCGCGCATGGTGCGCGTCGTCGTCCGCGCTCCAGCCGGAGCCGTACTGGAACGGCACGTCGAACATCGGGAAGAAATCCGCCGAAGTGGAGAGCATGCTCGGCAGCAGCGGTGGCTGGCCACTGTCCGGCAAGCGCACCTTCACGGGGCTGCTGGTGATGATCGCCTGGCGGTCGGCGCGATGCGCGTTCCACAGGTCCATGGCCGAGCGGTAATCCATCGCCGGACGCGGCTCGGTGCTTCCCCCCACGACGGGATTCTCCGGATCCACCTGCGGGAAAAACAGCGTGCTGCTCTTGCCGGGCAGCGGATCGCCGGACAACAGATGCACCACCGTCAGCGTGGTCATGCACGCACCGATGCCCACCGCGATGGCCAGCACCATAAGCGCGGTGAGCACGCGGTTGCGCTTGAGGCTGCGCAGGGCGAGGTCGAGGTAGTAAGCAAACATTCCAAACTCTCCTCAGTTTGCAGACTCCCTCTCCCCCAACCTTGTTGGGGGAGAGGGTTGGGGTGAGGGGGCGCTCCTCGCCAAGCGAAAATGCAAAAGCGCCCCCTCACCCTGCCCTCTCCCCCGGCGCAGCCGGGGGAGAGGGTTCAAGCAATCACGCCGCCCGCGTCGCCGTCACCGGCGGCACGTTGGACGCGCGCCGCGCGGGTACGAACACCGCGCACTGGCCCAGCACCAGCACTGCCGCCACGCCGATCAAGGTGTAGACCACCGGCAGGCGGTCCATCTGATAGAGGCGCATCAGCCACAGGTTGAGGCCGATCGCCATGACGATGCCGATCACTGCGCCACTGCCGGCGATCAGCAGGTTCTCCAGCTGGAAGTAGTGCAGGATGTCGACCTTGCGCGCGCCCAGCGCGCGGCGCACGCCAATCTGGCGGTGGCGCTGGCCGACCCAGAAGCTGGTGAGGCCCACGATGCCCGCCGCGGTGACGCTGAGCAGGACCAGGCAGATCACGCCCATCAGGATCGCCATGCCCACGTCGGCGCGATAAGCCTCGGCGCGGATGTCGGCGTACGACTTGACGCTGTCGTCGTCGAGCACGCGCAGCGGGTTCACCTTGTACAGCGTGGGCGCCGCCGCCTTCATCGCTGCTTCCAGCTGGCCCGGTTTGGTACGCACTGCGTAACGCGCGAAGCCCGCGTCCAGCCGCGTGGGCACCAGAGTGGCGTTCCAGGTGAACCCGTTGACCCAGCTGCCAGTGGAAGGCACTTGCAGGCGCGTCACCACGCCGACGATGGTGCTGGGGGCGCTGCTGCCGTCGACATAGATCGGCTTGCCCACCGCGTCACCTTTCGGGAACAGCTTGTCCGCCAGCGCCTTGGTGACGATGACGATCGGGCGCGGCGGGTTGTCGCGGAAGCCCTGGTTTTGCACGTCGCCGGCATTGAACCAGCGGCCGGCCGCCAGTTTCACGCCCAGCGTCGACATGGCCTGGTCGTCCGTGAAGTAGTAGGTGGTGCGCACGTTGTTGCCCGTGTCGCTGAACTTGGCATCGGGCTTGAGCGAGACCGCGCCGTTCCAGGAGGAATTCAGCAACGGCAGCGAGTTGATCGGCGCCACCGAGGCCACGCCGGGCAGGTTGCGCAGCGCCACGAGATCCTCCTTCTGCATGGCGTCGAGCTTGGCCACGCCATCGGGCGTGTCGGCGCTGGGCGCGCCCACCCATTGCTGGGTGACCAGGAACAGGTTGCTCTCGTCCAGTCCGGTGGGGCGGTTCACCCGGTCGATGCGCTGGCCGATGATGAAGATGGCGTTGCAGACGATCGCCAGGGTCAGCGCGATCTGCAGCGCGATCAGCACCACGCCCGCCTTGTGCTTGCGCAATGCCGCGATCATGGGATGCAGTTTCATGGCGCGCTCCTTAGTTGCTCTTCAGCTGCCAAGCGGGTTGCACCCGCGAGGCACGGTAGGTCGGATACAGGCCGGCCAGCATGGTGGCGACCACCGCCACCAGCAGGGTCAGCAGCAGCAGCGAGACGTCCAGCCGCGCCAGCGCGGCGATATCCTTCGGCATCACCCAGCCCACGCTGGCCACGCCCGCGCAGGTGAGCAGCAGGCCCAGCACGCCGCCGGCCACGCCGACGATGCCGGCTTCGGTGAGGAACTGCGCGTAGATCGCCATGCGCGGCGCGCCCAGTGCGCGCCGCACACCGATCTCGGCGCTGCGGCGCAGGAACTTCGCCAGCAGCAGGCCGATGGTGTTGACCAGGCACACCAGCAGCAGGCCGAGCGCCACCAGCAGCGAGACCTTGGTGTCGCTGGGCACCACGTGCTGGTTGTCCAGCCAGGCCGGCAGGTTGCGCAGGCGGTTGTTCGGCGCCCAGCCGAAGCGCCCGTTCTGCTGCTGCTCGCGTGCGTAACCCTGCAGGTAGTTGCGGTAGGTCGACACCGCCGAGGCGTCGTCCAGCTCGGCCATGTAGGCAATCCACACGCACTCGGAGTGCTGCAGGCCGACGAAGCCGGATTCCTTGGGCACCGCGTTGCAATTGGTGTTGCCGTCGTTCTGCATGTTCGCCTGGATGGCGGTCAGGAACGGCAGGAACACGTCGTCGGACTGGCTGTTGAAGCCGCCCGAGTTGACCACGTCGTAGAAGCGCGGCTGCGGGTTCCAGTCCTTCAGCACGCCGACCACGCGGTAGTCGTGGCTTTCGATGTTGACGCTCTTGCCCACGCTGTTGGCGCCGCCGAACAGCTTCTGGTTGAGCTTGCTGCTGATCACCACCACCTGCGCCCGGTTGGTGTCATCGCTGGCGCCCCAGCCGCTGCCGTACTGGAACGGCACGTCCAGCATCGGGAAGAACTCGCCGTACACCGCATGGCCGCTGACGTTGATCGGATGCTTGGTGGCCTCCGCCGGCACGACCGAGGGCGAGATCTGGTACATCGCCGACTGCAGCTTGGCGCGGTGGTCGCGCATCAGCGCCGTCGCGTCGGCGTAGTCCATCGCGTTCGGCGGCTCACCCTGGGAAAGGGGGTTGTTGCTCGGCCCCCAGTTGTCGATCTGCGGCACGAACAGCTGCGCGGATTTCCACGGGATCGGGTCGCCCGACACGGCACGGAACACCGACCACGAGGTCATCGAGGCGGCCACGCCGAAGCCGATCGCCAGCACCATCAAGGCGGTGAGGCCGGGACTGCGTTTCAGGCTGCGCAATGCGAGGTCGAGGTAGTAGGCGAACATTTCGTTCTCTCCGGTGATGGGTCTCCTCCCCCTGCTTGCCCCAAAGGGACTTCCTTCGGTCGCAGGGGGAAGTCGGGAGGGGGTGCGTCCCCGAGGTCGAAAGCACCCCACCCCAGCCCTCCCCTGCACACAGGGGAGGAGGTAAATGCGTCACACGCTGCGCGTCGCCTCCACCGGCGACACGCGCGAAGCGCGCAGCGCCGGCGCCAGTACCGCGCCTTGTCCCAGCAGCAACAGCACGATCACGCCGACGCCTACATAGGCCAGCGACATGTGATCCAGCGCGAAGCGGGTCACCGTCCACAGGTTGAAGGCGTACGCCAGCACCACGCCCAGCGCCACGCCCGCCGCGCTGATCAGGAAGTTCTCGGTGAGGAAGTAGGCGAGGATGTCGCGCTGCCGCGCGCCCAGCGCCCGGCGCACGCCGATCTGCTTGCGGCGCTGGCCCACCCAGAAGCTGGTGAGGCCCACGATGCCGGCGGCCGTGATCGCCAGCAGCACGGCGCAGATGATGCCCATCAAGATCGCCATGCCGCGGTCGCTGTCGAAGACCTTGTGGCGGATCGTGGCGTAGTCCTGGAGGCCATCCTTGGCATCGATGATGCGCAGGCGGCTCTGCGCGTACAGCGCCTTGGGCGCCTCGCGCATCGCGGCAGCGAGCTGGCCCGGCTTCGCCCGCACGATGTAGTAGAGGCCGCGCGAGTCGGCCGACCGTATCGGCCAAATCAGCGATTGCCCGGTAAAGGCCTTGTTCCACTGGCTCACGCCCTGCCGGTGCAAGGTATCGACGACGCCGATGATGGTGCTGGGCGTGGCACCCATCGCGTAGAAGCTCTTGCCCAGCGCGTTGCCATCGGGAAACAGCCGGTCGGCCAGCGCCTGGCTCACGATCACCGTTGAGGGCGTGATCGCCTGCTGGGTGCCCATCACCATCACTTCGTCGGGGCGGAAGTTGCGCCCCGCGACCAGCTTCAGCCCCAGCGTGTCGATGAAGTGCTCGTCACCCAGGTACACCGCGCTGTCGGTGACCGGCTGGGTCTGCTCGGGCGTCAGCGTGACGAAGTTGTCCCAGCCGCCGCCCTGCAGGGGATAGCCGTTGGCCGGCGTGGCATCGCGCACGGCCGGCAGCTGCCGCAGCGCGAGCAGATCGGCCTGCACCTGCGCATCGACCTGTGCCGTCGGCCATTCGGCCGCCCACTGGTTCCGGATGACGAAGACGCTGGATTCGTCCACGCCACTGGCCTCGCCCAGATTGGCCAGCCGCGCGTGGATGATGAACAAGGCGTTGCACACGATCGCCAGGGTCAAGGCGATCTGCAGCGTGATCAGCACGGTGCCGGCCTTGTGACGGCGCAGCGCGGTGAGGACGGGCTTGATCTGGATAGTCATGGTGCTCTCCTCAGCTCGACTTCAACTGCCACGCCGGCTGCACGTGCGCCGCCCGCCATGCCGGATAGAACGCCGCCAGCACGGTGGCGACGATGGCCACGAGCAGGGTGAGCCCCACCAGCGAGACATCGAGCTGCGCCAGCTGCGCGATCTGCGGCGGAAACAGCACGCCCACGCCGGACACGCCCAGCGCGGTGAGCAGCAGGCCCAGCACGCCGCCGACCAGGCCCACCGTCGCCGCCTCGATCAGGTATTGCGTGTAGATCTCCCTGCGCGTGGCGCCCAGTGCGCGGCGCACGCCGATCTCGCCCGCGCGGCGCATGAATTTCGCCAGCAGCAGGCCGATGGTGTTGACCAGGCAGATCACAAAGAAGCCCAGCGCCACGGCCAGTGAAATGCGGCTCTCGGGCGGCACCACGTGCTCGTGGTCCAGCCACTGCGCCACGTCGCGCAGGCGCACGTTGGGCGCCCAGCCGAAGCGGCCGGCGTGTTGCTGGTCAGCGGCGTAGTGGGTGAGGAAACTGCGATAGCTCGCGACTTCGGCCGGGGTGTCCAGCTCCACCCATGGCGTGATCCATACACAATTGCTTTGTGTGTAATCTTCCCAGTTGGTGAACTTGAGCTGCCCGCGGCAGCTGTTGCGGCCGCTGGGATACATCTTCAGGTCCATGGCCCGGGTGAACGGCATGTAGATATCCGGTTCATCGGCAAAACCGTCGGTGCTGAACAGGTCGTAGAACCGCGGGCGCGGGTTCCAGTGGTTGGTGACGCCGACCACGCGGTAATCGTGGCCGCCAAGATTGATCGTGCGCCCCACGCTGTTCGCGCCGGCGAACACCTTCTGGTTGAGCTCGCTGCTGATGACCACGTCGGCGGCGCGTGCCTCGTCGTCCTGCAGGCCCCAACCGCTGCCATAGCGGAACGGCACCTCGAACATGGCGAAGAAGTCGCTGCCCACGGCATAGCCGCTGACGGAGATGGGCAGTTCGCGGTTGCCGCCCGGCATCACAGACATCAGCACCTGGTACAGCATCGTCTTGCGCTTTGCCTCATGTGCCCGCAGCAGCGCCATCGCATCGATGTAGCTCACCGCTTCCGCCGGTTCGCCCTTGAGGTTCTGCTGCGGCCCCCAACCGTCGATCTGCGGAATGAACAGCTGCGCCGACTTGTCCGGTATCGGATTGCCCGACACCGCGCGGAACACCGAGTACGTGATCATCGACGCGGCCACGCCGAAACCGATCGCCATCACCATCAGGAGGGTGAGGGCGGGGTTGCGGCGCAGGCTGCGCAGGCCGAGCTGGAAGTAATAGGCGAACATCACGTTCCTCTGTCGATTTACCCCTCCCCCTGCTTGCAGGGGGAGGCCGGGTGGGGGTGCCTTTCGTCAGGATCAAATGCACCCCACCCCAACCCTCCCCTGCACGCAGGGGAGGGAGCGAAACTCATTGCAGCAACCCGTTGACCGCTTCCAGGTCGCGCATGTCGATCGTCCCGGCCGCCTGCTTGAGCAGCAGCTTGTTGAGCACGAACTGGTGGCGCACCACGGTGTATTCGCTCTGCATGTTCGCGAGGTACTGGATCGCGAACACCACGTTGGTCAGCGACTGCGTGCCGATGGTGTAGCCCGCGCGCATCGAGGCCACGGTCTTCTGCGCGGCTTCCACCGAATCGCGCGCGCTGTCCACCTGCTCGATGCCGTCCACCACCAGGTTGAAGTAGTTGGCGGCGTCGCGCGCGGCCTGGCGACGCTGGGTTTCCAGCACGCCCTGGTCGGCATCGCGCTGGTACAACGCCTGCTTCACCTGCGCATGCGTGAGGCCGCCGCTGAACAGCGGGATGGTGAGCGTGAGGCCTACCGTGGTGGTGGCCGGCCCGTAGGCGCCCGTGCCCGGCATGGCGTTCGACCACTGGCCGAACTTGTTGTAACCCACGCCCGCGGTGAGCGTGGGCAGGTGCCCGGCGCGCGCCGCCGCCACCTTGTGCTCGTCGCTGCTCACGGCGTAACGCGCGGCGAGCACGGTGGGGTTGGTCTTCAGCGCCGCGTCCACCCAGGCCTGCTCGTTGTCCGGCTGCGGCGCCTGCATGGGCAGGTCGTCGCGCAGCTTCTTCAACTCGCCCACCGGCTTGCCGGTGATCTGCTGCAACGCACGGCGCGCATCCTTGAGGGCATCTTCGGCGCTGATCCGCTGCGCCTTGATGTACAGGTAGAGCGCCTTCGACTGGCTGACGTCCGCGGCCATCGACAAACCGTTCTTGAAGCGCGAGGACGTCTGGTCGTACTCCTGCTTGTAGGCGTCCTCGTAGGCGCGATCGATGTCCAGCATGTCCCGCGACACCAGCACGTTGAAGTACGCATTGGCCACGCGCACGTACAGGTTCTGCAACGCGGCCTGGTAGACCTGCTCCTGCGCGTCGCGGGCGGCGTGCGCCGCGCGCAGGTTGGCGATCGCGGACAGGTCGATGATCGGCTGGCTGAGGTTGCCGGTGAGGCTGCGGTCGCGCACGTGGCCACCGCCGCCGGTCTGCACGATGTTGCCGTTGCCGGACGTGGTCTGGGTGCTGCCGCCGCTGTGGATCTGGTCCATCTCCAGTCCCGCTGACAACTGCGGCAGCAACGCGGCGCGGGCCACCGGGACGCCTTCGGCCACCAGCAGCCGTTGCGCATCGGCGGTGGCCAGCACCGGGTCGTTGGCGACGGCCTGACGGTAGGCATCCATCAGGTCCTCGCCGTGCCCCGGGAACGGGGCGACGGCGAGCAGGAGCAGCACGGGCAGCAGCTTCACACGCATGGACTGGACTCGCAGTGGGCGGGCATGGGGGCGACGGATGCGGAAGGCATCAGGCCGGGCTGGCGTTGCCGCGTGCCGCGGTCACGCTGTTGTGGAAACGCGGGTCCTCTGCGAGATCCACCACCTGGCCATCGATGATGTGCACGTTGCGCTGCGCGCGCGCGGCCAGCTCGGGGTCGTGCGTCACCATCACGATGGTGGCGCCTTCGCGATGGATCTCCTCCAGCAGCTCCAGCACGCCGCGGGCCATCTGCGTGTCCAGGTTGCCGGTGGGTTCGTCGGCGAGCAGCAGGCGGGGCGAACCGGCCAGCGCACGGGCGATCGCCACGCGCTGCTGCTGGCCGCCGGAGAGTTCGGCCGGGTAGTGCTTGAAGCGCGAGGCCAGGCCCACGCGCTCCAGCGCGTCCATGATGCGCTGCTTGCGCTCCGGCGCCTTCATGCCGCGGTAGCGCAGCGGCACTTCCACGTTGTCGTACACGTTGAGGTCGGGGATCAGGTTGAACGCCTGGAAGATGAAGCCGATCTTCTCGTTGCGGATCTTCGAGCGCGCGTTGTCGTTGAGGTTGCTCACCTCGATGCCGTCGAGGTGGTACTCGCCGCCGGTGAAGGTTTCCAGCAGGCCGGCGATGGTGAGGAAGGTGGTCTTGCCCGAACCGGACGGACCGGTGACGGCGACGAACTCGCCCTCCTTCACGTCGATGTTGAAGTCGCGCAGCGCGTAGGTCTCCACCACTTCGGTGCGGTAGACCTTGGACAGGTGGGTCATCTTGAGCATGGTTCACGTTCCTCGGTGGTGGTGGATGGTTCTGCTTTCTTCCCCTGCCCCTGCGCGCAGGGGGAGGGGAAGAAAGCAGAACCATCCACCACCACCGAGGAACGTGAACCATGCTCAAGATGACCCACCTGTCCAAGGTCTACCGCACCGAAGTGGTGGAGACCTACGCGCTGCGCGACTTCAACATCGACGTGAAGGAGGGCGAGTTCGTCGCCGTCACCGGTCCGTCCGGTTCGGGCAAGACCACCTTCCTCACCATCGCCGGCCTGCTGGAAACCTTCACCGGCGGCGAGTACCACCTCGACGGCATCGAGGTGAGCAACCTCAACGACAACGCGCGCTCGAAGATCCGCAACGAGAAGATCGGCTTCATCTTCCAGGCGTTCAACCTGATCCCCGACCTCAACGTGTACGACAACGTGGAAGTGCCGCTGCGCTACCGCGGCATGAAGGCGCCGGAGCGCAAGCAGCGCATCATGGACGCGCTGGAGCGCGTGGGCCTGGCCTCGCGCTTCAAGCACTACCCGGCCGAACTCTCCGGCGGCCAGCAGCAGCGCGTGGCGATCGCCCGTGCGCTGGCCGGTTCGCCCCGCCTGCTGCTCGCCGACGAACCCACCGGCAACCTGGACACGCAGATGGCCCGCGGCGTGCTGGAGCTGCTGGAGGAGATCCATCGCGAAGGCGCCACCATCGTGATGGTGACGCACGACCCCGAGCTGGCCGCGCGCGCGCAGCGCAACGTGCACATCATCGATGGCCAGGTGGTGGATCTCGCAGAGGACCCGCGTTTCCACAACAGCGTGACCGCGGCACGCGGCAACGCCAGCCCGGCCTGATGCCTTCCGCATCCGTCGCCCCCATGCCCGCCCACTGCGAGTCCAGTCCATGCGTGTGAAGCTGCTGCCCGTGCTGCTCCTGCTCGCCGTCGCCCCGTTCCCGGGGCACGGCGAGGACCTGATGGATGCCTACCGTCAGGCCGTCGCCAACGACCCGGTGCTGGCCACCGCCGATGCGCAACGGCTGCTGGTGGCCGAAGGCGTCCCGGTGGCCCGCGCCGCGTTGCTGCCGCAGTTGTCAGCGGGACTGGAGATGGACCAGATCCACAGCGGCGGCAGCACCCAGACCACGTCCGGCAACGGCAACATCGTGCAGACCGGCGGCGGTGGCCACGTGCGCGACCGCAGCCTCACCGGCAACCTCAGCCAGCCGATCATCGACCTGTCCGCGATCGCCAACCTGCGCGCGGCGCACGCCGCCCGCGACGCGCAGGAGCAGGTCTACCAGGCCGCGTTGCAGAACCTGTACGTGCGCGTGGCCAATGCGTACTTCAACGTGCTGGTGTCGCGGGACATGCTGGACATCGATCGCGCCTACGAGGACGCCTACAAGCAGGAGTACGACCAGACGTCCTCGCGCTTCAAGAACGGTTTGTCGATGGCCGCGGACGTCAGCCAGTCGAAGGCGCTCTACCTGTACATCAAGGCGCAGCGGATCAGCGCCGAAGATGCCCTCAAGGATGCGCGCCGTGCGTTGCAGCAGATCACCGGCAAGCCGGTGGGCGAGTTGAAGAAGCTGCGCGACGACCTGCCCATGCAGGCGCCGCAGCCGGACAACGAGCAGGCCTGGGTGGACGCGGCGCTGAAGACCAACCCCACCGTGCTCGCCGCGCGTTACGCCGTGAGCAGCGACGAGCACAAGGTGGCGGCGGCGCGCGCCGGGCACCTGCCCACGCTCACCGCGGGCGTGGGTTACAACAAGTTCGGCCAGTGGTCGAACGCCATGCCGGGCACGGGCGCCTACGGGCCGGCCACCACCACGGTAGGCCTCACGCTCACCATCCCGCTGTTCAGCGGCGGCCTCACGCATGCGCAGGTGAAGCAGGCGTTGTACCAGCGCGATGCCGACCAGGGCGTGCTGGAAACCCAGCGTCGCCAGGCCGCGCGCGACGCCGCCAACTACTTCAACCTGGTGGTGGACGGCATCGAGCAGGTGGACAGCGCGCGCGATTCGGTGGAAGCCGCGCAGAAGACCGTGGCCTCGATGCGCGCGGGCTACACCATCGGCACGCAGTCGCTGACCAACGTGGTGTTCGCGATCCAGTACCTCGCGAACATGCAGAGCGAATACACCGTGGTGCGCCACCAGTTCGTGCTCAACAAGCTGCTGCTCAAGCAGGCGGCCGGGACGATCGACATGCGCGACCTGGAAGCGGTCAACGGGTTGCTGCAATGAGTTTCGCTCCCTCCCCTGCGTGCAGGGGAGGGTTGGGGTGGGGTGCATTTGATCCTGACGAAAGGCACCCCCACCCGGCCTCCCCCTGCAAGCAGGGGGAGGGGTAAATCGACAGAGGAACGTGATGTTCGCCTATTACTTCCAGCTCGGCCTGCGCAGCCTGCGCCGCAACCCCGCCCTCACCCTCCTGATGGTGATGGCGATCGGTTTCGGCGTGGCCGCGTCGATGATCACGTACTCGGTGTTCCGCGCGGTGTCGGGCAATCCGATACCGGACAAGTCGGCGCAGCTGTTCATTCCGCAGATCGACGGTTGGGGGCCGCAGCAGAACCTCAAGGGCGAACCGGCGGAAGCGGTGAGCTACATCGATGCGATGGCGCTGCTGCGGGCACATGAGGCAAAGCGCAAGACGATGCTGTACCAGGTGCTGATGTCTGTGATGCCGGGCGGCAACCGCGAACTGCCCATCTCCGTCAGCGGCTATGCCGTGGGCAGCGACTTCTTCGCCATGTTCGAGGTGCCGTTCCGCTATGGCAGCGGTTGGGGCCTGCAGGACGACGAGGCACGCGCCGCCGACGTGGTCATCAGCAGCGAGCTCAACCAGAAGGTGTTCGCCGGCGCGAACAGCGTGGGGCGCACGATCAATCTTGGCGGCCACGATTACCGCGTGGTCGGCGTCACCAACCACTGGAACCCGCGCCCGCGGTTCTACGACCTGTTCAGCACCGACGGTTTTGCCGATGAACCGGATATCTACATGCCGTTCACCCGGGCCATGGACCTGAAGATGTATCCCAGCGGCCGCAACAGCTGCCGCGGGCAGCTCAAGTTCACCAACTGGGAAGATTACACACAAAGCAATTGTGTATGGATCACGCCATGGGTGGAGCTGGACACCCCGGCCGAAGTCGCGAGCTATCGCAGTTTCCTCACCCACTACGCCGCTGACCAGCAACACGCCGGCCGCTTCGGCTGGGCGCCCAACGTGCGCCTGCGCGACGTGGCGCAGTGGCTGGACCACGAGCACGTGGTGCCGCCCGAGAGCCGCATTTCACTGGCCGTGGCGCTGGGCTTCTTTGTGATCTGCCTGGTCAACACCATCGGCCTGCTGCTGGCGAAATTCATGCGCCGCGCGGGCGAGATCGGCGTGCGCCGCGCACTGGGCGCCACGCGCAGGGAGATCTACACGCAATACCTGATCGAGGCGGCGACGGTGGGCCTGGTCGGCGGCGTGCTGGGCCTGCTGCTCACCGCGCTGGGCGTGTCCGGCGTGGGCGTGCTGTTTCCGCCGCAGATCGCGCAGCTGGCGCAGCTCGATGTCTCGCTGGTGGGGCTCACCCTGCTCGTGGCCATCGTCGCCACCGTGCTGGCGGCGTTCTATCCGGCATGGCGGGCGGCGCACGTGCAGCCGGCGTGGCAGTTGAAGTCGAGCTGAGGAGAGCACCATGACTATCCAGATCAAGCCCGTCCTCACCGCGCTGCGCCGTCACAAGGCCGGCACCGTGCTGATCACGCTGCAGATCGCCTTGACCCTGGCGATCGTGTGCAACGCCTTGTTCATCATCCACGCGCGGCTGGCCAATCTGGGCGAGGCCAGTGGCGTGGACGAATCCAGCGTCTTCGTCATCCGGAACCAGTGGGCGGCCGAATGGCCGACGGCACAGGTCGATGCGCAGGTGCAGGCCGATCTGCTCGCGCTGCGGCAGCTGCCGGCCGTGCGCGATGCCACGCCGGCCAACGGCTATCCCCTGCAGGGCGGCGGCTGGGACAACTTCGTCACGCTGACGCCCGAGCAGACCCAGCCGGTCACCGACAGCGCGGTGTACCTGGGTGACGAGCACTTCATCGACACGCTGGGGCTGAAGCTGGTCGCGGGGCGCAACTTCCGCCCCGACGAAGTGATGGTGATGGGCACCCAGCAGGCGATCACGCCCTCAACGGTGATCGTGAGCCAGGCGCTGGCCGACCGGCTGTTTCCCGATGGCAACGCGCTGGGCAAGAGCTTCTACGCGATGGGTGCCACGCCCAGCACCATCATCGGCGTCGTCGATACCTTGCACCGGCAGGGCGTGAGCCAGTGGAACAAGGCCTTTACCGGGCAATCGCTGATTTGGCCGATACGGTCGGCCGACTCGCGCGGCCTCTACTACATCGTGCGGGCGAAGCCGGGCCAGCTCGCTGCCGCGATGCGCGAGGCGCCCAAGGCGCTGTACGCGCAGAGCCGCCTGCGCATCATCGATGCCAAGGATGGCCTCCAGGACTACGCCACGATCCGCCACAAGGTCTTCGACAGCGACCGCGGCATGGCGATCTTGATGGGCATCATCTGCGCCGTGCTGCTGGCGATCACGGCCGCCGGCATCGTGGGCCTCACCAGCTTCTGGGTGGGCCAGCGCCGCAAGCAGATCGGCGTGCGCCGGGCGCTGGGCGCGCGGCAGCGCGACATCCTCGCCTACTTCCTCACCGAGAACTTCCTGATCAGCGCGGCGGGCGTGGCGCTGGGCGTGGTGCTGGCGTACGCCTTCAACCTGTGGACGGTGACCCGCTTCGCGCTGGATCACATGTCGCTGGCCTATGTAGGCGTCGGCGTGATCGTGCTGTTGCTGCTGGGACAAGGCGCGGTACTGGCGCCGGCGCTGCGCGCTTCGCGCGTGTCGCCGGTGGAGGCGACGCGCAGCGTGTGACGCATTTACCTCCTCCCCTGTGTGCAGGGGAGGGCTGGGGTGGGGTGCTTTCGACCTCGGGGACGCACCCCCTCCCGACTTCCCCCTGCGACCGAAGGAAGTCCCTTTGGGGCAAGCAGGGGGAGGAGACCCATCACCGGAGAGAACGAAATGTTCGCCTACTACCTCGACCTCGCATTGCGCAGCCTGAAACGCAGTCCCGGCCTCACCGCCTTGATGGTGCTGGCGATCGGCTTCGGCGTGGCCGCCTCGATGACCTCGTGGTCGGTGTTCCGTGCCGTGTCGGGCGACCCGATCCCGTGGAAATCCGCGCAGCTGTTCGTGCCGCAGATCGACAACTGGGGGCCGAGCAACAACCCCCTTTCCCAGGGTGAGCCGCCGAACGCGATGGACTACGCCGACGCGACGGCGCTGATGCGCGACCACCGCGCCAAGCTGCAGTCGGCGATGTACCAGATCTCGCCCTCGGTCGTGCCGGCGGAGGCCACCAAGCATCCGATCAACGTCAGCGGCCATGCGGTGTACGGCGAGTTCTTCCCGATGCTGGACGTGCCGTTCCAGTACGGCAGCGGCTGGGGCGCCAGCGATGACACCAACCGGGCGCAGGTGGTGGTGATCAGCAGCAAGCTCAACCAGAAGCTGTTCGGCGGCGCCAACAGCGTGGGCAAGAGCGTCAACATCGAAAGCCACGACTACCGCGTGGTCGGCGTGCTGAAGGACTGGAACCCGCAGCCGCGCTTCTACGACGTGGTCAACTCGGGCGGCTTCAACAGCCAGTCCGACGACGTGTTCCTGCCGTTCCTGACCGCCATCCAGGCGAACATGCAGAACGACGGCAACACCAATTGCAACGCGGTGCCCAAGGAATCCGGCTTCGTCGGCCTGCAGCACTCCGAGTGCGTGTGGATTGCCTACATGGCCGAGCTGGACGACGCCTCGGCGGTGTCGACCTACCGCAACTACCTGCAGGGTTACGCACGCGAGCAGCAGCAGAACGGGCGCTTCGGCTGGGCGCCGAACAACCGCCTGCGCAACCTGCCGGCCTGGCTGGACAACCAGCACGTGGTGCCCAGCGACACCAAGGTCTCGCTGCTGGTGGCGCTCGGCCTGCTGCTGGTGTGCCTGGTCAACACCATCGGCCTGCTGCTGGCGAAGTTCCTGCGCCGCAGCGCCGAGATCGGTGTGCGGCGCGCACTGGGCGCGCCGCGCATGGCGATCTACGCGCAGTTCCTCACCGAAGCCGGCATCGTCGGCGTGGCCGGCGGCGTGCTGGGCCTGCTGCTCACCTGCGCGGGCGTGGCCAGCGTGGGCTGGGTGATGCCGAAGGATATCGCCGCGCTGGCGCGGCTGGACGTCTCGCTGCTGCTGCTGACCCTGCTGGTGGCGGTGGTCGCCACCATGCTGGCCGGCCTGTATCCGACCTACCGTGCCTCGCGGGTGCAACCCGCTTGGCAGCTGAAGAGCAACTAAGGAGCGCGCCATGAAACTGCATCCCATGATCGCGGCATTGCGCAAGCACAAGGCGGGCGTGGTGCTGATCGCGCTGCAGATCGCGCTGACCCTGGCGATCGTCTGCAACGCCATCTTCATCATCGGCCAGCGCATCGACCGGGTGAACCGCCCCACCGGACTGGACGAGAGCAACCTGTTCCTGGTCACCCAGCAATGGGTGGGCGCGCCCAGCGCCGACACGCCCGATGGCGTGGCCAAGCTCGACGCCATGCAGAAGGAGGATCTCGTGGCGCTGCGCAACCTGCCCGGCGTGGCCTCGGTGGCGCCGATCAACTCGCTGCCGTTGCTGAATTCCTCCTGGAACGGCGCGGTCTCGCTCAAGCCCGATGCCAAGTTCAGCGACACGGGCAACAACGTGCGCACCACCTACTACTTCACGGACGACCAGGCCATGTCGACGCTGGGCGTGAAACTGGCGGCCGGCCGCTGGTTCAATGCCGGCGACGTGCAAAACCAGGGCTTCCGCGACAACCCGCCGCGCCCGATCGTCATCGTCACCAAGGCGCTGGCGGACAAGCTGTTCCCGAAAGGTGACGCGGTGGGCAAGCCGATCTATGTCGACGGCAGCAGCGCCCCCAGCACCATCGTCGGCGTGGTGACGCGCCTGCAAGTGCCTTCCACTGGCAGCTGGGTCAACGGGTTCACCTGGAACGCCACTCTGGTGCCCACGCGGCTGGACGCGGGCTTCGCGCGTTACGCAGTGCGTACCAAACCGGGCCAGCTGGAAGCAGCGATGAAGGCGGCGGCGCCCACGCTGTACAAGGTGAACCCGCTGCGCGTGCTCGACGACGACAGCGTCAAGTCGTACGCCGACATCCGCGCCGAGGCTTATCGCGCCGACGTGGGCATGGCGATCCTGATGGGCGTGATCTGCCTGGTCCTGCTCAGCGTCACCGCGGCGGGCATCGTGGGCCTCACCAGCTTCTGGGTCGGCCAGCGCCACCGCCAGATTGGCGTGCGCCGCGCGCTGGGCGCGCGCAAGGTCGACATCCTGCACTACTTCCAGCTGGAGAACCTGCTGATCGCCGGCAGTGGCGCAGTGATCGGCATCGTCATGGCGATCGGCCTCAACCTGTGGCTGATGCGCCTCTATCAGATGGACCGCCTGCCGGTGGTCTACACCTTGATCGGCGTGGCGGCAGTGCTGGTGCTGGGCCAGTGCGCGGTGTTCGTACCCGCGCGGCGCGCGTCCAACGTGCCGCCGGTGACGGCGACGCGGGCGGCGTGATTGCTTGAACCCTCTCCCCCGGCTGCGCCGGGGGAGAGGGCAGGGTGAGGGGGCGCTTTTGCATTTTCGCTTGGCGAGGAGCGCCCCCTCACCCCAACCCTCTCCCCCAACAAGGTTGGGGGAGAGGGAGTCTGCAAACTGAGGAGAGTTTGGAATGTTTGCTTACTACCTCGACCTCGCCCTGCGCAGCCTCAAGCGCAACCGCGTGCTCACCGCGCTTATGGTGCTGGCCATCGCGGTGGGCATCGGTGCGTGCATGACCACGCTGACGGTGGTGCATCTGTTGTCCGGCGATCCGCTGCCCGGCAAGAGCAGCACGCTGTTTTTCCCGCAGGTGGATCCGGAGAATCCCGTCGTGGGGGGAAGCACCGAGCCGCGTCCGGCGATGGATTACCGCTCGGCCATGGACCTGTGGAACGCGCATCGCGCCGACCGCCAGGCGATCATCACCAGCAGCCCCGTGAAGGTGCGCTTGCCGGACAGTGGCCAGCCACCGCTGCTGCCGAGCATGCTCTCCACTTCGGCGGATTTCTTCCCGATGTTCGACGTGCCGTTCCAGTACGGCTCCGGCTGGAGCGCGGACGACGACGCGCACCATGCGCGCGTGGCGGTGATTTCGGCCGACCTCAACCAGAAACTGTTTGGCGGCGCCAACAGCGTGGGCCGCATCCTGCGCGTGCGCGATGCCGACATGCGCATCGTCGGCGTACTGAAGCCGTGGCGCCCCACGCCGCTGTTCTACGACCCGTGGAGCCAGAACTTCAGCAAGTCGGAAGATGTCTTTGCCCCGTTCACCAGCAGCATGGAAATCAACAAGGGCAACTTCCAAGCCTATACCTGCTGGCATGTGCCGCCATCCATGGGCGACCTGCAGAACGCCGATTGCGTGTGGGTGTGGCTGTGGGTGGAGCTGGACAGCCCGGCCAAGGTGCGCGACTACGCGCGCTTCCTGGACGATTACGCGAACACGCAGAAGTCGCTGGGCCGCTTCGCCGTGGGCAGCGAGCATGCGCGGCTGCGCGACCTGATGACCTGGCTGACCTACCGCGGCCAGGTGCCCGGCGACGTGCGTCTGCAGGCGTGGCTGGCGTCGGCCTTCCTCGTCATCTGCCTGTTCAACGCGGTGGGCTTGCTGCTGGCGAAGTTCCTGCGTCGCAGTGGCGAGATCGGCGTGCGCCGCGCGCTGGGCGCCAGCCGCGGCGCGATCTTCGCTCAGTGCCTGGTCGAGGCCGGTCTGATCGGTTTGCTCGGCGGCGGCTTCGGCTGGCTGCTGACGCTGTTCGGGTTGTGGCTGGTGCGGCAGCAACCGGTGGACTACGCCCACCTCGCGCACCTGGACACCGCCATGTTCCTCGTCACGTTCGTACTGGCGGTCGGCACCAGCCTGCTCGCCGGGCTGATACCTGCGCTGCGCGCCAGTCGCGTGGTTCCCGGCTGGCAACTCAAGGCGTTGTGAGGAGGCCGACCATGCAGATCAAACCGATACTCGCGGCGCTGCGCCGCCATCGTCTGGCCACCTTGCTGATCGCGATGGAGATCGCGCTGGCCTGCGCCGTGTTGTGCAACGCCTGCTTCCTGGTGGCGCGGCGCTGGACGATGATCCAGATCAACAGCGGCGTCGACGAGAGTTCGTTGGCGGTATTGACGGTCAACGGCTTCGATCCGAATCAGGCGGCCGACGTCAACGCGCGCATGCTGACCGGCTTGCGGTCAATTCCGGGCGTGCAGTCGGCCACCCTCATCAGCGAGGTGCCGTTCGGACCGCAAACGGGTGCGGCGGGCGTCACGCATGAGCCGGGCGATTTCAAGAACCTGATCGGCGTAGTGGATTTCGTGCTGGCCGGGCCGGGCACGTTCAAGGCATTGGGCTTGAAACTGGTCGAGGGGCGCCTCCCGCAGCCCGACGACTATCGGCCCGCCACCAGCTTCCTTCCCGACGATGCGCAGGTGCTGGTGACCCGCCAGTGGGCGGAACATGCGTGGCCGGGCGAGAACCCGCTGGGCAAGGACTTCTGGTGCGACAAAATGCACTTTCGCGTCATGGGCGTGGTGGACCACTACGCGCGTGCTCAACCCAGCCAATACGACCTGCAGCAGGGTGAGTGGACGGTGTTCACGCCGGTCGTGCCGGGCGGCTCGTTGGCCGGCACCTACCTGCTGCGAGCCCGGCCGCAGGATGTGCAGCGCGTGCTGCAGGCAGCGCGCGCCGCCGTGCCGAAGATCGCCCCCGACGTGGTGCTGGACCAGGACAACAGCAAAACCCTGGGTGACCTGCGCATGAACTACTTCAAGACCGACCGCATCATGATCGGCCTGCTGCTCGGCGTGGTTGTCCTCATGCTTGGCGTTACCGCGCTTGGCATTGTCGGCCTCACCAGCTTCTGGGTGGCGCAGCGGCGCAAGCAGATCGGCATACGCCGCGCGATCGGCGCGACGCGCGGCGACATCCTGCGCTACTTCCAGACCGAGAACTTCCTGATCGTCACGTTCGGCATCGCGCTGGGCATGCTGCTGGCCTTCGTGCTCAACGCGGTGCTGATGAAGTTCTACGAGCTGCCGCATCTGCCTTTGTACTACCTGCCGGTGGGCGCGCTGGTGCTGTGGGGGTTGGGCCAGCTCGCCGTGCTCGGCCCCGCACTGCGCGCCGCGGCAGTGCCGCCGGTGGTGGCGACACGGAGCGTGTGAGTTTTCCCCTCCCCCTCCGGGGGAGGGTGCCCGCAGGGCGGGAGAGGGTACGGGCGGAGCGTGGCATTGCGCGCTGGCCGAACCCTCTCCCCCAACCCTCTCCCGAAGGGAGAGGGGAGTGCAATGACGGAGGCACGGAATGTTCGGCTATTACTTCGACCTCGCACTACGCAGCCTCGCGCGCAACAAGGTGCTCACCGCACTGATGGTGCTGGCGATCGCGCTGGGCATCGGCGCCTCGATGACCACGCTCACCGTGCTGCACGTGCTGTCGGGCGATCCGCTGCCGGGGCGCAGCGGCACGCTGTACTACCCGCAGATCGATCCGCAGGACAGCCGCGGCTACCTGCCCGGCAAGTCGAAGCCGATGGATCAGGTGACCTGGATCGACGGCATGAACCTGCTGCAGGCGAAGCGCGCGGATCGGCAGGCGCTGATGACCGGCGGCGACGTGGCGGTGCAGCCAGGCAACTCCACGCTCGATCCGTTCTATGAGGATGCGCGCTACACCACCGCCGATTTTTTCACGATGTTCGGCGTGCCGTTCCAGTACGGCCATGCCTGGGGCGCGGCAGAAGACGAGGCGCATGAGCGCGTGGCGGTGATCAGCAGCCGGCTCAACGACAAGCTGTTCGGCGGCGGCGACAGCACCGGCAAGGCGCTGCGACTGGACGGTACGGATTTCCGCATCGTGGGCGTGACCGGCGACTGGAGCCCCAACCCGAACTTCTACGATCTGAACCGCAAGAGCTACGACGAGAACGAGGGCGTGTTCGTGCCGCTGTCCACTTCGCAGGACGTGGGCATGGTTCATGACGGCAGCGTCGATTGCTGGGGCAACGGTGGCGGCGGGAACACGCCCGACCACAATGCGCCCTGCGTGTGGCTGCAGTTCTGGGTGCAACTGGACAGCCCGGCCAAGGCGGCGGCGTACAAGACTTTCCTCGTCCACTACTCCGAACAGCAGAAGGCGCTGGGCCGCTTCCAGCGGCCGCCCAACGTCGAGTTGCGCAACGTGATGCAGTGGCTGGACTACAACCAGGTGGTGCCCGACGACGTGCGCCTGCAGACCTGGCTGGCGCTCGGGTTCCTGCTGGTCTGCCTGGTGAACACCGTGGGCCTGATGCTGGCGAAGTTCCTGCGCCGCGCGAGCGAGTTGGGCGTGCGCCGCGCGCTGGGTGCGTCGAAGAAGGCGCTGTTCGCGCAGTTGCTGGTGGAGTCCGGCGTGGTCGGCCTGGTCGGCGGCATGGGCGGCCTGCTGCTGGCCTTCATCGGCCTGTGGCTGGTGCGACGGCAACCAGCCAGCTATGCCGCGCTGGCGCATCTCGACCCCGCGATGCTGTTCACCACCTTCCTGCTGGCGCTGGGCGCGAGCCTGCTCGCTGGCCTGCTGCCCGCGTGGCGCGCCTGCCAGGTGGCGCCGGCCCTCCAGCTCAAGAGCAATTGAGGAGCATCGGCATGGAACTGCGACCCATACTCTCGACCCTGCGCCGGCACAAGGTCACCGCGTGCCTGTTGATCCTGGAGATCGCGCTGACCTGCGCCATCGTGTGCAACGCGGTGTTCCTGATCGGCCAGCGCCTGCAGCGCATGGACATGCCCAGTGGCATCGCCGAACACGAGCTGGTGCAGATCCAGTTGGGCCACATCGGCAAGAGCCCCGATGCCAAGGCGCAGACGGAAACGGACCTGGCAGCGCTACGACAGATTGCCGGCGTGCGGCAGGTGGGGGTGGTCGAGGAATTGCCCTTCAGCTACGGCGGTTCGTCGAACAGCGGGCTCATGCTCGATCCGCACCAGCAGCAGCCCACCGTCAACGTGTCGCAGTACATGGGGCAGAACATCCTGCCCACGCTGGGCGTGCGGCTGGTGGCCGGGCGCGACTTCGGGCCGGGCGAATACGTCGACCTGGACACCGCCATGGCGGCCCTGAAGACCGGCGACACGAAAGGCTTGCCGCAAACCATGATCGTGACGCGTGCGCTCGCCGAACGCATGTGGCCGGGCAAGGACCCCCTCGGCCAGACGGCCTATGTAGGGAAGGACATCGCGCTACGCGTCATCGGCGTGGTGGCGTCGCTGGCGCGGCCCAATATGCTGCGCATGGGGCCGCAGTACAGCGTGATGTGGCCGATCCACATGACCTTGGCCGATGGCGCGAGCTACGTGCTGCGCACGGCACCGCAGGATCGCGAAGCGGTGATCAAGGCTGCCGTGGCCAAGCTCAAGCAACTCGACCCCAACCGCGTGGTGGTGACGAAGCGCACCTACGACGAGGCGCGACGCGAATTCTTCGCCAGCGACCGCGCGATGGCCGGCATCCTGGTCGGCGTGATCGTGGCGCTGCTCACGGTGACCGCGCTGGGCATCGTCGGCCTGGCCAGCTTCTGGGTGGGGCAGCGCCGCCGCACCATCGGCGTGCGCCGCGCGCTGGGCGCCACCCGCGGCGACATCCTGCGCTACTTCCAGACCGAGAACTTCCTGCTCGCCACCTTCGGCATCGTGCTCGGCATGGCGCTGGCCTACGGCATCAACCTGTTCCTGATGACGCATTACGAATTGCCGCGGCTGCCGGGCATCTATTTCCCGGTGGGCGCGCTCGCGCTGTGGGCCATCGGCCAGCTCGCCGTGCTCGGCCCCGCGCTGCGCGCCGCGGCGGTGCCGCCGGTGGTGGCGACGCGGTCGGTGTGATTTTCCCTCTCCCTCCGGGAGAGGGTGCCCACGAGGGCGGGAGAGGTACGGGCGGAGCGAGGCGATACGCCTTGACCGGACCCTCTCCCCCGGCCCCTCTCCCGAAGGGAGAGGGGAGACCCATGAAGGAGATGCGTGATGTTCGGCTATTACCTCGACCTGGCCCTGCGCAGCCTGAAGCGCAACAAGGTGCTCACCACCCTGATGGTGCTCGCGCTGGCATTGGGCATTGGGGCCACGATCACCACGCTGGCCGTGCTGCGACTGCTGTCGGGCGACCCGATTCCGCAGAAGAGCGCGCAGCTGTTCTATCCGCAGCTCGATCCCTACCCGGCGAACCAGCCGTTCTCGCGCAGCGGGAAGCGGGTGCCGTATCTGATGAGCTACATCGACGCGATGAACCTGATCCACGCGCGCAAGGCGGAACGGCAGGCGGCGATGGCCATGTCGCAGGTCAAGCTGACCCCGCCATCGGGTGTCGGCAAGCCGTTCTATGCGCAGGGCGTGCTGACCACGACCGACTTCTTCCCGATGTTCGATGCGCCGTTCCAATACGGTTCGGGCTGGACCGCGGCGGACGACGAGGGCCGCGCGCAGGTCGCGGTGATCGCCGGCTCGCTCAACGACAAGCTGTTCGGCGGCGCGAACAGCGTGGGGCGCATGATCCGCATCGAGGATCACGACTTCCGCATCATCGGTGTGCTGCGCACGTGGGCGCCGCAGCCACGCTTCTACGCGGTGCATCTGGGCGGCCACAGCTACGGCGAGGGCGACGCGGTGTTCGTGCCGCTGCAGGG
This sequence comes from Rhodanobacter sp. C06, assembly GCF_002001105.1. GTDB lineage: Bacteria > Pseudomonadota > Gammaproteobacteria > Xanthomonadales > Rhodanobacteraceae > Rhodanobacter_A. Next base: position 77,253 of record NZ_MUNP01000077.1, on the reverse strand, counting down.
CGCACGCGCCGACGACCTGATGCCGAGCACGATGATGGGCTACGGGAAATCGATCGACGTCGAACATCTGGAAACGGCCCCGGCGATCTGGCTGGGTCTGTGGGTGCAGTTGCCGAATGCCGCCGATGTCGCGGCCTACAAGATGTTCCTCGGCAATTACGCGAAGGAGCAGGTGGCGCTGGGGCGGTACCAGCGTACCGACACGGCCTTGTCGGGCCTGATGGAATGGATGCGCAGCGAACACGTGGTGCCGGACGACGTGCGCCTGCAGGCCGGGCTGGCGTTCGGCTTCCTGCTGATCTGCGTGGTGAACACGGTGGGCCTGCTGCTGGCCAAGTGCCTGCGCCGCTCACGCGAGATCGGCGTGCGCCGCGCGCTGGGCGCCTCGCGCGGCGCGATCTTCACGCAGTTCATGGTCGAGGCCGCCATCGTGGGCGTGGCCGGCGGCGTGCTGGGGCTGGTCTTTGCCGAGCTGGGGCTGTGGGGCATCCGCCACCAGCCGGCGCAGTACGCCAGCCTCGCGCATCTGGACCTGTCGATGTTCCTGTTTACCTTCGTGGTGGCGCTGCTGGCCAGCCTGGTCGCCGGCCTGCTGCCTGCGTGGCGCGCCTGCGTGGTGGCGCCCGCTCCACAGTTGAAAGCTGTCTGATCCGCTTCCACCGCGCAAAAAAGCGGCCGTCCGCGACCGCACTTCCCAAAGGAACCGCACCATGGAAATCCGCCCGATACTCGCCAGCCTGCGCAGGCACCGCATCCCGGCCGCGCTGATCGTGCTGGAGATCGCGCTGGCCTGCGCGGTGCTGTGCAATGCCGTGTTCATGATCGGCCAGCGCATGGCCGACATCCACTGGCCAAACGCGATCGACGAGCAAGGTATCTCGGTCATCACGGTGAACGGTACCGACCCCGCCCTCGCTGCCAGTGATATCCCACGCAACCTGGCCGCCCTGCGCGGCATCGCTGGGGTCACGGCGGCAGCCGCGGCGACCAGCATGCCGCTGGACCAGAATCCTGCGCTGACCGGTTTCACCACCACGCCGGACGGGAAGACCACGGTGAACACCTCGGTGTATTTCCTCGGCAGCGGTGGCGAGCAGGCGCTGGGGCTGCACCTGCTGCAAGGGCGCTTCTTCAACGCCGACGAATACGCGGACAGCGGCCTGAAGAATTTCCAGTCCACCAGCCACGTCCTGCTGGTCACGCAAAGCGACGCGCAACGCCTGTGGCCCGGCCAGGGTGCGCTGGGCAAGACGCTGTATGCCAATGGTGAAAGCTGGACGGTGGTGGGCGTGGTCGGCGACGTGCTGGCGCAGGATCCCAAGTTCAGCGGTCCCGGTGGCCGGTATTCCAGCGTGTTCTATCCATCGCATCCGGACGAGATGATGGGCGACTACGTGCTGCGCAACGCACCACAGGATCGCGACCGCGTCGTGCGCGAAGCGGTGCAGGCACTGGGCCGGCTGGAGCCGGGTGCGGTGGTGGAGGGCAAGACCTACGCGCAGATGCGCACCGACTACTTCGCCGACACCAGCAGCATGGTGTGGATGCTGGTGCTGGTCTGCGTGGTGATGCTGGCGGTCACCGCTTTCGGCATCGTCGGCCTCACCAGCTTCTGGGTCGGCCAGCGGCGCCGGCAGATCGGCGTCCGCCGCGCGGTGGGCGCCACCCGTGGCCATATCCTGCAGTACTTCCAGACCGAGAATTTCCTGCTCAGCAGCATGGGTGTGGCGGTCGGTATGGTGCTGGCCTTCGGCATCAACCTGTACCTGATGAGCCATTACGCGACGAGCCGCATGCCCTGGTACTACCTGCCATGCGGCGCGATCGCGCTGTGGCTGATCGGTCAGCTCGCGGTACTCGGCCCCGCGCTGCGCGCGGCGGCGGTGCCCCCGGTAGTGGCGACGCGCAGCGTTTGAGGTTTCCCCTCTCCCGCCTGCGGGAGAGGGGGTCCAATCAAGGAGGCATGGAATGTTCGGCTACTACCTCGACCTCGCTTTGCACAGCCTCACGCGCAACAAGGTGCTGGGCGCGCTGATGGTGCTGGCGATCGCGGTGGGCATCGGCGCGTGCATGACCACCTTGACCGTTTTGCACGTGCTGTCGGGCGACCCGCTGCCGGGCAAGAGCGGCAAGTTGTACTACCCGCAGATCGACCCGCAGGACGCGCGCGGCATGATGCCCGGCACGCTGGCGCCGGAGCAGGTCACCTTGATCGACGGCATGAATCTGCTGCGGGCGAAGCGTGCCGACAGGCAGGCGTTGATGGCCGGTGGCGCGGTGCCGATCCAGCCGGGTTCATCGTCACTCGATCCGTTCTACGTGGAGGCTCGCTACACCAGCGCGGATTTTTTCGCGATGTTCGACACGCCGTTCCTGTACGGCCGCGGCTGGACCGGTGCCGACGACGAGGCGCACGCGCGCGACGTGGTGATCACGCGCCAGCTCAACGACAAAGTGTTCGACGGTGCCGACAGCACGGGACGCAGCCTGCGCTTGGGCGGCATCACGTTCCGCGTCGTCGGCGTGCTCGACAGCTGGCGACCGAACCCGCATTTCTACGATCTCACCACCGGCTCGTACAACTACTACGAACAGGCATTCCTGCCGCTGCAGACGGCGCTGGAACTGCATTTCGCCAAGAACGGCTCCAACGATTGCTGGGGCAACGGCACCGGTGGCGTGGAGGGCAATGCCTATCCCTCGGCGACCTGCGTGTGGCTGCAGTTCTGGGTGGAGCTGGACAGTGCGGCCAAGGCCGCGGCGTACCGGCAGTTCCTGGTCCACAACTCGGAAGAACAGAAGGCGCTGGGCCGCTTCCAGCGCGCACCGAACGTGCAGTTGCGCAACCTGATGCAGTGGCTGGACTACAACCGCGTCGTGCCGGGCGACGTGCGCCTGCAGGCGTGGCTGGCGTTCGGTTTCCTGCTGGTATGCCTGGTCAACACCGTCGGCCTGATGCTGGCGAAATTCCTGCGCCGTTCGGGCGAGCTGAGCGTGCGGCGCGCGCTGGGGGCGTCCAGGCGCGCGTTGTTCGCACAGTTGCTGACCGAATCCGGGGTGATCGGGATCGCCGGCGGGGCCGGCGGCCTCCTGCTGTCCCTGTTCGGCTTGTGGATGGTCCGGCACCGTGCGTCCGACTATGCCTCCCTGGCGCACCTTGATCCGGCCATGTTGCTGGTCACGTTCGCGCTGGCGATCGGCGCCAGCCTGCTGGCCGGAATACTGCCGGCGTGGCGCGCCTGCCACGTCGCGCCGGCGCTGCAACTCAAGAGCCATTGACATGGAACTGCGACCGATACTTGCCACGCTGCGCCGGCACAAGGTCATCCTCTGGCTGCTGATGCTGGAGATCGCGTTGAGCTGCGCCATCATCTGCAACGGCGTGTTCCTGATCGTGCAGCGCCTGCAGCACATGGACATGCCCAGCGGCATCGCGGAACGCGAATTGGTACAGATCCAGCAGGCGCCGATCGAGCCGCCCGCCGATCGTTTCGCGCGGGCGCAGGAAGACCTCGCGACGCTGCGGCAGATTCCCGGCGTGCAGGCGGTCGCCATGAGCAACCAGGTTCCGTTCGGTGGCGCTTCGTCGAACGGCAACGTGATGCTCTCGCCGACGCAGCCGCACCCAACCTTGAATGCGGCTGAATATTTCGGCGAGAACCTGGTGCAAACCATGGGTTTGCAGCTGGTCGCGGGGCGCCCCTTGCGCCCCGACGAATACGTCAATGCGGATGTGGTGATCAAGGCCCTCGCCGACGGCAATGACAAGGGCTTCCCGATGCCGATGCTTGTCAGCCAGGCGCTGGCCACGCGTCTGTGGCCGCAGCAAAACCCGCTCGGCAAGTTGCTCTGGTTGGCGCCCACCGCGAGCTTCCGCGTGGTGGGTGTGGTGGCGACGCTGGCGCGCGCCAATGCCTACAACATCGCCACCGCGCAATACTCGATGATCATTCCGGTGCACATGGGTGCGGACAAGGACCAGAGCTACCTGTTGCGCACCCGGCCCGCGGACCGGCAGCAAGTGATCGCCGCGGCGGTGGCGGCGCTGAAGCACGCCGACCCCACGCGCGTGATCACGCACATGCGCGCCTACGACGAGATCCGCAGCGATTACTTCAAGGACGACCGCGCGATGGCGGGCATCCTGGTCAGCGTGATCGTGGCGCTGCTGCTGGTGACAGGGCTGGGCATCGTCGGGCTTGCCAGCTTCTGGGTATCGCAGCGCCGCAAGCAGATCGGCATCCGCCGCGCACTGGGTGCCACGCGCACCGACATCCTGCATTACTTCCAGACCGAGAATTTCCTGATCGTCACGCTGGGCATCGTGATCGGGATGGTGCTGGCCTATGGGCTGAGCCTGTGGCTGATGTTGCACTACGAATTGCCGCACCTGCCGGGCATCTACTTCCCGGTCGGCGCGCTGGCGCTGTGGGCCATCGGCCAGCTCGCCGTGCTCGGCCCCGCGCTGCGCGCGGCGGCGGTGCCGCCGGTGGTGGCGACACGATCCGTGTGATTTTCCAGGGTGCGCGGGAATCCGCCACCAATCGTTGGCCTTGATGGAGTGATGCATGAAGAAGATTCGGCGGGCAATCGGCACCCTGCTGGCTGCGGCCGCGCTTGCGGCTGCAGGTGCCGCGAGCGCAACCCCGGCGGAGCAGGACGCCGCGCACTGGATGACACGTGCCCAGGTCACCGGGGTCATCGCCGCCAACCAGAAGATCGTCTCGCCGAACGGGATCGAGGAGCAGGTCAAGGTGCGCATCGGCGGCATCGACCAGTGGCTGACGATACGCGGCCGCGATCTGCGCAATCCGGTGCTGCTGGTGCTGCATGGCGGCCCGGCTTCGCCGGACATGCCGCAGGCCTGGACATTCGAGTCGCCGTGGCAGGACTACTTCACCGTGGTCGAATGGGACCAACGCGGCGCTGGCAAGACCTATGCCGCCAATACCGAAGCGCAGATGGCGCCGGGATTGAGCATCGCGGGCATGACCGACGATGCGGCGCAGGTCGTCGAGTACCTGCGCCAACGCTTCCATAAACGGAAGATCTTCGTGATGGGGCACTCCTGGGGCAGCGTGCTGGGCGTGGAACTGGCGCAGCGTCACCCGGACTGGTTCTACGCCTATGTCAGCGTGGGCCAGGTCGTGAACATGCGCCGGAACGAAGAGGACGGCTACGCCTTCGCCTTGCGCGAGGCCAAGGCGCACGGCAATGCCGCTGCCGTGCGCGAGCTGGATGCGATCGCGCCCTATCCGGGGCCGAAGGACATCACGCTCGACCAGATCGGCGTGCGCGACAAGTGGGAGATGTACTACGGCGGCCTCGCCTGGGGGCGCCAGGATTACCAGTTCGCGGCGGATACCTGGGATCTGTCGCCCGATTACAGCGAAAGCGACGTCCGCGCCATCGGCAAAGGCAGCGTGTTCTCGCTGAAACACCTGCTCAAGCCGTTGCTGTCGGTCGATTTCGATCACACCACCCGGTTCGGTTGCCCCGTGGTGATGTTTGTCGGCGCACACGACAACACCACGTCGCACACGTTGGCCGAACAGTGGTTCGACACACTGCAGGCGCCGTCCAAGCGGCTGGTGGTGTTCGCCGATTCGGCGCACATGATCATGCTGGAGCAGCCCGGCCGCTTCCTGGTTCACCTGGTGGACGACGTGCTGCCTTACGCGAAAACGACGGGTGATGCGGCGCCCGCCGAAGTGGAACGCGATCGCTGAATTCGGCGTGCTGCCGGGAAGGACTTGAGTGCACCTATGGAGGAATCATGTTCGGTTATTACCTGAATCTTGCACTGCACAGCCTCAAGCGCACGCCGATCCTCACCGGCCTGATGGTGCTGGCGATCGGGCTGGGCATCGGCGCATCGATGACCATGCTCACCGTGCTGCATGTGATGACCGACGATCCGATGCCGGGGCGCAGCGCGCAGCTGTACACGCCGCATCTCGATCCGTTGCCGTTGGACCACAAGCGGCGCGGCGACAGCCCCGACCCCACCGACGACATGACGTGGCCCGATGCGATGGCGCTGCTCAAGGCACATCGCGCCGTGCGGCAGGCGGCGATGTCGGGCGGTTCGCTGCTGTTGCGCCCGGCGCGCGCGGACCTGCGGCCGTTCTACGTGGCAGGTCGCTATGCGACGGCGGATTTCTTCGCGCTGTTCGGCGTGCCGTTCGAGCGCGGCAGCGGCTGGAGCGCGGCGGACGACGCGGCCAGCGCGCACGTGGTGGTGCTGTCCGAGATACTGGCGCGCAAGCTGTTCGGCACGGGCACTGCGGTCGGCCAGACGGTGCACCTGGGCGAGCATGATTTCCGGGTGATCGGCGTCACTGCCGATTGGGCGCCGAAACCCTTGTTCTATGCCGATCAAACGGGCACCCAATACAGCGATGCCGATCTGTTCTTTCTACCGCTTTCGGTGGCGGTGGACGAGAAGTTTCAAGTCAATGGCAACCAGTCCGGCTGGGTCAAGGGCGACGATAATTCGCTGACCAGCGCGAACATGAGCTGGCTGCAGTTCTGGGTGCAACTGGACACGCCGGCGCAAGTGGCGGCGTACCGGCAATACCTGATCGACTACTCCGCGCAGCAGAAGGCGCTGGGCCGTTTCCAGCGTCCGCCCACCAACGCGAAGCTGTACAACCTGATGGGCTGGCTGGCGCACGAAAACCTGGTGCCCAACGACGTGGACCTGCAGCTGTGGCTGGCGCTGGGTTTCCTGTTCGTGTGCATGGTCAACATCGTGGCGCTGCTGCTGGCGAAGTTTTTGCGTCGCGGCGGCGAGATCAGCGTGCGTCGCGCGCTGGGTGCCAGACGACGCGACATCTTCGTGCAGCTTGGCATCGAGTCGGCGCTGATCGGCGTGGCTGGCGGGGTGCTGGGCGTGGCCATCGCGCAACTCGGCCTGTGGAGCATCCGCCAGCGCCCGGACGACTACGCCAAGCTGGCGCAGATGGACGTGTCGATGCTGCTCGGGACATTGGCGCTCGCGGTGCTCGCCAGCGTGCTGGCCGGCTTGCTGCCGGCATGGCGTGCTTGCCACGTGCCGCCCGCGCTGCAACTCAAAGGGGGTTGACCCATGCAGATCCGACCGATCCTTTCCACCCTGCGCCACCACAAGCTCACCGCCATCCTGCTGACCCTGCAGGTGGCCTTCACCTGCGCCATCGTCTGCAACGTGGTGTTCATGGTGGCCCAGCGCGTGCAACGCATCAGCGTGCCCACCGGCATCGCCGAGAACGAGCTGTCGGCGATCCACAGCCGTGGCATCGAAAAAGGCGAGAACGTGCAGGCGCGGCATGTGGCCGACCTGGCCGCCTTGCGCGCGATTCCCGGGGTGCGTTCCGCCGTGGCGGTCAGTTATTCGCTGCCGCTGAACCAGAGCGAATCGTCCAGTGGCATGTGCCCCAGCAAGCAGGCGCTGGATCGGGCGATACAGCGCAATTCGATCGATGGCAGCGGTTGCGTGCAACCTGCCTTGTACGACGGTACGCCGGGTTTGATCGCCACGTTGGGCCTGCATCTTGCTGCGGGGCGTGATTTCCTGCCAGACGAGTACGTGAGCAAGGGCAAGCCCGCGGTCGCGATCATTACGCGCGCATTGGCGCAGAAACTGTATCCGGGGCGCTCGGCGCTGGGGCAGAGCATGTACGACGGCGACAACTTCTTTCGTGTCGTCGGCATCGTGGACACGCTATTGCGGCCGGCCCTGAGCAAGCCGGGCGTCGACGGCGACAGCATGATCTGGCCGCAGCGTCCCGACGGCTCCAGCGTCACCTACGTGCTGCGCAGCGCGCCGCAGGATCGCCAGCGCGTGCTCAAGGCCGCCGAGGCCGCGCTGCTTCAGGCCAGCTCCAACCGCATCATCGACCCCAAGCAGATGCAGACCTACACGCAGATTCGCAATGCCTACTTCCAGCGCGATACCACCATGATCGGCCTGCTGATCGCCTCCGTGCTGGGCCTGCTGTTCGTCACCGCGCTGGGCATCGCCGGGCTGGCGAATTTCTGGGTGCAGCAGCGTACGCGCAGCATCGGCATCCGCCGCGCGATTGGAGCGACGCGCGGCGACATCCTGCGCTACTTCCAGACCGAGAACTTGCTGATCGTCACGGTGGGCATCGTGCTGGGCGTGCTGCTGGCCGTGCTGATGAATCTCCTGCTGATGACGCACTACGAACTGCCGCGCCTGCCGCTGTGGTACCTGCCAATCGGCGCAGCGGTGCTGTGGGCGTTGGGCCAGCTCTCGGTGCTGTCGCCCGCGCTGCGCGCCGCGCAGGTGCCGCCGGTGGTGGCGACGCGTTCGGTGTGAGCTTTTCCCTCCCCCGCTTGCGGGGGAGGGTGCCCAAAGGGCGGGAGAGGGCATGGGTCGGCAGCAACGCCAAAGCGCCCTCTCCCCAACCCCTCTCCCGCAAGCGGGAGAGGGGAGTTCAATCAAGGAGGCATCGAATGTTCGGCTACTACCTCGACCTGGCCCTGCGCAGCCTCAAGCGCACACCGATCCTCACCGGCCTGATGGTGCTCGCCATCGGACTGGGCATCGGTGCGTCGATGACCATGCTCACGGTGCTGCACGTGATGACCGACGATCCGCTGCCGGGGCGCAGCTCGCATCTGTATGTGCCGCATCTCAATCCGTTGCCGCTCAAAGGCAACTTTTTCGCCAATGGTTATGACCCCTCCGATCACCTCACCTGGCCGGATGCGATGGCCTTGCTCAATGCACAGAGTGCCCGGCGGCAGTCAGCGATGGCGGCAGGTCACTTGCTGGTGCGTCCATCGGCTGTGGGCATGCGATCGTTCTACGTGGATGGTCGCTACACCACGGCGGATTTCTTCACCATGTTCGGCGTGCCATTCGAGCGCGGCAGCAGTTGGAGCGCGGCCGACGATGCGGCCGGCGCGCATGTGGTGGTGCTGGCCGATTCGCTTGCGCGCAAGCTGTTCGGCGGCACTGACGCCGTTGGCAAGATGGTCAGGATGGGCGAAAACGATCTTCGCGTGATCGGCGTAACCACCAACTGGCAACCGTCGCCGCTGTTCTATGCCGACAGCCGGACCAAGCGGTACAGCGACCGTGACCTGTTCTTCCTGCCGCTTTCCACGGCAGTGGATTTGAATTTGGGCACCGACGGCAACGTGGACAGTTGGGGCAAGATGCCCAATGGCGACATGCGCAGCGCGACTACCACGTGGTTGCAGTTCTGGGTGCAACTCGACACGCCCACGCAGGTGGCTGCGTACAGGCAGTTCCTGATCGACTACTCCGCGCAGCAGAAATCGCTGGGCCGATTCCAGCGCCCGGCAACCAACGCCAGGTTGTACAGCCTGATGGGCTGGCTGGTGCACGAAAACCTCGTGCCCGGCGACGTGCGCCTGCAAATGTGGCTGGCGCTGGGTTTCCTGCTCGTGTGCATGGTGAACGTCATGGCCTTGCTGCTGGCGAAGTTCCTTCGCCGTAGCGGCGAGATCAGCGTGCGCCGCGCCTTGGGTGCGCGGCGGCGCGACATCTTCGTACAGTTCGGCATCGAGTCGGCGGTCATTGGCGTGGCCGGCGGCGTGCTTGGTGTGCTGATCGCGGAACTCGGGCTGTGGAGTGTGCGGCACCGACCTGACGACTACGCCCACATCGCGCGCATGGACGCGTCGATGCTGCTGACGACGTTGGCGCTGGCGGTTTTCGCCAGCATGATCGCCGGCTTGCTTCCCGCGTGGCGGGCCTGCCGCGTGGCGCCCGCGTTGCAACTCAAGACGCTTTGAGGGAGATCGCCATGCAACTTCGACCGATTCTTTCCACCCTGCGCCACCACAGACTCACTGCCATGCTGCTGACGCTGCAAGTGGCCCTCACCTGCGCGATCGTCTGCAATGTGGCTTTCATGATCGCCAGCCGCATCGCGGATGTTTCGATGCCGACTGGCATTGCCGAAAGCGAGCTGTCCACGATCCAGAGCACCGGGACTGATCTCCACCAGAATGCGCAGGCGCTGCACGATACCGACCTTGCGGCATTGCGTGCGATTCCCGGCGTGGAATCCGTCGTGGCGGTGAGTAGTGCGTTGCCGCTGAACCGCAACGATTCGTTTGGCCCCGCGTGCCCGAGCCGTCAGGTGTTCGAGCAGGCGATGCGTACCTCGTCGTTGTTCAAGGGTGGCGATTGCCCACTGTCCAGTTTTTACGATGGCACGCCCGGTCTGCTCAACACGCTGGGGCTGCAACTGGTGGCAGGGCGCGATTTCCTTCCGGGGGAATACACGGCGGAAAACAATCCACATGTCGCGATCATCAGTCGCGCGCTGGCCGACAAGCTCTATCCGGGGCAGGACGCGCTCGGCAAGGTGATGATCTTGGGTGGCAATGCCTTGCAGGTGTCAGGTGTTGTCGCCACGTTGGCGCGTCCAGAGTTGCACGGCATGGGGGATGGCTACGCCAGCGTGATCATGCCGCAGTTGCCGGACAGCACCAGCGAGATCTACGTGCTGCGCAGTGCGCCGAGTGATCGCGAGCACATTTTGAAAGCTGCGGAGGCGGTGCTGTTCAAGGTCGATCCCACCCGCGTCATCGACCCGGATCAGGTGCAGACGTACTCGCAGATTCGCGATGCTTATTTCCAGCGCGACACCACCATGATCGGCCTGCTGATCGCCTCGGCGCTGGGCCTGCTGTTCGTCACCGCGCTGGGCATCGCGGGGCTGGCGAATTTCTGGGTGCAGCAGCGCACGCGCAGCATCGGCATTCGTCGTGCCATCGGCGCCACCCGTGGCGACATCCTGCGCTATTTCCAGACCGAGAACTTGCTGATCGTCACGGTGGGCATCGTGCTGGGCGTGCTGCTGGCCGTGCTGATGAATCTCCTGCTGATGACGCACTACGAACTGCCGCGCCTGCCGCTGTGGTATCTGCCAATCGGCGCAGCGGTGCTGTGGGCGCTGGGGCAACTCTCGGTGCTGTCGCCGGCGCTGCGCGCCGCGCAGGTGCCGCCGGTGGTGGCGACACGGAGCGTGTGATCTTCCCCTCCCCCGCCGGGGGAGGGTGCCCAACGGGCGGGAGAGGGTACGGTCGGAGCGCGGCATTGCGCACTGGCCGAACCCTCTCCCCCAGCCTCTCTCCCAGCGGGAGAGGGGAGATATGCAAGACCTCCTCGAAGGAAGGGGAGTTCAACAAGGAGAAGTGGAGTGTTCGGTTATTACCTTGATCTGGCGCTGCGCAGCCTGAAGCGCACGCCCATACTCGCCGGTCTGATGATGCTGGCGATCGCGCTGGGCATCGGCGCATCGGTCACCATGCTGGCGGTGTTGCACAACCTGTCGGGCAACCCGCTGCCGGGGCGCAGCGACATGCTGTTCCATCCGCAGGTGGATCCGCGGCCGGCGGATCTGCCGGGTGCGACGGAGGAGCCGCCGGACGATCTCACCTATGTCGATGCGGTGAACCTGTACCAGCTCGGCATTGCGCCGCGCCGCGCGGTGATGAGTAGCAACTGGCTGCCGGTGCGCAAGGATGCGCCGGACAGCCCGCTGGCGATGTTCACCGATCGCGCCACCACCGCCGATTTCTTCGCGATGTTCGGCGTGCCCTTCCTCTACGGTTCGGCCTGGTCGGCGCAGGACGATGCGAACCACGCGCAGGTGGTGGTGCTGTCGCGGGCGATGAACCAGAAGCTGTTCGGCGGCGAGAACAGCGTGGGCAAGACCCTGGTGATCGCCACCAAGACCTTCCGCGTGGCGGGCGTGATCGACGACTGGAACCCGCAGCCGCGCTTCTACGACATCAACGACGGTCCCTTCGCGAAGGCTGAGCAGATGTACCTGCCGTTCTTTACCTGGCTCGATCTGCCGCAGGACTACGGCTACGGTCCCATGCGCTGCTGGGGCAACGACCCGGGCGCGGGGCTGCATGACCCCAAGGCCAAGCAATGCACCTGGGCGCAGTTCTGGGTGCAACTGGATACGCCCGCGCAGGTGGCCGAGTACCGCGCGGTGCTCACCCAGTACAGCGCGCAGCAGCATCAGCTGGGCCGCTACCAGCGCGAACCCAACGTGCGCCTGCGTGGCCTGCTCGATTGGCTGGACGTCAAGCACGTGATCCCGGTGACCGTGCGCATGCAGACCTGGATCGCCTTCGGTGTGCTCTTGATCTGCATGGTCAACACCGTGGGCCTGATGGTGGCGAAGTTCCTGCGCAAGTCGGGCGAGATCGGCGTGCGTCGCGCGCTGGGCGCCTCGCGCCGCGCGGTGTTCCTGCAATGCCTGGTGGAGGCCGGCGTGGTGGGCGTGGCCGGCGGCCTGCTCGGCCTGCCGCTGGCGTGGCTGGGCCTGTGGATGGTGCGCCAGCAGCCGGTGAGCTTTGCCGCGTCCGCGCATTTCGATCCTTCCATGCTGGGCATCGCGCTGGCGCTGGCCGTGTTGTCGGCACTCGCCGCCGGCGTGTGGCCCGCCTTGCGCGCCTCGCGCGTGGCTCCCGCCCTGCAGGTGAAATCGCTATGAGAATCTTCTTCCAGATTCGCCCCATCTTCGCCGCGCTGCGCAGCCACAAGACCGCGGTGCTGTTGCTGGTGCTGGAGATCGCGCTGACCATGGCGGTGCTCGGCAACCTGGTGTTCATCGTGTACGGCACCATGCAGCGCTCGCATACGCCGACAGGTGTGGCGGAGAGCCAGATCGGCCTGATCCAGAGCATCGGTGTGATCGGCGAAGACAATCCCGGCACCGTCGCGGGCAATCTCGCCACGATGCGCGCCGCGCCCGGCGTGGCGGATGCCGCTTACGGCTTTCTGCCCCTGTGGCACGCGGATCGCGGCCCACTCTTTCTCGATGCCTCGCGGCAGCACCCCGCCGTGCATGCCTACGAGTTCGTGGGCAGCCAGGGCTTGAACCGTACGCTGGGGCTGCACGTCGTGCGTGGGCGCGACTTCACGGATACCGAGCTTCCCGATGTCATGGACGTCCTCATGGGCAAGATTGCCGCGCCTGTTCAGGCGCTGCTGACGGAGTCGCTCGCCCAACGCCTGTATCCGGACGGGAACGCGCTGGGCAGCATCCTTTACGACGGAACCAAAAGCCTGCGGGTGATCGGCATCGTGGATCACCTGCGCGGCGAGATCACCGGCAGTGCGAGCGACGATGATTCGCTGGTGTACGAATTCCGCGTCGGTACACAGAACATGGGCGGCGGCTACCTCGTGCGCAGCCAGCCAGGTCGCCTGCCGGAAGCGCTGCGTGCCGCCGCGGCAGCCCTGCAGAAAGCCAATCCGGGCCATGTGGAGAGCAAGGTGCTCACCATGGCCGAGCTGCGCGAAAACTATTTCGAGAGCGACCTCGCCGCCGGCCGCATGCTGGTGGCGATCATGCTGATCCTGCTGATCGTCACCGCGCTGGGCGTGAGCGGCCTGGCCAGCTTCTGGGTGCAGCAGCGGAGAAGGCAGATCGGCATGCGCCGCGCGCTCGGCGCCACGCGCCGGGACATCCTGCACTACTTCCAGATGGAAAACCTGCTCATCGTCAGCGGCGGCGTGCTGCTGGGTGCGCTGTTCGCCTATGCGCTGAACCTGTTCCTGATGCACCGCTTCGAGCTGGCGCATTTGCCGTCGCACTACCTTGCGGTCGGTGCGCTGGCACTGTGGCTGCTCGGCCAGCTTGCCGTGCTCGGTCCCGCGCTCCGCGCGGCGGCGGTGCCGCCGGTGGTGGCGACGCGGAGCGTGTAATGCGCGGAAATTTTCATGTACGTAGGCCAGTGGTCATGGCAACCTTTTCAACCGGAGCCGCATCCATGCGGACATGTGCAGGAAATCCATGCGTACCGTACTGATCGTCGACGACAACCCCGCCGTGGGCGAGGCGCTGTCGCTGCTGCTGTCGCTGCACGATATCCGCCCGCTGGTGGCCCTGAACCAGGCCGAGGGGCTGGCCACGCTGGAGCGCGAGCGGGTGGACGTGGTGATCCAGGACATGAACTTCACCGCCGACACCACCTCGGGCGAGGAGGGCGTGGAGCTGTTCCGCGCGATCCGCGAGAGCCACCCCGACTTGCCGGTGATCCTGCTGACCGCGTGGACCCACCTGGAGACGGCGGTGGAGCTGGTGAAGGCCGGCGCCGCGGATTATCTCGCCAAGCCCTGGGACGACCACAAGCTGCTGGCCACGGTGGAGAACCTCTTGGAACTCTCCGAATCCACTCGCGAGGTGAGCCGCGCGCGGCGCGAGCGCCGCCGCCGCCGCGAAGTGCTGCAGAGCACCTACGACCTGGACAGCCTGGTGTTCGCCTCCGAGGCGATGGCGCGCACGCTGGAGCTGGCCTGCCAAGTGGCGCGCGCCGAGGTGCCGATCCTGATCACCGGGCCGAATGGTGCGGGCAAGGAGCGCATCGCGGCGATCGTGCATGCGAACTCGCTGGTGAAGAAGGGCCCGTTCGTGGCGGTGAACTGCGGCGCGCTGCCGGGCGAGCTGATCGAGGCCGAGCTGTTCGGCGCCGACGCTGGCGCCTATACCGGCGCGAACAAGGCGCGCGAGGGCCGCTTCGAGCTGGCCGACGGCGGCACGCTGTTCCTCGACGAGATCGGCAACCTGCCGCTGCCGGGCCAGATGAAGCTGCTGCGCGTGCTGGAAACCGGCCAGTTCGAGCGGCTGGGCTCGGGCAAGACGCGCCAAGCCAAGGTGCGCGTGCTGTCGGCGACGAACGCCGACCTCAAGGCGATGATCCGCGCCGGCACCTTCCGCGAGGACCTGTACTACCGCCTCAACGTGATCGAGGTGAACCTGCCGCCGCTGGCCGAGCGCATCGACGACATCCTGCCGCTGGCCGAGCATTTCCTGGCCGACCGCGCCATGCTGGGCGACGCCGCGCGCGAGGCGCTGCTGGCCTATCCGTGGCCGGGCAACGTGCGCGAGCTGAAGAACGCGATCGAGCGCGCGGCGCTGCTGGCTGGCGGCAAGCCGATCACGCCGGAGCTGCTCAACCTGCCGCAAGTCGCACCGGCCGCCGTGCGCAACCTCGACGAACCCAGCCGCGAGGCGGTGGAGGGCGCGCTGCACCAGGCCGAGGGCGTGGTGAGCCGCGCCGCGCAGGTGCTGGGCTTGTCGCGACAGGCGCTGTACCGGCGCATGGAGCGTTACGGGCTGACGGCGTCGGCGTGACGTATGTCCCTTGCCGTCATCATGGCGGCATGGAAAGCTGCCGCAGCGTTCATGCTTCCGGATCCGGGGATTGCCATGCGTACCAGAAACCTCGTTGTCCTGCCGCTGTGCCTGCTGGCCTTCGCGGTCACGGCACAGACGGCGCCCGACCAGTGGGCGCGCGTCGCGCCTTCCGCCAGTGTCGCCGCTCCGCGCGACTACGCCGTGCACGCCGACAAGGCCAAGCCCTCGCCGTTCAAGTTCAAGGAATCGCGCAAGACCTGGGAGAAGGAGCCGCCGGCGCCGCGCGCGAACGACCAGAACGCGGTGATGGGCACCGGGCGCGCCTGGCAGAACGGCCAGCCGCCGGTGAGCTGCGCGCAGACGCCGCACGATCCGGCATGCCGTTGAGCCTCGCCACGCCCAAGCAGGGTTGCCGCTGATGTGGCGCCGCCTGAATTCGTTGCAGTTCCGGCTGACCCTGCTGCTCGCGGTGGCCGCGGTGGCTGGCGCGCTGGTCTACGTGGGCCTGACCCAGTGGCCGCTGCCGCAACTGTTCGACTGGCTGCACAAGGATTTGTCGGTGTCGCTGCGCACGCCGGCGCAACTGGGCATGTACGGTGGCCTCGTGGTCAGTGCGCTGGTGCTGCTGCCGCTGGCCTGGTGGCTGGCATATCTGGTGATGTCGCCGCTGAGCCGGCTGCTGCGCGCGCTGGAAGGCGCGGTGGCGAGCTACCGCGACGGCGATTTCAGCTTCTCCATCGCGGCACGCCGCAGCGACGAACTGGGCGAACTGATCCGCATGCACAACGCGCTGGGCCAGACCCTGCGCGAGCAGCGCCAGCACCTGGTGCAGCGCGAGCTGCTGCTGGAGACGGTGGTGCAGAACACGCCGGTGGCGCTGGTGCTCACCGACGGCAACGGCCGCGTGGTCTATTCCAACATCGCCTCGCGCCACCTGTTCAACGAGGGCAAGAGCCTCAACGGGCTGGATTTCACCGAGTTGCTGACCGAGGCGCCGGAGGCCTTGTCGCGCGCAGTGCAGGGCGGCGAGGACGCGCTGCTCAGCGTGGAGATGGACGGCAGCGAGGAAACCTTCCACCTGTCACAGCGCGCGTTCCGCCTGCAGGGGCGGCCGCACCGACTGCACCTGTTCCGGCGCATGACGCGCGAGCTGTCGCGGCAGGAAGTGGCGACCTGGAAGCGGGTGATCCGGGTGATCAGCCACGAGCTCAACAACTCGCTGGCGCCGATCTCCTCGCTGGCGCACTCCGGTGCCGAACTGGCACGCCGCGGCAACCTGGAGCGCCTGCCCGGCGTGTTCGCCACCATCGGCGAGCGCGCCAAGCACCTGCACGGCTTCATCGCCGGCTACGCCAGTTTCGCCAAGCTGCCGGCGCCGCAGCCGCAGACGGTGGAGTGGGAGCCGTTCCTCGCCTCGCTGGCGTTGCACTGCCATTACCGGCTTGCCGCGCCGGCACCTGCGCATCCCGGCCGCTTCGATCCGGTGCAGATCGAGCAGGTGCTGATCAACCTGATCAAGAACGCGCACGAATCCGGCGGCGCGGAGGATGAGGTCAGCCTGACCATCCTCGATGCCGGCAGCGAGCTGCGCATCGAGGTGGCCGATCGCGGCCCGGGCATGAGCGAAACCGTGCTGGCGCAGGCGTTGCTGCCGTTCTATTCCACCAAGCGCTCCGGTACCGGCCTCGGCCTTGCGTTGGCGCGCGAGATCGCCGAGGCGCATGGCGGACGGGTGCTGCTGGCCAACCGCGAAGGCGGGGGCCTGCGCGTGAGCCTGCGCCTGCCGCAGATCGGTTCGCGCTAGATGCGATTGCGGGGACGGCCGCAGGAGCGGCTGCAGGAGCGACTTCAGCCGCGATCTCCCGCCACGCCGGTCGCGGCTGAAGCCGCTCCTACGACAACCGATGTGCTCGCCTATACTGCAGCTCTCACTGGGGAATGGAGCAGGTCATGGGACAGTTTCTTGCGCTGGTCATCGTGGTGCTGGTGGTGGTCACCCTGCTCAAGATGGTGCGCATCGTGCCGCAAGGCTACGAATGGACGGTGGAGACCTTCGGCAAGTACACCCGCACGCTCACGCCGGGCCTGCATCTGCTGATCCCGGTCTACCAGGGCGTCGGCCGCAAGATGAACATGATGGAACAGGTGCTGGACGTGCCCTCGCAGGACGTCATCACCAAGGACAACGCCGTGGTGCGCGTGGACGGCGTGGTGTTCTATCAGGTGCTGGACGCGGCCAAGGCGGCCTACGAGGTGGCGCAGCTGGAGCAGGCCACGCTGGCGCTGATCATGACCAACATCCGTACCGTGCTCGGCTCGCTGGACCTGGACGAATCCCTGAGCCAGCGCGACGCGATCAACGCCAAGCTGCTGCGCGTGGTGGACGAGGCCACGCACCCCTGGGGCGTCAAGGTCAACCGCATCGAGATCAAGGACATCGCCCCGCCGCGCGACCTGGTGGACGCGATGGCGCGCCAGATGAAGGCCGAGCGCGAGAAGCGCGCGAACATCCTCGACGCCGAGGGCTTCCGCCAGGCGGCGATCCTCAAGGCCGAGGGCGAGAAGCAGTCGGTGATCCTCGCCGCCGAGGGCGAGAAGGAAGCCGCGTTCCGCGCCGCCGAGGCGCGCGAGCGTTCCGCTGCCGCCGAAGCCAAGGCCACCACCCTGGTGTCCGATGCGATTTCCAGCGGCAACGTCAACGCGTTGAACTACTTCGTCGCCAACAACTACGTGGATGCGCTGAAGGCGATGGCCGCCTCGCCGAACCAGAAGATGCTGCTGCTGCCGATCGAGGCCACCGGCGTGATCGGCGCGATGGCCGGCATCGCGGAGCTGGCCAAGGAGTCGCTGGGGCAGCAGCAGGCGGCCGCCAAGGCGGTGCCGCCACCGCGCTGACGGAAAGCCCCTCTCCCCCGGCCCCTCTCCCGCAAGCGGGCGAGGGGGCTGCGGGAGTTTCTCCCCTCTCCCGCTTGCGGGAGAGGGGCCGGGGGAGAGGGGGGCTTTTCACGGAGGAATCAGGCATGAGCAACCTGGATCACGCCAAATCCATGCGCTCGGCGCAGACCCTTGCCGAGGAGCGGCTTTGGTATTTTCTGCGTGCCCACCGCTTCCTCGGCCTCAAGTTCAAGCGCCAGAAACCGGTCGGCCCCTATATCGTCGACTTCATTTGCATGGAACGCGGCCTCGTGATCGAACTCGACGGCAGCCAACATGGCGATCAAGTCGCCTATGATCTTGAGCGTGATGCGTGGCTGGCGGGGCAGGGATTGACCGTACTGCGCTTCTGGAACCACGACGTGATGGATCGAACGGAAAACGTGCTGGAGCGCATCGGGCAATTCGTCGAAGCCGTGCCCTCTCCCCCAGCCCCTCTCCCGCAGGCGGGAGAGGGGAGCCAATAGCCAGGATTTCCCATGCTCGGACAGATCGCAACGCACTACCTGTGGTGGATCCTCGCCCTGCTGCTGATCGCGGGTGAGGTGATGGTGCCCGGCTATTTCCTGCTGTGGATCGGCATCGCCGCGGCCGCGATGGGCGTGCTGCTGTGGCTGATTCCCGGCCTGGGCCTGCTGGCGCAGGCGGTGTTGTTCGCGCTGCTGGCGCTGGCTGCCTGCTTCGCCTACGCGCGCTGGCTGCGGCCGCGGATCGAGCGGCGCGTGCCCGGCGGCGAACGGCTGAACCGCCGCGGCGAGCAGATGATCGGCCAGCGCTACGAGCTGATCGAGCCCATCGTCAACGGCCGTGGCAAGGTGCGCGTGGGCGATGGCCAGTGGCTGGTCAGCGGGCCGGACCTGCCGCTGGGCAGCACGGTGGAGGTGGTGGCGGTGGACGGCACCACGCTCAAGGTGCGCGCCGCTGCATGAATACACCAGCCGCGGGTTCCCGGCCAATCGCCACCGCGGCGTTGGAGCCTGCTCATGTTCTCCAGGCGCGCCGCGCCGGAGGCTGTTTGCCCGCAGGGCGAGGAAGAACGAGGAAGTGGACGTCCGTCCACGACCAAGTGATGACGTGGTCATGCGGGCAAACAGCCCCGGCCCTGCGGGTTGTCATCGAGTGGCCGCCATGCGGCAGCGCGCGGCTTGGCCTGACGGCCAGTCAGGCGCTGCGCCACGCACCACCACCTGACGACCGCTCGATGGCAACGCGGGGTATCTGGAGATCATGAGCAGGCTCCCAAACACGCGCATCGCCTTCCTGCTGGAACTGGCGCGGCGGTTGCACCAGTACGGCACCTCGGCGCCGCGACTGGAGATGGCGATCGACCTTTCGGCGCGGCGACTGGGCCTGCAGGCCGACGTGTGGTCCAGCCCCACCGCGATCATCATCTCGTTCTCCGACCTGGGGCAGGGCGACGAGGGCGTGGCGCAGACCACCCAGGTGATGCGTCTCGCCCCCGGCGACGTGAACCTGGCGCGACTGTGCGAGGCGGATGAGATCGCCGACCGGGTGATCGCGGGCGAGCTGGACCTGCGCGAAGGCTTCCGCCTGCTGCGCGCGCTGGGCGCGCCGGACACGCGCAAGGCCAGGATCACGACCGTTGCCAGCTACGGTCTGTCCGCCGCCAGCATCGCCGCGCTGTTCTTGCACAGCTCCTGGGTGGACCTGGTGGTGGCCGGGGTGATCGGCTCGCTGATCGGCGGCATCACCATCCTTTCCGCCACGCGGCCGCGATTGGCGGTAGCCAGCGACGCGATCAGCGCGATCGTGGCCACCGCGGTGGCGATCCTGGTCAGTGCCTTCGTGGTGCCGCTGGCGATCAAGTCGGTGGTGCTGGCGGCGCTGATCATCCTGGTGCCGGGCATGTCGCTCACCACCGCGGTGCGCGAGGTGTCCAGCGGGCACCTGGTGTCCGGCATGGCGCGCCTGGGCGGCGCCACGGCAACCCTGCTCAAGCTCACTTTCGGCACCGTGGCGGCCACCGAGGTCTGCGCCGCGTTCGGCATCCACGCGCGCGATTTCGCCCTGCCACCGCTACCGGGCTGGACCGACTGGCCGGCGCTGCTGGTGGCGGCGGTGGCGTTCGCCATGCTGTTCCGCGCGGCACGGCGCGACTGGCCGGCGGTGGTCGTGGCGGTGATCGCCGGCTACCTCGCCACGCGCTGGGGCGGCGAATTCTCCGGGCACCTGCCCAGCGCGCCGTTCGGCGTGTTCGTCGGTGGCCTGCTGGTCAGCGCGCTGGCCAACCTCTATGCGCGGCTGCGGCAGCGGCCGGGTGCGGTAATCCGCGAGCCGGGCATCCTGCTGCTGGTGCCGGGCAGCGTGGGTTTCCGCAGCGTGTCCTTCCTGCTCGAACGCGATACCACCCTGGGCATGGACACCGCCTTGCTGCTGCTCACCCTGCTGGTATCACTGGTGGCCGGCCTGCTGTTCGGCGAACTGCTGGTGTCACCCCGAAGATCTTTATGAAACAAAAACCGACCGAAACCGGCCAGCGTCCCGCTGCGAATGCCGCCACGATCGCGAACCCGCTCGGCCCGTTTGCCCCCCTCTCCCGCTTGCGGACGCGAAGAAGGGCCATGGATGGCCCTGTTCTGAGGAGCGAGGAAGAGGGTTGGGGAGAGGGCGCGCGCACGCGAATACCCGCTTGTGAATCCCCACAAAAAAACGCCGACCCGCAGGGCCGGCGTTTTCATGATGGGGTGTCTCGTGAAAAGTGCGGCCAAGAACGGCCGCCCATTTGATCCTCGCGATCATGGATGATCGCAAGGTACCGCACCCAATCAGATCAGCAGATCCTTTTCCTTCTTGCCGGCCTTCAGCGCCTCGTTGAACCAGCGCGGGCGCTTGCCGCGGCCGGACCAGGTCTGTTCCGCATTTGCCGGGTTGCGGTATTTCGGGGGCACGGTACCGCCACTGCGGCGCTTGCCGCGGGCGCCGCCGAAGATGTCGTCGAAGCTGTAACCCTCGGCCTTGATCAAGGCGTGGACCTTTTCGCGCAGCTTGACCACCTTTTCCTTGCGCAATTCATGCTGGCGCGATTGCGCCTTGGTGATCAGGTCATTGAGCTGATTGTGGTTGAGATTCTTGATATCGACGGCCATCGGAGACTCCCGGAACGATGAAATGGTGGTGGCTCGGATCAATGCAGGACAAATGGCATTGCCGGCGCGGTGGTCATTCTTGCGCAAATAAACCGTCTTTGCAAAGCGAGCGGTTTCACAAAAAAACCATGGTAGCGTGGCGGTATTGCGCGTGGCCATTAACCGGGATAATGGCCCGGAGAAACGCCCCGGCCGTGAAAACAAACGGCCGCGCATGGCGGCCGTTTGTCGTGGCATTGGCGACCGGTTTTAATCGAGCAGGCCGAGCAGTTCATCACGGGTCACGGCGCGGCTTTCCGCCTCGTGGCGGGCGCGGTATTCCAGCGTGCCGGCGGCGAGGCCGCGTTCGCTGACCACCACGCGGTGCGGGATGCCGATCAGTTCCATGTCGGCGAACATCGCGCCGGGGCGCAGGCCACGATTGTCCAGCACGGTCTCGATGCCGCGTGCGGCGAGCTCCTGGTAGAGCGATTCGGCGGCGGCGGCGATCTCCGGATTGCCCTTCGGATTGATCACGCAGACCGCCACGCGCCACGGCGCCATCGCCTCCGGCCAGACGATGCCGGCCTCGTCGTGGCGCTGCTCGATCGCGGCCGCCACGATGCGGCTGATGCCGATGCCGTAGCAGCCCATCAGCATCACCTGCGCCTTGCCCTGGTCGTCCAGCACGGTGGCGCCCAGTGCCTCGGCGTACTTGGGGCCGAGCTGGAACACGTGGCCTACTTCGATGCCGCGGGCGAGGTGTAGCGTGCCCTTGCCGTCGGGCGAGGGGTCGCCCTCGACCACCTGGCGGATGTCCTCGACGCGGGTGACGCGCGCATCGCGTTCCCAGTTGGCGCCGGTGTAGTGGGTGCCGTCCTGGTTGCCGCCACAGACGAAGTCGGCCAGCACGGCGGCGCTGCGGTCCACGATCACCGGGATGGCGTCTGGCAGGCCGGCCGGGCCGATGAAACCGGGGTGCGTGCCGGTGGCGGCGAGGATTTCCGCCTCGCTGGCGAGCGCGAATTCATCAGGCAATTCCGCCAGCTTGCCGGCCTTCACCTCGTTGAGTTCGTGGTCGCCGCGCAGGCACAGCGCCACCAGGCCGTCGCGGCCTTTCACCAGCAGGGTCTTCACGCATCGCGCGGGCACGACCTTGAGGAAGGCACTCACCTCGTCGATGGTTTTCTGGACGGGCGTATCCACTCGCTGCAGTTCGGCGGCAGGAGCGGGGCGGCTCGTCGCCGGCGCCAATGCCTCAGCCTTTTCCACATTCGCGGCGTAATCGGATCCATCGGAAAACACGATGGCATCCTCGCCCGAATCGGCCAGCACCTGGAATTCGTGGCTGGCATTGCCGCCGATCGCGCCGGTGTCGGCCTGCACCGCGCGGAATTTCAGGCCAAGGCGGGTGAAAATGCGCGCGTAGGCGTCGTACATCGCCTGGTAGGTTTCCGCCAGCGAATCCTGGCCGAGATGGAAGGAATAGGCGTCCTTCATCAGGAATTCGCGCGCGCGCATCACGCCGAAGCGCGGGCGGATCTCGTCGCGGAACTTGGTCTGGATCTGGTAGAAATTCACGGGCAGCTGCTTGTGGCTGTTGAGCTCGTTGCGCGCGTAATCGGTGATCACTTCCTCGGCAGTGGGCGCATAGCAGAATTCCTGCTCCTTGCGGTCCTTGATCTTCAACAGCTGGGGGCCGAATTTTTGCCAGCGGCCGGTTTCCTCCCACAGTTCCCGCGGCTGGATCGTGGGCATCAGCATTTCGACGGCGCCGGCGCGATTCATTTCCTCGCGCACCACGTTTTCCACCTTGCGCAGCACGCGCAGGCCCAGAGGCGACCAGGTATAGAGGCCGGAAGCGAGCTTGCGGATCATGCCGGCGCGCAGCATCAGCTGGTGGCTGGCGATCTCGGCGTCGGCGGGCACTTCCTTGACGGTGGCCAGATGGAATTGGCTGAGGCGCATGCAGGGCGATTCCGGACTGAAAGAAGCCGGATTATAGCCGCGCGGAACCGTCTCGACGGTTCCGCAGAGGCATGGCTTGCTCTGGCTCTGGTCGTCAAGCTAACGACTGAAGCTGTTCTTGCGCGAAACGAGCTACAGCCTCGAAACGCCCTGTTATTTTCCCGCGCAATACTGTTCGTATTGCGCTTGGGCGCTTTCGACCTGCTGCTTGCGCTGGGTGTCGTCCAGCAACGCGGGCTTGCCGTTCTCTTGCATCACCACCGGGCCGCTGCCCTGCAGGGTGGCGAGGTTGGATTTCAGCGTGGCGCACAGCTTGGCGCGGTTGTCCGGGGTGTCGGCCACCGGGCCTGCCGGGGCCGGTGCGCTGGCGGGCGCCGGCGCGGTTTCGGCGGCCGGTTGCGCGGCCGGGCTGGCAGGGGACTCCACGCCGCCGGCCAGCTTCACCTGCTGGAAACGGGTGCCCTCGGGCGGCGCCGATTGCGAGTAGTGCACCGTGCCCTTGGCGTCCGTCCACTTGTAGATTTGTTGGGCGACGGCCAGCGGGGCGACCAGCAGCAGCGCCACGACGATCAGCGAGCGGGACATGGAATTCTCCAGGGCAACGCGGAAATGGCCGGGGCTCCCCACCCCGGTGCATCGCATTAGTTAACCGCCCGCGTCGTCCGGACACAAGCGGGTGATGGTTTACACTGGGTCTATCCCGTCACGGATTGATCCATGAGCGACTTCCTGCCCGTGCGCCCGCCCCGGCATCGCGGCATCTACCTGCTGCCGAACCTGTTCACCACCGGGGCGATGGCGGCCGGTTTCTACGCGATCGTCGCCAGCATCGGCGGCCGTTATGGTGACGCGGCGGTGGCGGTGTTCATCGCAGCGCTGCTGGACGGCATGGATGGCCGCGTGGCGCGGCTTACCGGCACCCAGAGCGAATTCGGCGTGCAGTACGACTCGTTGTCCGACCTGGTCAGCTTCGGCCTGGCGCCGGCACTGGTGATGTACACGTGGTCGCTGTCCACGTTGCGCGACTTCGGCCCGCTGTGGGGCAAGCTGGGCTGGGCTGCGGCCTTCATCTACGCCGCCTGCGCCGCGCTGCGGCTGGCGCGCTTCAACACCCAGGTGGGCGTGGCGGACAAGCGCTATTTCCAGGGCCTGGCCAGTCCGGCCGCGGCGGCGGTGTGCATGTCCTTCGTGTGGAGCATGGACAAGTCGGATGTCACCGGTGCCGAGCTGTGCTTCATCACGCCGTGGATCGCGGCGATCACCGGCCTGCTGATGGTCAGCCGCTTCCGCTATTTCAGCTTCAAGTCGCTGCCGCTGGGCGACCGCCAGCTCGTGCCTTTCGTGTGGATCGTGGCGGCACTGCTGATCCTCGTGCTGCTCTACCTCGATCCGCCGCGCGTGTTGCTGGCCGGTTTCACGGTCTACCTGCTGTCCGGCCCGGTGCTGACCCTGTGGGGGCTGGCTGCGCACCGCCGTCGTGGACGGCGCGGGGGTGTGGCGTGAACGCGCAGGCTGTCGCGCCCGCCGGTGCCTCGCACCGTGCCCGCGTGCTGCGTGCGCTGGGCCTGACGCCATGGTTGCGTCGGCAGGTGGGGGCGGACGGCGTGATGCCGTCGCTGGACGACGAGCCGTCGCCGGCCAGCGCCAATGCCGATTGCGTGGTGCTGTTGCCGGCGACGTGCGGCACGCGCGAGCTGGATCTGCTGGGCCGTGCCCTGAACTCCGCCGGCGCCGCCCTGGCGCGCGCCGGACGCGTGCGGGTGCAGCCCGGTGAAGCGGAGATCGCCGTGCCGCAGGCGCGCGCCTACCTGGCCTGCGGCGAGGCGCAGGCGCATGCGCTGGGTCGCAGCCTGCCGATGCAGGCGACCGCGCAGGCGCAGATCGTGCTGGTGGACGAGCCAGGCCTCCTGCTGGGCGACGCGGCCGCCAAGCGGCGGTTGTGGATCGCCCTGCGCACCCTGCGCCGCAGCCTGGCCACGACGGGGCACTGAGCGCCATGGTCGCGGTCGCCCGGCCGGCCAGCCACATGCGCCTGATGCGCATGGACGACCTTGACGAGGTCGCGGCGGTGGAGCAGGCCTCCTATGACTTCCCGTGGACGCGCGGCATCTTCGCCGACTGCCTCAAGGCGGGTCATCCGTGCTGGGTGCTGTGCATCGACGACGATGTCGCCGGCTACGGCGTGTTGTCGGTGGGCGCGGGCGAGGCACACGTGCTCAACATCTGCATCGCCCCCGCGTACCGTGGCCAGGGCCTGGGGCGGCACCTGCTGGGTCGCTTGCTGGACGTAGCGCGCTGGAGCGGCGCGCAGCGCGTGTTCCTCGAAGTGCGGCCGTCGAATCCGCTGGCCAAGGCGCTGTACGAGTCGGTGGGCTTTCGCGAGATCGGCCGCAGGCCGCGCTATTACCCGGCGAAGGATGGGCGCGAGGATGCGATCGTGATGGCCCTCAATATCGCTGGAAGCGATATTGAGAAATAGGTAAAGGACGCTCTGGCTCTTCCTGCCAAGCACCCCTCCCCCAACTCCTCCCCCGCAAGCGGGGGAGGGGAGCAAGTTGCTCAGCCTTCCAGCTTTCCCGCCTGCTCGCGCATCGCTGCAAGCTGGGTATTCCAGTCCACGATGCGCTGCCGTTCCTGTGCCACCACTTCCGCGGGGGCATTGGCCACGAAGTTCGCGTTGCCGAGCTTGCCCTCGCACTTTTTGATCTCGCCTTCGACGCGGGCGATTTCCTTGGCGAGGCGCGCCTGTTCGGCGCCGAGGTCGATCAGCCCGGCCAGCGGAATCAGCACGCGCAGCGAGCCCACCACGGCGGCCGCGGCGGCCGGTTCCGCGGCGCCAGGGGCTATCCATTGCGGTGCCTCGGTGCGGGCGAGGAAGGCGATCTGCGCGGCGAACTTCGCGGCGCGGGCGCGATCCGTGGCCTCGCCGCCGGCGAGCAACAGCGGAATGGTCTTGCCCGGCGCGATGTTCATCTCCGAACGGATCCTGCGGATACCCGACAGCACCGCCTTGAACCATTCGATCTCGGCGGTTGCCGCGTCGTCGGAGGCGAAGTCTGCGGCGTGCGGGTAGGGGCGCGCATACACGCTGGATTCGGCCACGCCGAGACGTGGCGCCACTTCCTGGAAGATTTCTTCGGTGATGAACGGAATCACCGGGTGCAGCGCACGCAGCACGGCTTCCAGCACCACCAGCAGCGTGTGCCGCGTGGACGCCGCGGCGGCCGCGTCTTCGCCGTTGAGTGCCGGCTTCGACAGCTCAAGGAACCAGTCGCAGTACTCGTTCCACACGAACTCGTACAGCGCTTGCGCCAGATGATCGAAGCGGTACGAAACGAAGTGCTGTTCGACTTCGGCCAGCGTCTGGCCGAGGCGGGTCAAGATCCACCGCTCAGCCTCGGTCGCCGGTGTGCCGGCAGGGGTGGGAGCCTGTCCTTCGGGCAGATTCATCAGCACGAAGCGCGCCGCATTCCACAGCTTGTTGCAGAACGCCTTGTAGCCCTCGGCGCGCTTCAGGTCGAAGTTGATGGTGCGGCTGTAGCTGGCCAGCGCGGCGAAGGTGAAGCGCAGCGCGTCGGTGCCGATCGGCTTGATGCCGTCGGGGTATTCCTTGCGGATGCGCTTCTCCACCTTCTCGCGCACCTGCGGTATCAGCAGCGATTTGGTGGACTTCGCCACCAGCGGTTCCAGCTCGATGCCGTCGATCAGATCCAGCGGGTCCAGGGTGTTGCCCTTGGACTTGGACATCTTCTGGCCTTCGGCATCGCGCACGATGGCGTTGATGTAGACCTCGCGGAACGGCACCTGGCCGGTGAAGTATTTGGTCGCCATCACCATGCGGGCGACCCAGAAGAAGATGATGTCGAAGCCGGTGACCAGCACGGCGCTGGGCAGGTAGATGCGGTCGTGCGACCAGTCGGCGACGACGTTGCCGTTTGCGTCCTTCACCGGGCCATCCAGCGGCCAGCCCAAGGTGGAGAACGGCCACAGCGCGGAGCTGAACCAGGTGTCCAGCACGTCCTCGTCCTGCTTCAGCGCGCCCGCCGGCGCGACCTGCGCATGCGCGCGCGCGTCGGCCTCGTCCTCGCCCACGAAGATGTTGCCGGCGTCGTCGTACCACGCCGGGATGCGATGGCCCCACCACAGCTGGCGGCTGATGCACCAGTCCTGGATGTTGTCCAGCCACTGCGTGTAGGTGGTGCTCCAGTTCTCCGGCACGAACTTGATCTCGCCCGAGCGCACGGCATCGAGCGCGGGTTCGGTGATCGCCTTGCGGCCGCCCGGACGGCCATCCGTCTGGACGTCCGAGGTGAGATCGACGAACCACTGGTCGGTGAGCATCGGTTCGATCACCGCGTCCGAACGCTGGCTCACCGGCACCTGCAGCTTGTGCGACTTGGTCTCGACCAGCAGGCCGGCGGCTTCCAGGTCGGCCAACACGCGCTTGCGGGCGTCGTAGCGATCCAGCCCGCGATAGGTCTCGGGCGCGTTGTCGTTGACCTTGGCGTCCAGCGTGAAGATGGTGATCGGCGGCAGCTTGTGGCGCACGCCGATGGCGTAATCGTTGAAGTCGTGCGCCGGGGTGATCTTCACGCAGCCGGTGCCGAACTCGCGGTCCACATAGTCGTCGGCGATCACCGGGATCTGCCGGCCGCTGAGCGGCAGGGTGAGCGTCTTGCCGACCAGGTGGGCGTAGCGCTCGTCCTCCGGGTGCACGGCCACGGCCACGTCGCCCAGCATGGTTTCCGGACGGGTGGTGGCGACCACCAGCGATTCGTCGCTGCCGGCAACCGGATAGCGGATCGACCACATGTGCCCATCGCGCTCGACGTTGTTCACTTCGAGGTCGGACACGGCGGTGCCCAGCACCGGATCCCAGTTCACCAGCCGGTTGCCGCGGTAGATCAGGCCGGCGCGGTACCACTCCACGAACACCTTGCGCACCGCGGCGGACAGGCCTTCGTCCATGGTGAAGCGCTCGCGCGACCAGTCGGCGGCGGCGCCGATGCGGCGCATCTGGTTCGTGATGGTGGAGCCGGACTCCTCCTTCCACTGCCACACGCGCTCCACGAACGGTTCGCGGCCCAGGTCGTGGCGGGTCTTGCCCTCGGCGGCGAGCTGGTTCTCCACGATCTTCTGGGTGGCGATGCCCGCATGATCGGTGCCCACCTGCCACAGCACGTTCATGCCGCGCATGCGCTGGTAGCGCACCAGCATGTCCATCACGGTCTGCTGGAAGGCATGGCCCATGTGCAGCGTGCCGGTGACGTTCGGCGGCGGCAGCAGGATGCAGTAGGGCTCGCCCGAGCCCGTGGGCTTGAACGCGTCGCTGGCTTCCCAGCGGGCGTACCACGTCGACTCGATCTGGGCGGGTTCGAAACTCTTTTCCATGGGGGCTCGCGATGGCGCGCACCGGTCGGGTGCGGGATCTGGCGTCAAAGCTTGGAATTGTACGGCAGGGGCAGGGCTGACAAAACGCGGGCGCCCCCGGCAGCCCCGCTGCCGGGCGGCCACGGGCGGCTCAGGGTTCGACCAGCTCGCCGCCCCAGCTGGCGGGATCCGCATCGGCGACGGTCTGCGTGAACGTCCACAGGTGGCCGCCGGGATCCATCGCCGAATACTGGCGCTCGCCGTAGGGCCAACTGGCCGGCTCGCTGACGATGCGGGCTCCTGCCGCGAGGGCCTGCGCATGGTGCGCATCGGCGTCGTCCACCCGCACCATCACGGACTGCCGCGGCAAATGTTCGCCGTTTTCCGGACCGGCATCGCTGGCCACTACCGCGCCGTCGCCGTAGGCGAGCTGGACGCGGTGGTCGCCGATGCGCAGCCGTGGGCGGAACCCGAATGCCCGGCACAGCCAGTCGGCCGCCGCAGGCACATCGGCGTAGCCGAGCACGGGGATGATGGTGGCGTTCGGGATGGATCGATTGCTGCGCATGAGCGGATCTCCATGCCGCTGCCTGCCCGATGCAGGGTGCGGGCGGCGAGGCCCGATGCCCCGCCCGGGGATCATCCCAACTTCTGCGTGATCACGTAAGTGGCGATGGCGCAGGCGTTGGCGACATTCATCGACGAATTGTGGCCCCGCATCGGGATATGCACGGTGGCGTCCGTGGCGTCGAGCAGGGCCTGGCAGATGCCGACGCTCTCGTTGCCGAGCACCAGGCAGATCCGGTCGCCCGGAGCAATCCGCAGTTGCTCCAATGCGATGCTGGCCGAGCTGAGTTCGAGGCCGATGATGCGGTAGCCGACGGCCTTCAGCGCGGCCACCACGGGCAGGGGATCGCTGGCGTACTCCCAAGGCACGTGCTGCTCGGTGTGGCGCGCGGCGGTGTGCAGCTTGGGATGCGGCGGCGTGCAGGTCGTGCCGGCGAGGAAGAGCTTTTCCACGCCCAACGCATCCGCGAGGCGGAACAGGCTGCCCACGTTCGCCGGCCGCCGCACGTTCTGCGCAAGCAGGCAGAGCGGATACCTGCCTGTCGCCGGGCGGTGCGCGTGGTGGTCGAGCTGGGTGTCGGGCATGTCTGGATGCGTCCAGCATGTTTGTAGGAGCGCATCTTGTGCGCGATGGCCTTGGCCTTCGATCAGGGCGAAAAGCTTTCGCGCACAGGGTGCGCTCCTGCAAGCGGAATCAGGCCGCGTAGGTACGATGCTTGTTGATGGTGTCGCGCAGTTCCATTGCGGCGGCACGCGCGGCCTGCGCGAAATCCTCGCCGCTGCCGGCGTAGAGGATGGCGCGCGAGGAGCTGATCATCAGGCCGGTGCCATCGGCGGTGAGCCCGTGCCTGAGCACGGCGGCCACGTCGCCGCCCTGGGCGCCGATGCCGGGCACCAGCAGCGGCATGCCGCCCACCACGTCGCGCACCTGGCCCAGTTCCTCCGGCCAGGTGGCGCCGGTGACCAGGGCGCAGTTGCCGTGGGCGTTCCATTCGCGCGCGATGGTTTCGGCCACGCGCAGGTAGAGTGGAACGCCACCGCAGTCCAGCGCCTGGAAGTCCGCGCCGCCGGGGTTGGAGGTGCGGCAGAGCAGGACCACGCCCTTGTCGGCGCGGTCGAGGAAGGGTTGCGCCGAGTCGCGACCGAGGTAGGGGTTCAGCGTCACCGCATCGGCGCGGTAGCGTTCGAACGCCTCGCTGGCGTAGTGCTGCGCGGTGCTGCCGATGTCGCCGCGCTTGGCGTCGAGGATCACCGGCACGCCGGGATGTTTCTCGTGGATATGCGCGATCAGCCGCTCCAGCGCCTCTTCCGCGCGCAGCGCCGCGAAGTGCGCGATCTGCGGCTTGAACGCGCAGGCGAGGTCGGCGGTGGCGTCGACGATGGCGGCGCAGAACGCGAACACGGCGTCGGGCATGTCGCGCAGGTGCGCGGGGAATTTCGCCGGTTCCGGATCGAGGCCCACGCAGACCAGCGTGCCATGCTCGCGCCAGCGCCGCTGCAAGGTGTCGTGGAAGCGCATGGCAAGTGCCTCGGGCAAGGAAGTGGCTGCGTAGTCTAAGCGAAGCGCAGCGGGCACGCGGCATGGCGAACGGGTTGGCAGGATCGTGCCGATGGACATGTTTGGCTTTCCATTTGTGCCTGATCGGACCTAAGGTCCCAAGGAATGTGCCGAATCCATCGGGACATTCCCCGCATCTTTCGCCGATCGCGACGCACCTGACCAAGGGTTTCACCATGTCGAAAAAATGCACGCCTTCCGCCGATGCTTCCACCGTCGTCGACCCTTCGCGCCGCAACGTCCTGCGGCTCTCGGGCATCGCCGGCCTGGCACTCGCCGGTTCGGCATTGCTGCCCGCCGAAGCAAAGGCCGAGACAGGTACGGCATCCGTCGAACCGGTGGCGGCCGGGGCCGGCTTTGCTGTGCAGGCCGCCATCGCGACGCCGATCCGTCCGCCGGCCGTGCCCCTGGCGGTGCGCCAGCCCTACCTGAGCACCTGGCTGCCAGCAACGCTGTTGCCCGGCAATGCGCCGCAGTTCTGGCAGGGCAGTTCCACGGGGATGGTGGGTCTGGTCCGCATCGATGGCGTGGCCTGGCTGTTCATGGGCGACGGCAAGATCGTCCAGGCCATTCCCGACGGCAACCACGGCAAGCAGGCCACGGTCGAGGACTTCCCGCGCGCCATGCGACAGACCGCGTTGCGCGTCACGGCGACGCGCTCGTGCTTCACCCTGCAAGGCGGCGGCGTCGAGCTGGCGGTGGACTTTCTTTCGCCGGTGGAGCCGGGCGACAACCGCCGCCAGTCGATTCCGATGAGCTACGTGCGCGTGTCGGCGCGCAGCGCTGATGGCGCATCCCACACCGTGCAGGTCTACATGGAAATCACCGGCGACTGGGCCGGCGACGATGCCGCGCAGGAGCTGGTGGTCGCGCGCGGCGATTCACCGGCCGCCCGGACCTGGACGCTGGCACTCGCCAAACCGCAGCCGCTGGCGGAGCAGCACGAGTTCGCGGCCTGGGGCCGGGTGCTGTGGTCGACGCCGGCGCGCGACGGCGTCAGCCTGCAGGCGGGCGACCGACTGAAACTGCGGGCACGCTTCGCCGGACACGGTTCGCTCGACGGCAGCAACGAGGCAGCGCTCAGCACGGTCAAGGCACTGCCGGCGTTGGCGCTGGCGGTCGATCTCGGCCATTGCGGTGCTGCTGCAAGCGCGGCGGATTTCGTGGTCGGCCAGGTGCGCGAGCAGTGCATCAACTACCTGGGGCGGCCGTTGCGCGCGCTGTGGACGAAGCATTTCGGTGACTGGAAGGCGATGCTGGATTTCTTCCATGGCGATGCCGCGGCGGCACGGCAGCGGGCCGATACGCTCGATGTGCGCATCAGTCGCGACGCGCGTGCCTTCGGCGGGGAGCGCTACGAAGGGTTATGCGTGCTCGCGTTGCGACAAGCCTATGCCGGTACCGAACTGGTGCTGGGGCCGGACGGTACGCCGTGGGCGTTCCTGAAGGAGATTTCCAGCGACGGCAACGTGTCCACCGTGGACGTGCTTTACCCGGCCTCGCCCGTGTGGATGTACCTCGATCCCGACTATCTGCGCATGCTGCTGCTGCCCCTGCTCGATTATGCCGGGCATGGCGGATGGCCGAAGCCCTATGCCGAGCACGACCTCGGCTCCGCCTACCCGCAGGCGACCGGCCACAACGACGGCAAGGAAGAGGACATGCCGGTGGAGGAGAGCGGCGACATGCTGATCATGATCGCCACCTGGCTGCGCCGCGTGCCGCGCGCCGATGCACAGGCCTTCGCCAGCCGCCATTACCCGCTGCTGGAAAAGTGGGCGCAGTACCTGGAACGGAACCTGCCTGATCCGGGCTTCCAGAACCAGACGGATGACTTCGCCGGCTCGATCGCGCACAGCGTCAACCTGGCGCTGAAAGGCATCGTGGCCTTGGCCGCGATGGGGCAGGTGGCCGGGCTCGCCGGCCATGCCGACGATGCAGCGCACTACCGCGACCGGGCGCGCAAGGACATCACGTACTGGGCCGCGCGTGCGAAGGATCCGCAAGCCCCGCACCTGGACCTGACCTATCACGATGCGGGCGGGCAAGGTACGTGGGGGACGCTCTACAACGGCTTTGCGGACACCGTGCTGGGCACGGGCCTGATTCCAGCGGAAATCCGTGCCATGCAGGCGGCCTGGTATCGAGGGCAATGCAATGCCTTCGGGCTCCCGTTGCAGGTGCCGCACAGTTATGCCAAGTCGGACTGGGCGCTGTTCACGGCGGCATGGCTGGCCGACCAGCCGGTGGCGCAGGAGTTGATCGATCGCGTCTATGCCTACGCCGATGGCACACCCGACCGCGTGCCGTTCTGCGATCTCTACAACACCGTCACCGCTGCTCGTGTTGCTTTCCAGGCACGTCCGGTGCAAGGCGGCATCTTCGCGCCCCTCGCCGTACGAAGCATGCAGCAGCCTGCTCATTAGCCAGGCCGATGGGACTTGGCAGGAGACCAGTGGGCCAGCCTGCGCCCGCTCCTGCGCTGCGACTTCGTCATGGGATAGCGGGTCGACGGGGGCCGCCGACCGTTCGCGGCGCCATTTTTTGCGCCGCAGCGTGACTTATCGAGTTCGAGGTGTAGGTTTCGGCTGAAGCCTTAAGATCGATCCAAGTCATTGTGATCCACATCACGCCAGTGACACGAGGGGTGGATGCGGCTTCGGCCGCGTGACGATTGGGCAGGAGTGGGCTGCCCGGGATGTCACGGCTCCTGTCTGGCGGGTTGACGGGGTTTGAGAAATGCAACCACCGAAGCCATCGGTATTTCCCCTGTGACGTGCCTGCATGCACCAGGCATGTGCGGGTGCGTGGGCGGAATTCCTGTCCCAGCAGGTTCCGTGGCAACCGGCCGCTTTCGCGGCCTTCGATCCGGGCAATCGCAGTAACGCGTTCGGGATTTTGAAGTGTCGGTCGACGACGGGCATGCGCCCGTTGGCTGATGAAAATTTGGATCGATTCAGTGTTGGAGGGAGCAAGAAAGCGGCGACCACGCATCCGGTTCATGCGATCGAACGGAGCGCCTTGCGCCGATTCCAGTGAACGCATATCAACGGAGATACTGAAGATGACTTACCTGCCTCATGCCTTTGCCCGCAAGCCGCTCTACGCCGCGTTAGCCGCGGCGAGCCTGTCGCTCGGTGGTCTCGGAATCCCCGCGGCCGCCTTGGCCGCCCAGACGGCGACGCCCGTCGCGACCGCGACGCCACCGCCGGCACAAACATCCGGCGGCGCGCAATCATCCGACGACACGGCGGCAAAGACGGCAGGCAAGAAAAAGAGCGACAAGAACGGCAAGCCCATCCTCTTGCCCGGCGTGATCGTCACGAGCTACCGCCAGTCGATCGACCAGAACCTGCAGGACAAGCGCGATTCCAACGCCATCGTCGAGGTCATCAACGCGCAGAACATCGCGCAGTTCCCCGCCAAGAACATCGCCGACGCGCTGGCGCACGTGCCCGGCGTGGTCATCACCCGCGAATCCGGCGAAGGCAAGACAGTCAGCATCCGCGGCCTCGCGCCCGAGCTGACGCTGACGGAATTGAACGGCAACTACGTGGCCTCGGCCGATACCTCGGCCGGTCTGACGCGCTCGTTCAACTATTCGATGATGCCGGCCAACATGTTCTCGGACATCAAGCTCTACAAGAGCCTGGAAGCGCGCCTGGACGAGGGCGGCATCGGCGGCAACGTGGACCTGCGCACGCGCCGTCCGCTGGAGATGGCGGCGAACGACGGCTTCGTGTCCGTCAACGGCGCGGGTTCCGACAACAGCGGCAAGATCACGCCGCAGGTCTCGGCGTTGTGGTCGTGGAAGAACAAGGACCAGACCTTTGGCGTCCTGCTTGCGGGCACGTACCAGAAGCGCCGGGACATCGACTACACGGCCAATGCGTCGAGCTGGCACTGGTGGGCCGACAACTGCTCCGACCACGCAACGTGCACCCAGCCGCCCACGGATGTACACGGCAACCAGTACGACCCCGCCGTGGCCTCCAACATCGACCTGTGGGGCAACGGCGAGGTCGACCAATCCGGCAGGCAGTATTCGGGCTACTGGATGCCGCAGCAGTTCTCCACCAGCCGGAACCAGCTGGACCTGAAGACCAAGGGCGTCCAGGCCACCATGCAGTTCAAGCCCAGCGATCATTTCCTGCTGACGGGCAACTACTTCCGCTTCCAGCGGCAGCAGACCCAGATCACCAATACCCTGGAGGTTCCCGAGTGGGGCCTGCCCAGCAACAACAATTTTGACGACCAGCAGGGCCGGCTGCTCGCGCCCAATGGCCTGACGTTCGATCCCTCGCACACCGTCGTTACCGGTGCGAACTACGTGCTGCCGCCCCCGGGCCAGGGCTGCAATGCGACGACGAACCCCAGCACCGGCGCGCAGCGGCAGCCGGTGGACGTCTGCTCGACGGAGATCCCCTGGCTCAACGGCAACTACTCCGTGGAGAAGGCCACCTCGCAGACCCTCAACCTCGAAGGCGAATGGGACAACGGCGGCGACCTCAGCGGGACGTTCAACGTCGGCCGTACCTGGGCGACGGGCGGCCCGTCGATCGAGCTGGGCATGGCGGCCAAGCCGCGCAACTTCGTCAACGGCCAGTGGGTGGACGGCAGCAACGGGGCCGCGTGGACGCTGAACGGCAAGCCGACCATCACGGCGGCGCCTGACGTGCTGCAGAACATGCTGGCCGGCGAGGGCCAGGTGGACCTCGGTTCGACCGGCTCCAACATGGTCAATACCCGCACCTCGCAGAATTTCGCCCAGGCGGACTTCACCTGGGCCTTCGACAACGGCTGGCTGCAATCGCTGCAGTTCGGTGCGAAGTACCGCGACAACCGCGCCGAGCAGCAGAACAACGAACTGCGCTGGTACTGCAAGGGCACCACGCTGCAGTTCCAGACCTGCGACCCGAACGCCGGCCAGCTGCCGGCGGGCTTCCTCGAACCGAGCATGCTCGACGGCAACACCGAGGCCTACAACGACAGCATCTTCCCGGCGATCAACTTCCCGGCCTACTACAGCCACCTCAACTCCACCTACGACCGGGTGGTCTACAACCATCCCGAAGACAAGTCCACGGTCCGGGAAAAGATCTCGGCGGCCTACGTGCAGGCGAACTTCGACACGGGCACGCTGCGCGGCAACGTGGGCCTGCGCTTCGTCAGCACGCAGCAGGACCTCACCGTCGCCGACCAGATCACCACCAACAACGCGGTGTACTACCACGACGCGAGCGGCAACATCCTGATCTGCCCGGCCAGCGGCGTGAACGCCGGCGGCGGCCCGTGCGCGCCGGGCGATTTCCAGTACCTGCCGCGCGAGCAGTCGGTGGTGCAGACCTACTCCAACGCCACCACCTCCAAGCGCTACAACAAGCTGCTGCCCAGCTTCAACGTCGCGTGGACCGTTGCAGACAACTTCGTGCTGCGCGCCGCCGGTTCGCAGGCGATGGCCCGTGCCAACTACACCGACCTGGCCGAGCTGGGCAGCCTCACCAACAACACGCAGGCGTACTACAACGACCGCAAGCAGTTCGGCGCGCCCCCGCCGGGCTGGTACGGCAGCGGCGCCAACGCCGACCTCAAGCCGTTCACGGCCACCCAGTTCGACCTGGCAGGCGAGTGGTACTACGCGCCCGAGTCGGTCGTCGGCCTGGACCTGTTCGACAAGAAGGTGAAGAACTTCGTCGTGCCGGTCACCGTCAACAACATCAACGTGGATGTCGGCGGCACCCAGGAGAACTTCCTGCAGTACAGCACCAACGCCAACGGCCGTTCGGGCACATCCAAGGGCGTGGAGCTCTACACGCAGCACACCTTCCAGTCGGGCTTCGGCTACATCGCCAACTACACGCTCAACAAGACCAACGAAACCGCGGTTTCGCTCGGCGACACCCAGGTGGGCAAGTCGGAACTGATCGGCAGCGCCAAGTACGCGGCGAACGTGTCGCTGTTCTACGAGAAGCACGGGCTGCTGCTGCGTGCCACCAGCAACTGGACGGGCCGCACCATGCAAGGGCTTGCCGCCGGTCTGCCCGTCTACACGGAGCCTTACCACCAGGTCGATCTGAACGGCGACTACAAGTTCAACAAGCACCTGATGGTGACCGCGTCGATCATCAACCTGACGAAGGCCAAGCCGCGCTCGTACCTGGGAAGCGACACGACGGCGCGGCTGAATCAGCTCGAATACGCCGGACGCCAGTACTACATGGGCGTCACGTACAAGTTCGGCTCCGGCGATTGAGCACGACGGGCGGGTTCAATCTTGGCCTGCCCATGAGCTTTGCTCCCTCTCCCCGTCAGGGAGAGGGAGCAAAGCGCCGCCGGCGTGACGGGTGACGCGCCTCCATTCATTGCACGCACCGGAACGGACCATGCATCCATTTCCCGTACTCTCTTGCCGCCCCGCTTCGTCGATCTGCAGGCACGTTGCACAGGTCTTCGCGATGGCAGCCCTCGCGCTTGG
This sequence comes from Rhodanobacter sp. C06, assembly GCF_002001105.1. Taxonomy (GTDB): domain Bacteria; phylum Pseudomonadota; class Gammaproteobacteria; order Xanthomonadales; family Rhodanobacteraceae; genus Rhodanobacter_A. The sequence continues at coordinate 40,149 of NZ_MUNP01000077.1, read as the reverse complement.
AACCATGGGCGCGGTCCATGCCCAAGGCGACAACGCGTCGCAGCATGCGACGCAGGCCGTCGACGAAGCGAACCCGCTGGTCGGTACCGCGCCGCTGGACCGGCAGTCGCTGATCGGCAACGCGCCGCCGCCGGGCGAGCCGTTGTATTCGGGCATGACCTCGCCGGGTGCGAGCCTGCCGCAAAGCTCGACCGAGGCGACGCCGGTCAACCTCAATGTCGATCTCAGCTATCCCGCGGGCGTCGGCATGTCGTACTACTACCCCAATCCGACGATGATCGGATTCACCGGCGGCGGCTCGACCTATGGCGGCCAGGCCTCGCCGATGATCATGCCGGTGGTGGGCGACTGGACCGTGCCGCCCGACTACGCGCGGTCGTATTACGACAAGGCGAGCGAGAAGGCGTCGCCGGGCTACTACACGGTCGATCTCGCCACGTTCCACACCAGGGTCGAGCTCACCGCGACGCAGCGCACCAGCCTGATGCGCTTCACCTTCCCGGCGAGCCACCGATCGAATGTCGTCATCAACCTGCGCCGCTCCGGCGGCAACGTGGAGGTGGTCGACGACCGCACCATCCGCGGCGTCTCCACGGGCGGGCGCCCGGAACGCGATTCGGATGGCGCCTGGTTCGTCGCCGAGTTCTCGCGGCCGTTCGCGGGCTTCGGCACCTTCCGCGCGGACCACGATCACGAGGGCTACGGCATCGGCGATGCGGACGTGCAATCGGGCCGGCGTGCGGTGTCCGGCAGTTACGCGGGCGCCTACGTCACTTTCGACACCAGGGCCGGCGAGCAGGTGCTGGTGAAGATCGCCCACGGCCACAGTGCCGAAGAAGCCGAACAGCGGTTGCGCGACGAAGAACCGGGCTGGGATTTCGAGCGCGTGCATGCCCAGGCGCGTGCGGCGTGGGCGCGATTGCTCGACCGTGTCGAAGTCAGCGGCGGCACGCCGAAGCAGCGCATGCTGTTCTACTCGACGCTGTACCACTCCTTCGCCAGCCCGCGGCGGCTGGCGCGCAAGGGCGAGCGCTTCACCGGTGCGGACGGCAAGGTCCACGTCGCCAGCTACGACCGCTACAGCCCGGTCCCGTTCTGGGATACCGGCCGCAACCAGATCGTGCTGCTGATGCTGCTCGAACCGAAGATCGTGCAGGACATCATGCGCTCCGAGCTGGATCGCGCGCGCGAACGCGGTTACATGGACACCTCGTTCCATGGCGACCACGCCGTGCTGCTCTACGATGGCGCCTGGCAGCGCGGCATCCCGTTCGATTACGCCGCTGCCTACGAGTACCTGCGCAAGAACGCGACCGATCCCAAGGGGCCGCGCGGCTATCTCGCCGAATACATGAAGAACGGCTGGATTTCCGACATCGTGCCGCCGGGCAATCCCAGTCCGCCGTATGCGGGCGGCAAGGCGGGCGTGGCCACCACGCTGGAATACGCCTGGGACGATCATGCACTGGCCGACGTCGCGCGCCGGCTCGGCAAGACGGACGACGCGCAGATGTTCCTGCGCCGCGCCGCGAATTACCGCAACGTGTTCGACCCGTCGACCGGCTTCATGCGCGGCAGGACCGCGGACGGCAAGTGGATCTCGCCGTTCGACCCGGGCGAACCGTACTACAACTTCATGATGAAGGAGGCCTCGGGCTGGTCCACGCTGTGGCTGGTGCCGCAGGACGTGCAGGGCCTGATCGACCTGCTCGGCGGCCGCGCCGCGTTCAACGCCAAGCTCGATGCGTTCTTCTCCACGCCCTACACGGCCAAGGGCATCTGCCGCGACTGCACCGGCCTGATCGGGCAATACGTGCAGGGCAACCAGCCGGACCAGCAGGCGGCCTACCTCTACGCCTGGAGCGGTCAGCCGTGGAAGACGCAGGCGCTGGCGCGGCGCATCCTTGCCGAGATGTACGGCAGCGACGCCAGCGGCTACGGTTTCCCCGGCATGGACGACCAGGGTTCGACTTCGTCCTGGTACGTCCTGAGCGCGATGGGCTTCTACCCGGTCGATCCGTCCATGCCGGATTACATCCTCGGCAGCCCGATCTTCGACCGCGTCCGCCTGGACATGGGCAACGGCAAGATCTTCGAGATCGTCGCGCGCAACAATTCGGCGAAGAATCAGTACATCCAGTCCGCCACGCTCAACGGCAAGCCATGGAACAAGCCCTGGTTCAGCCAGGCGGACATCGCGAACGGCGCCACCCTGGTGCTCACGATGGGGCCCGCGCCGAACAAGGCCTGGGGTGCCGATCCGGCCGATGCGCCGCCGTCGATGTCGGCGCATGGGCAGTGATCTTTCCCCTTGACCCTGAGAGGAAGGTCGAGGGCGAGGGGCAGTCTTGCCGGGCGTTCCGGCTGCTGGCCTGATCGCAAGCCTGGCTTCTCTCCCCCCATCCCCCTCCCCGGAGGGGAGAGGGAGCAAGGCTTGATCAGGCCAGCTTCTTGTACTTCACCCGATGCGGGCGCGCGCCTTCGTCGCCCAGGCGGCGCTTCTTGTCGGCCTCGTACTCGTTGTAGTTGCCCGGGAAGAACTCCACGTGCGAGTCGCCTTCGAAGGCGATGATGTGGGTGGCGATGCGGTCGAGGAACCAGCGGTCATGCGAGATCACGATCGCCGCGCCGGGGAATTCCAGCAGCGCGTCTTCCAGCGCGCGCAGGGTTTCCACGTCGAGGTCGTTGGACGGTTCGTCGAGCAGCAGCACGTTGCCGCCCTGCAGCAGGGTCTTGGCCATGTGCAGGCGGCCGCGCTCGCCGCCGGACAGGCTGCCGACGATCTTCTGCTGGTCGGTGCCCTTGAAGTTGAAGCGGCCGATGTAGGCGCGCGACTGGATCTCGAAGTTGCCGATGGTGAGGATGTCCGAACCGCCGGAGACTTCCTGCCACACGTTGTTCTTCGGGTCGAGCGCGTCGCGCGACTGGTCGACGTAGGCCAGCTTGGTGGTGTGGCCCAGCTTCACCTCGCCCGAGTCCGGCGTCTCCTTGCCCATGATCATCTTCATCAGGGTGGATTTGCCGGCGCCGTTGGGGCCGATTACGCCGATGATCGCGCCCGGCGGCACCTTGAACGACAAGTCCTCGATCAGCAGGCGGTCGCCGAACGACTTGGTGACGTTCTTGAACTCGATCACTTCCTGGCCCAGGCGCTCGCCCGGCGGAATGAAGATCTCGTTGGTCTCGTTGCGGCGCTGGTAGTCGACCGAGTTCAGCTCCTCGAAGCGGGCCAGGCGCGCCTTGCCCTTGGACTGGCGGCCCTTGGCGGCCGAGCGCACCCATTCCAGTTCCTTCTCGATCGCCTTCTGGCGCGACTTCTCCTGGTTGGCTTCCTGCTTCAGGCGCGCGTCCTTCTGCTCCAGCCATTCGGTGTAGTTGCCCTTCCACGGGATGCCGCGGCCGCGGTCGAGTTCGAGGATCCACTCGGCGGCGTTGTCCAGGAAGTAGCGGTCATGGGTGACCGCCACCACGGTGCCAGGGTAGTCGTGCAGGAACTGCTCCAGCCAGTCGACGGACTCGGCGTCGAGATGGTTGGTCGGTTCGTCCAGCAGCAGCATGTCGGGCTTGGACAGCAGCAGGCGGCACAGCGCCACGCGGCGCTTCTCGCCGCCGGACAGCGGGCCGATCACCGCATCCCACGCCGGCAGGCGCAGCGCGTCGGCGGCCACTTCGAGCTGGCGCTCCAGCGCGTGGGCGTCGTTCGCGGCGAGGATGCCTTCCAGTTGCTCCTGCTCCTTGGCCAGCGCGTCGAAGTCGGCGCCTTCCTCGGCGTAGGCGGCGTAGACCTCTTCCAGCCGCTTCTGCGCGTCGAGTATCACCGACACGCCTTCCTCGACCACTTCGCGCACGGTCTTTTCCGGGTTCAGATCCGGCTCCTGCGCCAGGTAACCGATCTTGGTGCCGGGTTGCGCACGCGCCTCGCCCTGGAAGTCGGTATCCACGCCGGCCATGATCTTCAGCACGGTGGACTTGCCCGCGCCATTGACGCCGAGCAGGCCGATCTTCGCGCCCGGGAAGAACGACAGCGAGATGTCCTTGATGATCTGGCGTTTCGGGGGGACGATCTTGCTCACCCCGTTCATGGTGTAGATGTATTGCATGCGTGCTCCCTGGCTGCGGTGCGCCGGCCACTGCTGGCGCGGCCCGGACGGGTAGGTGGGATAAAGACCGCCAATTATCGCCGATAGGTCGTTTTGCCGCCATGCCGGGCGCCTTCCGCGGCCCGATTCCCCGTGCAAGCTTTCGCCGACGAGGCTGGGGTTGGGGCGGGCGAATGGATGGCATGGCATACGGAGCAAGGCGGGTGCTGACCCGGCTGGACCGGTGGGCCGCGCATCGGGCGCGCCCCCGCGGCCGGCTTGCCGTTGTCGCCCACGAATTCGTGGTGTTCGGCCTCAAGCAGGCCGCGGCCTGCCTGTTCGGTGGGCTGATGGTGGCACTGCTGCTGGCCAGCTGGCGCTGGTATCCGCGCGATGCGGGGTTGTCGCGCTACGACTTCCTGACCCTGGCGGCGCTGGCCATCCAGGGCGTGTTGCTGGCCACGAAGCTGGAGAGCCGCGAGGAGGCGAGGGTGATCCTGCTGTTCCATGTCGTGGGCACGGCGATGGAGCTGTTCAAGACGGCAGTGGGGTCGTGGAGCTACCCGGAGCCGTCCCTGCTGCGGCTGGGCGGCGTGCCGCTGTTCACCGGTTTCATGTACGCGGCAGTCGGCAGCTACATCGCCCGCGCGTGGCGCTTGTTCGACTTCCGCTTCACCCGGCATCCGCCGTTCGGCGCAACGGTGGCACTGGCCGCGGCCATTTACCTCAACTTCTTCACCCATCACTTCCTGCCGGACGCGCGGCCGCTGCTGTTCGTGGCGGTGGCGTGGCTGTTCGGGCCGTGCTGGATCCACTACCGCATCCGCCGCGTGCACCGGCACATGCCGCTGCTGCTGGGCTTCGTGCTGGTGGCGCTGTTCATCTGGCTGGCGGAGAACGTGGGCACTTTCAGCCACGCCTGGCTGTATCCGGCGCAGCGGCAGGGCTGGCACATGGTGCCGTTTGGCAAGCTGGGCGCGTGGCTGCTGCTGATGATCATCAGCTACGTGATGGTGTCCGCGCTGCACCGGCGGAATGCGCCGGCGAGGGTCCCCCGCTGAGGCCTGCCCGTGACTATCAGTGTCCGGCGCCGGTCAGCGTCTTGCGGAAGAACGCCAACGCGTCGGCATCGATCTGGCGATGCACGGCAACACGGTCCACGCCCGGCGGATCGAGGCAAATCTCCGGTACGTCCTTGGTGAGCTGCGGCGAGCATGGGCTCAGGAACACGTAGTGTCCGGCCTTGGGAATCATCTTGATGCCGGCCAGCGTCTTGATCAGCGGCGCGATGTGCAGGGCGTTGTATCGCGGCACCAGTACGCGGTCGTCCTGACCGTAGTAGAGGAACACGGGGCGGTCGATCGAGGCCAGGCCCGACTTGTCGAAGACGAGACTCTGCGGCGCCATCGCGAAAGCGGCCTTCACGCGCGGGTCGTGCGGATCGCCCCAACGGTGGAACTCGCCCTGCATCGCGGCCAGCATCTGTTCCGGCGTCTGGCCGTGTCGCGCGGCCTCCGCCTTGAAGGCGCCGAAGCCGCCGCACTGGTTCGAATCGTCCGGATGCGCCTTGCAGTAGTCCATGAACCGGGTGAAGCGCGGTACCGCACCGACCAGCAACAGGCTGGTGTAGCCGCCATTCGAGAAACCCGCCACGCCGATGCGTTGCGGATCTATCGAAGTTTTCCAACGCGGGTCGGCCAGCAGCATGTCGATGGCGGCCTTGACCTGGATCGGCCGGCCTATCTCGACTTCCGGGTGCCCGTCGCCGCTGGCATCGTGGAAATTGTCCCTGGGATGTTCCAGCGTGGCGACGATGAATCCGTGGCTGGCGAGATAGACCGCAAGATCGTGATGGCCGAGATCCGATCCACCGTGGCCGTGCGAAATCACCACGAGCGGCTTGGTGCCGGGGATGGCGGCTGCGTTCCTGGTCGCGTGGAGTTGGTAAGGCCCGACCCAGGTTGCCCCCTCGGCATGCGCCGCCGGGTAGAAGACATAGCCGGGCATGGCGCCGCCATTGACCGGGTCGTGGATGGTGATGGGTTGGAAACCCACGCCGGTGATGGATTGGGCGAACAGGGCCAGCGGCGCGCAGCACAATGCCAAGGCCAGCCAGCCACGTTTGAGGATGCGGGAGATTCCGGGGCGCATGGGCGCGGATCCGCCTGGTGTGAAGGCATCGAATGTAGCAGCTTCGTTGAGCCGGTCCGAAGGGCCCGAGCCGATGGACGGCCAAAACCGCTAGAATCCCCCAGTTGCCTTCAAGCCCAGCCAGAGGATCCCGATGTACAGCCACGAAATGCGGATTGCCGGTTACGACCCCGAACTGGCCAAGGCCATCGCCGACGAGGGCCGCCGCCAGGAAGACCATGTCGAGCTGATCGCCTCGGAGAACTATGCCAGTCCGCGGGTGATGGAAGCGCAGGGTTCCAAGCTCACCAACAAGTACGCGGAAGGTTATCCGGGCAAGCGCTACTACGGTGGCTGCGAGTACGTGGACGTGGCCGAGAAGCTGGCGATCGACCGCCTCAAGCAGTTGTTCGACGCCGACTACGCCAACGTGCAGCCGCACTCCGGTTCGCAGGCCAACCAGGCGGTGTATTTCGCGCTGCTGCAGCCGGGCGACACCATCCTCGGCATGTCGCTGGCGCACGGCGGCCACCTCACCCACGGCGCCAAGGTCAACCTGTCGGGCAAGATCCTCAACGCGGTGCAGTACGGCGTGGATGCCAATGGCATCGTGGACATGGCCGAGGTCGAGCGCCTCGCCGTCGAGCACAAGCCGAAGATGATCGTGGCGGGCTTCAGCGCCTATTCGCAGGTGATGGACTGGGCGCGCTTCCGCGCCATCGCCGACAAGGTCGGTGCGTATCTGTTCGTGGACATGGCCCATGTCGCCGGCCTGGTCGCCGCGGGCGTGTACCCCAGCCCGCTGCCGCACGCTCACGTGGTCACCTCGACCACGCACAAGACGCTGCGCGGCCCGCGCGGCGGCCTGATCGTGGCGAGCAAGCAGGGCATGGGCGCGTCGGCCGAGGAGATCGAGAAGAAGCTGCAGTCCATCGTGTTCCCCGGCATCCAGGGCGGCCCGCTGATGCACGTGATCGCCGCCAAGGCGGTGGCGTTCAAGGAAGCGCTGGAGCCGGCCTTCAAGGACTACCAGGCGCAGGTGGTGAAGAACGCCCAGGCGATGGCCAAGGCCATCATCGCGCGTGGCTACAAGATCGTTTCCGGCGGCACCGAGAACCACCTGATGCTGGTCGACATGATCGGCAAGCCGATCACCGGCAAGGACGCGGAGGCCGCGCTGGGCAAGGCGCACATCACGGTGAACAAGAACGCCGTGCCGAACGACCCGCAGAAGCCGTTCGTCACCTCCGGCCTGCGCGTGGGCACGCCCGCCGTCACCACCCGCGGCTATCTGGAAGCCGATTGTGTGGACCTGGCCAACTGGATCTGCGACGTGCTCGACGCGCCGAACGACGAGACGGTGATCGCCGCCGTGCGCGCCAAGGTCGAGGCGCAGTGCAAGAAATATCCGGTGTATGGCTGAGCGCGAGCAGTGAGTGGAAAGGGGTGAGAAGTGAGGGAAAGCCGACACGGATGCTTCCCTCTCGTTTCTCACTTCTCTACTCTCACTCCTGACTTATGCATTGCCCCTTCTGCCAGCACGAAGACACCCGCGTGATCGACTCGCGGCTCACCGAGGACGGCTCCACCGTGCGCCGGCGCCGCGAGTGTCCTGCCTGCGGCGAACGCTTCAACACCTTCGAGACGGCGGAACTGAAACTGCCGGCGATCGTGAAGAGCGGCGAGCGGCGCGAGGCGTTCGACGAGCGCAAGCTCAGGGTGAGTTTCGAGCGTGCGTTGCAGAAGCGGCCCGTGGCCAGTGACGCGGTGGATGCGGCGGTGCGCGAGATCGTCAACGACCTGCGCCGCAGCGGCGAGCGCGAGGTGCCGTCGCGCCAGGTCGGCGAGCTGGTGATGCGCGAGCTGAAGAAGCTCGACCAGGTGGCCTACGTGCGTTTCGCCTCGGTCTACCGCAAGTTCGAGGACGTGCAGGCCTTCCTCGAGGAAATCGCGAAGCTGGAGCACGACTTGCCGGAGCTGGAGAAACTGCAGCTGTCGCTGCTGGCCGGCGGCGAAGCCGCGGCTGCGGAGCCACGTCGCCCGCGCAAGGGTTGACGCTTTTCTCCCTCTCCCCGCCGGGAGAGGGTCGGGGCGAGGGTACGGCCTCGCCTCACCCTTCCTGGGAGTGGATGACCCGCATGAGCTTCACCTCCACCGACCACACCCACATGGCGCACGCCCTGCGCTTGGCCGAGCTTGGGCTTTGCACCACCCAGCCCAACCCGCGCGTGGGCTGCGTGATCGCGCACGGTGACGAGGTGGTCGGTGCCGGTTGGCACCGGCGCGCCGGCGGGCCGCATGCCGAGGTGTTCGCGCTGCGCGAGGCCGGCGAACGCGCCCGCGGCGCCACCGCCTACGTGACGCTGGAACCCTGCGCCCACCACGGTCGCACGCCGCCTTGCGCGGATGCGCTGGTTGCCGCCGGCGTGGCGCGCGTGGTGATTGCCGTGGAGGACCCGTTCCCGCAAGTAGCCGGGCGCGGCATCGAAAAACTGCGTGCTGCCGGCATTGCCGTGGACATCGGGCTGCTGCGCGACGAGGCGCGCGCATTGAACTGCGGCTTCTTCAGTCGCATCGAACGCGGTCGCCCCTTCGTGCGCGTGAAGCTGGCGATGAGCCTGGACGGCCGCACCGCGCTCGCCAACGGCGAGTCTAAGTGGATCACCGGCGAGGCCGCTCGCGCCGACGTGCAGCGCTGGCGCGCGCGCAGCAGCGCCATCCTCACCGGCAGCGGCACCGTGCTGGCGGACAATCCGCAGCTTACCGTGCGGCTTGGTGCGGGTAGCGCTGGCGGTGCAGGCGGCTCGCCTCGGGCGGGCCTTGACTCCCTCTCTCCCGGCTCAGCCGGGGGAGAGGGTCGGGGTGAGGGGGGGGCTTTTGCCCCACTGCGTGTGGTGCTGGACCGCCAACTGCGCACTCCCTCCGGCAGCCATGTGCTGGACGGCAGCGCACCCACGCTGGTGCTGCATGGCGCGGGTGCGTCGTGCGCCGACGATCGCTACGCGCGCGCCGGGCTCGCCGCGGTGGCGGAGCGCGGCGACGCGCTCGACCTCGCCGCCGTGCTAGCCGAACTCGCCGCGCGCGACGTCAACGAAGTGCACGTGGAAGCCGGCCCCACCCTGTGCGGCGCGCTGTTCGCCGCCGGCCTGGTGGACGAGCTGCTGCTCTACGTCGCCCCGCTGCTGCTGGGCGACGCCGCCCGTCCGCTGCTAAAACTGCCGACGCTCACCGACATGGCTGCGCGCTGGCGGCTGGCGGTATGCGACCAGCGCCTTGTCGGGAGCGACATGCGTTGGCGGCTTCGGCCGGAAGCCTGATCCGCCTCTGCGGCGCGCAAGGCCGGAAGCCGATATCGCCGAGTTCCGCGCGTTTGCGCAAGGCCTGGCTGCGCTTGACTTCGAGCGCGCTCGAAGTCCTAGACTCGAACGCATGAGCCAAGCAATTTCGATGAGCGAAGCCTGTCGGCGCACGGGCATCAGCAGCTACACGCTTCGCTATTACGAGAGCGTGGGCCTGATGAAGCGGGTCGGCCGATCCGAGGCCGGCCGTCGCATCTACCGCGAGCAGGACCTGCAATGGCTGGAGATGCTCAAGGTGTTGCGTGGCACCGGCATGTCGATCCGCCGCATCCGTCAGCTGGCGGCGATGGTGGAGCAGGGCGACGCATCGCTGGAGGCGCGGATCGCGTTTTTCGGCGATTGGCAGGCCGAGCTGACGCGGCAGATCGAAGTGCGGCAACAGGCGCTGGCGACCATCGGCAAGAAGATCGTGCGGCACGCCGCCATGCTCGCGGATTTCAAGGACCGAAAGAAAAGGGAACTTCCATGCATCACTCGACCGTAGTCGTCGTTGGCGCCAGTTCGGGCATGGGCCTGGCTGCGGCGCGCCGCTTCTGGGAGCGCGGCGCCACCGTGTGGATGGTGGCGCGTGATCCGGAGCGCTTGCGCGATGCCGCGGCCGGCATCGGCCACGAGCGCCTGCAAGCGCTTTCCGCGGACGTATCCGGCGAGGAAGGGCGCGCGCGCATCCTGGCCGCAGTGGATCGTCTCGACCATCTGGTGTTCACGGCGGCGGATCTGGTCTACAAGCCCTCGCGCGATCTGGACGATGCCGAGGTGATGCGCGCGGTGCGCTCCAAGGTGGTCGGGCCGTACCTGTTGAGCGGCGCGATAGCGGGCAGGATGCCGGCGGCAGGCAGCATCACCTTCGTGTCCGGCGTCGCCGCCGAGCGGCCGAGCCCCGGCGGCAGCGTGACCGGGATGGTCAACGGCGCGATCAACGCGATGGTGCATGGGCTGGCGCTGGAGCTGGCGCCGATCCGGGTGAACGCGGTGTCGCCGGGCTGGGTGGAAACGCCGTTCTGGAAGCGGGTCGCCAGCGACGAGCGCCGCGAGAGCCTGTTCGCGGCGATGCGCGAAAAAATCCCTGCGCGCCGGATAGTCACGGTCGAGGACGTGGCGCAGATGATCGAACTGGCTGCGACCAACCGCGGCGTCAGCGGCACCACGCTGTATGTCGATGGCGGCCAGCGGCTGGTCTGATCGGGCCGGTCGCGTCGCAGGCCCGAGGAGGCAGATGCGTCGCGCACGGGCCGCCGCCGCGCGGGCCGCCCGCAACCTCAGCGGTTGAAGTCAATGGTGAGCTTGCCGAAGTGGCGGCCGGCGACGAGGTGCTCGAAGGCCTCGCGCAACTGGCCGAAGCCGTAGACGTGGTCGATCACCGGCTCCAGGTGCGTGGCCTCGATGGCGGCCACCATCCGTTCGTGCTCTTCCAGCGGGGCAACCGAGATGCCCTGGATCCGCACGCGCTTGAGCACCACCTTGGACAGCGGCAGGGTGGCCTCCATCCCGCCGAGCCAGCCGAGCACGCCGATGAAGCCGTGCATGCGCACCGCCTCCAGCGACTGCGGCAGGGTGGCCGCGCCGACGGTCTCGATCACTGCATCCACGCCGATGCCGTCGCTGGCTTCGCGCACCAGCGCGCCCCACTGCGGGTGCTTCGCGTAGTTGATGCCGATGTCGGCGCCCAGCACCTTCGCGCGCGCCAGCTTGTCGTCGCTGGACGACAGCACGATCGCGCGGGCGCCGCGCAGCTTGGCGAACTGCAGCGCGAACAGGGAAACGCCGCCGGTGCCGAGCAGCAGCACGGTCCGGCCGGTGGTAATGCCGGCCAGCTCCAGTGCCTGCCAGGCGGTGAGTGCGGCGATCGGTAGCGTGGCGGCCTGCAGGCTGGTCAGATGCGCCGGCGCACGCGCCAGCGAATACTGATCGAAGCAGGCCAGCTCGCGCATCACGCCGGGCTCGGGGCCGCCGATCTCGGCGCCTTCCCATTCCGGTCGCATCGCGCCGGCGATCCAGCGCGACTTGTAGAACGTGGTGACGCGGTCGCCGGGCTTGAAGCGGGTCACCGCCGCGCCGACCCCCACCACCGTGCCGGCGCCGTCGGACACCGGCACGATGGGCAGCGACACGCCGCGATACAGCTGGCCGTCGACCAGCATCCAGTCGCGGAAGTTGAGCGAGGCGGCCTCCATGCGCACCAGCACCTCGTTCGAGCCGGGGCGCGGGGCGGGCAGGTCGACCTGCTGCAGGTGATCGAGGCCGAAGGCGGAAAGCTGGATGGCACGCATGACGGGACTCCGTGGTGGGGATGCGGGCATGGTCCCGCCATCGGAGGCTTGCGATAATCCACACGAATGGGTGATCTTTTGTTCACGTCATGAATCAATCCTTCGAGCTCACGCCCGCCCGTCTGCGCGAATTGCGCGCCTTTGCCGCCGCCGCGCGCCGGCTCAACTTCTCGCGCGCGGCGCTGGAGGTCGGCTGCACGGCGTCGGTGCTGAGCCGGCGCATCGCCACACTGGAAGAAGCCGTGGGCGCGCGGCTGTTCCTGCGTACCACCCGGCGCATGGCACTCACCGCGCGCGGCGAGCAGTTGCTGGCGCAGTGGCAGCGGATGGAGACGGTGATGACGGAACTGGCCGCCGGCCTGCGCCCGCCCGACGGTGCGCTGGCCGGACGGCTGTGCGTGCACCTGCCGGCCAGCTTCGGCCGTTACCGCATCGCGCCGTTGCTGGCCGGGTTCATGCGCGAGCACCCCGGGGTGCGCATCGAGGCGGTATACGACGACGCCTACGTCGACATGGTGGCCGGCAAGGTCGACCTGGCCGTGCGCCTGGGCCGGCTGGCCGACGTGCAAGTGGTGGCGCGCCGGGTGGGCACGGTGCGCGTGTTCCCCTGCGCTTCGCCCGATTACCTGGCCGCGATGCCGCCGCTGCGCGACCCGGCCGATCTCAAGGCGCACCGCTGCGTCGCTTTCAGCGGCTATCGCCGCGGCACGCTGTGGTCGTTCAGCCGACAGCGCCAGCGGCGCGCGGTGCGCATCGATCCGGTACTGGTCTGCAACGACTCGCAGGCCATCCGCGACGCGGTGCTGGCCGGCGTGGGCGTCGGCCTGCAGGGCGATTACATGGCCGACGGCTTGGTCGCCGAGGGGCGGCTGGTCGACTTGTTCCCGGACTGGCAGTTGCCGTCCTTCCCGGTCCACCTGCTGTGGCTGCCCGGCGCAGATCGCACACCGGCGTTGCGGCGGCTGATCGATTACCTGGCCGTGGCGCTGGCGCCGGCCTGAGGGGCATGGTGGTAAACTCGCGTCGCCGGTTTTCCGGCAGACAACCACGACGTCTTCAGGGCGGGGCGGAATTCCCCACCGGCGGTAGGCCTTTCGAGGCGAGCCCGCGAGCGCCTTCGCCACATGGCGAAGGGTCAGCAGATCCGGTCGAACGCCGGAGCCGACGGTCAGGTCAACCCGGTTTGCCGGGGCGGCTCACAGTCCGGATGAAAGAAGACGGTTCGACGCGCGGTCCTGCCACGCGCCGGCCTCATGCCTTGGGGCGTTCTCGCATGCCGACACGCGGAGAACGTTTCATGATTCCTTCCATTGCAAGCAAGACGGCTGCCTCCTGTCGGGAGGTGCGCTGATGTTCACCGGCATCATCCAGTCCGTGGGCCGCATCGCGCGGCTCGAACCGCGTGGCGGCGATTTGCGCCTGCATGTGGACACCGCCGGCCTCGACCTTGCCGACGTGCAGCTGGGCGATTCCATCGCGGTCTCCGGCGTTTGCCTGACCGCTGTGACGCTGGAAGCACGCGGCTTCAGCGCCGACGTCTCGAACGAAACGCTGTCGCTGACCACCTTGGGCGAACTCAAGGCCGGCGACCCGGTGAACCTTGAGAAGGCGCTGCGCCTCGCCGACCGGTTGGGCGGCCATCTGGTCTCCGGTCATGTCGACGGCCTGGGCAAGGTGGTGTCGATCACGCCCGACGGCCGCTCGCAGCGATGGACTTTCGAGGTGCCGGCGAACCTGGCCCGCTACATCGCCGCCAAGGGTTCGGTGTGCATCGACGGCACCAGTCTCACCGTCAACGAGGTGGCCAGCCACCGCTTCGGGGTCAACCTTATCCCCCACACGGTGGAACACACGGCGTTCCATGCAAAGCGCGCGGATGATGCGGTGAACATCGAGGTGGACGTGATCGCGCGTTACGTGGAACGGCTGATCGGCAGCGGCGAGGCGCCGAAGCTCGATGAGGCCTTCCTCAGGCAGCACGGCTTCGCGTGATCTTTCCGACCGTCATTCCGGCGAAAGCCGGGTTTTCAACAGACGAATGTCTGGTCATCCAGCGTCTTTAGTCCTTGCACTGCGTTCCTGTACGAAAAGCATGAAGGCACTGGATCCCGGCTTTCGCCGGGATGACGGAAAGGATGTCCAAGGCGCCACGATACTCACGACGACAAAAACGAACGGATATATCCCATGCCCTTCAACACCATCCCCGAAATCCTCGACGACCTCCGCGCCGGCCGCATGGTCGTGATCCTCGACGACGAGGATCGCGAGAACGAAGGCGACATCGTGATGGCCGCGCAGATGGTGCGGCCCGAAGACGTCAACTTCATGGTGCGCGAGGCGCGCGGCCTGCTCTGCCTCACGCTCACCGAACAGCGTACGCGCCAGCTCGGCCTGCGCCCCATGGTGAGTGACAACACCTCGCCATACCACACAAACTTCACCGTCTCCATCGAGGCGGCCGAGGGCGTCACCACCGGCATCTCGGCGCACGACCGCGCACGCACCATCCAGGTGGCGGTGAAGTCGGATGCGAAGCCGCAGGATCTCTCCCAGCCTGGCCACGTGTTCCCGCTCACCGCCCAGCCTGGCGGCGTGCTCACACGCGCGGGCCACACCGAGGCCGGCTGCGATCTCGCCGCGCTGGCGGGGCTGGAGCCGTCGTCGGTGCTGATCGAGATCCTGCACGAGGATGGCTCGATGGCGCGCCGCCCCGAGCTGGAGGTATTCGCGCACAAGCACGGCCTCAAGATCGGCAGCATCGCCGACCTGATCCGCTACCGGCTGGAAACCGAGAAGACCGTCCAGCGCGTGCACGAGGAAGAGGTCGAAACCGAGTTCGGCCCGTTCCGGCTGGTGGCGTACCGCGATGCGATTCGCCACGGCCTGCACTACGCGCTGGTGCGCGGCACGGTGGACGACGGCGCGCCGGTGCTGAGCCGCGTGCACGTGCGCAACACCTTGTCCGACGTGCTGCACCTCAAGCGCGACGACCTCGGCCTTACCGTCACCAGCGCGCTGCGGCGTATCGCCGACGAGGGCCGCGGCGTGCTGCTGGTGCTCTCCGGCGAGGACACGCCCGAAGCGCTGCTGGCGCGCCTGAAACGGCAGCCGGCGACGCTGGCACCCGAGGACGCGCAGCAGCAGGAATGGCGCCAGCTCGGACTGGGCGCGCAGATGCTGGCCGACCTCGGCGTGCGCAAGCTGCGCGTGCTGGGCACGCCGCGCAAGCTGGTGGGCCTCGCCGGCTTCGGCCTGGAAGTCGTCGAACACGTGGCGTGACGCGGCCTGCGTATCCGTAGGAGCGGCTTCAGCCGCGACTGACTGCACGAATCGCGGCTGAAGCCGCTCCTACGCCGCCCTGGTGAACATTTTCGTCATGCGTCGGCCAGATGCTTGCCCGCATAATCAGCTGTCCCAACCCTCGGCTGTTCCCATGCCCGCCACCCGCGTCCGCCTGATCGCCCCCTCCGGCTACCCGCATGATCGCGCCGCGATGGCGCGCGGCGTGACCCGCCTGCGCGAGGCCGGCTGCACGCTGGATGGCCTCGACGTGCTGGAACGCACCGAACTGCGCTACGCCGGCAGCGACGTCGAACGTGCCGCCGACCTCAACGCGCTCGCCGCGCTGGACGCGCTGCCCGACATCGCACTGGCGATCCGCGGCGGCTACGGTGCCACGCGCCTGCTGGAACACCTGCACTACGACGCATTGCGCGAGCGGCTGGCTGGCACGAATACGGTGCTGGTAGGTCACAGCGACTTCACCGCGATCCAGCTGGCGCTGCACGCGAAGTGCGGCCTCGTCAGCTTCGGCGGCCCCATGCTCGGGCCCGACTTCGGCGTCGAGACTTTGAGCGCACTGACCGTGCCGCATTTCTGGCGCATCGTGCGCGCGGCGCAGGGCAGTGCGGAGTGGACCAGCAGCGGCGAGCATGCACTGGACCTCGAAGGCCCGCTGTGGGGCGGCAATCTCGCGATGATCTGCAGCCTGCTCGGCACACCGTACTTCCCGCGCATCGACGGCGGCATCCTGTTCGTGGAGGACGTGGGCGAGCCGCCGTTCCGCATCGAGCGCCTGCTCTACCAGCTGCATCTGTCCGGCGTGCTGGGTCGCCAGCGCGCGCTGATCCTCGGCGATTTCACCGATTGCCGGCCCAGCACCTACGACAACGGCTACGGCCTGGCCGAAGGCTTCGCGCAGATCCGGCGCGTCGCCGGCATCCCGGTGCTGGACGGCCTGCCGTTCGGCCACGTGCCGGACAAGTTCACCCTGCCGTTCGGCGTGCCGGCGCGGCTGCGTGTGAAGGGCGCGGGGGCGCAGCTGGATTTCGCCGGCTACCCGCACCTCAAGTAATCCATCGCGCGAAGACTGGGCTGTTTCCCCCTCCCCTGCTTGCAGGGGAGGGCCGGGGTGGGGTGCTCTTGTGGCAAAAGCCTCACCCCCTCCCAGCCTCCCCCTGCGCGCAGGAGGAGGGGTGATTGGTGGCCGGTCTTACCGGTTCACAGCCAGTACCAGGTAACGTTGATGCAGCTTCGCGACAGCCGCATCCAGCGCCGCCTCGTCGCCGCTGTTGTCGATCACGTCGTGGGCCAGCGTCAGCCGCTGCTCGCGGCGGGCCTGCTGTGCAAGCATGCGCCGGGCCAGCGCCTCGTCGATGCCATCGCGGGCGATCAGCCTGGCCAGTTGCAGCTCCACCGGCGCATCGACCAGCAGCACGCGGTCGACCCAACGGTAGTGCCCGATGTTCTCGGCCAGCAAGGGGATCGCCAGCAGGCAGTAAGGCGTGGTGCCGGCCAGCGCACATTCGTGCAGCCACTGGCGCACGCGGGGATGGATGATGCCTTCCAGCGTGCGTCGCGCCGCCGGATCGGCGAACACGCGATGACGCATGGCCGGACGATCCAGCCGGCCTTCGGCATCCAGCACCTCGTCGCCGAAGGCGGAGACCACGGCGGCCAGGCCTTCGCTGCCAGGCACGACCACCTCACGTGCAGCGACGTCGGCGTCGTGCACCGGCACCCCCAGCGCGGCGAAACGGCGCGTCACCGCGCTCTTGCCGGCGGCAATGCCGCCGGTGAGGGCGACGACGTAGCTGTTCATCGCAGCCCGGTGAACTGCAGGTAGGCGTGCAGCAGGGCGTCGCCGGCGATGAACCACACCCAGCCGGCCATCGCGATGAACGGGCCGAACGGCATCGGCACGCCACGCTCATGGCGGGAGAGCGCGATCAGACTGCCGCCCACGATGGCGCCGATCAGCGAGGACAGCAGCACGATCGGCAGGATCGCCAGCGGCCCCATCCACGCGCCCAGCGCGGCCAGCAGCTTGAAGTCGCCGTGACCCATGCCTTCCTTGCCGGTCAGCAGCTTGAACAGCCAGTACACGCTCCACAGGCTGAGGTAGCCGATGGCCGCGCCGAGGATCGCGGTGGTGGGCTCCACGAACAGCGGCTTCAGCGCCAGCAGCAGGCCCAGCCACAGCAGGGGCAGGGTGAGTTGGTCAGGCAGCAGCTGGGTGCGGAAGTCGATGCCGGACAACGCGACCAGCGTCCAGGTCAGCACGAGCCCGGCCAGCGCGGGCCAGGTCGGACCCAGCTTCCACACCACGGCGGCGCTCAGCACGCCGCTCAGCAGCTCCACCAGCGGGTACTGGATCGAGATCCGCGCCTTGCAGTAGCGGCAACGTCCGGCCAGCAGCAGCCAGCCGAACAGCGGGATGTTGTCCGCGGCCGACAGGGGATGCTTGCAGTGCGGGCAGTGCGAAGACTCGCGCACGATGCCGGGCGGCAGGGCCTCGTCGCCAGCCTCCAGCTCCAGCACGTCGCGCGCCTCGCGCCGCCATTCGGCCGCCATGCGCTCGGGCAGGCGCAGGATCACCACGTTGAGGAAACTGCCCACCAGCAGGCCGAGCACGGCGGCGAGGGTGATCCAGGCGGTCAGGGGCAGATCGGGCATGTGGGTCGAGTGGTGGCTACAGGGCGCCCAAGCTTACGGACTTGCCGGTAGGAGCGCACCCTGTGCGCGAATGACCTCGCGCTTCGATCAAGGCCAAAAGCAATCGCGCACAGGGTGCGCTCCTACGGCAACGCGATCAGCCCACGGTGCCGGCGAGCTTGAAGATCGGCAGGTACAGCGCGATCACCATGCCACCCACCACTACACCCAGGATCACCATGATCATGGGTTCGAGCAGGGTGGACAGGGTATCGACCGCGTTCTCGACCTCTTCCTCGTAGAACTCGGCGACCTTGAACAGCATGGTGTCCAGCGCGCCGGATTCCTCGCCGATCGCGGTCATCTGCACCACCATGTTCGGGAACAGCCCGGTTTGCTTCATCGCCAACTGCAGCTGGTGACCGACCGAGATGTCGTCGCGCATCTGCTTCACGGCATCACCGTAAACCACGCTGCCGGTGGCGCCGGAGACCGCGTCCAGCGCCTCCACCAGCGGCACACCAGCATGGAAAGTCACGCCCAGGGTGCGGGCGAAGCGAGCGATCGCCGATTCACGCATGATCTTGCCGAACACCGGTAATTTCAGCGTCACGCGGTCCAGAAAATGAGCGAACTTCACTGAACGCCGCTTGCCTGCGATCAGGCCCACCACGCTGCCGATGATGATGAACAGCACCAGCCACCACCAGCTCTTCATGAACTCCGATGCGGCGACCACAAACTGCGTGGGGGCTGGCAGAGCGGCCCCGGCATTCTTGAAGGTCTCCGCGAACACCGGCACCACGAACAGCAGCATGACCATGCAGACCAGGAAGGCCACCGCCACCACCATGATCGGGTAGAACAGCGCCTTCTTGATCTTCTTCTTCAGCGCCTCGGTGCGCTCCTTGTAGGTGGCCACGGTGTCCAGCACGGTGTCCAGCACGCCGGAAGCCTCGCCGGCTTGCACCAGGTTACGGTACAGCTCGTCGAACTGCACCGGGTAGCGGCCAAGCGCCTCGTGCAGCGCCTGACCACCTTCCAGGCCCTGTTTCACATCCATCAGTATGTTCTTGAAGCGGACGTTCTTCTGGCCATCGGCGATGATGTCGAAGGACTGCACCAGTGGCACGCCGGACTTCATCATGGTGGCGATCTGGCGGCTGAACACCGCCACGTCGCGCGGCTTCACCGAGCTGCCGGTAGCGCCGAACAGCGGCTTGGCGCGCTCGCGCACGGTCTGCGGGTTCATGCCCTGGCGGCGCAGTTCGGCCTTCACCAGCGAGGCATTCTTCGCCGGCATGTCGCCCTTCATGCGCTTGCCGCGCTTGTCCAGCGCCACCCACTCGTAGACGGTGAGTTTGCTGACCGCGGAACGCTCGGCGCCGAGCGCGCGCGGGTCTCTCTTGGCAGTTGCGGAAGCCGTGGCCATGCGCTGTCCCCCTGATGGTGCGTTCCGGCGGGCCGTTCGGACCGCGGAACCATTCTGATACCGAAGCTTACGTCATTTTCCTGCCGTGAAACCGTGGCGGCGACCGCAGCTTCGCGGCATGACCCGTGCGCTCCTACCGGGTCGGAAGCTCAATCCTTGGTCACCCGGTCGATCTCGGTGAGGCTGGTGAGGCCCTGTTTCACCTTGAGCAGGGCGGAGGCGCGCAAGTCGTTGATGCCGGCCGCCTTGGCCACCTCGGCGATCTGCAGCGCATTGCCGCCTTGCAGGATGATCTTCTGGATTTCCTCCAGCATCGGCATCACCTGGTAAATGCCCACGCGACCCTTGTAACCCTCGTTGCACTCGTCGCAGCCCCCTGCTTCGTAAAGAGTCAGGCCGTCATCGATGTCTTTCTGGCTGAAGCCGGCGGCCAGCAGCACCTGCGGCGGAAGGCTCTGCGGCTTCTTGCAGCTGTGCAGGCGACGCGCCAGGCGCTGGGCGATGATCAGGGTGACCGAGGAGGTGATGTTGTACGGCGCGATGCCCATGTTCATCAGGCGCGCGACGGTCTGCGCCGCGTCGTTGGTGTGCAGGGTGGAGAGCACCATGTGGCCGGTCTGGGCAGCCTTGATCGCAATCTCGGCGGTTTCCAGGTCGCGGATCTCGCCCACCATGATCACGTCCGGGTCCTGGCGCAGGAAGGAGCGCAACGCGGCGGCGAAGGTCATGCCGCGCTTGACGTTCTGCTGCACCTGGTTGATGCCCTCGACGCGGATTTCCACCGGGTCTTCCACCGTGGAGATGTTGCGCTCGGCGGTGTTCAGCATGTTGAGGCCGGTATACAGCGACACTGTCTTGCCCGAACCTGTGGGTCCGGTGACCAGCACCATGCCGTAGGGCTTGTGGATGGCATCGACGTAGAGCTTCTGCTGGTTCGGCTCGTAACCGAGTTTCTCGATGCCGATCTTCGCCGCCGAGCCGTCCAGGATACGCAGCACGATCTTCTCGCCGAACAGCGTGGGCAGCGAGCTCACACGGAAGTCGATCGCGCGGGTCTTGCTGAGATTGAGCTTGATGCGACCGTCCTGCGGAACCCGCTTCTCGGCGATGTCCAACTGCGCCATCACCTTCAGGCGCGAGGAAATACGGCTGGCGAGCTTCAGCGGCGGACTGGCCACCGCTCGCAACATGCCGTCCATGCGCAGGCGCACGCGGTAATGACTCTCGAATGGTTCGAAATGGATGTCCGAGGCGCCGCGTTTGATCGCGTCCACCAGGATCTTGTTGACGAACTTCACCACTGGTGCGTCGTCGATGCCTGTAGCGTCTATACCGCCTGGCGCCTCATCGACATCGCCGCCCTCGGTGTCCAAGTCCTCCAGGTCGTCGCCACCCATGTCTGGCATCACGTCGTGCATGCTGCTGAGCGCGATGTCGATGGTGCGGTTGAGCTGGCTGCGCTCCACCAGGATCGGCTCCACCATGCAATTGGAGTGGAACTTGATCTCCTCCAACGCATCCAGCTGCATGGGGTCGGCGATGCCCACGAACAGGCGCTTGCCGCGCCGGAACAGCGGTAGCGCACGATGCTTGGTCAGCAGGGCCTCGCTGACCAGGTTGATCGGGAGTTGCGCCGGGTTCATTGCAGCCACGTCCAGCATCGGCATGCCGAATTCCAGCGAAGCCAGGCGCAGCAGGCGCAGGCCGTCCACCAGATTCTGGTCCAGCAGCCATGAGGTCAGGGTGACGCGTTGCTGGCCGCTTTCCACAACCGCGCGGCGTGCGTCGGCCTCAGGCAGCAGGCCTTCGGCTACCAGCCGCCGCGCAAGCCCGGTCAGCCCAGTGAGCGGCGTTTGCATTGCAGATGACATGAGTGACGATCCCCGGACCCTATTGGCGCCGAATCTACCCCAGTCGGGGCCGCGGGTCATCCGCGAAAAGCGTCTTGCAGGCCGCCCGAGTCTCCAAAGCAAGACGTTTGCCTCCCTTCCCAACCAACGGGGGGCGAGGCACTGGCGGGACTCCCTCCCCTGCGTGCAGGGGAGGGATGGGGTGTCTTTGGCTTTTGCATGGGCTACGCGCAAATCCCCAAGAGTGCCATCGGGAGGCTTCGAACATGTGCATGAGCCACGGTCGTGGTGCCAGCTTCACGTTATGATTCGCGGAGACTAGGGGAACACGCCGTTGAGCCACCTAAGCATCATCCTGCCCGCCAAGAACGAGGCCCCTGCGCTGGCCGACCTGTTGCCGCGGTTGCGCGCCGCCCATCCCGAGGCCGAGGTCATCGTGGTGGACGATGGCTCGACGGATGAGACGCGCCGGATCTGCACCGAAGCCGGGGTTGCCTGTCTCTCCTCGCCGTATTCGATGGGCAACGGCGCGGCGATCAAGCGTGGTGCCCGTGCCGCCAGCGGCGACCTCCTCGTCTTCATGGACGGTGACGGCCAGCATGATCCGGCCGACGTGGCGCGCTTGCTGGCGAGGCTCGACGAGGGCTACGACATGGTGGTCGGTGCCCGCGACTGGGGCAGCCAGGCCGGAGTGGGCCGCGGAGTAGCCAATACGCTTTACAACTGGCTGGCCACCCGCATGACAGGGCATGAGGTGGCCGATCTCACCTCCGGCTTCCGCGCCGTGCGCGCGGAAAAGTTCCGCGAATTCCTGCATCTGCTGCCCAACGGCTTCAGCTACCCCACCACCAGCACCATGGCGTTCTTCCGCAGCGCTTACCCGGTGGCCTACCTGCCGATCAAGGCCGCGCAGCGCGTGGGCAAGAGTCATATCAAACCGATCAAGGACGGCGTGCGTTTCCTGCTGATCATCTTCAAGATCGCCACGCTGTATTCGCCGCTCAAGCTGTTCGTGCCGGCGGCGGCGACATTCTTCCTGCTCGGTTGCGCGAACTACGCATGGACCTTCGCGCACGATGGGCGCCTCACCAACGGCAGCACCTTGCTATGGAGCGCAGCCGTGATCGTGTTCCTGATCGGGCTAGTGTCCGAGCAGATCACGGCGCTGACGTACAGGCGGCTGACCTGAGCCTCACATGTCGGGATCGAGTCCAACACATGGTGCGGAGCCGGATCCATGGCGAACAGTCCATCCTCCGACCTTGGACAGCATCTGCGCGATCGTGGTCACATTTCAGCCGGACGCGGAGTTTCCGGATCGATTGGATCGCTTGTCCACCGAATTTCGCCGTGTGTTCGTCATCGACAATGCTTCCAGTTCGTTGCGGATTCGGGAAGACGACAAGATCAGGGTTTTGCAAAACGACCACAACGTCGGGATTGCCGCCGCGCTGAACCGTGGCTTGCGGGATGCGCACGCGGCGGGCTATGCGTGGGCGGTAACCTTTGATCAGGATTCCGAGCCGGTGGAAGGCTTTGCTGAAGCCATGCTTGCCTCTGTGCGTGCGTTGAAAACATGCAGGCTTTTGCTGGGAGCAAACTACGTTGATGTCCATCGGAGGCGCTTGGCGCACCACGTGGGCTCGCAAAGATCCGCGCCAGTCCGCAGGACCACATTGATCACTTCCGGGATGTTGTTACCGGTGGGCTTCGCGCTCGCCATCGATGGGTTCCGCGAGGACTTTTTCATCGATTCGGTGGATCATGAATTCTGCCTGCGCGCAGCGGATCATGGTGCTGGTGTCTTCGTGACACGGGAACCGTTGATGCGTCATGCCATCGGAGCGCCTGTCGCTGGTGTTCGCTGGGCACGTGCGCTGTCTTCCGCCCACCCGGCCTCGCGGAAGTATTTCATCGCGCGAAATGCCCTCTGGACCGTGCGCCTGCATGCGTACCGTCATCCGCTGTGGTCGTTGCGGCAATTTGCACGCGTCATTGCGGAGGCTGTCGGAATACTGTTGTTCGAGACAGGCCGTTTCACCAAGATTGGCGCCTTCTTGCGCGGTATCAGGGATGGCGTGATGGTGGATGTGCGTCGTGCGCGCTGAATCAGCGGCGGCGAGTACGCTGCCAAAATTGGCCGTGATTGGCGTTCATACCGCAAGCGAAGCCTACCCGAACACGCTTCATTCGATGCAAGGACTTCGACGGCACTTCGACGTCAACGAAATCAACATCCCGCTGCTTCCTCGGGAAGGCGGCGCAATGCGCGCCCGTGGCGGCCTGCTGTCGAAGGCGTGGAAGTTTGTATCGGCTCATGCGCGCGTCATCGCAAAGGGGCTGGCAATGCGTCCTCGACCGGTGCGCGCATACGTGCCCTATCCTGCGCCGATACTGCTCTTCGCATGGTCGCTGGTGCCGCGCGGCTTGCGGCCACGGCGCATAGTGGCAGACGCATTCATCTCACTGTTCGATACGGTGGTAAATGATCGCGGCCTGCTTCGACCAGCCGATTGGCGGGCCAGGATTCTGTGGCGCATCGAACGACGGGCATATGGCATTGCAGATGCCGTGATAGTGGACACTGACCAGAATGCAGAATTCTACGCGTCGCTGTTTCGCCTTCCGCGCGAGCTGTTCATCGCTGTTCCGCTCGCGACCAACGAGCGCGAGTTCACGCTTTCGCCGCCACCTGTCCACCGTGGGGCATGCAACGTCCTGTTCGTCGGCACATTGGTACCGCTGCACGGAATCTCGACGATCGTCGATGCGGCCAAGCTCTTGGCGGGGCGGCAGGACATTCGGTTTACCATCGTTGGTACTGGGCAGCAGGCAGAAATCCTGGAGTCGGCTCTGCGTGCCGGAGCGGCCAACATGACATGGGAGCGGGAGTGGAAGACGCCGGCACAACTTGCGTTCTGCATCAGGCAAGCCGACATCTGCCTTGGCGTGTTCGGGGGCGGTCCAAAGACGCAGCGCGTGTGTCCATACAAGGTCTATGCCTATGCAAGCATGGGGCGCCCGATAATCACCGCACGAACCGCGTGGTTGGAGCGAGCCGCAGCAAGGTTCGGGCAGATGCCGTTCACGGCCGTCACGGCTGCAGATGCCGAAGCCCTTGCCGCCGAAATTGCCAGGCTCGCCGATGACGAGGCGCTGCGTGGCGTGATGGCCAGCCGTGCGAGCGAATTTTACGGTGCCGTGCTGGCCAACCGGATAACGTTCACCGCACTCCGCGCAAGCATCTTGGGTGAGGCCAATCCATGAGCAACGGTGTCATCGTCGGCTTGACCTTGCACTACCGTGATGCATCACGGACCTTCAACTGCTTGCGCTCTCTGCTTGAAGACGGGGTTTCGCACGTACTCGTCTGGGACAACAGCGCGGATGGCGAGGCGAGTGCCGCAGAACTCGAACGCTTGATGGGTAGCGAACGGCGATGCCGGATTGTCACGGCGAATAGGAATCTTGGCTTCGCCGCGGGCGTCAACCGGGGCCTGGAAACGCTGGCTGTTGAATTCCCGGACAGTCCAGTGCTGTTGATCAACAACGATGCAACCCTGCTGCCGGATGCGCTCCGAGTGTTCCGGGATGCGCTGGAGGCGAGTCCGAATGCCGAAGTCCTGTACCCTGACATCGATCATGGCGGCTGGGTACGCGGCACGGTCTACTACCATCGCTTGACTGGCCTGATCACGGACCGCCGTTTGCCTGGCTCCTTCCCCTATGCCAGTGGATGCTGCCTGCTGGTGAATCTTCCGAAGTCGGGGGCGACATTGTTCGACGAGGACTTCTTCATGTATGGGGAGGACATTGAGTTGGGTGCCAGATTGTCACGACGCAACGGCGCGATGGTGCATGTGCCAAAGCTGCTCGTGCATCACGAAGGCTCGGCCAGCAGCCGCATGGGTTCGCAGTTCTACGAGGCGCGTGTGGTGGCTGCGCAGTTGCTCATTGCGCGCAAGCTGTCGAACGGGTGGGCTGACCGTCTGTTGATCATTGTGCTGCATGTCATCTTGCTGGGTGTACGAGGCCTAGTGCGGAGTTTGCGTTTCCGCAGCCTGACGCCGCTGCGAGCGTTACGTGATGGGAGTGGGATCGCGAGGGAGCATGCGAGCTCCTAGAGTTTCTTACGGAAGAGAAAGAAGGGCTCGTCTTGATTGATGCCATGGGTGTCGGCGTCGGTGTCTGGAAGCAGTTCGGAGTGCAGGTACGCCAACGGCTCCAAGCCACTTGCAGCGAATCGCTTGAATATATCACTTCCGTACAACCGGACATGGTCGGCTTGCCCATAGGCTTGCAGCCGTGCCTTGTCGTCAGCGATACCTTGATCCTCCCAAGTAGCATGCAACTTTCGGGCGAATGGAGTTTGCAAGATTGCATGGCCTCCGGGCTTCAATACACGGTAGACCTCCTGCAGTGCGCGCCTGTCGTCGGCAACGTGTTCAAGTACATGGTTGGCAATCAGGAAGTCGAATGACCCTGGTTCTGCATCGATGGCCATCATATCGATGCGCCGCACAGCGGGGGATGTTGGCTCCAAATCGCAACGAACATAGGTAGATGGTTCCGCCGCAGCGATCCAGTGAGACAAGTTGCGCTCCGGTGCGAAGTGCAAAATTGCCTTGCCGCGCATTGTTTCCAGCAATCCAGACGACTGCAGGAACATCAGCATGTGGCGTTCGCGATCATGCCCGCGACAGTGGGGACAGGCAAAGCGATCCAAGTCGCTACCTACCACATGGAGCTCACGCATCAGTGGAGGCTGGTTTTTGGAGCCGCCACAATATGGCAGGAATTTCCAGGCCCTGCGACCGCACAGTACGCAGCGCCGGGGGCCTCCAGGCAACAGTGCGAGTGCAATACCTTGGGCAAATCGAAACAACTTCGTGATCATGTCTGAATCATACTGTCAGCGGTGATACAACACCCGGCCCTTGTCACCGCGCCAGATCATGCGTAGTCGGTGAATCGCCTCGGCGTAGATGATGCGGAGGAGCGATCCGACTGCCAGCAGGCAGGTACGCAAGCGGCCATAGGGTGATGCGGTGAATACCCGTGGCGCCCAAACACGGAGTAGATTCCAGCGTCCTTGGCGACGTGCCGTCCCGAATACTCGTCGAAGGAAATCTGCCAAGCCAGATGCCTGGTCGGCGGCGCCAAGCATGCCGGCAGGTACGCTGTTCATTGCTTCCCAGTACAACTCGCGTACCAGATCGCTTGAGGTTGTCGTCATGGATCCGACCGAGTTCAATCGGTAGGCCACAAGTGGCCTCCCTAGATGTGCCAGCGAGCCATGCCTGGCAAGCAACAGGTGCATGCGATAGTCGATGAAGGGGCGGTCGATCGAAAGCAACTCTTCTTTGAACATGGCCCGGTAGAGCATGGAGCTTGTGTTGAGGAAATTGCCGCGGCGATACAGGGACGCCAAGCTGTGGTGGCCGTCACCCGCGTCGTTGAATACGCCGATGCGCTCACCGTCTTCACGGATGGCTACGGCGTTGGCGTAAATTGCCGGGCATTCCGAGTGGGTGTCCAAGAACTCGATCTGGTGCTCCAACTTGCCAGGCAGCCAGTAATCGTCACCGTCGAGGTGTGCCAGATAGCATCCACTTGCGCGTCGCAGCAGGTCTTGAATATTCGCGCTTGCGCCTAGTCGTTGTGGCCGACGCAAGTGCACCACCCGCTGCGGATTTGCGGCGGCGTATTCGGCAATGATTTCGCTGGTGCCGTCGTCGGAGCAATCGTCGCCGACCAAGATTTCGAGCAGCCGGTCGGTCCGTTGTTGCAGGACGCTGTCCAAGCACTGCCGGATGTATGCGCGCTGGTTGCACGTAGCGATGCAAACGGATACGGATGAGGGCGGCATGCTGCGGCCTGTCTCGCGTCGGTCAGGGGGGGCGGGTACGTCGGATGTCATGGCTGCGTGTCTTTGTTGCCAGGCAAGCGCGACGCCAGCGCGGATCGAGACAGGTGCGTGAGCTCCGTAGCCGCAGGGTTGCGGAATATGGCCGCGCCGCCAAGGTAGACCACGGCTGCCGCCAGTATGCTTGTAAGCGTCGCGACGATGGTAGGCGCGCTCCAATGCAGGATGCCCCATCCGGCCACCGCGCTGGCGAGGCACAGCAGCAAGGTATGCTTCTGGTCGACGATCTGCTCCAGCACACCGTAGCTGAGCATGCGCTGCGAGTAGTACGTATTGACGGCGATGCTGAGCATGCTGCCCAGCAGTACGGCTGCCGCCACGGCGATAGGACCGAACGGCGCGGCCACCAGTACGAGCGCGATCGACACCGGCTTCTTGAACAGTTCGAGTCGCAGCAACAGGTCGGATCTGCCGCAGGCGGTGAGGGCGGCAAGGTTCAACACGTGCAAAGGCCATGGCGCCGCGGCCAGTGCGAGGAGGGTCAGCACCGGTGCCGCCGAAAGCCAACGTGCGCCGTAGACGAGTGCAATCAGCGGTTTTGCCGCCAGCGCCAGACCGATCATGCAGGGCAGGAACAGGAACAGCGAGACGCGCAACGACAGGCGCAGGGCCTGGCGAAGCCTCACGGGCTCGCCCGAGAGCTCCGAGAACACCGGCAAGCCAACGCGGCTGAGCACCGTTCCGACGAAGCCGACCGGCGCCTGCTGCGCGTTCTGCGCCAGCGTGTAGTAGCCAAGTGTCGCGGCGTCGAATAGCCGGCCGAGCAGTAGCGCTTGTGCGCGTACGTATACCGTGTCGAGCAACTGGGCCAGTAGCATGAAGCCGCCAAATCCGAACAGGCGACGGAACGAGGCGTGATTGACACGCCCGACGGGTTTCCAGCGGGCGTACAGCCACAGTAGGGTCGCCCGCAAGCCGATTGCGATGACGGACTGCCATGCGATGCTCCAGACACCGAACCCATTCAGCGCCAACGCAACGGCGACAAAGCCGGAAATGCCCGATGCGACGATTTCGGCGTGCGCACGCGCAGCGAAGTCTAGGCGCTTGGTGAGCAGGGCATCGGGCACAGCCGCCAGCGCACCCAGCGGCAGCACCCAGGCGACGAGTCGGGTCAAAGGGACCAGCTGCGGCTGGTGGTAGAACGCGGCGATGTGTGGCGCAGCGAACCAGAGCGCGAATCCCGCCGCAGCACCGATCGTCATGCTGTAGGCGAACACAGTGGTCTCGTCGTCGGCTGTGATGCCCTGCCGCTGGATCAGTGCGGTGCCGAAGCCGGAATCGACCAGCAACACGCCGACACTGGTGAACACGATCAGCATGGCGATCAGGCCGAAGTCGGTCGGTGTCAACAAACGTGCGAGCACGATCGTGACTGCGATCTGCACACCGTAACGCGCGAGGATTTCCAGCGCGCTCCACATGGTGGCGTGAGTGGCCTTGGCCGCTATTGATTGCATGCACTCACGTTGCGGCAGGGCGCGCTGGCTTACGTGGATCGGGATTGGTTCGCAAGATGAATTTACCTTCAGGATTTCAAGTGCCGTCACCGACAAATATCTCCAGGCTTTCGAAGACAAGCTCAACGAGCGTCCGAGAATGCGGTTAGGACTCCGTACACCGAGACAGGTTTTCGAGGCACCCTTCAACCGTCGTGCACCTCGGAGTTCAATTCACTGTCCAACTCTGCGAGCAGGGATTTTTCGAGTGAAAGCAGGTCCTTGGAGCGATCTCGTAGTCTCCGCGCTGGCATGCCAGCGTAGATTGACCATGCATCGAGGTCTTTTGTGATCAACGATAGCGCCCCAACAGAGACTCCTTCATTTGCTGTGACGCCTGGAAGAATCACGCTGCCGGTACCGACAATCACGTGCTTCATAAGTATAACTGGACCTGAAGTTACCCCCAGATATTTCTCCGGCACTGTGGGGTTGGTCAGGGTTCGTCCGGAGTAGTCGTCTGTGGCGGTGTAGATTCTCACTCCAGCGGACAGGCCAGAAAAGTCTTCAAGTACAATGCCGCTGCCTGCATAGAGTCCACAATAGCCGGCAATGTGGACAAACGATCCAATCTTTGTGAAGCCGTTGCCGGCGGCGATGATTGAGCAGTAGCCGTCAATACGAACGTTATCTCCTAGCTCAATGTTGTTCAGTCCAATGATTGTGCAGCTCCTGGCAATTCGCACATTTTTCCCGACTTTCTTGAACCCGAAGTCGACGAGCTGTTCGTCTGAGAAATAGCCAGGATCGAAAGGATTGTTCATGTAATCGAGTCTCTATAGATGGCCAAACGCTTGAGGTAACCGGTGCGAGCCCACGTAGCGGGTGAGCACTCGGTTAACCGACTAGTTGGGCACCGTGACCTGTGGCACGAAACTCCAAAGAGCTGCTAGCACCAGAAGCAGCCCGCCGAACACAACGGCGAGCTAGTTTAGCCACGACAGGTGCGTATTTTGGTATTCGGCGGATACGGTTGCGATTGACCCGGCCATGGTTGATGTACTGCACGTAGTCGAAGAACACGAAGGTATCTACGGCCTGCATAAGCTGAAAGTAGCCGATGTAGGGGGTACGGCTGCATCACCGCCGCGATCATGCGCCGTCGCTCATGCAGGCTCTGCAAACCGCCGCAATGGTCTCGATGTCGTCGGTGCCCAGCGACACGCCGGTCGGAAGTATCGCGACCCGATTGGCTATCGCCACACTGTGTTCGAGCAGCAGGCCTGCATGGGGAAACAGTTCCCGGTAGGGCAGCATGCCGTGGCAACCCGGCCAGAAGTATTTTCGTACAAGCACGTTTTCCGCATGCAATGCGGCGACGAGATCGTCGCGGCGCTTGCCGTCGCGCCCCGAATCGACTTCCACGACCACGTACTGGTAATTCGGGTTGGTGGCGGGGTCATAGTCGAGCAGCCGGAGGCCGTCGATGCCGGCCAGGGCGGCGGCGTAGGTTTCGTAATTGTGGCGATTGGCTTCGACGAAACCGGGCAAGGCGTCGAGGTTGACCAGTCCCATCGCCGCGTTGATCTCGGGCATCTTGCCTTTGGTGCCTGGGTGGATCACGTTGTCGTAGCCGACGAAGCCGAAGTTACGCATCAGACGCATGGTCTCGGCCAGATCGTCGTCGTCGGTGACCGCGGCGCCACCTTCGAAGGTGTTGAACACCTTGGTCGCGTGAAAGCTCAGCACCTCGCAGGCGCCGAAGCGACCGATGGTCTGGCCTCGATATGTGCAACCGAAAGCATGCGCGGCATCGAACATCAGCTTCAGGCCGTGCTCGTCTGCGACGGCCTGCAGTGCGTCGATGGGCGCGGGCCGTCCCCACAGGTGTACGCCGATGATGCCGCTAGTGCGAGGGGTGATCATGCGGCGCACGGCGTCAGGATCGAGATTGTGTGTCGCAGGGTCGATATCGGCGAAGACTGGCGTGATGCCCTGCCAGTGCAAGGCATGGGCCGTGGCAATAAAAGTCCACGACGGGACGATGACTTCGCCCGTTAGTCCCAGGGCACGAATGGCGATTTCCAGAGCAACAGTGCCGTTGCACATGGCAATGCAGTGCTTGACGCCCAGATGGTCGGCGATGCGTCGCTCGAGCTCCTGCACAATTGGACCGTTGTTGGTCAGCCACTTACTATCCAGGACTTGGGCGGCCCGCTGCAAAAATGCCTCGTGGTTGCCCAAGTTGGGGCGGCCGACATGCAACGGTTCGGCAAATGCGGGTGGCGCGCCGTTGATGGCGAGGTCGAATTTGTCGCGGATGACCTTGATCGGCATGGCTGATGTCGGTAGTGGCTTTGGTATGACGGGGTGGGCAGATGGGCCTAACCCGTAGGCATGCAACTATGTGCAGGGGCTCTTTAAGATCGCTATGACCCAAACTTTAGATCGCCATTGAGAAGTATGTGTAGCTCGCGGATGCTTCCGTTCAATCGGCCACCGATATTCAGCGGGCGAAGTTGTTGCAAGGCCTTGCGTGCTTCATTGTAGCGATCCAAGGCGGCCAGCATGCGGACCAGTGTGATGCGGTAGGCCGGTTCGCTCGGTGCGTCTTTTACGGCGCCCTCGATCATGCGCAGGCCCAAGGCGTGGTTGTCCAGCACGTTCCACGCATAGTCGCCGTACGTGGCCTGCAACCGTGCGCTGGGAGTGTGGTGATCCAGCGCGGCCTCGAATGCCTGCACCATGCGTGCGGTGGGCAGCGCGCACGCGCGGTCCCTGGCGCATTGCGCCAGCGCGGCGAGCGAGCTTTCGTCCTGCACGCCGGGCTTTCGCGCCTTCAGCTTGGCGATCATGCTGTCCCACCACTGCGGCTTGAGCGGTAGGCCCATACGCGAGTTCATGAAGATCAGTGCCTGCTGCGGCAGGATCGAGGACTCTGGGAAGCTCGCCGCTTTTTCCAGTGGTGCGTAGGCCAGCCGCGTATACGGCGAAGCTGGATCGTAGTGTGAGTAGATGATGTAGATGCGACCCAGTTCGTACTGGGCGCGGGGCGAGTCGGGTGCGCGCGCGGCCAAGTCTTGAGCCAGCCGCAGCGGGTCGCCCCAGGCGTAGGCGGTAGCCGTGGTCAATCCGGCCCACCACAGCAGCAGGCAGGCCAGCAGCACGCGCCGGGGTAGCCGCCAGCGATGTCGGTGCACGGCGGGCTGCACGGCACCCGGCGAGACGGCCGCCAGCCATGGCACCACGGCCAGCAGCACGCCGAAGCTGGCGAAGTAGTTGCGGTGCTCGTAAACCAGTTCCAGCGGGATGATGGTGCCGGTCATCACGTGGCAGCCCAGGTACAAGGCGATCCCCAGTGCCACCAACGGCTGGCGGCGACGCAACCGGAACACCAGAACGAACAGCGCGGTGATTCCAAGCAGGCTGGTCAGCGTTGTCCATGGCGACAGCAAGCCAGTCGAGATGCGGAACTGGTCGTGATAGAAGGACAGTACCTGTGGCGTGGGCAGCAGCGTCCACCCGATGTAATCGCAGACCACGCGCGCTTCGCTAAGCAGGCGCTCGCCCAGAGTGAAATCGCGCGTGGCCCAATTGGCGGTATTCAGCACTCCGGGCAACAGCCAGATCAATCCCGCCAGCAGCGGCAGTGCCAACACCACCACGAACAAGCCCGCGATCCGCCCGTCCCATTCCCGGTAGGAGCGCACCCTGTGCGCGACCACCGCCTCATCCGGAGCATTATCACGTCCAGGGCCCGCTCCTACGGATAGCGATACGCGCTTGAAGCGAAACAGGATCCATTCGACCAGGAACGCATACAGCGGCAGCATCGCCGCAGTTTCCTTGGCCAGCAGGCCGATGACGGTGGAAATGACGAGGCTGACGGCGCAGAGCCAGAAGCCACCCCACACGCCTTCTGTGTAGGAGCGCGCCCTGTGCGCGAATTGGCGTTGCGAGCTGTCTTGAGGCGGCGCGCTTTCCAAAAGCATTCGCGCACAGGGTGCGCTCCTACACCACAGCATGCGCTGACGCCCGGCGACATACCCAATCAGCCCCAGCAGCACGAACAGGTTCGCCATGCTTTCCTCGCGCTGCACTACATACAGCACGGCGGTGAGGTTGATCGGCAACAGCATCCAGCCTGCCGCGATCAGTGCCGCGAGGATGCCTGCGCGTCGCCAATCCCCCTCCCCTGTATGCAGGGGAGGGCTGGAGTGGGGTACGGCCAGCAGCAACATTCTTGCGAGCAAGAACACGAGCGTGCCGTTCAACAGGTGCACTGCAAGGTTGAACAGCTTCCAGCTCCAGGGATTCAAGCCGCTCACCAGGTAGTTCGCGGCGAAACTCAGCGAAGCCAGTGGCCGCTTGAACTCGCTGGCCGGCGAGGACAGCGCGGCGCGCACCAGTGCGGGCACGCTGGCCGCATGCGGCTGCACGCCGGGGTTATCCACGATGTTGGGGTAGTCGTCGAACAGCCAGCTGCCGGAGAGGCCGGACCAATAGACGGCGGCAGTAATGAGCAGGGCGAGCAACAGCAACCGGCGCACGATAGGCGGTTTCAGGGAATGGATCATGTCGTCACAACGGGAGCATGGTGGCCGGCATCCTGGCGTGTGGCCGCGCGCTCTGCCGATTCCCGCGGTCAATGACCAGTCGTATCGGCGTGGGGTCGGGAAGCCGGGTATGGGGCCCTTGGTCAGTACCGGCTCTGCAGACGGTCAGAAGTTTCTGCAAGGGGAGGCGAATCACTGGTGCAGTGTCGTGGCGGAAATGTTGCGTCTGACGAGCAGCTCAAGCTCCGAGATCTGCTTGTCGAGGCGCCCTGCGTAGTTCAAGTGCCTCAGTGCGTCGATCTGTTCCTGTGCTTTGGCTGCCTGTCCGGCGCGCGCGTAGAGTGCTGCCAGATCGATGCGGTAGGCGGGTTCGCTCGGTGCGCCGATGACTGCCAGATTGAGGTATTTTGCCGCCAGCATGTCGTCGTGCAGGATGTCGCGTTGGAAGTCCGCATAGGCGCCGTTGAGCCGCGCGATGGGGTGTGGCCGAGAGAGCGCTGCCAGATAGGCGCGCTGCAACTGCGCGGCATCGAATTTGCAGATGCCTTTGCCGTAACAGGCGGTCAGCGTAACCAGCGCGTTGATGTCCCCCTGTCCCGTTGGCTGGTTGAGTAGTTTGCGCGCCATCGAGTCCCATAAAGCACCATCGTCGCCTTGCTGGCCGTGATCGACGAGCATGATCAGCGCCTGATCGGGCGACACGGACGCCCCCGGAATCGCAGCTGCCTGCAGGAAGTATTTCCAGGACGCGTCCAATGCCTTGCCGGGCTGATAGTTCGACGCGATCAGGAATTGGCGGCCGGCCTCGTATACCGCACGTTCCGAATCCGGGTGGTTGGTGGCTTCTGCAACGGCCAAGCGCAGCGGATTGGACCAGTCCTGCGCTCTCAGGTGAGTGACCAAGGCGAACCAAAGCAACCCAATGGCGACCAGAAACCCGCGCAGTATCGGCAATGCGATCCTCCAGCGCAGGCCAAGCAACCACGTGCCGGCTGCCAGCAACACGCCGATCGACGCGAAGTACATGCGCTGCTCGTAGACCAGTTCCAGCGGGACGATGGTCGCGGTCAGCAGCTGCGCGGCGAAAAACCAGCCGATGCCGAGTGAAATCAGTGGTTGGCGATTGCGTAGCCAAACCGCAAGTACGCCCAACGCGGCCAACGAGACGATCGCAGCCAAGGTGGTCCACGGCGTCAGCAGCCCGGTCGATATCACGATCTCGTCGTGGTAGAGGCTCAATACCGTCGGATTGGGCAGAAGTGTCCAGTGCAGGTAATCCACCAGCACGCGCGCTTCGGTCAGAAGACGCTGTGCAAGCGTGAAATCGCGGCCAACCCAGGAGCCGGGGTGCAAGGCGACACGCAGCAGCCACGCCGTACCCAGCACGGCCGGAACGAACAGGGTGACGACGAAGGTCCACCAGAGGCGTGCGTCCCGCGTCTGCTTTTCGGATGCTCCGGGCAATGGGTGGCCCGCCGGGGTGGCGCGTGCAAACCGCAATATGACCCATTCGGCCAGGAACGCGAGCACCGGTAGCAAGACGGCGGTTTCTTTCGACATCAGTCCCAGCGACGTGCCCAACACGATGCCGCCGACGACCAGCGCAAATCCACGGTGGTCGCGGCGCTTGTCGCGCGCCGTCAGCATCATCCAACGTCCGTGCAGGTAAGCCCACAAGCCGGCCAACACGAATACCTGACACAGGCTTTCCATGCGTTGCACCACGTACAGCACGGCCATCAGGTTGATCGGCAGAACCATCCACGCCGTGCTCACGATCAGCGCGAGGCGCGTTGCGGCGGCAGGGTCGAAAGCGGTGTGGCCCAGCTCTCCGTCGGGCAGGGAGGGAGAGGCTTGCGAAAACCGGCTTTGCCGCCAACCTGCCAATTGCAGCAGTGCCCGCAGCATGCAAAACAGCAGCACGCCGTTGATCAGGTGAATGACGACGTTGGTGACCTTGAACGGCCAGGGGCTGCCGTTGCCCATCATCCAGTTGAGCGAGAACGTGAGCGAGGCCAGTGGCCGGCGCAGGAAGCTGGACGGGGACGACAGCGCCGAGTTTACCCAGGCCGCCAGCGTCGAGTGCCCTTGCGAGATGTGGATGGCCGCGTTGTCCACGATGTTCGGGTAGTCGTCGAACACCCAGCCGCCGGCGATGCCCGGCCAGTACACGGCGGCTGTCGCCGCCGCAGCGAGTGCCAGCAACAGCCAAGGCAACCATGGGCGGGCACGTTCATTCATGTGCAATGGGTCAATCCAAAAATAGGGGATGAGGCATGTTAACTAAACCATGGGTTCGACCAACCCGTGGTTCGGGTATCAGCGACCATGATGACCCTGCGGCCCACAAAAGAAGGGCCGCACAAGGCGGCCCTTCGAGAGTGACACGGGAAACAACGATCAGCGGCAGCTGGCCGGGAGGTACTTGGTCGGCACGGTGCCAGTGCACTTCCAGGTGATCGGACCGGTGACCTGGGTGGTGGCGGTAATGGCAGCGCCGTTGGCATACGGCGTGAAGACGACGGTCTTGGTATCTGCGTCGCTGTTCGTGCCGGTGACCGTGGCGGTGATGACACCGTTCGTACCGACTTCCAGATCGGAAACATATTGCGAGGCGACGCTCGCTTGTGTGGCCGGCAGGCCGGCCGAAGCGTTTTTGCTGGGGACCGTACCGGTCGACTGGACCGTTTCTGCCACGGCGGTGCGTGCCATGTCGACGGCGGAAAGCGCCTCGGTCACCTTGGAGCGGATGATGTAGTTCTGGTAGGCCGGCACGGCGATGGCTGCGAGGATCGCGATGATCGCGACCACGATCATCAGTTCGATCAGGGTGAAGCCTTTCTGCATGGTCTTCATGGTGGTTCCTTCTGTTGGCTAGCTAGCGGTGTGCCCCCTGGGTTCCGGCCCCGATACCCCCTAGGCGGGATCGAACCCCAACACGACTTGGTCAGGAACGACCAGGAAGCTGGCGGTATCGAAGCATCTAACATGCCACGACCACCGCTGGCATATTGCCTCATGTCGCGGCGCTTGTGTGTTGTGCATGCGATCACGAAAGGGTGCCACCGGTAGTGGGGGCGCCTGGTTTTGTGCGCTTGCCGGCACTTCGGTTGCTTCGTGAGGCCTGATCATTTTGGGCAGCTTGTGACGCAATTTGTCAGCTTGCGGCCGATCGAGGTGGCGTGGGGTGCCCGGCATGGAGTGCCAAGAGCTTGGGCAGATGTGCCCGCAAGCGGGAATACGTTGCCACTATTGATGTCCGGCAGCCCTTGCTTGCGCCGCATTCGTCCAGCGTGTGCTGCTTGGTGCCAAGGCAATGGATGGCTGATCCGCAATGGTCACTTTTGCCTGGCGGGGGCATGCGGCATCACGGGTGGCGAATCCCGTCAGCTTTGCGTCCTGACTCAATCGGCGAAGCGGGTGAAATCGT
Organism: Rhodanobacter sp. C06; assembly: GCF_002001105.1. GTDB lineage: Bacteria > Pseudomonadota > Gammaproteobacteria > Xanthomonadales > Rhodanobacteraceae > Rhodanobacter_A. The sequence continues at coordinate 3,741 of NZ_MUNP01000077.1, read as the reverse complement.
CCAGGTGGCGGGTGGCGATAGCGTGGACGATGGCCCAGTCGATGGCGCTGTAACTGTGTACGGCGAGGTTGCGGAAGCCGACAGCCTTGCGCAACTGCGATGCAAGCGTGGCATCCAGCTTGTGCGTCGAGGTCAGTTGCTCGAATGCTTGGCCCATGGTGTCGGGTGGTGGCAGGCCCGAGTCGGCCAATACGTGCAAGGCCAGGTCGACGCAGAGTTGGACGGCGCGACTGAGGTTGAGTACCACGATGTCCTGCAGATCGGGACTGGCTGCAAGTGCGTCTGCGGTGGCAGGGCATTTGTCGCGGACGCGTAGGAGGAAGCGCTGCAGCGAGTCGAGCTTGCGGCCGACGATCAGTGCGTCCATGCGCGCCTCCGTTCCTCCAGCATGCGCGTCACATAGGGCACGAAGTCTTCCATGGCATAGACATGACGGGACATCAGGTTCGCGTGTGCAGCGGTACTGCCGATGATGCGTTTGCCGTGCTTGAGGATCTGGCCCAACAGGGGCTCGCCGACCGCATGCAGGTCGATCAAATCCACCGGCCGGCCGGTGGCGAGGGCAAGCTCCTCGATCAGTTGCATGCGCAGAGCGGTGTCGAGCGGCTTGGCCGCCTGCACAGCCACATCCACGTCGCTCTCCGGGCGGGCGCGCTCTTGGGCGACCGAGCCGAACACATAGGCCAGCCCGATCTCCGGGTGCGTCGTAAGTACGCGCTGTACTTGGAGTGTGGACATGAGAAACCCATCCGCCATTGGCGCTGCGCCGCCAGTCTAGTGGGTTTTCGGCGTGTCGAGCCGGGTCGCTTGCGTGGTGCCGGCTTGCCGCTTACCTTGCCTCTTTGACATCACCTAGGGGAACGACCATGAAGCAAGCCCTGACGGCGCTGCTGCTGCTGGCACTGGTGGCCTCGCCCGCGCTGGCGGCGGACACCGACACGGTGGCGCCGATCGATACCACGATCACCGTGGACCACGCGCCGCACCCGTTCAACGTGCGCGACCTGGTGATGATGCAGCGGGTGAGCGATCCGCAGCTGTCGGCGGACGGGCGCTACGCGGCGTTCGGTGTGCGCAGCACGGACTACGCGGCGAACAAGGGCGTCAACGCGATCTACGTGCTGGACCTGGCGCAGGACGGTGCGAAGCCGGTGAAGCTGGTGAACATGGTGGCTTCCTCGCCGCGCTGGTCGCCGGACGGGCGCAGCCTGTACTTCCTCGCGCCGGTGCAGGGCGTGACCCAGTTGTGGCGGCGCGGCGTGGGCGACCTGCTGGGCGGGGCGCACCATGCGCCGATGAGCATCGCGCCGGTGCAGGTGAGCCACGGTCCGCTGGACATCCAGGACTACAAGCTGGCACCGGACGGCAAGAGCGTGTTGCTTTCCTACGCGGTGTTCACCGACTGCGCAGGCCCGCTGGCCTGCACCAAGGCGAAGCTGGACCAGCGCGCGGCGGACAAGGCCACCGGCACGCTGTACAAGAAGCTGTTCGTGCGGCACTGGGATACCTGGTCCGACGGCACGCGCAACCAGCTTTACCTCGGCCGCTTCGATGCGCACGGCCAGCTGCCGGCGGAGCCGACGCTGCTCACGCGCGGCATCGACGGCGACGTGCCCAGCAAGCCATTCGGCGACGACAGCGAGTTCGCCTATTCGCCCGACGGCAGGACGGTGTATTTCGACGTGCGCATCGCCGGCCACAGCGAGCCGTGGTCCACCAACTTCGACATCTACAAGGTGCCGGCCGACGGTTCGTCCGCCCCGGTGAACCTCACGGCTGAAAACAAGGCCTGGGATGGCTGGCCCGTGCCCTCGCCGGACGGCAGGACGCTCTACTACCTCGCGCAGAAGACACCGGCGTTCGAATCCGACCGCTTCGCCATCATGGCGCTGGACCTGGCGACCGGTGCGAAGCGCGAGATCGATCCGCACTGGGATCGCTCGCCGGGCGGCATGGGCATTTCCGCCGACGGCAAGACGCTCTACGTGACTGCCGACGACGAGGGCCGGCACCCGCTGTTCGCGGTGGACACGGCCAGCGGCAAGGTGCGCCAGCTGGTGGGCGATGGCGAGGTGGACGGCTATTCGCTGGCCGGTTCGCGCCTGCTGCTGGCCCGCAACGACCTCAAGCGTCCCACCGATCTGTACACCGTGGATGCCGACGGCAAGGATCTCAGGCAGGTCACGCACTACAACGCCGACCTGCTCAGGAACGCGCACGAGGGCGATTTCGAGTTCTTCACGTTCAAGGGCTGGAACAACGAGCCGGTGCAGGGCTACGTGATGAAGCCGGCGGGCTATGAACCCGGCAAGAAGTACCCGGTGGCCTTCATCATCCACGGCGGTCCGCAGGGCGCCATGACCAACAGCTGGAGCTACCGCTGGAATCCGCAGACCTATGCGGGGCAGGGCTTCGCCGTGGTCACGATCAACTTCCACGGCTCCACCGGTTACGGCCAGGCGTTCACCGACTCGATCTCGGGCGACTGGGGCGGCAAGCCGCTGCAGGATCTGAAGCTCGGCTGGCAGGCCGCGCTGGCCAAGTACTCCTTCCTCGACGGCAACCGCGCCTGCGCGCTGGGCGCGAGCTACGGCGGCTACATGACTTACTGGATCGCCGGCGTGTGGAGCCAGCCGTGGAAGTGCTTCGTCGACCACGACGGCGTGTTCGACATGCGCATGATGTATTACGCCACCGACGAGCTGTGGTTCGAGGAGCACGAGAACGGCGGCCCGCAGTTCGAGGTCCCCGCGAACTACGAGAAGTTCAACCCGCTAGCCCACGTCAAGGACTGGCGCGTGCCGATGCTGGTGGTGCACTCCGGCCACGACTTCCGCATCCCGCTCAGCCAGGGCCTGGGCGCGTTCACCGCGCTGCAGCGGCGCGGCATCCCCAGCGAGTTCCTCACCTTTCCGGATGAAAGCCACTTCGTGTTGAAGCCGCACAACAGCGTGCTGTGGCACGACACGGTGAACGCGTGGCTGAAGCAGTGGACGGCACCGGAGGCTGCGGCGAAGCAGTAGCCGAAGCACCCCACCCCAACCCTCCCCTGCAAGCAGGGGAGGGAGTTCACGCGGCACGATATGTTGGTTTTCTCCTCCTGCTTACCGGGGGCCCAATACATCACATTGCCAATGCTTGCATGGGGCGGCACATCACTCCCCTTTGCTTGCATGGGCAGCACATCGCTCCCTAGCGCTTGTATGGGAGGGAGAGCCGCACATCATTCTCCTCCCCCTGCTTGCAGGGGGAGGTCGGGAGGGGGTAAAGCTTCCCGCTCGCCAATGGCAAGGACTGGCCATGCAACGGAAATGGGAACGCGCCCGTCAGCTGCGCAATGCAGCCACCGACGCCGAACGACACCTGTGGCGCCATCTGCGTGGCGAGCAACTCGGCGGATTCAAGTTTCGCCGTCAATATCCGCTGGCAGGTTACATCGTTGATTTCGTCTGCATTCCTGCGAGGCTCGTACTTGAACTCGATGGCGGTCAGCACCAGGAGGCGGTGAGTTACGACGCGGCACGCACGCGTGCTATCGAGGCGCTTGGCTATCGAGTGCTGCGCTTCTGGAACGACGATGTGTTGCTGCGTACCGATGCGGTGCTGGAGGAAGTGCTACGGAACCTGGAGTCAGGTTGAGGGTGCAGAGCGACCCCACCCCGGCCCTCCCCTGCAAGCAGGGGAGGGAGACAAGGCATCAGTCCGCTGAATCCACCCGCTCCCCCTGCTTGCAAGGGGGAG
>NZ_MUNP01000061.1 GCF_002001105.1 Rhodanobacter sp. C06 | reverse complement strand
GCGCGCAGGAGCGCGCTGCTCTGCCTGGGCCCCCTATGGCGCGGCGGGCGGATGGAGGAAAGCCCGCAGGATGGCCCGCAGGGATGCGGGCCAGTTTTCCGTCGGCACACGGAGGTGCCGTCGGAAAACCCCGTAACCCCCCCGCGCACCCGGAAGGCAGGACGCCTGGAGGGCGCGCCATCGGGGTGCCGCTTCTCTTTGGTTCCTTTCTCTTGACTCCGGGCATCCTGCCCTCCGCCCTTCCGGGCCAGCTTCGCTGTTCGCACGCGCTCCTGCGCATGCGTGGGCAAGCAAAGAGAAAGGAACTCGGGCGCCGGCAGGCGCACGAAACCGCTTTGTCGCGTGCGGCACGAAACTGTTCTGAACCTGGCGAGTAGCAAGAGCCCCCCTCACCCCGACCCTCTCCCCCAACGGTGAATCTGTTGGGGGGGAGGAAGAATGTCGAGTCCCGCGCGAGGGAGCAGGAGCATGCGCGCGCGCTCATGCACCCACCGCCGCCGCGTGCGCCAGCACGCGCCCCTCATGCAGTTCGATCCTGCGCTGGCAGCGCGCCGCGAGTTGCGCGTCGTGGGTCACCAGCACGAGCGTGGTGCGGTGGTCGCGGTTCAGCGCGAACAGCAGGTCGGCGATGTGGTGGCCGGTGCGTTGGTCGAGGTTGCCGGTGGGTTCGTCGGCGAACAGCAGGCGCGGGCCGTGCACGAAGGCGCGGGCGATCGCCACGCGCTGCTGCTCGCCGCCGGAGAGTTGCGCCGGATAGTGGCGACGGCGTGCGGCGAGGCTTACCGCTTCCAGTGCTGCGCGGGCCTTGGTGCGCGCCTGCGCGTCGCCTTCCAGCTCCAGCGGCAGCATCACGTTTTCCTCGGCGCTGAGCGCGGGCAGCAGGTGGAAGGACTGGAACACGAAGCCCACCAGGCGCCGGCGCAGGTCGGCGCGCGCTTCCTCGTCCAGCGTCTCCAGCGCATGGCCGTCGAGGCGGATGCTGCCGGAACTCGGCGTGTCCAGCCCCGCTAGGAGGCCGAGCAAGGTGGTCTTGCCCGAGCCCGACGCACCGACGATGGCGAAGCTCTCGCCGGCGGCGACGCGCAGGCCCACGCGGTCGAGGATCTGCAGCCGCCCCTCGGGGCCGTCCACCGACTTGCTAACATCGTGGGCTTCCAGGACAAGGTGGGGCGTGTCGCTCATGCGTCGTTTCCTCTGCTTGCTGTTGTGGCTGGCCGGTGCCGTCGTCGCGGTGCAGGCCGCGCCGGCACGTACCGTATTGGTGCTCGGTGATTCGCTGTCCGCCGCGCACAACATTGCGACGGAGCAGGGCTGGGTGCATCTGCTGGAAGTCCGTCTTGGCAAGATGGTGTCGCGATGGACCGTGGTCAATGCCAGCATCAGCGGCGAGACCTCGCTGTCCGGGCGCAACCGCCTGCCGGCGCTGCTGGCGACTTATCGGCCGGGCGTGGTGGTGATCGAGCTGGGCGCGAACGACGGCCTGCAGGGTCTGCCGCTGAACCAGTTGCGCGACAACCTCACGGCGATGGTGTCCGCCGCCCAGGCCACGCACGCGAAGGTGCTGCTGCTGGGCATCGAACTGCCGGTGAACTACGGCCCGCAATACCGCGACGGCCTGCGCGCGGTCTACACCGGGCTGGCGCAGCAGAAGCATGTGGCCCTGCTGCCGTTCCTGCTCGACGGCGTGGCGCTCGATCCGGCCCTGATGCAGGCCGACGGCCTGCATCCGACGGGCGCCGGCGAGCCGAAAGTGCTGGAGAACGTGTGGCGCGTGCTGCAGCCCTTGCTGCGCCCTTGAGCTGAACGTTTCCAGGTCGTTTTCACGCCGTCATCACCCCATGCCCGGTTAGCTCTTCACATTTGTGAAGCCACACAGGAGGAGCGACATGAGCGGACACGACGAGCAGGCCGGCCTGATTCTGCTGGTGGAAGACAACCGCCAGATCGCCGAGACGGTGGGCGAGTTCCTGGAGCGCTGCGGCTATTCCGTGGACTATGCGGCCGACGGCGCCAGCGGGCTGCACCTGGCGGTTACCAGCAGCTACGACGTGATCGTGCTGGACCTGATGCTTCCCGGCCTCGATGGCCTCGAGGTGTGCCGCAAGCTGCGCCGCGAGGCGAAGAAGGCCACCCCGGTACTGATGCTCACTGCGCGCGACACCTTGGAGGACAAGCTGATCGGGCTGGAGGCCGGCGCCGACGATTACCTCGTGAAGCCATTCGAGGTGCGCGAGCTGGAGGCGCGGCTGCGCGCGCTGATCCGCCGCGACCGCCGCCAGGTCTCGGCCGAAGTGCTGAACGTGGGCGACATGACGCTGGACACCGCCACGCTGCGGCTGACCCGCGCGGGGCAGGAGCTTACCGTGTCGCCGATCGGCCTGAAGCTGTTGGCGATCCTGATGCGCGAGTCGCCGCGTGTGGTGAGCCGGCGCGACATCGAGCGCGAGATCTGGGGCGACATGCTGCCTGACTCCGACACGCTGCGCTCGCACCTGTACAACCTGCGCCGGGTCATCGACAAACCGTTCGCGCGGCCGCTGCTACATACCATCCATTCGGCCGGCTACCGGCTCGCGGATCTCGACGCGGAAGTGGCCACTGCCGCCCACATGGCGTGATGCACGAACGTAGATGAATGCGAAAGAAGTGGATGGTGCGGCAATCTTCCGTGCCGGTGCCTTCCGGCGCCGCATTGCCTGGGTGTTTGCGCTGCAATTCGTGGCGGTGGCGATCGTCTGCGTGATGGGCGCCTACGACCAGGCGCCGCTGCCGGCGGCGATCGCGGTGATCGTGATCGTCACCGGCCTGGCCTGGCTTGCCACGCGGCGCGAATGGCGTTCGGTGAGCGCGCTGGCGCGGCTGATCCGCGAGTGGCACGACGGCCAGTCCGACCCGGCCGCGTTGCGCCCCGAGCGCCTGCCGCAGGACGCCGACGCCGACCTTGTCGCGCTGGCGTACGGACTGCACGGCTTCGCCGCGCGCATCGCCGACTACGGCCAGCGCGAACGCAACTTCACCCGCGACGCCAGCCACGAGTTGCGTACGCCGCTCACGGTGATCCGCATGGCGGTGGACATGCTGGCCGACGAGGACGGCCTCGGCGAATGCGGGCGGCGCTCGGTGCGGCGCATCCACCGCGCCACGCGTGAGCTGGAGGCGCTGGTCGAGGTGTTGCTGATCCTCGCGCGCGAATCCGATCCCGGCGGCACCGCCGAGCAATTCGTGGTGAACGACGTGCTGCGGCGCGAACTGGAAACCGCGCGCGATCTGATGGCCGGTTCGTCGGTGGAACTGCAACTGGAGGAGCCGGCGCGCTTCGCGCTGCATGGTTCCATGCGCGCGTTCTCGGTACTGTGCTGGCAGCTGATCCGCGACGCCTGCCAGCACGCCGATGCGGGGCATGTGGTGGTCACCGTGCTGCCCGGCGCGATCACCGTGAGCCATGCGGCGGCTGACGCCGCCCCGATCCGCGCCGGCGACGAACGGCTCAGCTTCGAGCTGGCGATCGCCCAGCGCATCAGCGACCGCTTTGCCTGGCCGCTGGAACTGCACGCGCCGGGCAAGCCGGGCGTGGCGCGTGTGCGTTTCCCGGAGACCTTGCCGGCGGCAGCGGCCTGAGCTGCATCTAGGGTAGGAGCGCACCCCCGGACTTGATCCGGGGGGCGCTCCTACGGGTTTGCCAGAGTCGCGGTTACTGCTTCAGCGCGGCGCCCACCGCGAACGCGCAGCCGGTCTTCGCCTTCACCTCGTCCAGCGTCACGCCGGGGCTCAGTTCGATCAGGGTGAGGCCCTTGCCCTTCGCCACTTCGAACACGGCGAGGTCGGTGATGATGAGGTCCACGCAGGCCTTGCCGGTGATCGGCAGGTCGCACTGCTCCTTGATCTTCGGCGAACCGTCCTTCGCGCAGTGCTCCATCAGCACCACCACGCGGCGCACGCCGCTGACCAGGTCCATCGCGCCGCCGGGACCCTTCACCATCTTGCCCGGCACCATCCAGTTGGCGAGATCGCCGGTGACCGAGACTTCCATGCCGCCCAGGATGGCCAGGTCGATGTGGCCGCCGCGTATCATCGCGAACGACTCGGCGCTGGAGAAGAAGCTGGAGCCGGGCAGGGTGGTGACGGTCTGCTTGCCCGCGTTGATCAGGTCGGGATCGATCTGCGCCTCGGTGGGGAATGGGCCGATGCCGAGCAGGCCGTTCTCCGACTGCAGCACCACGTCCATGCCTTCGGGAATGTAATTGGCCACCAGGGTCGGGATGCCGATGCCGAGGTTCACGTAGAAGCCGTCGCGCAATTCCTTCGCGGCGCGCTGCGCCAGCGCGGTGCGCATGGGGCTTTCCTTGCCGGTGTTGGCGCCGGAAATGGTGCGGAACTCGATGCGCTTCTCGTACCTCGCGCCCTGGATGATGCGGTCGACGTAGATGCCCGGCACGTGGATGTTGTTCGGATCGAGCGTGCCGACCTCGACCAGCTCCTCCACCTCGGCCACGCAGACCTTGCCGCAGGTGGCGATCATCGGATTGAAGTTGCGCGCGGTCTCGCGGAACACCAGGTTGCCGAGGCGGTCGCCTTTCCATGCCTTGACGATGGCCACGTCGGCGTGGATCGCTTCCTCCAGCACGTATTCCTTGCCGCCGAACACCTTGGTTTCCTTGCCCTCGGCGAGCTGGGTGCCGAACCCGGTGCGCGTATAGAAGCCGGGGATGCCGGCGCCTCCGGCGCGCAGCTTCTCGGCCAGCGTGCCCTGCGGGGTGAGGTGCAGCTCCAGCTCGCCGGCCAGGGTCTGCCGCTCGAACTCCTTGTTCTCGCCCACGTAGGAGGCGTACACGCGCTTCACCTGGTGGGTCTTGAGCAGCGGCCCCATGCCGAAATCGTCCACGCCGGCGTTGTTGCCCACGATGGTGAGGTTTTTCGTGCCTGCCTCCAGCAGCGCGCCGATCAGGTTCTCGGGGATGCCGCACAGGCCGAAACCGCCGGCCGCGATCGTCATGCCGTCGAACAACAGACCGTCGAGAGCCTTGCCGGCGTTTGCGCAAACCTTGTCCATTGCCGTGCCTTCATGCTGGGGAACCAGCTGCCAAGGATACGACGGATTGCCGCCGGGCCGTGTTGTACCAAGGTCGCAGGTCCTTTCGCGGCGGCGTGGCGATCGCTTGACGACGAACATTTACGCGTGTAAACATAAAATCACTTACACGCGTAAACGGTGACTTCATGGCGATCAGTGAAGCCGAGTCGGTGGTGATGGAAGTGCTGTGGCGCACGGCGCCGCGCAGTGCCGAGGAGATCCTCGCCGAGGTCGGTCCGGCGCAGGACTGGCAGGAAGGCACGGTGAAATCCCTGCTCAACCGCCTCTTGCGGAAGAAGGCGGTGAAGGCGGAGAAAGATGGCCGTCGCTATCTCTACACGCCGCTGCTGAGCCGCGAGAAGTACGTCTCGCAGGAAAGCAAGGGGCTGCTCGACCGCCTGTTCGATGGCCGCGTGGCGCCGCTGGTGGCGCACTTCTCCGAGCAGCGCAAGCTCAGCAAGAAGGACATCGCCGAACTGCGCAAGCTGCTGCAGGAGCTCGACGATGAATGAGCTTCACCTGCCGGGTCTCGCGCCGATGGCGGCGGCATGGGCCGCGCGCGGCTGGCTAGCACTGCTGGCCTTCACCGCGGCGGTGCTGTTCGTCGCCGCGCTGCGCAAGCCGTGCCGGCGCGGGTTCGGTGCCGAGCGCGCGTTCCAGCTGTGGCTGCTGCCGCCGCTGGTGCTGCTGGCCAGCCAGCTGCCGCATGTCGCAGCGGCGTCGGCAGCGCTGCCGCCGTTGGTGTACACGATCACTTCAGCGGCGGGTGCGGTGGCGCCGCAGGCGAGCGTTGCGAATGGTTTCAACTGGCGCGTCGGAGCCATGCTGCTGTGGCTGGCCGGTGGCGCCGCCGTGTTTGCGCTGGCCGCCTTGGCGCAGCGCGCCTATCGGCGTCGGCTGCGCGGCGCCACGCCGATGGCGGATGCGCGGTCGCGCCGGCCGGTGCTGCGCGCCACCCGTGCCGATGTCGGTCCGGCCCTGGTTGGCGCCTGGCGCAGCCGCATCGTGCTGCCCGCGGATTTCGCCGAGCGCTACGACACCACCGAGCAGGCGTTGATCCTCGCCCACGAGGACGCGCATGCGCAGCGCGGCGATGGCTGGGGGTGCCTGTTCGCGCATGCGTTCGCCGCCTTGTTCTGGTGCCACCCGCTGTCGTGGTGGGCGCTCGCGGCCCTGCGTCATGACCAGGAACTGGCCTGCGATGCCGCCGTGCTGCGCAGGCACGGCGCGCAACGGCGCAGCTATGCGAATGCGATGTTGAAAACCCAGTCGGCCGCATTCGCGCTGCCGGTGGGCTGCGCGTGGTCTCCTCGTCATCCACTCACGGAGCGTATTGCCATGTTGAAATCACCCGTACCGAATCGCCAGCGTCGATACGCCGGCATCGTCGCAATCGGCTTGTTGATGGTGGCACTGGCCGGTTCGGTCTATGCCGCGACCGCGCCCATTGCGTCGACGCAGGCTGCGACAGGCGCGGCCGCGGAATATCAACTGGACATGACTGTCGACTTTTCCAGCGACAACGAACACCAGCGCCATGCCGAGACGCAGGCCTTGGCGTTGTGCAGTGCGCCCGGCGAGGTTGCCAAGGTGCGCATGCCTGGCGGCAGTGTAGACGCCACCATCACGAGTGCAGACAGTGGGCACGTTCGCATCGACATGATCGTTTCCGGACCCGACGGTGCGATGTTGGAGCATACGCAGTTGCTGGGTGCGCCCGGCAAGGCAATGCACGTGGTCGGCACCGGAGCGGATGGCAAGCGCGGCTTTGCCATCGACTTCACGCCGCGAGTCGGTTGTCCGGCGCGTGTGATTGCCGAGGCGTCTCCCATCAAGGTCACCGAGCACGTCAAGAACGGTGTGGCGCGCGCGGTCGCGGAGTCGGTGGCGGCGAAAGCGGGATGGACGCTCGTCAATCCGGATGCGTTGGGCCATGCTGCGGTCACGTTGTCGTTCAACGACGTGCCCGCAGGAACGGCCATGCAGCAACTGGCCAATCTCGCAGGCATGAAGCCGGTGTTCGAGGGCAAGCAGGTGCGCTTCGAGCCCAAGTGACGAAACCGGCTCGCTATACTTCCCCTGTTGTCCTCAGGGAAAGAGCCCCGTGAAGCCGCGCCGCCTGTTGCCTGTCCTCGCCGCCCTCGGAGTCGCCGCGATGAGCCATGCCGCCGTGCCGCCCGTGCTGGTGATCCACGGCGGTGCCGGGGTGATCAGGCGCGAGCTCTCGCCGGCGAAGGAGAAGGCGATACGCGCGGCGATGACCAGGGCGCTGGAAAGCGGCTACGCGCAGCTCAAGGCCGGCAAGAGCTCGGTGGATGCGGTGAGCGCGGCGATCGTGGTGCTGGAGGACGATCCGAACTTCAACGCCGGCAAGGGCGCGGTATTCACCCACGACGGGAAGAATGAACTGGATGCCGCGATCATGGACGGCGACACGCGCCGTGCCGGCGCGGTGGCCGGCGTCGAGCGGATCAGGAACCCGATACTGCTCGCGCGTGCGGTGATGGAGAAGACGTCGTACGTGATGCTCTCCGGCCAGGGCGCCGAGGCGTTCGCGCAGAGCATCGGCATGCCGCTGGTCGACCCCTCGTACTTCCGCACCGAAGAACGCTGGCAGCAGCTGCAGAAGGCGCTCAAGGAGGACGGTGCCGGCAAGTCCCACGAGGACGAGGAGACCGCGAAGCACTTCGGCACCGTGGGTGCGGTGGCGCTGGATGCGCAAGGCCATCTTGCCGCCGGCACCTCTACCGGTGGCATGACCGACAAGCGCTGGGGCCGCATCGGCGACTCGCCGATCATCGGCGCGGGCACCTACGCGAACAGCGATTGCGCGGTGTCCGGCACCGGCTGGGGCGAGTACTACATCCGCACCGTGGCCGCGCATTCGATCTGTATGCAGGTGAGCCAGATGCGCGTGCCGATCAAGCGCGCTGCCGCCGTCGTCATCAACCAGGAGATTCCCGCGCTGGGCGGCAACGGCGGTGCGATCGCGCTGGACGCGCACGGCAACATCGCGATCCCGTTCAACACCGACGGCATGTGCCGCGGCTGGATCGACGCCAGTGGCGTGCCGCACGTGGCGATCTACGGCGACGAGGACGACGGCAGCTCGGCGCCACCCGCACCGGCGTCGGCCGCCAGCGCGGACGATACCGGCGACCAGCCGTAGGAGCGCACCCTGTGCGCGAATGCTTATTGGCTTCGATCAGCGCCAGAGCATTCGCGCACAGGGTGCTCCTACGGGCGCAGCTTTTGCAGCTGCGGCATGGTGAGTTCGCCGCTGATGCCTTGCCGGCTGCCGTCGGCGCGGATGATCTCGGTGCGCGGCGTTTCGCCGCCCCAGTTCGGGTCGATCAGGAAATCCAGTCGTTCGGGCGAGGCTTCGGCGTAGGCGCGCGCCGGATAGCCGTCCATCCGCATGGCCTTGAGCCGTGCCGCGATCTGCGCGCCTTGCGCGATGCTGTCGGTGGCCACGGTGACCAGCTCGACGTCCTGTGGATGAAGCTGCTGCAGCTTCGCCAGCGCCTGCATGTTCGCCTCGCAGTAGGCGCAGTCCAGCGCCCACACGGCGAGGATGCGCACGCCGTGCGCGGGCGGCTTGAGCAGGGCGGGCACATCGCCTGCGGACAGCGACGCGGGCGTGCCGGCATGGGCGAGGGTCGGCAGCGCCAGTGCAAGCAGGGCGACGAGGACGAGGCGACGCATCATCGTGCCTCGGTGGGAACCAGCCGGAAACCATCGGCGGTGTTCCACGCCACGAAGGCGTGGCCCTGTCGGGTCAGCAGTTGCGGCGAACCCACTGCAGCGCTGGAGTGGGCGATGGCGCGCGCCGCGTCGAAGTGCAGACCGCCATCGGCGGAAACGCGCAGCATCAGCGTGTAGCCGTTCGCGTCGACCTGGTTCCATGCCAGCCATACCGTCTTGCCGTGCACGGCCACGTCGGCATGGCTGGCGCCGGGGGCGGCGAGTTTCAGCAGATGCTGCGGCGGATGGCCGGGATCGAGCTGGCCGTACCAGATCGCGGGGCCGCTCTTGGCCTCGTACCACACCGCGTGGCGCGTGCCGTCGGCGGCGATCGCGAGGCCGGGGCCGTGGTGCGGGCACGCGGCGATCCGCCAGCCGTCGAAGGTGGCGCGCTCGGGGTGCGGCGCCTTGCCGTCGGTGGGCAGCAAGGCGTATGCGTGGTCGCGGATGTTGTCGCCGTAGACGCCGCGGAAGAACGCGGCGACTTCGCCACCCGGCGTGCGCGCCAGTGCGATGCGGCAGCACTCGCAGGAGTTGTCCATCAGCTTGCGTTCGGGCACGAAGCTCTTGCCCGCGTCGTCCGACCAGCTGTAGTACACCGCGGCGCCGAGGTAAGGCCGACCCTTGGCCTGTGCGGCTTCCATGTCGCGCTTGTCGATCCAGGCGATCACCACGCGGCCGTGGCCGTCCACCGCCAGCGCGTCGAAGCGATGGGTGATCTCGGCGTGGTCGTGGTGCACGGTGATCGGCGCGGAGAAATGCGCGCCGCCGTCCGGCGAGCGGGCGAAGCGCACGAAGCCGGTCCAGGGCTTCGCGCGTGGCTGCGACCAGCTCACGTACAGCTCGCCCCTGGAACCGAACGTGATCTTGGGCCGGTTCTCGCCCTCGTCGTAGATCGGTTCGGCCACGGCGTTGACATACAGCGGCGGGCTCAGCGTCTTGCCGAGATCGTCGGAGTGGCGCAGGCGCACGTGGCCGTCCGCGGCATCCACCACCCACAGCCGGCCGTGCGTGTCGAACGCGGCGCTGGCGCCCAGCGCGGGTTCGCGGGGCATCTTCATGCCGGGCATGTCGTGGGCGAAGGCGACGGACGACAGCAGGCAGAGCAGGGGAAGGATGAACGTGCGCATGGGTGTCTCGTCTTTGCTCCTCCCCCTGCTTGCCCCAAAGGGACTTCCTTCGGTCGCAGGGGGAGGTCGGGAGGGGGTGTTTCTGGCCGGCGTGGGTGCAAAAGCACCCCGCCCCAGCCCTCCCCTGCGAACAGGGGAGGGAGAAAAGCTACAGTTCCCAGTGAAGTTCGCCGAACCAGGTGCGGCCGGCGTAGGGATGGTAGACCCAGTAATGCTCGTCGCCGAGGTTGTCCACGCCCAGCGAGGCGGTCCATTGCGGCGCGAAGCGCCAGCGCAGTTTCGCGTCGGCCACGGTGAAGCTGCTCACCGCGCCATAGGTGTCCACGAAGTCGCCGTTGTCCAGCGTGCCGTATTGGCGGCCGGAGCGGCGCAAGCCCAGCGAGGCGTCCCAGCCCGGCGCGAAGCGCCAGTCGGCGAACAGGCTGGCGCGCAGGCGCGGGATGCGCGGGAAGGCCTTGCCGTCCGCCGCGGGAAACTGCCAGTCGCGCAGCGTGGTCGCCTGGTTCCAGGCGGCGCTCGCGGTGAGGTCCAGCGGGAGGCCGCCGATGCTCTCCAGCATCAACTCGCCCTCGATGCCGCGCGTGCGCACCCGGTCGATGTTCTGCACGTTGGTCACCGGCACCGGCAGGGTGATGTCGGTCTGCGAGTACAGCGTGTCGGCCACGCGGTCCTGGTACAGCGACACGCGCCAGTGGCCGCGCGGCAGCGTGCGGATCAGGCTGAGGTCGGTGGACCAGTCGCGCTCCGGTTGCAGGTTGGGGTTGTTGTTGACGATCGCGTTGCCGGAAACCGAGCCCTGGAAGAGTTCCTCGACGGTGGGGTAGCGCACGGCCTTGCCCCAGGACAGGCGCAACTGCCAGTCGCTGGCGAGATCCCAGTTCAGCGCGGCCTTGGGCGAGGCGTCGCTGCGCCGGCGCGAGGGATAGTCCAGCGCGGCCTGGGTGTTCGCCAGCCGGCCGTCCCAGGCCCGCCACTGTTCCCAGCGCGTGCCCAGGGTCAGTGCCCAGGCTTCGGCGAAGCTCCATACGTCCTGCAGGTAGAGCGCGCGGGTCTGCGTGCGGCCGGCGTAGGCGCTGAGCAGCGGGCCGTCGGCGGCGCCCAGCCAGTCGCTGGCGGCGTGCACGCGCGAAGTCAGCCGGTAGCGGTCGAGGTGGACGCCGGCGTACAGCATGTTGTCGTCGCCCAGCGGGCCGGAGCTGCGCAGGTCGAGCGTGCTCCAGCCGGAGCCGCTCATGTCGGCCACCGAACCGGGACCGCCCCGCGCGCTGCTGGCGGACGAGCCGGCCGCATCGTGTTCGAGCTGGTGCCGGTAGTCGTAGCGGCTGGCCACGGCGTCCCAGTGCCAGCCGTTGTCGAGATGGCCGTCGAGCTCGGCGCCGTAGAGCACGTGGGTCTGGTCGTAGGCGCTGGGGGCGAGGCCGCTGGCGGGCAGGGTCCAGACCCGGCCGCCGGCGAGGATGGCGCCCGCGTACACCGGCTGCCCGGCGGCGTCGCGGATCAGGCTGCGGGTGGCGTCGAACGCGTGGTTATGCCACCAGCCCAGCGAGAACAGCGCGTTGACCGCGGGCGTAATGTCCACGCCGACCTGCAGCGCCGCTTGGGTCTGCCGGGTGTGCTCGATGCTGTTGGCGCCGTAGACCAGGCGCGGCGTGCCGTTGGGGTTGCGGTCCGGCGTGGCGCCGCCCACCGGCACGGCGGCGGCCGCGTTGCCGCCGGCCCTGGCGGTGGCGTATTGCATCGGCTGGCCGTGGTTGTCGAGCTGGTTGAGCGCGAGCAGCCAGCGCCAGCGGCCCTGCCGGTCGCCCAGCTGGGCGGCGAGGCGGTGGCCGTCGTAATGCCCGCCGGCGCCGTAACGATCGCCGTAGTCCTGGCTGAAGTACTGCGCGTCGGCGCTGGCGACCAGGCGATCGGGTAGGCGGGTGTGGATCAGCACCGTGGTGCCCATCGAATTGCCCGGATAAAGCGCCGAGTACGGGCCGTACAGCACGTCCACCGCGCCGATCTGCGCGGGCGCCACCATGCCCCAGCGCGGCGCGCCGTCCCAGCTGTTGCTCATCAGGTTGGAGAGCAGCAGGCCGTCGACGTAGAGCAGGCTGCGCGCGCTCTGCAGCGTGCCGCCGTTGCGGCCGCTGATGGTGGCGTTGGGGTCGCCGATGTAGCGCTGGCGCACCTGCAGGTTCGGCGCGTAACGCAGCGCGTCGGCGCTGTCCACCAGGTTCTGCTGCTGCAGGCGTTCGCGCGGGATGTGCACGGTCACGCTGGGCGTGTTCAGCACCGCGGTGTCGCTGGCGTGCACGTGCACCGGCGCCAGCGTGGTCGATTGCGGCGGTTCGGCGGCGAGCGCCGTGCCGATGGAGGCAGCCAGCAACAGCGCGACGGGAAAACGGACGTCCAAGCGGAAACCCTTGACCGTGGTCCAAGGTTGCCAGCTTAGCCGCTTTCGGTAACCGCGCCAGACGGCGTGTTGTCGCAGATGCGCGGCTCAGGTTTCGCCGTCGGGCCGTTCGCGCACCGGATGCTTGCCCAGCTTGCGCTGCAGGGTGCGCCGGTGCATGCCGAGCCGGCGAGCGGTCTCGGAGATGTTGCCGCTGCACTCGGTGAGCACGCGCTGGATGTGTTCCCACTCCAGCCGGCGCAGCGCCAGCGGCGCCTCGGGAGCGTCGGGCAGATCCTCGTCGTCGCCTTCGCTGCCGTTGTCGCCGTCGAGCAGGGCACGCACCACCGCGTCGGCATCCACCGGCTTGGCCAGATAGTCGTGCGCGCCGCGCTTGATCGCTTCCACCGCGGTGGCGATCGAGGCATAGCCGGTGAGCAGCAGGATGCGCATGTCCGGCACCAGCGTGTGCAGCTCGGGAATCAGCCGCAGGCCGTTCTCTTCGCCGAGCTTCAGGTCGAGCACGCAGTAGCGCGGCTGGTGGCGGCGCGCCAGCATGCGCGCATCGCCGAGGTTGGTGGCCGAGATCACCTCGAAGCCGCGCGAAGTGAGTGCGCGGCTCAGCACGCGCACGAAGGTGGCGTCGTCGTCCACCAGCAGCAGCGGGCGCGCGGAGACGGGGTAGGCAGGCTCGTTCATGAGGGAGTCCGGGTGGGCGGCTGCGCCCATTCTTGCCGCATGCGACGCAAGTTGCACGCGCACGGTGCGTGATCCTCAGCGCCGCGAGATCACCGCCAGCGGCAGGCGCAGGCAGACCACGGCGCCGTCGTCGGTGTTGCGCGCCACCAGCTCGCCGCTGAGGCGCTCGGCGGTGGCCTCGGCGAGGGTGAGGCCGATACCCAGGCCGGTCTGCTTCTGCGACTGGCCGAGCCGCGCGTTGCCCTCGGTGCTGGCGAAGCCGGGGCCACGGTCGATCACGAGAAACTGCAGCCAGTCGCCTTCGCGCTCGACCTGCAGCAGCACCTCGCGCGAATCGCGCTGGGCGGAGGCGTCGGCGGCATTGTTGAGCAGGTTCAGCAGCGCGTGGCGCAGGCCGGGCGGCACGCGCAGCGGTAGCTGTGCGGTGTCCTCGTCCAGTTGCTGATCCAGCTCCGCTTCGGGACGCAGCAGTTGGAATCGCTCGGTGCAGCTGTGCAGGAACTGCGCCACGCTGAGCCGTTCCGGCTCCTGCGAAAGCTGGGCCTGGCCGAATGCCACCATCTCGCGCAGGATGTCGCGGCAGCGATCCACCTGGCCTTCGAGCAGGCTGAGATCTTCGGCCAGCCCGGCGTCTCCGGCGTGTTCGCGGCGCAGCTCGGGCAGCAGGGTGCGCATGGTGGACAGCGGCGTGTTGAGCTCGTGCGCGGCGCCGGCGGCCTGGGTGGCGATCGCCAGGATGCCTTCGTCGCGCAGCGCGCGCTCGTGCACGCGTTGCATGGCTCGTTGCTGCACGCGCAGGGCGCGCGCCAGCCGGTTGGTGAAGAAGCCCAGCAGCAGCGCCATGATGACGAAGTTCACGCCCATGCCGACCACGAGCAGCGAATAGCCGTGGTCGTGCGCGCCATCCAGCACGGGCAGCGGCAAATACCAGCGGATCAGCAGCAGGTAGGCGGCACCGGCGATGGCGGCTACCGCGAGGATGGCGCGAATCGACAGCGCGGCGGCGGAGAGCGCGATCGGCACCAGCAGCAGGGTGACGAAGGGGTTGCTGGCGCCGCCGGTGAAGTACAGCAGCACGCACAGCACCGAGGTGTCGACGACGATGTGTGCGATCGTCTCGCCTTCGCTGACCGGCCAGGGCCGGCCCAGCCGCCACGCCGCCACCATCGAGAACACCGCGAGCAGGCCGATGCAGGCCAGCAGCGGCAGCAGCGGTATCGCCAGGCGCAGCCAGAGTGCGCAGACCAGCACCGCCACGCTCTGCCCGCCGATCGCGCACAGGCGCAACCAGGCCAGCGCGCGCGCCAGCGCGAACGGGCCGATGCGGTTCTTGAGGGGCCGGTGTGGCATGCCGTCCGTTCCGCGGGCGTGGCCCCGCCGCCGTGCGGCGACAGGGCCGCCGGATCAGGGCGTGTCGAACTCCTCGCTGCGCACGGCGGGCAGCGGTTCGCGGGTCGACGCCACGTCGGCATGGCTGGCGGAGAGCTTTTTCATCAGCGGCAGCATGGCCAGCGCGATCGCGGTGCACACCACGCCGGCGAAGCCGAGCTTGTCGAACAGGTCGATGTAGATCGGCAGCGACACCACCGGATCTGTCACGTCCTTGGGCACGTGGGCGAAGTTCGCCACCACGCTGCCGAGGTACTGCGAGATGCCCGAGGCCACGTAGTAGGCGCCCATCATGAAACCTCCCATGCGCTCGGGCACGTAGCGGGCGATCATGGCCAGGCCGAGGCCCGACACCAGCAGTTCGCCCAGCGAGTAGAAGCCGTAGCCCCACACCATGGTCCACGAGGACACCTGGCCTGCCACCGCGAAGCGCGCACCGAGGCCGTACATGAAGTAGCCGATCGCCACCGCGGCGAAGCCCCAGGCGAACTTGGCGGCGATCGAGGGATCCTTGCCCAGCCGGCCCAGCGTGTTGTACGCAAACACCAGCACCGGGCTCAGCACCACGATCCAGATCGCGTTGAGGTTCTGGAACTGTTCGGGAATCCAGTTGAACAGGTGGAAGCCGAACACGCCGAACGACAGGTCCACGTTCTTTTGCGCAAACAGGTTCAGCGAGGTGGACATCTGCTGGTAGAAGATGAAGAAGAAGATGGTCTGGATCACCAGCACCAGCGCCGCGATCAGGCCGGCGCGCTCGTCGCGGTGGCTGCGCGAGATCAGGTGGCCGAAGATGTAGAGCAGCACCACGCCGGCACCGTACACGCAGATGCGCGCCACCAGTTCGTTGTGCAGGATGAATGCGGACACGAACACCAGCGCGATTGCGCCGCCCAGCACGCCGGTGAGGTTCTTCAGCCGCACCGGCTGGCCGTCGGCGGGCGAGCCGACGTGCTTCAGCGCGCGGCTCATCAGCGCGTAGTTCGCCAGGCCCAGCAGCAGGCCGATCGCGCAGACGCCGAACGCGGTGTGCCAGCCCCAGTCGTCGCCGTAGTGCTCGCCCACGTAGTCGCGGATCCACGGCGTCAGCGTCATCGAGATCATCGAGCCGATGTTCACCGCCATGTAGTAGATGGTGAATGCGCTGTCGATCTTGGTGTCGTCGCCCTCGTAGATCTTGCGCACCAGGTTGCCGGCGTTCGGCTTGAACATGCCGTTGCCGACGATGATCACGCCCAGCGCGAGGTACAGGAAGTTCGCATTGTCGGTGGGAATCCACAGCAGCGCGTAGCCCAGCATCAGCACGATCGCGCCGAGGCGCATGGTACGGCGAGTGCCGATCAGCCGGTCGCCCACCCAGCCGCCGATCGCCGGCGTCACGTAGATCAGCGCGGCGGCCGCGCCCCACACCAGGTTCGCCTTGATGTCGACGAAGCCCAGCTTCTTCATCATGTAGGTGACCATCAGCACCTGCATGCCGTAGAAGCCGAAGCGCTCCCACATCTCGATCAGGAATACGGTACTGAACGACCGTGTTTGCGAAACGGGTGGATTCTGGATTGCCATGCATCGATTCCGTGCTGAGGAGTACAACGGCCGCGCAAGCGCGACCGGCGAGTCGCGGCACTGAACCGCGCCACAACCGCCGAAGGGTAACCCATCCATCATGCCGGCTACGCTGCAGCGCAATATCCGGCAAGCCGCCACGGAAGCAGGGCGAGCGCCTGTGGCATCATTGCCGTTTGGCCCCGCGCCGCGGGCATCACTCGCCGGAGATGCGTCCCCATGCCAGGCCACGGCTTCCGCGGCAACCCGCGCCAACTCTGGAACGCCTTCCGCTGGTCGATGCTGGGCCTGCGTGCGGGCTGGCGCCACGAGGCCTCGTTCCGGCTGGAGGCGATGCTGGCGGTGGTGCTGATCCCGCTGGGCCTGTGGCTGGGGCAGGGCGCGCTGGAGAAGCTCGCGCTGGTGGCGCCGGCCTTCCTGGTGCTGTCGGCCGAGCTGCTCAACTCCGCGATCGAGGCAGTGGTGGACAAGGTCAGCCCCGAGTTCCACGAACTGGCCGGCCGCGCCAAGGACATGGGCTCGGCCGCGGTGTTCCTGCTGCTGGTGCTGATGGTGCTGAGCTGGGTGCTGGTGCTGGGCGTACGCTGGTTCTGATTGCACCGTACGCGGCGGGATGCTGCAATGGCGCCCTCACCGGAACGGAGCCCCGCCATGAAACTGCTGCGCAATCTCGTGCTGTTGCTGCTCGCCGTCGCCCTCACCGGTTGCGGTTACAACGCCATGCAGCGGCAAGACGAGGCGGTCAAGGCCGCATGGTCGGAAGTGCTCAACCAGTACCAGCGCCGCGCGGATCTCGTGCCGAACCTGGTCGCCACGGTGAAGGGCTACGCCCAGCACGAGGAGAAGGTGTTCACCGAGGTGGCCGATGCGCGCGCCAAGGTGGGCAGCATCCAGGTGACGCCGGAGCTGGCGAACGATCCGCAGGCGCTGGCGAAGTTCCAGGCGGCGCAGGGCCAGCTCGGCAACGCGCTGTCGCGGCTGATGGCGGTGAGCGAGAACTATCCCAACCTCAAGGCCGACGGCTTGTTCCAGAACCTGCAGGCGCAACTGGAAGGCACCGAGAACCGCATCACCGTGGCGCGCCAGCGCTACGTGCAGGCGGTGCAGCAGTACAACGGGCTGATCCGCACCTTCCCGAACAACCTCACCGCGAAGATGTTCGGCTACACCGTGAAGCCGAACTTCAGCGTGCAGAACGAGCAGGCGATTTCCACCGCACCCAAGGTCGACTTCGGCGGCACCGCGCCGGCGCCCGCCGCCTCGGCGCACTGAGATGAACTGCCGCCTGCGGGCGTCGTGGATCCTGCTGCTGGCGGCCTTGCTGTTGCCCGCCCTGCTGCACGCCGATGCCGCCGTGCCGAAGCTGGCGCGGCATGTCACCGACCTCACCGGCACGCTCAGCGCGCAGCAGGTCGACCAGCTCGACGCCAAGCTGGTCGCCTTGGAAAAGGCCAAGGGCGCGCAGCTCGTCGTGCTGATGGTGGGCAGCACGAAGCCGCAGGACATCGACAGCTATTCGCTGGACGTGTCGATGGCGAACAAGGTGGGCCGCAAGGGCATCGACGACGGCGTGCTGCTGCTGATCGCCAAGGACGACCGCCAGGTGCGCATCGAGGTGGGTGCGGGACTAGAAGGGGCGATCCCCGATGCCGCCGCGGCACGCATCATCCGCGAATACCTCGCGCCGAAATTCCGCACCGGCGACTACGACGGCGGCATCAGCGATGCGGTGGGCGCGCTCACCTTGCTGATCGATGGCGAGCCGCTGCCGGCCCCGGTGCAGGGTGCTCCGCACGATCGGCGTGGCCTGGATCTCAACAGCCTGCTGGGAATCGGCTTCTTCGCGTGGATCTTCCTGCGCGGCGTGCTGGGTCGTTCGCATGCGCTGGTGCGCGCGCCGCTCGGCGGGCTCGTCATCGGCGGCCTGTTCTGGCTGATGGCTTCCGTGGGGATGGGCAGTTTCGGCGGCATCGTGGGTGGCCTGCTGATGCTGCTGCCTGCCGGCGCCGGTCGCTCGATGGGCGGCGGCAGGCAGCAGCATCAGCAGGCCACCCACGAT
>NZ_MUNP01000032.1 GCF_002001105.1 Rhodanobacter sp. C06 | reverse complement strand
GGTCTTCGACCGATACATACGAGAACATGCCAAGCTGCTGGACGTCGGGGCTGCGCATCGGATCGGGCGGTCAGTGATTGAGAACGTCTATGACCGCGGCGGCGCGCGGAGGTTTCTCAACAGCCTGTTAGAGTCGCTCGTTGCCGAGGGTTTTCTAGAGAAGCGCAATTCCGGCTTCTTTCTAACTGAGAAGGGGCTCTACCGCATCTACCCTGGTGGCGAATCGCAGGCAATCGATGAGGTAAAGGCAGACATGTTGGAATTTTTTAGGTCCAGTAACGCGCGAGCCGGGCATGCCCTTGCTATACGGTCGTTTTTTGCTCAATACGCTATGAAATACAGTCCACCTAAGAAGCGAGCCATCGAGAAGGCAGCAGCAGGCTTAGTTAACGATGGCACCCTTGAAGAGCGGGATGGAGGCCACTTTTTAACACCGGCTGGGTATAGCCGAATTTACGCAGCT
Source organism: Rhodanobacter sp. C06 (assembly GCF_002001105.1). GTDB lineage: Bacteria > Pseudomonadota > Gammaproteobacteria > Xanthomonadales > Rhodanobacteraceae > Rhodanobacter_A. The sequence goes on along the minus strand of NZ_MUNP01000032.1, from coordinate 20,122 downwards.
TGAGTTCTAACCAGTCATCCAAGCGGACGGCTACGCCGCCGCTTAATTCCAGCGTTAATCCCAACCAACGCATTTCGCGCACCGTCCGACGACCCCAATCAAAACTCGACGCGTGGCGCTCTCGCAGCCGCGCAGCGGCTGCGTCCGGGTGCACGCCGGGAGCGCGCTGCTCTGCCCGGGGCCCCTATGGCGCGGCGGACGGGTGGAGGAAAGTCCGAAGGATGGCCGGCAGGAAGCCGGCCAGTTTTTCGCCGGTACAGGGACGTGCCGTCGAAAAACCCCGTAACCCGTCCGCGCACCCGCAGGGCAGGAGGCCCGGAGGGCGCGCCATCGGGGTGGCCTTCTCTTTGGGTTACTTTTCTCTTGGCCACGCAAGAGAAAAGTAACTCGGGCGCCGGCAGGCGCTCGAAAACGCTTTGTCGCTTGCGACAAGGTGGACAAGGGCACCCCACCCCAGCCCTCCCCTGCATGCAGGGGAGGGAGTCTTGCGCTTACCTTGCGATCGCCACGCGTTGCGCGCCCTTGAAGCTGTCGGTACCGGAGATCACGATCTGGTCGCCTTCCTTCAGGCCCTGCAGGATCTCCACCTTGTCGATGCTGGAGACACCCACGCGGATCGGCGTCTTGGTGGCGATGCCGTCCTTGACCACGTAGGCGTAGCTGCCGCCGGATTCGTCGACGAAGGAGCCGCGCTGCACGGTGAGCACGTTGTCGCGCTTGTCGAGCAGGATGCGCACGGACAGGCGCTGGTTCTGGCGCAGCTGCTTCGGCGTGCTCCCCTCGAAGCGCACCCGGGCAGCCACTTCGCCGTTCACCACTTCGGGCGAGATCGCGCTGACCAGGCCCTTCCAGGTGTTGCCGTTGCCGCTGATCTCGCCGGTCATGCCGATCGCGAGGTCGCGGGCGAAGCTCTCGGGCACCTTCACTTCCACTTCCAGCGCGGTGAGGTCGATCACGCTGAGCAGTTGGGCGTCCTTGGCCACGGTGGCCACCGGCGCGATGAACAGCTGGCCGACCTGGCCGTCCACCGGCGACTTCACGTTGAGGTCGTCCACCTGGCGCTGCAGGTCCTGCACCACCAGCATCTGGTTGTCGTGCGCCAGCTTCTTCGCCTGGATATTGAAGTTCAGGCTGTCGTTGCTCATGCCGAGATCGGCCTGGGCGTGCGCCAGGGTGATCTTCGCCTTCTCCAGGTCGTCCTTGGCCTTGTCGACCGCGACCCCGGTGGAGGCGCCGGCGGCGTAGGCCTTCTGCTCGCGGTCGAGGTTGTTGGCGGCGCTCTTGGCGTCGATCTGCGCGTCGTCGTAGGCCTTCTGCAGCGCGCCGCGCTTGGTGCGCGCATCCACCTGCGCCTGCAGGTAATCCACCTTCATCGCGTCGGCCTTGGACTGCTCCTGCGCCAGCTTGTTGCGCAACTCGGGGCTGTCGATCACCGCCAGCACCTGGCCCTTCTTCACCGCGTCGCCAGCGCGCACCTTGAGCACCGCCGCGCCGCCGTAGGTGGCGTAGAGCGTGGGGCTGTTCGCCGCCACCACCTTGCCCTCGGCGGCGATGTCGCGCACGAACGGTCCGCGCTCGACGGTGGCGAAGGCAAGCCGCGACGCGCTCACCGAGGCGTCGGCGGAGAACAGGCGGAGGATGCCGGGCATGGCAATCGCCAGCACCACCAGCAGCGCCACGCCGCCGCCGATGAACATCAGGCGGCGCTTGCGGTTGGGTTTGGCTTCGACCAGGCGGTCTTGAGCGGAAGTGTCGCGGATCATCGAGCGTTCCCCGGCCGCGGACAGTGCGGCCCTGCCCTTTGCTCAGCAATCCGCGTGCCAAGGCGAGGCTCCGGAAAAACACCATGTATTTCTGTAGCTTGCAATCGTCGCGTTACGGAAACCTGGTGTCCGCGGACACTGCGCGGACAACGGACAGGACGGCGACCGGGGCGCACATGAAAACCCCGGCGGGTGCCGGGACGGGGTTCGGGGTTGCGGTGGATCAGGGCAACAGCCGCTTGCCTGATGTCCGGAAAGCGCTGTCCTGCACTTTCCGGACTCGCTGCACCCGAACACAGTTCGGGTGCAGCTCCGTCGGCCAAGCGCAAGCGCTTGGCCGACGTGCAAGCCATCCGTGGCTCGCGCTGACCGGCGACCTGCGGTCGCCGGTCAGAAATCCTGCTTGAAGCGGATGCCGAACGTGCGCGGCTGGCTGACACCGGTGTAGACCTGCCCGTTCGGATACTGCGGCACCACGCCGTGCGCGCCGCAGATCGTCACCCCGCACTCGGTGAACTTGTACAGCACGGCACGCTCGTCGAACGCGTTGTCGACGTAGGCGTCCAGCGTCCAGCTGCCCTTGCTGAAACCTGCGGACAGATCGACCGAGTTGTACGCGGGCAGGTCGCCGAGCAGGCTGCGCTCCTCGAGACGCAGGTCGGTGGTACGCCGGCCCACATGCACCAGCGCCGCCTGCACGAAGCCCTCGTTTTCGCCCATGTCGAAGCTGTAGCGCGCCACCAGGTTGCCCTTGAAACGCGGCGTGATCGGCAGCTGGGTACCCTTCGGCGCCTGCGGCCCGCTTACCGCCGAGCCCGTCTGCGGATTGATCGTGCCCGCCGGGCAATAGGTGACCGGGCTGCCGTTCGCCCCGGTGAACCCGCAGTAGTTGGCGGTCAGCTTGGCGTCGTAGAACGCGACGCCCGCGCTGAGGTTGAGGTTGTAGGTGGCTTGCCAGACCAGCTGCGACTCCAGGCCGTTGATGCGCGCGGAGTTCGCGTTCTTGATGATGGTGAGCCCGTTCGGACCGAGGATGTTGAACTGGAAGTCGTTCCAGTTCTCGCGGAACACTGCGCCGTTGAACGACAGCCGGTTGCCGAACCAGGAGGTCTTCCAGCCCAGTTCCAGGTTGGTCAGGTAATCCGCCTGATAGGGTGGCAAATTGCCGGCGCGGTTGACGCCGCCCGGGCGGTAGCCTTCGGAGCGGGTGGCGTAGATCATCGCGGTGGGCGAGATGTTCCAGGTGAGGTTGAACTTGCCCAGCGAGCCGCTTTGCTTCACCTGCTTGTTGAAGTCCAGGCATGGGGCGCCGAGGAACGGCTGGTTCGAGATGCAGCCAGCTTCGCCGTAGCTCGAGTTCGGCGAAAAGCCCTTGCTGAAACCGTAGAAGCCGTACAGCTGGTTCTCGCTGCGGAAGTAGCGCCCGCCCACCGTGGCGGTGAGCGTGTCGGGAATGATGTCGTAGGACAGTTCGCCGAACACGGCCTTGTCGTAGTCGTAGCGCATCTGCCGGGTCAGCCAGATCGTGTTGGGCCAGCCGGCGACCGACAGGTCGGTGGCCAGGTTGCCGATCTGGTAGTCCTGCATGATGTCGTGCTTCTGCTTCTGCCAGAACACGCCGGCGACCAGCCGCAGGCGGTCGTCGCTGGGCGAGACGATGCGCAACTCATGGCTGGTATTGCTGTAGTGATCGCGGTCGCTGATGTACTCGGATGGGTTGATCAGCGCGCCGCTGTTGTCGTGGATGTAGGCACCGTAGGAAAGCAGGGTGTCGTACCAGAACGAGTAGTCGTTGTAGTCGGTCTGCTCTTCCTGGTTGCGCTTGAGGTGCGAGTAGTTGTAGGTGAGGTCGAAGTTCCCGATCTTGCCCTGCACAGTCAGCGCGCCCTGCCACCAGCGGTCGTCGACGCGCTCGGGATAGAAGTGGGTGACTGCCAGGTCCCCCACGGCGGGATCGCTGGCGAAGCTGCCGTGCGAGATCGTCTGCTGCCCCATGAGGGTCGGGCTGATCGACCAGTCGTCATTGAGATCGACCTTCAGCGCGGCGCGGGCGCCGTTGGTGTTGGCGTCGTTGTAGTGCTTGCGGGCATGCCCGTGGCATTCCAGCATCGGGCCCGGCGTGCAGTCGTCGGCATTGCTGATGGTGATGCCGGACACCGGGAACGTGCGCGTGCCGGCCTGGTTGTCGATGTAGCCGGCGTCGTGCTCGCGCCAGCCCACGATGCGCACGGCTGCGGCCGGGCTGAGCGGGATGTTGAGCATGGCGTCGCCGGTGTAGCCCACGCCGCCATGCGCCACCTTGTCGACGCCAAGCTGGTAGCTCGCCGCGAAACGGCTGGGGTCCGGCTTGTTGGTGATGATGCGCAGCGCGCCTGCCTCGGCGCTGGCACCGTACAGCGAACCCTGCGGCCCGGCCAGCACCTCGATGCGGGCGATGTCGTACATGTGGATGTCGAGCGGGCCCTGGATCGTGGTGACCGGCTGGTCGTCCAGGTACACGCCCACGCTGGGCTGCGAGCCGGAATGGTTGGTGTTGCCGCCGCTGGCGACGCCGCGCATGTAGATGGTGGCGAATCCCGGCCCGGTGGCGATGCCGCCGCCGCCCTGCTGGAAGGTGACGCTGGGCAGGTACTTCACGTAGTCGTTGAAATTCTGCACATGCAGCGCCTCGAGCTGGTCGTTTTCCAGCACGTTGATGCTGATCGGCACCTTCTGCAGGTTCTCCACGCGCTTCTGTGCGGTCACGTTCACCACGCCCAGCGTAGTGGTCTTCGGCTTCGTCGCCGGCGCCGCGGTGGACGTCGCCGTCTGTCCCGCGTCCTGCGCCAGCGCCGGTGCGGCGATGGCCAGGCAGATCGCCGCCGCCAGCGGCAGCCGGGCCAATCCGGCCCGCGGCATTCCCGTGATCCGTTTCAATCTATTCGTGCGCATACACCCTCCCCAGGCAAGTCCACGATCATCGATCGGTATCGAACTCCTACACCCCTCCCGGCTCGGCCGGATAACTCTCCAGCACCGGCCCCAGCGCCGCTGCCAGTGGCTCCAGCCACGCCGCGTAATGCCGCCAGTGATCCAGCCCCTCGCGGTAGATCGGCTGGCGCACCTGTTCCGAACTGGCCGTGCGCACCGGCCGCGCGTTCTCGAAGAAGCGCAGGCAGGCCGGCTCGAACGGCAGGCCGCAGTAGGCCAGCAGGCGGCGCACCTCGCCCTCGGTGTCCTCGACCATGCGCTCGTACACCACGCGGTGGACGCGCCCGGGCAGCACGGCGTCGAAATGCGCCATCAGCGCCACGTAGTCGCGGTAGTAGCGGCCGATGTCTGCGAGGTCGTAACTGAAGCCCTGGCCGCGCGCGAAATGCTGCTTGAACACCGAGAAGCCGCAGGCCAGCGGATGTCGGCGGGCGTCGATGATCTTCGCGTTCGGCAGCATCAGGTGGATCAGGCCGACGTGCATGAAGTTGTTCGGCATCTTGTCGATGAACAGCGGCGCCGAGGTCTTGCGCTGGATGCGGGTGTGCGCAAGGTAGCGCTCGCCCAGCGCGCGCAGGGCGTCGCCATCGAGCGCCGCCAGTGCGTCGTGGTAGGGCATCGCGCCGTCGGCGTCGCCCTGCCCGCGCAGCAGGCGTGCGATCGAGGTGACCTCGGGCAGCTCCATCGTGCCCTCGACCCGGCTGTGGCTGGACAGGATCTGCTCGATCAGGGTGGAGCCGGCGCGCGGCAGGCCGACCACGAAGATGGGGTCCGGCGCAGTGCTGCCGGCGCCGGCGCGCGCGGCGAAAAACTCGCGCGTGTACTGCGTGTGGATGTGGTGCACGCGCGCGCTGGTGTCGTCGGCGTCGTAGCCCAGCTGTGCGTGGCGGATCGCGTTGCCGCGCGCGTAGTGGCGGAACGAGGGTTCGTACTCGCCGGTATCTTCCAGCGCCTTGCCGACGGCGAACTCCAGGTGCAGGCGATCGTCCTCGCCCAGATCGTTGCGGGCCAGCTGTGCGCGCATCGCGGCCAGCTCGTCGGCGCCGAAGCGGAAGGTCTTGAGATTGGCCAGGCTCCACCAGACTTCGCCGAACGAGGGTTCGAGCGCCAGGCTGCGACGGTACGCGGCGATCGCGCGCCCGGCGTGCCCGGCGGTCTTCAGCGCATGGCCCTGGCTCACCCACAGTTTCGGATTGTCCGGATGCCGCTCCAGCAGCGCGGCGTAGATCCCGATCGCCTGCTCGTAATCGCCCGTGCGGCACAGCACCGCCGCCTTGAGGTTGCGGCTGCCGGCATCCTCCGGATCGGCCGCCAGCAGGCGCGCGATCTCGGCCAGCGCCAGCTCCGGCCGGTTGGCACGATGCAGGACCAGCGCGTAGTTCCGGCGTGCCTCATGGAAGCCCGGGGCGAGTTCCAGGCAACGTTCGAGCAGGTGCAGGGCGTCCTCGTTGCGGCCCAGCCGGGCAGCGACCTCGGCGAACATGCGGATCGCCGCCACGTCGGTGGGCGCCTGCTTCAGCTGCTCGCGCAAGCGCGCCTCGGCGTCGGGGATGCGGTTCTCGGCCAGCGCGACGGCCGCCGCCATCAGCTGCGGGTCGCGGGTGGCATGGCGCACGTGGCTGACATAGGCCGCGTCGGCCGCCACCGGCTCGCCCGCTTCCATCAGACTGTCGCCGAGCGCACGCCAGGCTTGCGGCAGGTCGGGCTGAAGCGACACCGCGTGGCGCAACGCCTCGATGGCCTCCACCCCGCGCCCGCAGCGCTGCAGGGCCAACCCCAGGTCGTGCTGGACCAGGGCCCAGTCCGGGCGGGCGTGTGCCAGCGGCACGAGGATGGCGAGTGCGCCGGACAAGTTCCCCTGCAGCGAGCGCGCCGCTGCCAGCAATCGCAGTGCGGCCGGATGCCCTGGAGCCGCCTGCAGGATCTCGGCTAGCTGTTCGACCGCCAGCGCCGGCTCGCGCTCCAGCAGTTGCGCGGCGCGGGCCATGGCCTGTTCCAGCGTGCCGGTGACGGCCGCCTCCGTCATGCGCCGGCCCGCCGTGACGATGCCGCCGATCCGAGCGGGTCGCATTCCGGACGGCACGGCAAGGGCACGGCACGTGGCATGGTTGGCGACGGCTCCTCGCGGGGATTCACGGCAATCTAGCACCCGAATCCGGTCGGCCGGTAGTGGGCACGCTGGCGCAGGCAGGAATGATGCCGGGGCGATGGACAAGCGGGCGGCGATCAGACATACACTGCCCGAACGCGCGGAACAGGGATGTTCGCGATGACGACGGCCCGTCGCGCCATGCCAACCGGGGGAGCGCATCCTTACATGCCAGCCGACACCAGCGTCGAGGAACTCAACCGCGCACACGCCTTGGCGGCGCGCTACTACGCCGGCGAGGCGATGCTGGCGATGGAGCAGCGCGCGGTGTTCGCGCGCAGCTGGCAGCTGGTGGCCCAGCAGGGACAACTGGCCGAGCCGGGCGACCACGTGGTCGAGCAGGTCGGCGGCGTGCCGGTATTGCTGGTGCGCGGACAGGACGGTGTGTTGCGCGCCTTCCCCAACGTCTGCCGCCACCGCGCCGGGCCGCTGGCGCTGTGCGACGGCAAGGGCATCCGCGCCCTGCACTGCAAGTACCACGGCTGGACCTACACGCTCGAAGGCCAGCTGCGCAGCGCGCCGGAGATGCAGGACGCCTGCGACTTCAAGGTCGAGGACATCCGCCTGCCGCCGCTGCGCGTGCACGAGTGGCAGGGCCTGGTGTTCGTGGCGATCGATCCGGAGGTGCCGGCGTTCGACGAGGTCTACGGCGGCATCGCCGAGCGCATCGCGCCGATCGACCTCGCGGCGATGCGCTACCTGCGCCGCGACGTCTACGACATCGATTGCAACTGGAAGGTCTACGTCGACAACTTCCTCGAGGGCTACCACCTGCCGCACGTGCATCCCGGCCTGTCCCGCGTGCTCGACTACCGCGCCTACGACACCGAGCTGTTCGCGTGGCATTCGCTGCAGTCCTCGCCACTGCGCGACAGCGACGCGATCTACGGCACGGGCCAGGCGTACTACTACTTCGTCTACCCCAACGTGATGCTCAACATCATGCCGGGGCGCCTGCAGACCAACCGCATCCTGCCGCTGGGACCGGGTCGCTGCCGCGTGGTGTTCGACTACTACTACGCGCAGGACGAGGGCGCGCAGGCGCGCATCGCCGCCGACCAGGATTTCAGCGACGAGGTGCAGCACGAGGACATCGCGATCTGCGAGGCGGTGCAGAAGGGCCTGGCCTCCGGCCATTACGTGCCCGGCCGCTTGAACCCGAAGCGCGAGGGCGGCGTCTGGCATTTCCAGAACCTGCTGCGCGCGGCCTACGCCGGCCCTGCCGGGGAGTCCGCGTGAGCCTGCCCCCGGCCGGCCCCTCCCCCGCCGAACCGGAACCCGCAGCGACGACTAGTGCGCACGGCTGCCAGCGCATCGGCTTCTGGACCTGCACCGCGCTGGTGGTGGGCAACGTCATCGGCATGGGCATCTTCGTGCTGCCGGCGTCGCTGGCGCCGTTCGGCTTCAACGCGCTGATCGGCTGGGTCATCGTGCTGGCCGGCTGCCTGGCGCTGGCGCGGGTGTTCTCGCACCTGGCTCACGCACTGCCCGCCGCGGGCGGGCCATACGGCTACATCCGCCAGACGCTGGGCGAGCCGCCGGCCTATCTCGCGCTGTGGGCCTACTGGGTGTCGATGTGGCTGACCAACGCCGCGCTCGCCACCGGCGTGGTCGGCTACATGGTGGTGGTGTTTCCGCCGCTGGGCGCGCTGCCGCCGGCGCCGTTCGCGTTGGGCCTGCTGGTGGCGATCGTGGCGATCAACCTGTTCGGTGTGCGCACCGGCGGCGGCGTGCAGATCGTCACCACCGCGCTGAAGCTGCTGCCGATGCTGGCAATCGCCCTGCTCGGCGGCTGGCTGCTGCTCACCGCGCCGGCGAACTACACCGCGCATCCGCCGACCACGCCGATCACCCTGGGCGGGGTGACGGCGGCCGCCACCATCGCGCTGTTCGCGATGCTCGGCATCGAGTCGGCCAGCCTGCCGGCGGCGCGCGTGGACGATCCCGCGCGCACGATCCCGCGCGCGACCATGACCGGCACCGTGCTGGCCGCGACCGTCTACATCATCGTCTCGGCCGTGCCGCTGCTGCTGATCCGGCAGCAGGAACTGGCCGAGGCGAACGCGCCGTTCGCGTTGCTGATGGACCGTTACGCCGTCGCCGGCGCGGGCCGCTGGCTGGCGCTGTTCGTGGTGGTCAGCGGGCTGGGCGCGCTGAACGGCTGGACCCTGCTGTCCGGCGAGCTGACCCGGACCATGGCCGAACGCGGCGTACTGCCGGCGGTGCTCGCGCGCAACAACCGCCACGGCGCGCCCACGGTGGCTTTGCTGGTCACCGGCGCGCTCGCCGCGGCGATGATCGCGATGAGCTACAGCAAGTCACTGGTGGCGGCCTTCACCTTCATCACCCGCGTGGTGACCGCCGCCAACCTGCCGCTGTACCTGTGCTGCTCGCTCGCGCTGCTGGTGCTGTGGCGGCGACGCAGCGCCGGCTGCGCCACGTGGCGGGTGCTGCTGGTCGCCAGCGCCAGCCTGCTGTTCGTGCTGCTCGCCTTCGTCGGCATCGGCCGCGAACCGTTCGTGTACGCGCTGGGGCTGATCGCGGCGGGCCTGCCGCTGTATGGGCTGATGCGCCTGCGGCGCCGTGCCGCCCCCGTCGTCGAGGTACTGCCGCCATGAGGGATCCGCGCTACGACCTCCTGTTCGAACCGCTGAAGATCGGCCCGGTCACCGCGAAGAACCGCTTCTTCCAGGTGCCGCACTGCAACGGCATGGGCCACGCGATGCCGCTGGCACATGCGTCGATGCGCGAGGTGAAGGCCGCGGGCGGCTGGGCGGTGGTGTCCACCGAGGAATGCGAGATCCACCCCAGCGGCGACCTCACGCCCTACGTCGAGGCGCGGCTGTGGGACGACCGCGACATCCCCGCGCTGGCGCTGATGTGCGACAAGGTGCATGCGCACGGCGCATTGGCCGCGCTGGAGCTGACCCACAACGGCCCCACCGCCTCGAACCTGTATTCGCGCGAGGTGCTGATCGCGCCGTCGGCGCAACCCGCCAAGTACGGCTACCCGCACCAGGCGCGCGCGATGACGAAGCACGACATCCGCGAGTACCGGCGCTGGCACCGCGAGGCAGCGATCCGCGGCAAGCGCGCCGGCATGGACATCGTCTACGTCTACGCGGCGCACGACCTGTCGCTGGCGATGCATTTCCTGCAACGCCGGCGCAACCAGCGCAGCGACGAATACGGCGGCCCGCTGGAGAACCGCGTGCGCCTGCTGCGCGAGGTACTGCAGGACACGAAGGAAGCCGTCGGCGACACCTGCGCGGTGGCGCTGCGCTTCGCCGTCGAGGAAGGGCTGGGCCCCGGCGGCGTGGAGCTGGCCGAGGCACAGGACATCGTGGGCATGCTGGCCGAGCTGCCGGATCTGTGGGACGTGAACCTCGCCGCCTGGTACAACGACTCGGTGCCCTCGCGCTTTGCCGCCGAGGGCGCACAGGAGCCGTTCATCGCCTTCGTGAAGCAGACCACCAGCAAACCGGTGGTCGGCGTGGGCCGCTTCACCTCGCCCGACACCATGGTGTCGCAGCTCAGGCGCGGCGTGCTGGACCTGATCGGCTGCGCACGCCCGTCGATCGCCGATCCGTTTCTGCCGCGCAAGATCGAGGAAGGCCGCGTCGACGACATCCGCGAATGCATCGGCTGCAACGTCTGCGTCTCCGGCGACATGACGATCTCGCCGATCCGCTGCACGCAGAACCCCACCATGGGCGAGGAATGGCGCAAGGGCTGGCACCCGGAGCGCATCGCGCCGGCCCGCACGCCGGCCCGCGTGCTGGTGGTAGGTGCCGGTCCGGCCGGGCTGGAGGCCGCGCGCGCGCTGGGCCAGCGCGGCTACGCGGTGAGCCTGGCCGAGGCACGCAAGGAACTGGGCGGGCGCGTGACCCGCGAAGCGCGCCTGCCCGGACTGGCCGAATGGGCGCGGGTGCGCGACTGGCGCACGGGCCAGATCAACAAACTCGCGAATATAGCCGTCTATCTCGATTCGGCGCTCACCGCGCAGGACGTGCTCGACTTCGGCGCCGAACACGTGGTGCTGGCCACCGGCTGCCACTGGCGCCGCGACGGCGTCGGCCGCAGCCACGGTTTCGCCATCCCCGGCTTCGCCGACAACGCGCGGGTATTCACGCCGGACGACCTGATGGACGGTCGTATGCCCGAGGGTCGCGTGGCGGTGTATGACGACGACGGCTACTACCACGCCAGCGTCGCCGCCGAACTGCTGCGCGGGCGCGGCTGCGAGGTGATCCACCTCACGCCCGAGGACAGCCTCGCGCCGTGGACGCTGAACACGCTGGACTACCGGCATGTGCGCAAGCGGATGGCCGAACTCGGCATCGAAGCGCTGGTCTCGCACGACATCGTCGGCTACGCCGGCGGCACGCTCACCGTCGAGGACGTCTGGACCCACCGGCAGCGCGAACTGGCCTGCGACGCCGTGGTCGCCGTCACCGCCCGCCTGCCCGACGACGCGCTGTACCGGGAACTGCAACGACGCGAGACGGAGTGGGCCGATGCCGGCATCCGCACGCTGCGCTGCATCGGCGACGCCGAGGCGCCGGGCCTGATCGCGCACGCGGTCTACGCCGGCCACCGCTACGCGCGCGAGCTGGAGGAACCGGCCAGCGGCGAAGTCGCATTCCAGCGGCACTTCCACACGGTAGATGCCGACGATCTGCGGCGTCCGCGCGCTTAGTCACCCAGAACCAGTCCCTCCACCCGCGCGATGCCACGGGCGATCCCGCCGCCCAGCGTGGAAATGTCCGCTGCGGGCGACGCGTCCAGCAGATCGATGCCGGCCACTCGCCGGCAGCGGAATTCCAGCAGCCGCGCCGCCGCGATGCGCGCATCGTCCGGCCGCGTTGCGCAGGCAGCCGGCACCGGCGCGCCCGCCGCCAGCAAGGCGTCCCAGCCGAGGTAGTCGCTGTCCGGCAGCAAGTGCAGGCGCGCGCACAGGCGGCCGTCGCGGGCGCGGCACTCCAGCCACTCGTGCGGACCGTCGCTGCCGATCGCACTGGCGGCGACCAGCCAGCGCACGCGCAGCAACGGCGCCAGCTCGCAGCGCCCCACCAGCAGGCTGGGGACCGTTTCATCCACCCTCGCCGCGCACGGCAGGTACAACACGCAGCCCGCCGCAGGCAGATGACGCGCCAGCTGCAGTGGCGTGATCCGCAGCCAGTGTCGGGACACCGCGACGCCATCGGCGCGCGGACAGAGGTGGGCAACATGGGGAGCCAGCCAGCCGAACATCGCGGTCTCCGTCACTCAGGCGGCTGGCTCGTGCGGCGCGGCACGGTGCTGGCAATGGACAAGGAAAGCGCCGAGCCGTTCGTACGGCCGGCGCTGGCATTACTTGGTGAGGATCAACTTGTCGTTGCGGGTGAGCCGCAGGTGGTACTCGCTGCCTTGGTGCTGGATCACCAGTTCGCGCTCGCCCTCCAGCAGCGACTGGCTGCTGATGCGGCGCACCGCCGACGTGGCCTCGGTGGCGCGGGGCTGCAGCGAGAGGCGCGGCAGCGGATGGACCAGCCGGCTGGCGGCCGTCGGCAGGCTCGGTATGGTGGCAATCGACATGGACGACTCCGCATGGGCTTCAGGCGGAGTTGATGATAATGATTCTCATTAAATTGTCAATCGGCGCCACAGCCGGTCCCTGTCGCCAACGTCATTCCACCGCCTGCGCGATGCGCCGGCGCACCGCCTCGTCCAGTTTCGGCAATACATCGAGCGCACCGAGGTTGTGTTCCAGTTGTTCCCGCCGGCTCGCGCCCAGCATCACGGTGGACACCTGCGGATTGGCAAGGCACCAGGCGATCGCCAGCTGCGCGGTGCTGCAGCCCAGCTCGTCGGCGATCGGCCGCAGCCGGCGCACCTTCGCCACCCGCTCGCCGTGTTCGCCCAGCACGCTTTCACGCAACCAGGCGTAGTCCGGATGCGCCAGCCGCGAGTCGGCCGGCACGCCGTCGTCGTATTTGCCGGAAAGCAGCCCCGAGGCCAGTGGCGACCAGATCGTGGTGCCCATGCCGTACTCCGCGTACAGCGGCGCGTATTCCACTTCGACCCGTTCGCGGTGCAGCAGGTTGTACTGCGGCTGCTCCATCGTCGGCGCGGCGAGGTGGTTTTCCTTCGCCACGCGATGCGCCTCGACGATGGCGTCTGCCGGCCATTCGCTGGTGCCCCAGTACAGCACTTTGCCCTGGCGCACCAGCAGGTCCATCGCCGCCACGGTTTCCGCAACCGGCGTATCGGGATCGGGGCGATGGCAGAAGTAGAGGTCGAGGTAATCCACCCGCAGCCGCGCGAGCGCCTGGTGGCAGGCCTCGATCACGTGCTTGCGCGACAGCCCGCGCTGGGTCGGCTTCGGATGCTCCTGCGCGCCGAAATACACCTTGCTGGACACGCACCAGCTGTCGCGCGGGAAACGCAGGTCGGCCAGCACGTCGCCCATCAGCGACTCGGCCACGCCGTTGCCGTAGGTCTCGGCGTTGTCGAAGAAATTCACACCCCGATCCCAGGCCAGCGCCAGCAGGTCGCGCGCCATGGAGCGATCCACGCTTTTGCCGAACGTGGCCCAGGCACCGAAGGAGAGTGCGGAAAGCGGCAGGCCGGCACGGCCGAGGCGACGGTATTGCATGGCAGACACTCCTGACAGCGGGGACGCGGGAGCGTCGGTGGCACGACCCGCTCGCCGCATGCTGCGTCGGCACAACGAAGCAATGCAAGCCCGCGCTCCGCCACGCACGAGCGATGCCATCCAAGCATGTCGCCGTCGACGGCGCATGAATCATATTTGAACAACAGTGTCATATCTGAATATAGTGATTGTCCCGATGCCATGGCATCCACCGCGGAGGCTCGTTCCATGGATCGTCGCCGTTTCCTGCTCGCCGGCTCGACCGCCGCCTCACTGGGCGCACTCGGCCTGACCCGCGTCGGCCATGCCGACGCCGCGCCCACGGCAGCCGCTGCAGGGCCGCGACCGCGCCCCACGCCGCAGCAGTTGCGCTGGCAGCGCGACGAGCTGGCGATGTTCGTGCACCTCACGGTGAACACCTTCACCGGCAAGGAATGGGGCGATGGCACCGAGTCGCCTTCGATCTTCAATCCGCGCAAGCTGGATGCGCGGCAATGGACGCGCACGGCGAAGCAGGCCGGCTTCCGCAGCATGATCCTCACCGCCAAGCACCACGACGGCTTCTGCCTGTGGCCCACCGCCACCACCAAGCACTCGGTGGCATCCAGCCCGTGGAAGAACGGCCACGGCGACGTGGTGCGCGAGTTCACCGACGCCTGCCGCGCCGAAGGCCTGGGCGCCGGCGTGTACCTGTCGCCGTGGGACCGCAACGCGAAGGTCTACGGCAGCGGCGAGGCCTACAACGACTACTACATCGCCCAGCTCACCGAGCTGCTCAGCAACTACGGCAAGATCGTGGAGGTCTGGTTTGACGGTGCCAACGGCGAAGGCCCTAACGGCCGCAAGCAGGCCTACGACTGGCCGCGCATCCATGCCACCGTGCGCCGCCTGCAACCGGACGCCATCATGTTCTCCGACGCCGGCCCCGATGTGCGCTGGATCGGCGACGAGAAAGGCATGGCCGGCGAAACCTGCTGGTCCAGCGTCGACCCCGCCAGCGTGCCCTACCCCGGCTATGACCGCCCTTGGGTCGGCGACCTGCTGGCCCACGGCGATCCCCACGGCGGCGCGTGGCGCCCCGGCGAATCGGACGTGTCGATCCGCCCCGGCTGGTTCTGGCACGCCGAGCAGAACGACCAGGTGCGCTCGCCCGACAACCTGATGGAGCTGTACTTCAGCTCGGTGGGCCGCAACAGCAAACTGCTGCTCAACGTGCCGCCGAATCGCGACGGCCTGTTCGACCCGGAAGATATCGCCGCGCTGCGAGGCTTCACCGCGCAACGCACGCAACTGTTCGCGAACAACCTGCTGCAAGGCGCCAGCGTGCACGCCAGCAGCGGCAGCAGTGCGCACGCCGTGCTCGACGCGAACCCCGACGCGCACTGGAGCGCCGCGTCGGCCGCGCGCAACGGCTGGCTGGAATTCGAGCTGCCGGATGCCATCGCGTTCGACACACTGGCGCTGGGCGAAGCCGTCGCCCATGGCCAGGGCATCGCCAACTACCGCGTCGAATACTGGAACAACGGCGCGTGGCAAACGCTGGTCTGGGGCACCACCATCGGCCACAGGAAGCTGGCGCGCTTCGACCCCGTGCGCACGCGCAAGCTGCGCCTGTTGCTGGAATTCGCCTACGCCACGCCGCGGTTGGCGCAGGTCGCGGCCTACCGCGGCCCGGATCGCCGCTACGGGCCAGGGCACAATGAGAAATAGCGTTGCCTGGTGAATCTCTCCCCTTCTACCGGAGGGAGATGGGAGCAGCGAGCAGCAAAAATCAACGCAGGAAATGCAGCGCGATCGCCAGCACCACCGCGGCGAACACGCCGGCGACCACGTCGTCCACCATCACGCCCAGACCACCATGCAGGCGGCGGTCGAACACGCGGACCGGCCACGGCTTCCACACGTCGAACAGGCGGAACAGCGCGAAGCCCGCGAACACCGCCCACCACGGCGCCAGCAGCGCGGGCAGCAACGCGATCCATAGGCCGACGAATTCGTCCCACACCAGCGCGCGGTGATCGTCCACGCCCAGCGCACGACTGGCCCGTTCGCAGGCCCACACGCCGAGCAGGAAGCCCAGCACGATGACCGCGAGGTTCGCGGCCAGCGACAGCTCGCGCAGCAGCAGCCACGGCAGGATCGCCGCCAGCGAACCGCAGCTGCCCTGCGCCACCGGCGCGAGGCCCGAGCCGAAACCGCAGGCGATCCAGCCGGCAGGCGTGGCAAGCAGGGCACGGCGTTGCGCGGAGGTGAGCGTCTTGCGTTCGGCGGAAGCAGTCATGAGGTGTCCCAACAATGGCGCAACGAAACGTGCAGGTGGGCCGGGCGTAGGTCGGGCTTCAGCCCGACTTGGCGGGATGTCGGGCTGAAGCCCGACCTACAACCGATCCACGCTACGCCGAGAAATGATCCCAGCCTTGCCGTCCCGGTTCCAGCCGGCTGCCGTCAGCATCGCGCACCCGTACGCCATCGCCGGCCACGATGCGACCGATGCGCGTGGCGCCGCAGCCCAGCCGCGCCAGGTCGGCCTGCACTTCGGCTACGCGCGCGGCGGGCACGCTGAAGCACAGCTCGTAGTCGTCGCCGCCGGCCAGCGCGAAGTCGCGCGCGGCGGCCTCGTCGAACAGGCCCAGTAGTGCGGACGAGCGCGGCAGCAGGGCCGCGTCGATCTCCGCGCCCACGCCGCTCGCAATGCAGAGATGGCCGAGGTCGGCGAGCAGTCCGTCGGATACGTCGATGCAGGCGCTGGCGCGGCCACGCAGTGCCAGTCCCGCCGCCAGGCGCGGCACCGGACGATTCAGGCGCTCGACCAGCGCATCGCGCAAGGACGTCTGGACGTCCATGTGCGGTTGCAGGCAGCGCAGGCCCGCCGCCGCATCGCCCAGCGTGCCGGTGACCAGCACCGCGTCGCCCGCGCGCGCGCCGGCACGGGTCAGTGCCTGGCCCGGCGGCACGAAGCCGTGTACGGCCACGCTGAGCGTGAGCGGCCCGCGCGTGGTGTCGCCTCCCACCAGCGCCAGCCGGTGCAGCCGCGCCAGCTGCGCGAAGCCGTCGGCCAGGCCGTCGATGAAGGCCGCATCGGGCCGCGGCAGGGTCAGCGCCAGCAGCGCCCACGCCGGTGTGGCGCCCATCGCGGCCAGATCGGACAAGTTCACCGCCAGCGCCTTCCAGCCGACGTCGGCCGGCGCGGTGCCCACCGGGAAATGCACGCCCTCGACCAGGGTGTCGATCGCCACCGCCAGTTCCTGCCCCGCCGGCACGGCCAGCAGCGCGGCGTCGTCGCCGATGCCCAGGCGCACGTCGTCGCGCGTTTGCGCGGTGCGTTCGCGGATGCGATCGATCAGGCGGAATTCCATGGCGGTCCTGCGGGGAGCGGTTCCAAAGCAGAGCATCCGCACGGGCGCGGCGCAAGCCCGTGACCTGCGGCGCATGCACGGGCGCTGCACGCGTGCGAGGCTGGCGCCACTTTCCCGTTGGAGCTTGCCGCCATGCGCCGTGTCCGCTTCCACCCCGCCATTCTGTCGCTCGCCCTGCTCGCCACCGCGCCGGTGCTGGCTGCGCCATCGGCATCTGCGACCAGCGACGCGACCGTGCTGACGCCGGTCCAGGCCTTCTTTGCGGCGATGTCGCGCTACGACCAAGCCGGCATGCGCGCGCAGGTGTTGCCTACAGGCATGGCCACGCTGATGCGCCAGGGCAAACCGGTGCAGCTCACGCTGGGCGACTTCGTCGACCATGTAAAGCCGGGCAAGGCCAGCATCGAGGAACGCATCCGCGATCCGCAGGTGCGCGTGGACGACAACATCGCGGTGGTGTGGGCGCCCTACGTCTTCCTGCTCGACGGCAAGCCGCACCACTGCGGCACCGATGTGTTCAACCTGGCGCGGGTGGGCGGACGCTGGCTGATCACCGGCATCGCCGACAACAGCCGTGACTGCCCGGCGAAGTGACTCTCACGCCCCGCGGGCGAACACCAGGGCGGGTTCGCCGTGATAGGTGGTGCGCTGCCATTCGCGAAAGCCGGCCTTCGTGGCCACGCGGATGGAGGCGGCGTTGCGTTCATCGATGAGGCACACCGCACGCATGCCCGCCAGATGCGCGTCGGCCCAGGCAGTGGCCGCGGCGATCGCCTCGCTCGCATAGCCGCGGCCATGCGCCTCGGGCGACAGCACCCAACCGAATTCCAGCATGCCCACCAGCGAGGGCTCGATCTCGCGGCGGAAGTCGCCAAAGCCGACATCGCCGATGTAGTGGCCGCCGGCCTTTTCCTCGACGGCCCAGTAGCCGTAGCCGAGCATGCTCCACAGTCCGCGCGAGGCCAGCATGCGGCGCCAGGTTTCCTCGGTGGTGAACGGGCGGCCACCGATGTAGCGCACCACGTCCGGATCGGCCCACAACGCGGTGCAACCGGCATGGTCCTCGGGGCGATGCGCCCGCAGGCGCAAGCGCGCGGTTTCCAGCACCGGCACCCGTCCTTCCGTCCGGGCGCCGGCATCCATCAGCCGCGCTTCTCGACCGCGCGCAGTTCGGCGGCCAGCTTGTCCAGCACGCCATTGACGTAGCTGTGGCCGTGGTCGGCGCCAAAGCGCTTGGTGACTTCGATCGCCTCGTTGATCACCACGCGGTAGGGCACGTCGGGGCGGTGCTTCAGCTCATACGCGGCGAGGCGCAGCGCGGCGCGCTCGATCGGGTCGACCTCGGCCACTTCGCGATCGAGGTACGGGCGCAGGGAGGCATCGAGCGCATCGACGTTCTTCTCGACGCCGTGCAGCAAGTCCTCGAAGTAGTCGAGGTCGGCCACTTCCATGTCCTGCTCGTGGCGGAACTGCTCGATCACCGCATTCATGTGGCTGCCGGACAGCTGCCAGGCGTACAGCGCCTGCAGCGCGCGGCGGCGGGCACGCGAGCGCGCGGCGAGGTCAATCCCTTCGGAACGTGGGTGCATCACAGCTGGCCGTACAGGTTGACCATCTCCAGCGCGGCCATTGCGGCGTCGGCGCCCTTGTTGCCGGCCTTGGTGCCGGCACGCTCGACCGCCTGCTCGATGGAATCGGTGGTGAGCACGCCGAACGCCACCGGCACGCCGGAATCGAAACCGGCCTTGGCCAGACCCTTGGCGCATTCGCCGGCCACGTAGTCGAAGTGCGGGGTGGCCCCGCGGATCACCGCGCCCAGCGCGATCACCGCAGCGTACTTGCCCGACGTCGCCAGCTTGTGCGCGGCCAGCGCGATCTCCCACGCACCCGGCACGCGCACCAGGTCGATGGCGTCGTCCTTCACGCCATGGCGCAGCAGCGCGTCACGCGCCCCGGCCACCAGCGGCTCCACGACAAAACCGTTGAAACGGCTCGCCACGATCGCGAAGCGGCCCTTGGGCGTGGCGAAATCGCCTTCGATGGTGTTCATGCTCAGTGTGTTCCTTGACGGGCCGGGCGGCCGTGCGAGGCGGGTATTTTACGGGTTTGGGGGCGGTGGTGCTTGGTGCCTGCATGGCTCGATGCCAGACTGACCCGCATCATGAGCGTCAGAAAGGCCGCTGCATTGCTTATTGACCCTTGATCTTGCTGGTCAGACAGACCTCCTTAGTCAAGATCTGATGTACGGCAAAAGCCCGAAACTCTCTAGGATCGCGCCATGTGGGACGCTGAAATCGAGCAAACGAAGCGGCATGCCGCCCGTGCCAATGAGATCATCGAAAAGATCACCGAGCAAATCACCCCGTACGTATTCGAGAACAGCTGCGCTCGCATTCATGTCGCAATCCCGCTCCTGAAGTCGTCAATCGATATCGCCGCTGCAGCAACCCACCTCCTCACCACCGATCCTGTCCAATACGGAAGCGCTGCCGAGGCAATGTATCGCCCACAACTGGAGCGCTATCTACGCGCCATCTTCTTTGGCTCACCTGCATTAACCACCGATGACGAGGTTCACGGTTTTCTGGAGAACGATCGGATGCCGCGTAGGCCCATCTCCAGTTCCAGGGAAATTGCTTTCGGCGTCCTTGCGGATCGGGTATCAGCCGAATTGGTTACGCAATTTGGAGGTACAGAGGAGTTCGCCCAACAGATCGCCGACGCCATCAAACTGGATAAGAAAGACCTGCATGGCTCAGTTCATGGGGGGCGCATCGTGCTCCAGCGCTATCAGAACGAGTACGTAGCTCACCACCCTTGGGCGTTGGCGCAAGGCGCGCAGATTCAGATCACGATGCTGCTAGCCATCCTGGCCTTTACCCAAGTGGTTCATCTGCATGGAATGAATGGAGGATCTGGAAAACTTGTCGTTTCAGGTGAGTTTTCCGCATTGCTGCATCAGGTGATGCCAAGACTTCCCAAGCCCATCAATCGATGAACAAAGGGTGCGATGCACTTTCCGGAACCATGCTAAAAAACACCCTCTCTAGGGATGGTCTGATCAATCACCGCCTCATGCTCTCGGCGCGTATTTGAGCCAGCGGCAGGCAAGATGCTCCCGCCCGCGAGCCCCATTCCATGTTCTTCGTGCCGCCGCCAGCCTTTTCAGGCCACGGCGGACGCAGCAACCCTATCTCGGTTGCAGCAGTATCCCGCGCGCCATCCATAGGTTGACCAGCGCAAACAG
>NZ_MUNP01000056.1 GCF_002001105.1 Rhodanobacter sp. C06 | reverse complement strand
CGTCTTCACCCGACTGACCATGCTGCAGCAGACCCCGGCGGCGATGCCGCGCAACCGTGGCTGGCTGCTTGTCGCGCTCGTCGCGCTGATCGGCGTGCTGCCGGCTGTCGCGGGTTGCGCGGCATCGGCCACCACGCGATATGGCAGCACGCCGATCAGCGCGACGAGCGCGACAAGCAGCCAGCCACGGTTGCGCGGCATCGCCGCAGGGGTCTGCTGCAGCATGGTCAGTCGCCTCTTGAGGTTGTGGAAGGTGGGGGATGCGCCGGCGAGGCCGGCGTGCAGCGGGCGCGCCACGCCCAGCCGCAGCAGCAGCTGGCCGTAGTCCTGCGGTGCGACGCGCTGCTGTTCGACGGCCTGTGCGTCGCAGGCGGCCTCGCGATGCAGCGCGTATTCGCGCATCGCCCAGCGCAGCAGCGGATGGAAGCAGAACAGCCGCATGGCCAGCGCGGGAATCCAGCCCAGCAGCAGATCGCCGCGCTTGAGATGGGCGAGCTCGTGGGCCAGCGCCAACTCGGCTTCCTCGGCGCTCAGCGTGGCGTGCGCCGGCCACAACACGACCGGACGCCAGCCGCCGCTGACCTGGGGCGAGGCGATGTCGGGCGAGACCAACACGGCGGGCGCGCGGCGCAAGCCGAGCGCGCGGGCCTGCCGCACACAGCGCATCCGCAGCTCGGAGCCCGTCACCGTTTGCGCGGCATGGCGCAGGCGGTGCGCACGAAGGTATTCGCGGACCAGCGCGGGCAACTGCGCCAGCAGCAGGAGCAGCCACGCGGCGACCAGGGCCGTGCGCCAATGGCTGGCCAGCCAGCCCGGTTCGGCGCCGGCGGACGCTTTGGCGCCGGATATCGGCGTCGCGGCAGGCGTGGCCGCGAAGGGCGCGATGGCATGGTCGACGCCCGCGCCGATGGCGGCGGCGTGGACCACTGCGGTAGCGGACGCGCTGCGCTGTGGTGTGGCAACGATCGGCGTTGTTGCAACGGTTGGCGGGGCCAGCAGCGGCAGGCGGATCGGCGCCTGCCACGCCAGGCCCAGCAGCACCTGCAGGCCCACCAGCCACCACAGCGCGCAGCGCGCAGCCGCGGGCAGCCGCGGAAAGGTGCGTATGAGCAGGGCGACCGCACCCACCAGCACGATGGCTTGCAGCGACGTCCAGGCGAGGCGTTCCAGCAGCAGGGCGGCCAGATGATCGAACGTCGTCATCTCACTTCTCCTTGCGCGTGGTCTTGAGCTGCTTCACCAGCGCCTGCAGTTCGGCCAGTTCGTCGTCGCTGACCTCGCCGCGCTCGGCCATCCAGGCCACGAACGGCGAGACCGAGCCGCTCAGCGTCTTTTCCACGAACTGGCCCACCGCGCTGCGCATCGCCTCGCCGGGACCGGTGGCGGTGCTGTAGCGGTACATGCCCTGCGCCTGCCGGCGCTTGAGGTAACCCTTGGCGCGCAGGCGCTCCATCATCGTCAGCACGGTCGAGCGGGCGAGGCCTTGTGCCTCGCCGAAGCCGGCGGCCACCTCGCCTACCGAGACAGGCTCGTGGGCGGCGAGATGGCGCAGCAGGGCGAGTTCCTGGTCGCCGATGGAAGGTCTTGGCATGCGGGCGCACCTGTTTTGACTACACGTGTCGGCAAACTACGCCTGACGACACGTGTAGTCAATAGGGCCGCCGCCCTCGCGCGCCGTGCCGCCGTCTCAGGCAAGCACCGAGGCGGCGTCCACGATGAAGTGCGCGATGATGTTGACCCACAGGTTGCGCCGCCACAGGTACAGCAGGGAAAACGCCAGGCCGCCGACGGCGACGATCAGTTCGTGGCTCCAGCCCCAGTAGGTCACGTGGTCGATGGTGAACACGGTCAGGGAGAGCAGCAGCGCGACGGCGCGGCTGCCGCTCAACTCCTCGATCCGCTGCATCGCATAGCCGCGGAACAGCACTTCCTCGGAAACCGCGGCGCGTACGGTCGAGACGAGGCGCCACCAGAAGGGCGTGGCCATCAGCGCGCCGCCGTTCGCCGTGGCGGCTGCCGAGTCGCTCAGGTGCAGCGCAGGGAGTATGAGGAAGTACATCGTGCCCAGCACGGCAAGTACCGCCACGCCGGCCGCCACGCCGATCAGTGTGTTGCCGATGCCGGGTGCGCGGAAACCGATGGACGACAGTGGCCGTCGCTCGACCTTGCGCACGTAGAGCAGCATCGCCGCGACGTAGATCCACCAGATCGCCTCGTTGCCGACCAGATGCCCGACGCTGGCGAACTCGTGATCCCAGGTGCTGAAGGGCAGGCTGGCCACGCCGAGCGCGAGCAGCAGGCCGACGAGGATGACGGACCATCGGCGCTTCTCGATCGTCCGCGCATGGGCGAGCAGGGTGTGCATGGAAAGTCCTTCCGGTGCGGTGCGGCGTGGGTTCCGGGTTCAGGCGCCCGCGTGCTGCTTGGGGGTGTCGCCGGCGATGCGGATGAAGCGGTCGAGCGCCTGCGTGGTCCGCTTGCGGTCGCCCGTGCTCATCAGTTCGAGGAAGAGGCCGTCGAACACCGCCGCGCACAACGTGGCGAAGGCGGGATCGCGCCGCGGCGCCGGGAGCATCGCGAGGATGAAGTCCGACCAGTTCGAGGCGTTGCGCTGCAGGTACTGCGCGTAGGTGTCCGGGCTCTGGATGGCGAGTATCTGCAGCTCGTAGAGCAGCTTGAGGTAGGGGTAGTTGCGCCTGGCGGTCGCCCATTGCCAGAGCAGCTTGAGCGGCTGCGGCTGCCGTTTCGGCGTGCCCGGCGCAAGCAGTTGCGCGAAGGACCGGCGCAGCCGCGTCTGCATGGTTTCGAGGACCTCGGCGAGCAGGCTTTCCTTCGTTTCGAAGTGGTAGATGAGCAGGCGGGCACTGGTGCCGGTGGCCGCGGCGAGCGGGCGCAGCGACAGGTCGGCCAGCCCGCGTTCGAGCAGGTGGGCGATGAGGGCGTCGATCAGTGCGTCTTTGCGCGTCTGCATGTAACGAACGTTACGTGTAACGATCGTTACACGTCAAGTGGCGCGAGATGACGCGGTGCCGGAAACGGCACGGGTGCCCGCAGGCGCCCATGCCCGGTTGCGGCCGGAACGTGGTCGGTACGCGCGCGAAACATTCCGCGTCGAGCCGAGTGTTTCGCCGGCGCATCCGGCCCACGCCCGTACGCGTCCCCATGGATCGATCGCTCGCGCGACCGATCCATTGCGGCCATCCGTGGCCGGTCTTCGCGTTTGAAGGTCGCAAACGCTCAGAAGTTGTAGCGCAGGGTCAGCATGGCCGACCAGCGCGAGACCACGCGGCTGGGGTCGTAGAAACCGCCGTCGTAGGTCTGCAGCGGCTGCGGCTGGTAGTTGCCATTCTTGTCGGTGGGCAGCGAGTACAGGTACTGCCCCTGCGCGTTCACGCCGGCGTAGTTGGCGAGGATGCGGGTGGGGTAGATGCCGGTGTTGCGCTGCTGGCCCCAGTCGCTGTTCACCAGGTTGAGCACGTTGTAGACGTCCAGCCGCAGCACGCCCTTGTTGCCCTTGAAGATGCCGGGCACTTCCTGCGAGAAGCTCATGTCCAGTTCGTTGACCCAGGCGGTGCGGTCGCCGTTGCGGTTGGCGATCTGGCCGCGATGGTCGCGCAGGTAGTCGTCGCCGGCGAGGAAGGCCTGGAATTGCGCGATCGTCTGCGCACTGGTGCCGGCGGCGTAGGCCACCTTGGGGTCGTTCGCCGACGGGATGTAGACCGGATCCCAGCCGCCGACGCTGTCGCCGTTGGCGTCGTTGCCGAACACCCAGGTGTAGGGCAGGCCGGTGTGGCCGCTGTAGAACAGCGAGACCTGGGTGTTGTAGTCGCCGAAGAATGCGTGCTGCCAGGTCAGCGAGGCCTTCAGCGTCTTGGCCACGTTGTAGTTGGAGGTGGCCAGCACGTCGCTGTTCGGGTCCAGCCGCGCCACGCGCTGGTAGCCGTTGTAGGCGATGGTGTCGGTGCCGGGGTCGACGTCGGTGGCGTGGTTGAAGGTGAGGCTGACGTTGCCGAACCAGCTGTCCGAGAACGGCTTGCTCAACGCCAGCGTGAAGCTGTCCGACTTGCCCTTGTGGGTGTTGGTGAGCAACGTGGAGGCGGTGCTGAAGGCGCGGTTCTGGTTGGCCAGGGTGTCGGCCGTCTTCGGCGCCTCGCCCGGAACCTTCCAAAACTGCTCGCGGCCGTCCGGCAGCGTGCCGGTGGGCGCGCCGAAGTTCAACGCCTCGTACAGGATGCCGTCGCGCACCTTGATGTGCTGGTACTCGGCCGAGGCCACCATGCCCCACCACGGCAGCTCGCGGTCCAGTGCCAGGCTCATCTTCCACACGCTGGGCAGGCGGAAGTTGCGGGCGATGGTGTCGATCGAGCCCGCGCCGCCGCCGGCCGGGATGTTCTGGTGGAACGGGTCGGGGCTGAACGGCGCGTTGGCCGGGTTGAACGAGGTGTAATTGAGCAGGGTGACGCCGTTGTTCTGGAACGGGTTGGTCATCCACACCGTGGGCGGGTTGGTCTGGAACAGGCCCGCGCCGCCGCGCAGCTGGGTCTTGTACGCGGTGTCGAAGTTGTAGTTGAACGACAGTCGCGGCTCCACGATGCGGTTGGAAGAGCCGACGGTGTAGTTGTTCGCGTAGCCGAAGGTCTGCGCGAAGGCCGGGTTGTAGACCGGCTGCTTGTTGGAGTGCGGCACGTCCATGCGCACGCCGTACTGCACCGACAGCGCGTCGTTGACCTGCCAGGTGTCCTGCAGGAACGGGCTGAACTGGCTGTAGGTCCACTGGGCGGCGATGTCGGCCAGTGCGTAGCCGGGTGCCGGGTGGTACAGCGAATACTTGTTGTAGTTGCCGGCGGCGAAGTTGGCCAGGCCCCAGAAGGTGTAGACGCCGAACTCGGACTGGCCGAACAGGTTGTAAATCTGGTTGCGCTGGAAATCGACGCCACCCTTGATCGCATGGTCGCCCAGGTACCAGGTGGCGGCGAGGAAGATGCTGACTTTCTTGGTGTCGATGTGGTTGTAGTGGCGGAACTGTTCCTCGCCCAGGTTCACCGACGGCCCCTTGCCGGTGGGCGAGAGGTTCACGGTCACCGAGGGCTGCTGGAACGGCGCGGTGGTGTCCTGCACGTACTTCTGGTAACCGACCTTGGCCTCGGTGGAGAAGCTGTCGTTCCAGTCGTCGTACAGGTGCAGTACGTAGTTGTTGGTGGTGATGGCCTTGGTGTAGGTGTAGCTGGTCAGGCCGACGCTGTTCGGGCTGTTGCCGCCCACCGCCGGCAGCAGCTCCTTGGTGTACTGGTAGGTGAAGCTGGCGCGGTGGTTGTTGGAGATGTTCCAGTCGATCTTGCCGAGGTAGCGCTTGTCGTCGTAGGTCAGGCCGGTGGGGCCGCCGAAGTTGCCGGGGGTGAGGCCGAGCTTGCTGGCGGTGGCGATGACCTGCTGCAGGTCGCCCGGCGACACCTTGTTGCTGGTGGACGGGCCGTTGCCCAGCGTGTCGTCCAGGCCGTTGGCCGAATCGGCGCCGATGCCGGTGGTCTTCTCGTGCTCCGCGGAGACGAAGAAAAACAGCTTGTCCTTGAGGATCGGGCCGCCGACGTTGAAGCCGTAGGTGGCGTCCTTCTGGTAGCCCTTGTAGTGGTAGCCGGGGTCGCTGCTGGGCAGCCAGCCGGCGTCGCCCACCAGGTGGTTCGCGTTGCGGTAGCTGTAGTAGACCGAGCCGTGGAACTGGTTGGTGCCGGACTTCGTCACCGCGTTGACGTCGGCGCCGACCACGTCGGAGGAGACGTCGTAGTTCGCGGTGGAGATGTTGTACTCGGCGATCGTCTCGGGCGAGATCGGCGACTTCTGGTAAGGCAGGCCGTTCGCGTTGAGGCCGAACGGGTCGCCCTGGGTCACGCCGTCCACCGCGATGTTGTTGTAGCGGTTGTTCATGCCCGCGGCGGAGATCGCGCCGGTGCCCTGGTCGGTCACGGTGATGCGCGGATCGAGCCGCACCACGTCGTCGATCGAGCGGTTGCCCTGCGGCGTGGCCTGCAGTTCGCGCTGCGAGATGGTGGTGGACAGGCCCTTGTTCTCGGAGGTGAAGGTCTGCGCCAGCGACGAGGCACTCACCGTCACCGCGCCCAGCGTGCGCGCCGATTCGGCGCCCGCGCCCAGGCTGAGGTTGATCGAGGAAGGCTGGCCCAGCTGCAGGTAGACGTTGTCCTGTTCGGTGCCGGCGAATCCGGTCTTCGCAGCGGTGATCGTGAACGGGCCGCCCGTACGCAGGCCTTGCGCGGCGTAACGGCCGTCGGCATCCGTGGTCACCGTCTTGGTGGTGCCGGAAGGCACGTGCAGGATGGTCACGGTGGCATCGGCCACGGGCTTGCCCTGCGCATCCAGCACGCGGCCGATGGCGCCGGAGGTGGTGATGTTCTGGGCGAAGACGGAACTGGTCGCCAGCAGCGTGGCGATGGCGAACGGAAGCGAGCGGGCACGCATCTTGATGGCCATGGGTTTCCTCGTGTGGTTTTTATAAGTGTCCCCGGAACGACGACGCCTCCCCGGTGGGGAGGCGATCGGCAATGGCGCGCTGGTTGCCGCCAGCGGCAGGGGGCATCTTAGGGCGAAAATTGTGACAAGCGCGTGTGAAGGAAGTCCGCCCGCGGCGCGTGTCCGCGGACGACAGAGCCTGCTCCATGTCTCCGCGTAGCCCACGTTGCCTTGCCGTGGCCGTCAGGTGGTGGCGCGTGGCGCAGCGCCTGCCCGGCTGGCAGAGCCTGCCCCTGCGAAGGCAGGGGTCAAGCCACGCGCTGCCGCATGGCGGCCACGGCAAGGCAACCCCTGCTCCCATCAAATTCCGGGGCCGGGTCAGTTTGCCTGCATGCCTGCGTCATCAATCGGTCGTGGACGGACGCCCACTCCGCCGTTCTTCCTTGGCCTGCGCGCAAACAGCTCACGGCGCGAGCTATGCGTAGGCATGGAGCAGGCTCTTAGAACGCCATGTCGAACGCCACCTCGCCCTCCACGCCCACCTGGTAGGCCGAGACGCGGCGCTCGAAGAAGTTCGTCACTTCCTGCACGTCCTGCAGGTCCATGAAGTCGAACGGGTTCTTCGCGCCGTACTTCTTCGGCAGGTCGAGCTGGGCGAGGCGCTGGTCGGCGCAGTATTCCAGGTACTGGCGCATCTCCTTCGACGACAGCCCGACCACGCCGCCGGAGAGCACGTCCTCGGCGAACTGCGTCTCGCAGGCGATGGCGTCTTCCAGCATTTCCTCGACCTGCGCGCGCATGGCTTCGTCGAACAGGTCAGGCTCCTCGGCGCGCACCGTGCGCACCACCTCGAAGGCGAACGCCATGTGGCAGCTCTCGTCGCGGAACACCCAGTTGGTGCCGGAGGCGAGGCCGTGCAGCAGGCCTCGCGAACGGAAGTAGTAGACGTAGGCGAAGGCGGCGAAGAAGAACATGCCTTCGATGCAGGCGGCGAAGCAGATCAGGTTGAGCAGGAACTGGCGGCGCTGCTCCCGCGTCTCCAGTCGCTGCACGCCCTGGATGGAATCGATCCACTTGAAGCAGAACTCGCCCTTGGCGCGGATCGAGGGGATGTTCTCGATCGCCGC
This sequence comes from Rhodanobacter sp. C06, assembly GCF_002001105.1. Classification (GTDB taxonomy): domain Bacteria; phylum Pseudomonadota; class Gammaproteobacteria; order Xanthomonadales; family Rhodanobacteraceae; genus Rhodanobacter_A. Next base: position 20,374 of record NZ_MUNP01000056.1, on the reverse strand, counting down.
GAAGGCCTTGGCGCGCTCGTTCTGGTCGGGGATGTAGGTGTCCAGCAGGGTCAGGTAGAACTGCACGTGCAACGCCTCCTCATACAGCTGGCGCGACAAGTACATGCGCGCTTCCGGCGCGTTGATGTGCTGGTACAGATTCAGCGCCAGGTTGTTCGACACGATAGTGTCGCCGGTAGCGAAGAACGCGATCAGCCGGTGGATCAGATGGCGGTCGGCCGCCGACATCTTGGCGTTGAGGTCGGTGGTATCCAGCGAGAAATCCACCTCGTCCACCGTCCAGGTGTTCTTGATCGCGTTGCGGTACATCTCGTAGAACGCCGGATAGCGCATCGGACGCAAGGTGAGTTCGAAGCCGGGATCGAGGATGTGCTGGGGGCGTTCGGGTTGGGCGGACATGGTGTTCTCCGTGAACTTGGTGCGCGAGGCATTCCTTCCCCCCTTCGGGGGAAGGTGCCCCGAAGGGGCGGATGAGGGTTCGTGACTTGCGCAACGTACGGGCAAGGCCGAACCCTCACCCCCAACCCCTCTCCCGGCGGGAGAGGGGAGCAAGCCGTATTACTGGCAAGCCTCGCAGTACTCGGGGTTTTCCAGCGAGCAGAACACGGCCGCCGTCGCCTGCTCCTGCTCGATTGCCGGGGCCGCGGCCTTCGTCGCCGACACCGTGGTCTTGGCGATCTTCGTCGCCGGCCGCGAACGCAGGTAGTACGTTGTCTTGATGCCCGCCTTCCACGCGTACATGTACATGGACGAGAGCTGGCCGATGTTCGGGTTTTCCATGAACAGATTCAGCGACTGGCTCTGGTCGATGTAGGCACCGCGTGCGGCGCCCAGTTCGATCAGTGCCTTCTGCGGCAGCTCCCACACCGTGCGGTAGACCTGGCGCAGGCGCTCGGGGATCGCGGTGATGCCCTGGATCGAACCTTCGGCCAGCTTGATCGCGTCGCGCACTTCGCTGGTCCACAGGCCCAGCGTCTTCAGTTCGTCGACCAGGTAGCGGTTCACCACCAGGAAGTCGCCCGACAGCGTTTCGCGCTTGAACAGGTTCGACACCTGCGGCTCGATGCACTCGTAGCAACCGGCGATCGAGGCAATGGTGGCGGTGGGCGCGATGGCGATCAGCAGCGAGTTGCGCAGGCCCTTGGCCTTGATGTTCTCGCGCAGCGCGTTCCAGCGTGCGTCATCGTGCGGCTTGGCGTTCGGCCAATGGTCGAACTGCAGGTCGCCACTGGCGGCACGGCTCTCGGCAAAGCCGGGATGGGCGCCTTCGGCCTCGGCCAGTTCGTTCGACTGCGACAGCGCGTGGAAGTAGATCTCCTCGGCAATGCGCGAGGACAGCGCCAGCGCTTCGGCCGAATCGAACGGCAGGCGCAGCTTGAAGAACACGTCCTGCAGGCCCATCACGCCCAGGCCCACCGGGCGCCACTTGCGGTTGGCTGTGGCGGCGGTGGCTATCGGGTAGAAGTTGAGGTCGATCACCCGGTTGAGCTGGCGCACGGCGGTGCGCACGGTGGTGGCGAGCTTGTCGTAGTCGACGGCACCGTCCATCACGTGGCGCGACAGGTTGATCGAACCGAGGTTGCACACCGCCGTCTCGCCGGCGTTGGTGACTTCCAGGATCTCGGTGCACAGGTTGGACAGGTGGATGACGTTGTCCGGCTTGGCGGTCTGGTTGCTGGTGGCGTTGCAACGGTCCTTGAAGGTCATCCAGCCGTTGCCGGTCTGCGCCAGCGTGCGCAGCATGCGCGCGTACAGGTCGCGCGCCTTCACCGTCTTCGCCGCCAAGCCCTCGGCCTCGGCCTTGCGATAGGCGGTTTCGAAGGTTTCGCCCCAACTGTCGACGAAGTGCGGCACGACCTTCGGGTCGAACAGCGACCAGTCGCCGTCGGTTTCGACGCGCCGCATGAATTCGTCGGGGATCCAGTTGGCCAGGTTGAGATTGTGCGCGCGGCGCGCCTCGTCGCCGGTGTTGTCGCGCAGCTCCAGGAATTCCTCGATGTCGGCGTGCCAGGTTTCCAGGTACACGCAAGCCGCGCCTTTGCGCTTGCCGCCCTGGTTCACCGCGGCGACCGAGGCGTCCAGCGTCTTCAGCCACGGCACCAGGCCGTTGGAGTGGCCGTTGGTGCCCTTGATCAGCGAGCCGCGCGAACGCACGCGCGAATAGGCCAGGCCGATGCCGCCGGCGAACTTGCTGAGCTTCGCCACGTCGGCGTACTTGTCGTAGATAGCCTCCAGCGAGTCGGTCGGCGAGTCGAGCAGGAAGCACGAGCTGAGCTGTTCGTGCGCGGTGCCGGCATTGAACAGCGTGGGCGAGCTGGCGATGTATTCCAGCGACGAGAGCAGGCGATACAGCTCCAGCGTCTCGCCGATCTCGCCGCCGCCCAGCGCGCAGGCGATGCGCATGAAGAAATGCTGCGGCGTCTCGATCACCTTGCGCTGCTGCGGATGGCGCAAGAGGTATCGGTCGTACACCGTGCGCAGGCCGAAGTACTCGAAACGGCGGGTAGCCAGCGGATCGATCGCGTCGTTGAGCTTGCGCGCGTTGACGGCGACGTAGTCGCGCAGGCGCGCGTTGAGGATGCCCAGCTCGGCGCCGCGCGCGATCGACTGCGAGAAACTCTGGATCTCCTGGCCGCTCACTTCCTTGTCGATGTAGGCACCGAGCAGGCGCGCGGCGAGCTGGCCGTACTCGGGCTCTTCCGCGGTGAGCGCGGCGGATGTGCGGATCGAGAGCTGGTCCAGCTCCTGGGTGGTGGCGCCGTCGTACAGGCCGCCGATGGTCTTCAGCGCCACGCGTAGCGGGTCGACCGCATGCAGGCCGTCGGCGCTGCGGGTCACCGCGCGCACGATCTTGTTGACGTCCACCGTCTCCTGGCCGCCATTGCGCTTGGTCACGCGCATCTGGCCGGGGTTGTGCGGCGGAGTGAGGGCAAAGGGTTCGGCGTGTTGTTGTTTTTGTGCGTGCATCGGGGTTTCGCTGGCGGGTGCCGCGGCGTCGCTGGCCACGGCGGAAAACACGGACGACTCCACGCGGGCGCCGGGACGCTCGCGGGTGGCGGTATCGAGAGGCTGCATGTCGGTGACTCCAACCGAAAGTGATCAACCGCCTGCTCCCGCGCGCAGGGCTGAAGTGGCGGTTGCTCGCGGACGGTCGCGCGATCGGGCGGCTGGGCCCGATGCGTCGACGCGCCTCCCCGCGGAAGCCGTCACCACTCGGCATGGCGCTCCGGCCATGCCGTGTCGGCAGGTCTTCGGACTCGCGGACCCGGGTCTGGCGACCCGCCTACTTGCCTTCGCTTCCCGGCCGCTGCGAGCCAGTGCGATCTCAAGGCGTTCGTTTCCGCTTACCGCTGCGGGGCAGTTCCGGATTCGCACCGGATTCCCTTTTGAGCCCGGCCGACGATCGCGTCTGGCAGGGCACCGACGGACACAACATATCGGGATGGTTGCAAGTGGTCAACCCAACAAATTGTGTACAAGCCGTGGATAAGTGCGCTGAACCCGCGCCGTGTCTGGCTTGCGCGGGGGTGCCGTCATCACGCTGCGTCGCCGCTCACGCCCGGTGGGATTTCGGATGCCTTCGAACGGCCTCGAAGGGGGCGTGAGGCGCTTCGTGGCCTGGCGCGGTCTGGGCCTGCTGCCGTGCCGCGGCGCGTCGTTTGCGGCCACCGCATCCGTGGCCGGTTTCGGCGCGCTGCTGCCGTTCCCGCCATCGATTGAGGCACGGCGCAGGCCTGCGTGTGCCGGCGTTATGCTGCCGGGCGGGCCATCCACGGAGCGATGACGCATGAGCCACCTGCCCAGCTACGTTCATGGCGCCAGCGCCAAGCCGCTGCTCGGCGAGACGGTGGGAGCGCTGCTCGATCGCGTCGCCGCTGCCCATCCCGGGCGCCCCGCGCTGGTCGTGCGCACGCAGGCGGTGCGCCTGAACTACGGCGATTTCCATGCCGAGGTGGAGCGTGTCGCCGCCGGGCTGCTGGCGCTGGGGCTGCGGCGCGGCGATCGCGTGGGTATCTGGGCGCCGAACCGGGCCGAGTGGGTGTTGTTGCAGTTTGCCGCACCCAAGGCCGGGTTGATCCTGGTGAACATCAACCCGGCCTATCGCCTGCACGAGCTGGAGTACGCCCTCAACATGGTCCAGTGCCGCGCGCTGGTACTGCCACGCCGCTTCAAGAGCTCCCATTACCTGGATCTGCTGCGCGAGCTGGCACCGGAGCTGGATGAGGCCGCGCCGGGTGCGCTGGCCTGCGCGCGCCTGCCCGCGTTGCGCGACGTGATCCTGCTGGACGACGAAGCTGCGCCCGGAACCCGCAGCTGGCGGGCGCTGGTCGGGATGGGTGATGCCGTCGCGCTCGCCCGGTTGCGCGAGGCGGAGCGTGAGCTGGACTTCGACGATCCGGTGAACATCCAGTTCACCTCCGGCACCACCGGCGCGCCCAAGGGCGCCACGCTCACCCATCACAACATCGTCAACAACGGCTGGTTCATCGGCGAGGCGATGCGGCTCACCGAGCGGGACCGGCTGTGCATCCCGGTGCCGTTCTACCACTGCTTCGGCATGGTGCTGGGCAACCTGGCCTGCGTCACCCACGGCGCCTGCATGGTGATACCCGGCGAGGGCTTCGATGCGCTGGCCACGCTGGAGGCGGTCGCCGAGGAGCGCTGCACCGGGCTGCACGGCGTGCCGACGATGTTCATCGCCGAACTGGAGCATCCGCGCTTCCGCGAGTTTGACCTGTCCAGCCTGCGCACCGGCATCATGGCCGGTTCGCCGTGCCCGATCGAGGTGATGCGCCGCGTGGTGGACGAGATGCACATGGCCGAGGTCACGATCGCCTACGGCATGACCGAGACCAGCCCGGTGAGCTTCCAGACCCTGCCGGGCGATCCGCTGGAGCGGCGCGTGGACAGCGTGGGCCGGGTGCATCCGCATGTAGAGGTGAAGCTGGTCGACGAGGCCGGTCGCATCGTGCCCCGCGGCCAGCCCGGCGAGCTGTGCACGCGGGGCTACTCGGTGATGCTGGGCTACTGGCAGGACGAGGCGCGTACCGGCGAGGCGATCGACCTGACGGGCTGGATGCACACCGGCGACCTCGCCACGCTGGACGAAGACGGTTACTGCCGCATCGTCGGCCGGCTCAAGGACATGATCATCCGCGGCGGCGAGAACGTGTATCCGCGCGAGATCGAGGAATTCCTGTACACCCACCCCAAGGTGCTCGACGTGCAGGTGTTCGGCGTCCCGGATGCGAAGTTCGGCGAGCAGGTCTGTGCCTGGGTGCGCCTGCGCGACGGCGCAACGGCCAGCGCGGCGGAGATCCAGGACTACTGCCGCCACCACATGGCGTACTTCAAGGTGCCGCACTACGTGCGCTTCGTCGATGCGTTTCCGATGACGGTGACCGGCAAGGTGCAGAAGTACCTGATGCGCCAGGCCATGGTCGATGAGCTGGGTGAGCCGGGCGAATCCGCGCCGCCGGACACCGCTTCCCGCGCCGCCGGGTGAGCCGTGCGGCCGGTGCGCCTCGCCGGCGGGTGTCGCGACCGAGGTCAGGGAGCGAGCCGGATTGCGGCAGCTGCCTTACAACGCGTCCTGGTCCAGTTCGCCGGTGCGGATGCGGATCACCTGTTCCAGTGGGCTGACGAAGATCTTGCCATCGCCGATCTTGCCGGTGCGGGCGGAGTTCTGGATCGCCTCCAGCACGCGCTCGAGCTGTTCGTCGGCCACCGCCGCCTCCAGCTTGATCTTGGGAAGGAAGTCGACCACGTACTCGGCGCCGCGGTACAGCTCGGTGTGGCCCTTCTGGCGGCCGAAGCCCTTCACCTCGGTCACGGTGATGCCCTGCACGCCGACCTCGGCCAGCGCCTCGCGCACGTCGTCGAGCTTGAACGGCTTGATGATCGCCACGACCAGCTTCATGGAATGTCCTCGGCAGGGGCGTCGAAGGCGACGCGGACGACCATTTTGCCTTCACGGCTGCGCGCTGTCGCGTGGCGGCTACCATGTAGGAAAATTCCTACATCAAATCGCGGAGTCCGCCGATGGCGCGTCCACCTTGTGTTCACGGATACTTTTCCCCGACAAGTTCGAGGCGTCGTCCATGATGGACCGACTTGATATCGACCAGCTGGCACGACGCCTGGCATCGTTGGTTCCGCCCGGAGTGGCACAGGCGCAGCAGGATCTGCGAACCAATTTCCACGATGTCCTGGCGCAGGGACTGCGCCGCCTCGATCTGGTCACCCGCGAAGAATTCGACGTCCAGAGCCAAGTGCTTGCACGCACTCGCGCCAAGGTCGAGGAACTGGAGCGGCGCGTGGCCGAACTCGAGGCCGCTGCCGCCGCCCGCGGGGACTAGCAGCACCAAGCCTCCCGGGAGCCGCCCCCGATCCGTCACCCTCACCCCGAGCTAACGATCGGGGGCGGTTATTTACGACCTGAAGCCTACGACGGAGTCGCTCGATGCGGGTGTGTGACAGCGGCCTCCGAGCGAGCCGGCAGCAGGCGGCCGCATGAGTCTTGCCGTCACCCTCAGCCGTGCCCAGGAAGGCATCGCCGCGCCGCAGGTGATGGTCGAGGTGCATCTTTCCGGCGGCCTGCCGGCCACCAATATCGTCGGCCTGCCCGAGGCGGCGGTGCGCGAGGCGCGCGACCGCGTAAGGGTGGCGATCCAGAACACCGCCTTCGAATACCCTGGTCGCAAGGTCACCGTGAACCTGGCGCCGGCCGAGCTGCCCAAGGATGGCGGCCGTTTCGATCTGCCGATCGCGCTGGGCATCCTCGCCGCCAGCGGCCAGGTGCCGCGCGACAAGCTGGACGACTGTGAATTCCTCGGCGAGCTGGCGCTCAGCGGCTCGTTGCGTAGCGTCCCCGGCGTGCTGCCGGCGCTGTTGCGCGCGCGCGCGCGCGGACGCAAGGTGGTAGTGCCGCGCGCGAATGCTGCCGAAGCCGCGCTGGTCTCGGAAGTGGATGTGCGCGTGGCCGACACCCTGGCCGAGGTTTGCGGCTGGCTGCGCGGCGCGCACGATCTGGCGATCCCGTCCGGCGCCGGCACCGATGGCGGCATTTACGACGGTCCCGACTTGCGCGACGTGCGTGGCCAGTTGCAGGCGCGGCGCGCGCTGGAGATCGCCGCGGTAGGCGGCCATCACCTGCTGCTGGTGGGGCCGCCGGGTACCGGCAAGACCATGCTGGCCGAACGCCTGCCCGGCATCCTGCCGCCGCTCTCGGAATCCGAGGCGCTGGAGACCTGTGCGGTGCTGTCGGTGGCCGGCCAGCCCACCGATCCCGCGCGCTGGCGCCGCCGGCCGTTTCGCGCGCCGCACCACACCGCCTCGGCGGTGGCGCTGGTGGGCGGAGGTTCGCAGCCGCGGCCGGGCGAGATCTCGCTGGCGCACAACGGCGTGCTGTTCCTCGACGAGCTCCCGGAATTCAGCCGGCACGTGCTGGAGGTGCTGCGCGAGCCGCTGGAGTCGGGCCACATCGTGGTTTCGCGCGCGGCGCGGCAATCCACCTTTCCCGCCCAGTTCCAACTGGTGGCGGCGATGAACCCCTGTCCCTGCGGCTACGCAGGCGATCCGCGCCGGCAGTGTCGCTGTACGCCCGAGCAGGTCCAGCGCTATCGCGCGCGGATCTCCGGGCCGTTGCTGGATCGCATCGATCTCGCGGTCGAGGTGCCCCCACTGCCGCTGCACGAGATGGATGCGGAGCGCAGCGCGCGCGACGAGGACTCCTCCACGGTGCGCGCCCGCGTGCTGCAGGCGCGTCGGCACGCGCTGATGCGCGCGGGCCGGTCGAACGCGGAGATCAACCACCGCGAACTGGAGCGCGACTGCGCGCTGGGTCCGGCCGAACGGCGCTGGTACGCGCAGGCGCTGGAGCGGCTGGGTCTGTCCGCTCGTGCCTATCACCGCGTGTTGCGGGTGGCGCGCACGATCGCCGACCTCGACGGTGGTGCCGGGCTGCTCGAACGCGAACATCTGGCCGAGGCGCTGCAATACCGCAGGCTGTGACGCAGGTGTGAGTGGAAAGGAGTGAGAAGCGAGAGAAAAGCGGGGCGCCGCGATGCGTGCTCTCTCTCACTGCTCACTTTTCTCCACTCACTTCTCGCTATGGACGCGCCACGCCGGCGCATGTTCCGATGGGCTCCCCGCACACCCAAGGAACGCGATGAGCATCGAACCGGGCCTGGTGTTGGCCGGCATGCTGGTGATCGGCTTCCTGTGCCAGTGGCTGGCGTGGCGGGTGAAGCTGCCCGCGATCGTGTTCCTGCTGCTGGCCGGCCTGCTGCTGGGACCGGTGCTCGGCCTGCTGCATCCGGATCGGTTGCTGGGGCCGTTGCTGTTTCCGATGGTGTCGCTGGCGGTGGCGCTGATCCTGTTCGAGGGCAGTCTCACGCTGCGCTTCCACGAGCTGCCCGGTATCGGCAGGGCGGTGCGCGGGCTGGTGAGTTACGGTGCGCTGCTCGCCCTGCTGCTGTTGGCCGCGGCGGCGCACGTGGTGGCCGGCGTCGCGTGGCCGATCGCGCTGCTGTTCGGCGCGCTCACCTGCGTCACCGGACCCACCGTGATCGCGCCGATGCTGCGCACGCTCCGGCCCAGCGCGCGCATCGCGAACACCTTGCGCTGGGAAGGCATCGTGATCGACCCGCTGGGCGCGCTGTTCGCGGTGCTGATCTACGAGGCCGTGGTATCGCACGAGCAGGGCCACACCGCGGGCGTGTTCGCGGCCACGCTGGCCTGCGGCGCGCTGGTCGGCGCGCTGGCCGCGTGGCTGCTCGGCTTCCTGCTGCGGCGCCAGCTGATTCCCGAATACCTGCAGAACTACGGCGTGCTGGCGGGGGTGCTGCTGGCCTTCGTGGGCGCCAACACGCTGGCGCACGAGTCGGGCCTGCTCACCGTGACGATCATGGGCATCGCGCTGGGCAACCTGCGCGGCGTGCACATCGACGACATCCTCGATTTCAAGGAACACCTCACCACGCTGCTGGTGTCGTTGCTGTTCATCCTGCTGGCGGCGCGGCTGTCGTGGCCGCTGCCGGGGCACCTGTTGTGGGAAGGGGTGGCGATCTTCCTGCTCGCGCAGTTCATCGTGCGGCCGCTCACCGTGGTGGTCGCCAGCCTCGGCAGTGCACTGGATTGGCGCGAGCGTGCGCTGATCGCCTGGGTGGCGCCGCGCGGCATCGTGGCGGCCTCGGTCTCCGCGCTGTTCGCCTTGCGCCTGCAGGCCCTGAACGTGGCCGGCGCCGAGGCGCTGGTGCCGCTGGTGTTCATCCTGATCATCGGCACCGTGGTGCTGCAGAGCGCGACCGCGCGCCCGCTGGCGCTGTGGCTGAAGGTGGCCGAGCCCGAGCCGCACGGCGTGCTGATCTTCGGCGCCGATGCGGTGGCGCGCGGCGTGGGCCGGGCACTGCACGAGGTGGGCTTCCGTGTAGTGCTGGCCGACGACGACCACGACGGCATCCGGCGCGCCCGCATGGAAGGGCTGGCCACGTTCTTCGGCAACCCGGCCTCGCCGTACGCCGAGCGCCATCTGGACCTGTCCGGCATCGGCCGGCTGCTGGCGTTGTCCACCCATCGCGAGCGCAACACCCTGGCCTGCGTGCACTACCGGCAGGAGTTCGGCCGCGCGAAGGTCTATCGCCTGCGCGTGCTGGCGCCGGAGGAGAACACCGATCGCGCCGCGCTGGCCGACAAGCTGCTGGCGCCGCCGCTGTTCGACGAGACGATGACGCATGCGCGCTTTGCGGAGTTGCTGGCCCGCGGCTGGCGCATCAAGGCCACCCGTCTCAGCGCCACGTTCGGCTGGACGCACTTCGTCGAACAATACGGCTCCGACAGCGTGCTGCTGTTCGGCGTGGAGGAACGAGGCGCGCTGCGCGTGGCCTCGACGAAGCGCGAGCTGGAGCCGCGGGCGGGCTGGACGGTGATCGCGCTGGTGCCGCCGCCGGCTGCTCTGTAGGAGCGCGCCCCGTGCGCGATGGCTATCGCGCTTCGATCAAGGCGAAAAGCATTCGCGTACTGGGTGCGCTCCTGCACGTTGAGGTCAGGCCACGGCCGTGCGCTGGAACTGCGCTTCCTCGGTCGAGCCCTTCAGCGCGGTGGTGGAGGACTGCCCCTGCTGGATCGCCTGGGTCACCGCGTCGAAGTAGCCGGTGCCCACCTCGCGCTGATGCTTCACCGCGGTGAAGCCGCGTTCGGCGGCGGCGAATTCCTTCTCCTGCAGTTCGACGAAGGCGCTCATCTGGCGGCGCGCGTAGCCATGGGCCAAGTCGAACATGCCGTAGTTGAGGCTGTGGAAGCCGGCAAGGGTGATGAACTGGAACTTGTAGCCCATCACGCCCAGTTCCCTCTGGAATTTCGCGATGGCGGCGTCGTCGAGGTTCTGCCGCCAGTTGAAGCTGGGCGAGCAGTTGTAGGCGAGCAGTTTGCCGGGGAACCTGGCGTGGATCGCCTCGGCGAAGCGGCGCGCGTCCTCGATGTTCGGCTTGCTGGTTTCGCACCACACCAGGTCGGCGTAGGGCGCGTAGGCGAGGCCGCGGCTGATCGCCTGGTCGAGACCGGGCTTGACGCGGAAGAAGCCTTCCACGGTGCGCTCGCCGGTGACGAAGGGCTGGTCGTTGGCGTCGATGTCGGAGGTGAGCAAGTCCGCCGCGTCGGCATCGGTGCGTGCCACGATCAGGGTGGGCACGCCGAGCACGTCGGCGGCGAGGCGCGCGGCGTTCAACTTGTCCACCGCCTCGCGGGTGGGCACCAGCACCTTGCCGCCCATGTGGCCGCACTTCTTCACGCTGGCGAGCTGGTCCTCGAAGTGCACGCCGGCGGCGCCAGCCTCGATCATCGCCTTCATCAGCTCGAAGGCGTTCAGCACACCGCCGAAGCCGGCTTCAGCATCGGCCACGATCGGTGCGAGCCAGTCGATCTCGTCGTTGCCTTCGGCATGGTGCAATTGGTCGGCGCGCAGCAACGTGTTGTTGATGCGCTTGACCACCTGCGGCACGGAGTTCGCGGGGTAGAGCGACTGGTCGGGATACATCTCGCCGGCGTTGTTCGCGTCGGCGGCCACCTGCCAGCCGGAAAGGTAGATGGCCTTGAGGCCCGCCTTCACCTGCTGCATTGCCTGGTTGCCGGTGAGTGCGCCCAGCGCGTTGACGAAGGGCTCGTCGTGCAGGGTCTTCCACAGCCGCTCCGCACCGCGTTTGGCCAGCGAATGCTCGATGGCCACGGTGCCGCGCAGGCGCACCACGTCCTCCGCGGAGTAGTTGCGGCGGATGCCGGCCCAGCGTGAGTTGTTGTTCCAGTCCAAGGTGATTTGTTCGGCGGTGGGCAGGTTCGTCTTCATGGCGTGGCTCCGATGATGGCGTCGATGTAGGAGCGCACCCTGTGCGCGAAGGCTCTTTGCGAGGCGCCTCAAAAACATCGCGCACAGGGTGCGCTCCTACAGGGGGTGGCGGTCAGGCAAGCAGCTTGTAGGCCGGCAGGGTGAGGAAATCGGCCAGCGTGTCGGCGTGGATCAGGGCGGAAATCAGCTTGGCCGCCTCGTCCATGCGTGCCGCACCGGTCACGTCGCTGTCACGCAGGCGGTGGGTGTGTGCGGCCAGCGCCTGGTCGAACAGCGCGAAATCGATCGGCGCGTGGTCGGGAAATTCCAGATTCCCGTGATGCAGCCATTGCCACAACTGCGCGCGGGCGATCTCGGCGGTGGCGGCGTCTTCCATCAGGTGATGGATTGGCACGCAGCCCTGGCCGTCCAGCCAGGCGGCGGTGTAGCGCAGGCACACCTCGACGTTGTTGTCGAAGCCGGCGCGGGTGATCGTGCCGCGACAGGGTTCCAGCAACTGTTCGCGCGTCACCCGCACGTCGGCGCGCTCCACGTCGCGCTGGTTCGGCTCGGGCATGTACTCGTCGAAGATCGCCTGTGCCACCGGCACCAGCGCGGGATGCGCCACCCAAGTGCCGTCATGGCCGGCCAGCACCTCGCGCAGCTTGTCGGCGCGCACCTTGGCCAGCGCGGCTTCGTTGGCCGCTTCGTCGCCCTTGATCGGGATCTGCGCCGCCATGCCACCCATCGCGAATGCGCCGCGGCGATGGCAGGTCTGGATCAGCAGCTCCGAGTAGTTCCTCAGGAACGCCACCGTCATCTGCACCTGGCCGCGTTCGGGCAGCAGGCGGTCGGCATGGCCGCGCAGCGTCTTGAGGTAACTGAAGATGTAGTCCCAGCGCCCGCAGTTGAGGCCCACCGCGCGCGATTGCAGCGCATGCAGGATCTCGTGCATCTGGAACGCGGCGGGCAGGGTCTCGATCAGCACGGTGACCTTCATGCTGCCGGGCGGGAGGTCGAGCTCGGTTTCCGCATGCGCCATCACCGCGTCCCACAAGGCGGCCTCTTCCATGCTCTCCAGCTTGGGCAGGTAGAAGTAGGGGCCGCGGTCGCGGCGGTGCAGGGCGCGCGCGTTGTGGTACGCATACAGGCCGAAATCCACCAGCGCGCCAGCCATCGTCTCGCCGTCCACCGCGAGATGGCGCTCGGGCAGGTGCCAGCCGCGTGGGCGCACCACCAGCACGGCAGGGTTGTCGTCCACGCGGTAGTGCCTGCCCTCGGGCGAGGTGTAGTCCAGCGTGCCGGCCACCGCGTCGCGCAGGTTGATCTGGCCGTCCAACTGGTTCGCGAAACTGGGCGCCGAGGAATCCTCGAAGTCCGCCATGAACACCTTCGCGCCTGAGTTCAGCGCATTGATGATCATCTTGCGCTCCACCGGGCCGGTGATCTCCACGCGGCGGTCGCGCAGCGCGGGCGGGATCGGCCCCACCGTCCATTCCGACTCGCGGATCGCGGCGGTGTCGGCGCGGAAATCCGGCAGGTCGCCGGCGTCCCAGCGGGCCTGGCGCGCACGGCGGGCGGCCAGCAGATCGCGGCGGCGGCCGTCGAAGCGGCGATGCAGGTCGGCGAGGAAGGCCAGCGCCTGCGGGTCGAGGATCGCCCGCTGGGTGGGGCTGGGCTGGCCGTGCAACTGCACGGCTTCGGTGTCGAGTCGTTCGCGGGGCAGGGCCATGATGGGCTCCGGGTCGTTGGGCGACTCGAAGCTAGGACATGAATTTACAATTTGACAAAGTAAATGTTTCAATTTTTGCTATTGTCATTGTCAATTAAACTTACAAGTCACTGACATGACGGAGCAAAAAGCGGTGTCGAAGTCGACGGGATCGCCGAAAAAACCGTCCCGCGGCGCAGCAAAAAAGCGTGCGTCTGCGCATGGTTCCGCGAACGAAGCTGCTCGCTTCTACTACAAGGGCAACCGCCACAAGCAGCTGCGCGCCTTCGTGGCCACGGTGAAGCTGGGTACGCTGAGTCGCGCCGCCGAGGCGCTGTACCTCTCCCAACCCTCGGTGAGCCTGCAGTTGCAGGCATTGGAGCGCGAGCTGGGTACGACCCTGCTGGAACGCCGCCGCCGCCGCATCAACCTCACCGATGCGGGCGAGGCGCTGTACGAACTGGCGCGCCCGCTGGTGGAAGGCTGGGAAAACCTCGACCGCGACTTCCAGGCCAAGGTGCAAGGCCTGCAGGCCGGCAAGCTTGTCATCGCCGCCGGCACTTCCACCATCCAGTACCTGCTGCCCGAACTGGTGCGCCGCTATCGCGAGCGCCATCCCGCGGTGCAGCTGCAACTGGCCAACGTCACCGGCAAGGACGGCCTCGCCATGCTGCGCGAGGACAAGGCCGACTTCGCGGTGGGCTCGATGCTCGACGTGCCGCACGACATCGCCTGGGAACCGGTGCGCCATTACGACCCCATGCTGATCTTGCCGCCCGATCATCCCTTGGCGGCGAAGGAGCCGCTGGAGCTGCAGGACCTCTCGCCCTGGGGCCTGATCCTGCCACCGCAGCGGCTGTCCACCTATCGCCTGGTGGACCTGGTGTTCCAGCAGAACCAGGTGCCGTGCAAGGTGGCCATCGAGGTAGGCGGCTGGGACGTGATCAAGGAATACGTGGCGATGGGGCTCGGCATCTCCATCGTCACCGGCATCTGCATCACCGACGCCGACCGCGGACGCCTCGCCGTGCGCAACATGTCGCGCTGGTTTCCACAGCGGAGTTACGGCGTGGTGATGCGCAAGGGCAAGTTCCTCAGTGCCGAGGCGCGTGCCTTCATCGACCTGATTCGGCCGGGGTTGCTGACGTACCGTGACTACGACGAGCCGGGGCATTCGGGGCGTTAGGCGGCTGGAACCGGACATCGCAATCCGCCGATGGCCATGGCCGTACCAGAAATGCGGCGAGCACCCACATCTTGCCCGGCCGGCATGCGCTATAACGCATCGGCGTATGCCGCCGAGGAAGGAACCCGCCATGCCCGTGTACCGTCGCCGTCGACATCTGTTGCTTACCGTCGCTGCGGGCTTGCTGTTTGCCCAGGTGGCAACAGCATCTGAGCCAAGTAATGCGCCGAACATCACCGAGCCACGCAATGCGGCCGCGGGTTTCGCGATCACTCTGTGGATGGTTAATGTCGATGCACTGGGTGATCACTGTTCCAAGCTGGCCAGTCCAATGAGTGGACAATTCCTGGGTGCGTTGAAGGCTTGGCAAGGGCGGAACGCGCCTTATGTGAACGCCGCGCTCGAGTACATGGCGTATATCGAGGATTACATCAAGGCGACGCAAGGCGAAGCTGTGCGAAAGCAGTTTCGAGCCGATCGCAACGCCGAATTCGTGGCTTCGGCACAAAAGGCCGAGCTGGTCTGGTTTCCAGACAGGAAGCTCAACGAGGTGTCGTGCTTGCGCATGGCCCGTCACGCAGAAGATGGCTCGATGGATCTCGATCAGAATGCCGAGTTCTTTCCGATACTCCAGGCGATGAAGGCCGAGACCGGCCGGAAGGGGGAGCCATGAGACGCCGCTGCGCCATCGTTCGATGCGCCGATGCATACGAATCATTCTGTCGGCTCGCACGGCAGAGATCGTGGACGGGGCGTAACCGTGGCGCGGCAGGGGTGGCACGATGGAGTGAATCATGATTCGCAGGCTTCAGGCCTCTCGCGCCGCAGCGCTTGCCGCGCTGCTTCTCTCGCTGACCACAGGATGCCAACCCGTCATGTCCACCCAACCCGACAAGCCACAGGGCGAGGCGACGTCGTCCATGTTTCCGCTGAAGTTCTACAAGCACAGCTTTGACGTGTTTTGCTACAACACGCTCCGCTGCCATGTGATCTATGCCAATCAGAACTTTACGCCGTACAAGGCGAACGAAAGGCCTTCCGGGCCGCCTCCCTCGCTGGACTACAGGGAACACTGGCGCTTGGCCTCGACCATCGATATCCACAACTTTCCGCCCCCCGCCGAGGTGACGTGGACATCGCTGGATGGAGCCTCACACGAGGCCAAGGTGGATATCGGTGCGATCTTCAAGGATCAGCGCGTGTTGTATAGCGTGCCCGACTCCGAAATACCCGACGGATCGTGGGGCGACGACCCCGGGATCTATCTCGAAATCAACGATCGCACCATCAGCGTTTACATGCGGGCATTCATTGCGACCAAGACGGAACAGATTCCAGGAAACAAAAACAGCGATTTCCGGGATGACGTCATCTTGGCCTGGACTCGCGACTACTGAGCAAGGAGTGCGTGCATGAGCCCACACGACAAGGTGGATGCGGACGGCGTCCAGGACGATGGCGTGCCTTTCAAGGCCGCCACCAGCAACTTGCCGATCTATGCCGAGGCGCGTCAGCGGTTGGTCTCCTTCCAGGAGCCGGTGTTGCTGCATGCCGACAATCCCCACGAACGACTGTTCATAGCTGCACTGGATGGCACCGGCAACGACATGATTCTCGACCCGGAGCACATCACCAACGTAGGGAAGTTCGTCGAGCAGCTCAAAGCCGGTGATGATCCCAAGGTTGGTTTCGGTTATGTCCCGGGTCCCGGCACGCAGCAGCACGCTTTTTTTGCACGGGTGCGGGATAACATGACCGGCTACACCGTGGATGAACGTGCCGAGGAGATGTACAAGCAGTTCATCGATCAAGCCAAGCAGTGGCTTCGCGACGATCCGCATGCCCAAATCCGCGTGGTCGGTATCGGCTTCAGCCGCGGCGCGGAAGAAGTCGCCCTGTTTACCCGAATCGTGGAAGAGCGTGGCATCCAGGATCCGTCGGGCGCCCACTACACCTACGACTCCCATCACCGGATCACCCACATCGAGTACACCAAGCCGGCGCTGGTCGGCGCACACGAAGTAGCGCAGGCGGTGGCGCTGTTCGATCCCGTGGGCACCGGCCACGCCATGCACGAAGATCGGCGGTTGCCGCCCTCGGTGATCTCCGGCATCCAGTTCATTGCGCTGGACGAGCATCGCCGCCTGTTCAAGTCCGACCACATCATCGATCCGGGCATCACGCCGGATGGCCGCTTTGCCGGCGTCTACGTGCCGGGGGCGCATTCGGACGTGGGCGGCGGTTACCACCGCGACGGGCTGTCGACGCGCACCGGCAACTTCGTCATCGACTACGTGAACGGCTTGAGCGACCGGCCGATAGTCGAAAAAAGCCCCGAGCCGGACGATCCGCGCCTGGATGTGATCCATGATTCGCGCAAGGGCATGTGGCTGTATCGACTGATGCCCGGAGTCGACCGGCTTGCGCCGAATGGTTACGTCGAGTTGGAAGTGCCCCGCGGCGAAAAGAACCGGGTGCCCGACCCCTACAACGCCGAGCCGCGCAACGAGGCGTTGAGCCGGCAGTTCGAACGGCAACCCATGCCGGACGCGCCGGTACCCGGCGCGCTTGCGCAACAGCCGGATGCACCGAAAAGCGAGTTCGACCAGTGGCTGGATCGCCTCCACGTGGCTGCGCAGAATCCGGATAACGGCGCATGGGATCGAATGCGGCACGAGGCGGCGCAAGCCTACATGTGCACGCCGGGCGGACAACTGTTCCAGCAACAGGCCAACGAGCTGAACCACACATGGGATTTGCAGCAAGCCGCGCTGCAGGCGCAACAGCAGGCTCTTCAGCAGCAGGCGCAACAGCCATCCCAGGGTTTCTGCCACTGATTTCAAGGGAGCACCGAACGCATGGACAGCAGTACGGAAGCGCTGCAACAGTCGTTGGTAAAGTTGCTGGCCGTCGTCGACAGGCTCGATGGCCGCAACCTGCAGACCGTGCAGCGCATTGAAGCGGCGACGGCCGCCATGGAGCAGGGCGTCGGCCGGCTGGACCGTGGCGGCGAGCAATTTGCGCGATTGGCATTGCAGCGCATTGGCGCCGATACCCAACAATGCATCGCGCAGGGAGCTGATCAGGCGGTGGCTGGCTTCCAGCAACAGCTGAAGCAAGCCTCAAACGGCTTGCAATGGGCGGTGCAGGCGATAGAAGAGCAACGCAAGGGCTTGGCGACTGCACGGCGTTCCATGGTCTGGATGGGGGCGCTTGCTTTGCTGGTGGGGTCGCTGCTGGCGGCTGGCGGCGCCGCGTGGGTTGCGCACCGGAGCATGCAGGAGACCGCGCAAGCCAATTTTGGCAAAGACATCCTGCAAGCCACCCAGAGCGGCGCCATCACGCGATGCGGCGAATCACTATGCGTACGAGTTGGCAAGAAGCTGCAACGCTACGGCAAGGATGGCGAGTACGCGCTATTGCAGGATCAGGTTGCCCGCTGAGACGCGGATCAGTGACGCGATCAAGTAAAAGCATGCTCAGACTGCATGGTGTTTGCCCTTGAATGGCGCATACCACGCACGCAACCGCGCCATGTCGGCGGCCATGTCGTCCGTGGTGTCGAGCGGCGGACCGAGGCGAATGGTCTTGTCGGGGTAGTGGAAGGCCACCGGGAACACCGGCACGCCGGCGCCGTGAGCGATGCGCCAGAAGCCGCTCTTCCATTGCGGCACGTGGCGCCGCGTGCCTTCCGGCGCGATGCCCAGCCACAATCGTTCGCGTTGGTGGAACTGGTCGATCATCTGCTCGACCACGCCTTGCGCACTGCCGCGGTTGATCGGCATGCCTCCCAGTTTGACGAGCAGGGCGCCCAGCGAGCCGCGGAACAGTTCCTGCTTGGCCATGAAGTGCACGTCGGCGCCGATCGCCACCTTCATCAGCAGGCCCCAGATGCCGTCCCACCACGAGGAATGCGGCGCGGCGATCAGCACCAGCTTGTGCACGTCGGGAAAATCGCCGCGCAACCGCCAGCCAGCCAGCCGCAGGATGCCGCGGCAGAGGCGACGGCGCAGCCCGTCGCGCAGCCGCGGCATGCGCGACGGCAGCTGTGCGGGTGACGGCACGCCGATCTTCATTCGTGCTCCGGTTTGCGCGAACGGTTCTGCTTGACCCGGCTGCGCTGCTGCTTGCCGGCGAGGCGGCGCTCCTTCGAGGCGCGGGTGGGCCTGGTCGCCACGCGCTTCTTCGGCGGCACCAGCACGCCGCGGACGATCTCCACCAGCCGCTCGCGCGCGTCGTCGCGGTTGCGCGCCTGGTCGCGGAAACGGCGCGCCTGGATCACCAGCACGCCGTCGTCGGTGAGCCGACGGTCGCGCCGGGCCAGCAGCCGATCGCGCAGCGCTTCGGGCAGCGTGGGCGAGCGCGCCACGTCGAAGCGCAGTTCCACCGCGCTCTCGGTGCGGTTCACGTGCTGGCCACCGGGGCCGTCGGCGCGCAGGAAGCGCTCGACCAGTTCGGATTCGGGCAGGGCGAGGGTTCGGCTGATCGTCAGCATGTGTGGAGTTTAGGGGATGGCGCCTCGCGTAGGAGCGCACCCTGTGCGCGAATGCTTTTGCTCCGATCAAACATCAGAGCATTCGCGCACAGGGTGCGCTCCTACAGGGAATCGAACGCTTCGGCCCAGCCGAAGCGTTCGAGTAGCGCCGTGTACGCGAAGTCCAGCGGCGCGTGCAGCGTCATCGACGCGCCGCTCACCGGATGCGTGAAGTCGAGTCGCCACGCGTGCAACAGCATGCGGTGGCAGCCGAAGTGCTGCTTGTACAGGCGGTTGTGGTCGCCGCGACCGTGCTGGCAGTCGCCGATCACCGGATGGTGGAGGTGCGCGAGATGCTTGCGGATCTGGCGGAAGCGGCCGGTTTCCGGTTCGGCCAGCAGCAGCGCGTAGCGCTGCTGGGGATACCGGCCGAGTTCGATCGGCACCTCGACGGTGGCTAGGCAGCGATAGCGCGTGCGCGCCTCGCGGCGCGGGCCGGTTTCGCGCGAGCCGGGCAGCGGGTAGTCGATCACGCCTTCGGCCGGCTCCGGCCAGCCGCGCACCACGGTGAGGTATTGCTTGCGCACGTCGCGGCCCATGAACTGCTCGCCCAGCGCGGCGGCGACCTCGCTGCTGCGCGCCACCAGCAGCACGCCGCTGGTGGCGCGGTCGAGGCGGTGGGCAAGGTAGACGTTGCCGCCGAGCTGTTCGCGCAGCACGTCGACGAGGTAATGCTCGGCATCGTTCACCATTTTGGAGCGATGCACGGCCAGGCCCGCGGGCTTGTTCACCGCGACGAGGGCGTCGTCCTGATGGAGGATCTCGATGGGCGTCATGGTGTGGGAGCGCACCCCGTGCGCGAATGCTTGTTGATCCTTTCCGCGAATGGTTTTCGCGCACAGGGTGCGCTCCTGCGCGGCTAGTCCCGCTGCGACCAGCCGAAGACAAACGCCAACAGCCCCGCCACGCCCATGCCCAACGGCAACCAGACGCCGTGTTGCGGCGCCAGCGCCCACAGCAAGGTGGCGCAGAGGATCAGGGTGGCGCCGAGCAGGCCGCCGCCGATCATGCGCAGCAGCCGGCGCAGCAGGTGGCGCTGGTGGCTGAGCGTGTCCACGTCGGCGAGCAGGCGGTGTTCGCCGCGCGCGATGCGTTCCAGCGAGTCGTGCACGAGTTCGGGCAGGCGCGGCGCGAGGTGGAACCATTCGGGCAGGCGCTTGCGCACCTCGCGCAGCGTGCGCAGCGGGCTGTAGCGTTCGCGCAGGATGCGCTTCAGCACCGGATGCGCCACCGCCCAGATGTCGATCTCGGGATCGAGCAGGCGGCCCACGCCCTCGATGTTGAGCAGGGTCTTCTGCAGCAGGATCAGCTGCGGCTGCAAGATCAGCTCGAAGCGGCGCGCAGTCTGGAACAGCTTCACCACCAGTTC
The DNA here is from genome assembly GCF_002001105.1 of Rhodanobacter sp. C06. GTDB lineage: Bacteria > Pseudomonadota > Gammaproteobacteria > Xanthomonadales > Rhodanobacteraceae > Rhodanobacter_A. The sequence continues at coordinate 254 of NZ_MUNP01000056.1, read as the reverse complement.
GGCCAGCGAAATCTGCGACAGCGGGCGGGTGAAGTAGGGCTCGCACACCGTGCGCACCGCCGCTTCCAGTTCGTCCAGCCGCACCGTGGCCGGCATCCAACCGGCGTCGACATGCAGCTTGGCGATGCGCGCGTAGTCGCGCTCGAACAGCGCGATGAAGTTCTGCGCCAGCCAGTACTGGTCGGCCTCGGGCAGCGAACCCATGATGCCGAAGTCCAGCGCGATGAAGCGCGGCTCGGTGGGGCGGGTGGGGT
>NZ_MUNP01000079.1 GCF_002001105.1 Rhodanobacter sp. C06 | reverse complement strand
GGGCGTGCCGGTCACGGGGAGTTCTCAAGCATGGGGATGCGCCCTGTGCGAAGCAAGTCGGATGTGTTGCCGTGGTCGGGTTTCGTCGTGCGTCAGCGCTCCAAAGGCGGCCCCGGCGTAGGTCGGGATTTATCCCGACACCAGGTTCCCGGCAAGCCCGGTCGGGATGAATCCCGACCCACGGGGCCGAGGTTTGGCAGGCCGCGCGCCGAACCTTGTGGGAGCGCCCTTGGGCGCGACGGAGCTTTCGCCAGGAACCTCGTCGCGCGAGCGCTCCCACAGATGAGCTTCCGTCCGAAGGCTTGGGCGCCTGCTTTGCACCCCGCTCGCTGCCCACTTGTCGCTGCGGTAAAACTTCAGTCGCGAAAGCGTCTGAGCAAATCCGCATAAGCATCGATGCGGCGGTCGCGCAGGAATGGCCAGATGCGGCGCACGTGTTCGCTGCGCTGCATGTCGATCTCGGCGAGCAGCAACTCGCGCTGGTCGGTGCCAGCCTGCGCGAGGAATTCGCCTTGCGGCCCGGCCACGAAGCTGGTGCCCCAGAATTGGATGCCCGCGCCCACGCCCGATGGATCGGGCTCGAAGCCGGTGCGGTTGCAGGCCAGCAGCGGCAAGCCGTTCGCCACCGCGTGGCCGCGCTGTACGGTGACCCAGGCCTCGCGCTGGCGATCCTTCTCGTCCTGCGCGTCGTTCGGATCCCAGCCGATCGCGGTGGGGTAGAGCAGCAGTTCCGCGCCGGCCAGCGCCATCAGGCGCGCGGCCTCGGGGTACCACTGGTCCCAGCAGACGAGTACGCCGAGGCGACCCACCGAGGTGTCGATCGGTTCGATGCCGAGGTCGCCCGGCGTGAAGTAGAACTTCTCGTAGAACGCCGGATCGTCGGGGATGTGCATCTTGCGGTATTTGCCCGCGATCGCCGCCGAGCGGTCGAACACCACGGCGGTGTTGTGGTATAGCCCGGCCGCGCGTTTCTCGAACAGCGAGGCCACCACCACCAGCTTGAGTTCCGCCGCCAGCGGGCCGATGCGTTGCGTGCTCGGGCCCGGGATGCTCTCGGCCAGGTCGAACAGCTCGACCGATTCGTGCTGGCAGAAGTACGGGCCGTTGTGCAGTTCCTGCAGCAGCACCAGTTCGGCGCCTGCCTTCGCGGCCTCGCGCAGGCCGGCCTCGATCGCGTCGAGGTTGGCGTCGCGGCTGCCGCGGTCGGTTTCCTGCAACAGGGCGGCTTTCAGGATCTTGCGGGTCATGGGCGATTCGGCGTGAGGGTTTGCGTCGCCTAGTGTAACAAGGGCGCCCTCCGGGGCCGTCGCGACACGCTTCCGCTACTCTGGATCACGGCGATGCTTGTGCAGCAATGCTTCCCTGACGGAGATGGCCGATGGGCAATGCCGACGGACGCACGATCCGATGCTGCGGCATCGGTGGCGGGGGTGCCGCATGAACGTCGTCACCACCTGGCTGCTGTGCAAGTACGAGCGCTGGAAGCAGGACACGCTGAGCCAGAGCGATTTCCGCCCCAGCGTCAGCATCCTCAAGCTCTCGTTGATGGCCATTTTCGTGGGCGTCGCCGCGGCCTTCGTCGCCTGGGTGCTGTACCGGATGATCGGCCTGGTCACCAACCTGGCGTTCCGCCAGCAGTTCTCCTTCGCGTTCATCGCCCCAGGCCTGCACGCGCCGGTGTGGGCGATCGTGCTGGCGCCGCTGCTGGGTGGCCTGCTGGTGGGAATGATGGCGCGCTACGGTAGCGACCGCATCCGCGGTCACGGCATACCCGAGGCGCTGGAGGCGATCCTGTTCCGCCGCAGCAAGATGATGGCGAAGGTGGCGATCCTGAAGCCGTTGTCGGCGGCGATCGCGATCGGCACCGGCGGCCCGTTCGGCGCCGAGGGGCCGATCATCATGACCGGCGGCGCGATGGGCTCGCTGTTCGGCCAGATGTTCTACCTCACCTCGATGGAGCGCCGCACCCTGCTGGTGGCCGGTGCCTGCGCCGGCATGGCGGCCACCTTCGGCACGCCGATCGCGGCGACCCTGCTGGCGGTGGAGCTGCTGCTGTTCGAGCTGCGTCCGCGCAGCACGATCCCGGTGGCGATCGCCTGCTTCGTGGCCGACGCGCTGCGCATGTGGCTGCTCGGCCCCGGTGCGCTGTTTCCGCTCGCGATGACGTTCGAGGTGAGCCTGCCGACGTTCGGGCTGGCGGCGGTCTGCGGCTTCCTCGCCGGCCTGTTGGCCACGCTGCTCACCGCCCTGGTGTACCGCGCCGAGGACGCGTTCCACCGTCTGCCGGTGCACTGGATGTGGTGGCCGCTGATCGGCGCGGTGGCGGTGAGCGTCGGTGGCGTGATCGATCCGCAGACGCTTGGCGTGGGTTACGACGTGATCGACCGGCTGCTGACCGGCCAGCTGGTGGGCACGGCGATCCTGGTGTTCATGCTGGTGAAGTCGCTGATGTGGGTGATCTACCTGGGCTCGGGTACCTCCGGCGGCGTGCTGGCGCCGCTGCTGTCGCTGGGCGCAGGCTTGGGCGGGCTGGAGGCGATGGTGTTCCCGGGTGGCGATCCGCTCCTGTGGCCGTTGCTCAGCATGGGTGCGATGCTGGCTGGCGTGATGCGCCTACCGTTCACCTCGATCATGTTCGCGCTGGAGCTCACCCACAACGCCAGTGCGCTGCCGGTGCTGCTGGTGTCCTGCACCACGGCCTACGGCGTCAGCGTGTTCCTGATGAAGCGCTCGATCCTCACCGAGAAGATCGCGCGGCGCGGGCTGGACATCTTCCGCGAGTACACGGTCGATCGGCTCGAACACATCCCGGTGCGCGAGGTGATGACCACGGAGATGGTCACCGTGCCCGGTGAACTCAGCGTGCGCGAATTGGCCGACCGCTATTTCGGCGCTGACCAGCAATACCGCGCGTTTCCAGTGTTGGATGCCGACGGTGGTCTGCTCAACGTGGTCAACCGGCAGGACGTGCAGCGTTGGCTCAGGGAGGAACCCGCCGGCAGTGCGCGGCTGGTCGACGTGCTGGGCAAGGAGCCGGTGGTCGCGCTGGCGGGTGAAAGCTGCCAGAGCGTTGCCGTGCGCGCCGCGGTGGAAAAACTCGACCGCATCCCGGTGGTCGGCCCGGACCGTCGCACGCTGCTCGGCATGGTCACCCGCTACGACCTGCTCAAGCCGTACACGCACTACCACGACGAGGAAAAAGTGCGCGAGCGGTTCTTCCGTAATGGCAAGCCCACCGCGGACAATGACAACGGCAGTTGAGGATCACACCAGCCCGGCCGGCAGCTGCATGGTGATGCAGTGCAGGCTGCCGTTCTGCCAAATCAGCGGACGGCAGGGCACCTGCACCACTTCTCGACCGGGATGCGCGCTGCCGATGATGCGCGCGGCTGCGTCGTCGGCCGCGTCGCCGTAGGCCGGCACCAGCACGGCGCCGTCGACGACCAGGTAGTTCGCGTAGGAGGCGGCAAGGCGGCGCCCTTCGTCGAGGATGGGCTGCGCCCACGGCAGTGGGTGCTGCGTGTACGGACGACCGTCGACGGTGCGCAATGCGGCCAGTTCCGCGCCCATGCGCGCGAGTTCGCCGTGGTGCTTGTCGCTGGCGTCGTCGCAGGCCTGGTACACGATGCGATCGCCCGGCGCGAAGCGGGCGAGGGTGTCGATGTGCGCGTCGGTGTCGTCGCCTTCCAGATAGCCGTGGTCCAGCCACAGGACGCGCTGCGCATGCAGGCTGTCCATGAGGATCGCGTCCATCGCCTCGCGGCTCTGCTCGGGGTGGCGTTGGTGGAGGCACTTCCAGGTGGTGAGCACGGTGCCGGCGCCATCGCTCTCGATGGCGCCGCCTTCCAGCGCCCAGTCGATGCGCCGGTGCGAGGCCTCGCCGAACACGCCGTTCGCGACCAGGCCCGCGATCAGCGCGTCGTCCTGTTCGGCGCCGAACTTGCCGCCCCAGCCGGTGAAGCGGAAGTCGGCGAGCTGGAAGCGGCCGTCGGCGGCGTTCAGCGTGATCGGACCGGAGTCGCGCAACCAAGTGTCGTCGTAGGGCAGTTCGACGAAGCGGATGCGCGAAAGCTCGACGCCAGTTGCCCGCAGCAGCGTCTCGGCATGGGCGCGCACGTCGGCATCGGCGACCACCACGACCAGCCGCTGGAAACGTGTGATCGCCGCGGCCAGCGCCACGTAGGTGGTTTCCACCTCGGCGAGGCGCTCGGCCCAGTCGGTGCCGGCATGCGGCCACGCGATCAGCACCGCGGCTTGCGGTTCCCATTCGGCGGGCAGGCGCCAGCGGGGTTCGGTCATGACGAAACTCTCGTGCGTATCGGATCGATGCCGGCATGGCATCGGGCCGCGAAGTTTACGAGAGTACGGCGGCTGGCGCACAAAAGAACGCGCCCCGCGCCGTCGCGGGGCGCGTCTGGTTCAGGCCACTCAGTTCGCCGCGGCGGGGTTGGTGTTGTTGCCGGCCGGAGTGTTCAGCACGGCATGGATCACGTGCTCGTGCTCGAAGTAGACGATGAAGTCCGCGTATTCCCAGCGGTTGATCACCGGGTGCTTCCTGGTGTCGCCGCCGCGCGGCGAGAGCTTGCGCTGCGGCGCGCCGTACTTCTTCTCGACCTGGGCCATGCTCATGCCGCGCACAGGCAGGTTCATGCCCTTCTCCTGCTGCACGCGATGGATCAGCAGGTTGTCGGCATGGGCGGGCTGCGGCACGGCAAGGCCGCCGGCGCCGAAAGCGATGGCTGCCAGCAAGGGCAGGCTGTAGCGATGCTTGAACATGGTCCCCTCTCCGCGCAAGGCGATGCTGCGCCGTTGTAGCAGAACTGTTTGCGACTATCCACGGGCTGTTGCAGCGGGTGTGACCGCCATAGCCGTTATCATGGGCGGCCGAATCGCCCTGATTGAAGTGTCCCGATGATCGCGTTCCGCCATTTTGCCCTGCGCCGCGGCAGCCGCCTGCTGCTGTCCGACATCGACCTGGTGATCCAGGGCGGCTGGCGGCTGGGCGTGATAGGCCGCAACGGCTGCGGCAAGTCCAGCCTGTTCGCGGCCCTGCAGGGCCAGGTCGAGGCCGACGCCGGCGACATCGGCCTGCCGGCGAAGCTGCGCCTGGCCTCGGTGGCGCAGGAGACGCCTGCGCTGCCCGACCCGGCGATCGACTACGTGCTGGGCGGCGACGTGGAGTTGGCGGGCGCATTGCGCGACGAGCTGGACGCCGACGCGCGTGGCGATACCGAAGCCATGGCGCGCGCCCACCATCGCATCGAGGAGCTGCACGGCTACGACGCCCGTGCCCGCGCTGGCCGCCTGCTGCATGGCCTGGGCTTCGCGCCGGAGACGCACGAACGCGCGGTGAAGGAGTTCTCCGGAGGCTGGCGCGTGCGGCTGAACCTGGCGCGTGCGCTGATGGCGCCCTCCGAACTGCTGCTGCTCGACGAGCCCACCAACCACTTGGATCTTGACGCCGTGTTGTGGCTGGAGGAGTGGTTGCGCCGCTACCAGGGCACCTTGCTGATCATCTCGCACGACCGCGAATTCCTCGACGGCGTGATCGACCACACCTTGCACCTGGTCGATGGCGGCGCGCGCCTCTACACCGGCAACTACAGCGCGTTCGAGCGCCTGCGCGCCGAGCAGCTGCGCCAGCAGCAGATCGCCCACGAACGCGAGCAGGCCGAGCGCGCGCACCTGCAGAGCTTCATCGACCGTTTCAAGGCCAAGGCCAGCAAGGCCAAGCAGGCGCAGTCGCGCATGAAGCGGCTGGAGAAGATGGCCGGCACCGAGGCGGTGCGCGCCGAGCGCGCATTCCACTTCCAGTTCGCCCAGCCCGACCGCGTGCCCGATTCCATGCTGCAGCTGGAGGAAGTCGTCGCCGGTTACCCGGCCGGCTCGCGCGAGGAGGGCGACGACCATCTGCCCGGCCACGAGACGGCCAGCCGCGCGGCCACGATCATCCTGCGCGACGTGCGCTTCCGCCTCGAAGCCGGCGAGCGCATCGGCCTGCTCGGCCCCAACGGCGCGGGCAAGTCCACCCTGGTGAAGACCCTGGTTGGTGAACTGGCTCCGATGGGTGGCGAGCGCAAGGCGCACAAGGACTTGAAGATCGGTTACTTCGCCCAGCACACGGTGGAAAGCCTACAGGCCGGGCGCAGTCCGTTCGACCACCTGCAGGACAAGGCGCCGAACGTGGCCGCGCAGGCGCTGCGCGACTTCCTCGGCACCTGGAACTTCGCCGGCGACCGCGCCTTCGAGTCGGTGGACGGCTTCTCCGGCGGCGAGCGTGCGCGCCTCGCGCTGGCGCTGATCGCCTGGGACAAGCCGAACCTGCTGCTGCTGGACGAACCCACCAACCACCTCGACCTCGACATGCGCGAGGCACTGGCCGACGCGCTGGCCGACTTCGACGGCGCGCTGGTACTGGTCTCGCACGACCGCCACCTGCTGGGCATGGTCAGCGACAGTTTCTGGCGCGTGGCCGATGGCGTGGTCGAGCCGTTCGACGGCGACCTCGACGACTACGCGCGCTGGCTGCGCTCGCGCGGCGCGGCAAACAAGAAGGCCGCCAAGTCCAAGGCCGAGGCGAAGCCGGCGGCGCCGGTCGAGTCCGCCGAAGAGCGTCGTCGCAGTGCCGCCGCGCAACGCGACAACGAAAAAGCCTCGCGCCAGCGCGTGAAGAAGATCGAGACACGCATGGCCGCGATCGACGCCGAACTGACGGCCTTGGAAGCGAAGCTGACCGACCCGGGCACCTACAACGGCCCCACCGCGGCCTTGATGAAGCTGGGCCAGCAGCAGGCCGAACTGCGCCGCGAGAAGGAAACGCTGGAAGCGGAATGGATGGCCTTGTATGAAGCGCTGGAAGCCTGAGTGCCGGCATCGATGAGCGCACACCCGGCAAGCCTCTGGTTGCCCGCGCTGGATCGCTTCGAGGCCGCGCATCCGCTGCGACGCCTGTTGGTGCAGGCCGATCGGTTCGCCGACGATCCGCAGGCGCGACTTGCCGCGCTCGCGCATGCCTTCGATGGCGCCGGCTCGCCGCTGCCGGCCGCCGCGCTGCTGCGCGAGCATCTGGTCGGCGACGCGGGCGAGGCGACGTGGCTCAACGCCGACCCCGCGTGGGTGCAGCCGGACATGAGCGGCGTGCGCCTGATGGCCTGCGGCTCGCTGTCGCTGCAGCCGGATGAGGCGCAGGCCTACGCACAGCTGCTGCAACCGGCTTTCGCCGAAGCCGGCCTGCAACTGGAAATCACCGCGCCGAACCACTGGCAACTGCGCCTGCCGCCGGACGTGCCACTGCCGGACTTCGCCGCGCCGGAACAGGCGCTGGGCGAGGATCTGTACCAGCACCTGCCGCAGGGTGCGGAAGGTCGCCGCTGGCGCGTACTGCTCAACGAGGTGCAGGTGTTGCTGCATCAGCATCCGCTGAACGCCGCCCGCCAGGCGCGTGGCCTGGCGCCGGTCAACAGCGTGTGGTGGTGGGGGGCGGGGCGTTTGCCCATGCAGTTGCACAGCACGCTCGCGGGCGTGGTCGGCAACGACGAGCTGCTGCGTGCGCTGGCGGCACGCGCCGGCATTCCGTGCCAGGCGCGCACCCCGGAGAGCCTGGGGACCGCGCCTGCCGGCTGCCTGGTCGACCTGCTAGACCTGCCGCCCGGCGAGCTTTCGGGAGCCTGGTGGTCGGCCGTGCAATCGCTGGCGCAACGGCAGCCCTTGCACTTCGCGTTCGCCGGCGGCGAGCGTTGGTCGTGGCGACCGTGGCATCGCTGGCGCTTCTGGCGCGGGGCGTCGCGTTGAGCGTGCTGGAACTGCGCCGGCGCGAGCCGCGGGGCGAACCGTCCGGCTGGGATGCCGCGGTGCACCCGGTGTTGCAACGGATCTACGCCGCACGCGGCGTGCTGCAACCGGCCGGCGTCGAGCACCGGCTGCAGCGCCTGCTGCCACCGCTGGCGCTGGGAGGCCTGGACGCCGCGACCGATCTGCTGGCCGAAGCGATCCGCGACGACTGGTCCATCCTGATCGCTGGTGATTACGACTGCGACGGCGCCACCGGTACGGCCGTCGCCGTGCGCGGCCTGCGCATGCTGGGTGCGCAGCGGGTGAGCTATGCGGTGCCGAACCGCTTCGTGCACGGCTACGGGCTCACGCCCGCGCTGGTCGATTCGCTGCAGCCGTACCCGCAGCTGATCGTCACGGTGGACAACGGTGTGGCCAGCATGGCCGGCGCGGCGCGGGCACACGAGCTGGGCATGCGGGTGATCGTCACCGACCACCATCTGCCGGGCGAACAACTGCCCAGGTGCGACGCGATGGTGAACCCGAATCTCGTCGGCGACGCTTTTCCCAGCAAGGCCCTCGCCGGTGTGGGCGTGATGTTCTACCTGCTGCTGGCCTTGCGTGCGAGGTTACGGGAGCGGGGCGCACTGGGGACTCCCGAACCCGATCTTTCCACACTGCTCGATCTGGTCGCCTTGGGCACCGTGGCCGATCTGGTGCCGCTGGACTTCAACAACCGCGTATTGGTGGACGCCGGCCTCAAGCGCATCCGCGCCGGCCGCGCATGCGCCGGCATCGCCGCGCTTGTCGAATGCGGCAAGCGCAGCGTGGCCACCTTGTGCGCCAGCGATCTCGGCTTTGCGGTCGGCCCGCGCCTCAATGCGGCGGGGCGACTGGAAGACATGCGGCTCGGCGTGGAATGCCTGCTCACCGACGACGCGGCGCAGGCTCGCCGCCACGCCGGGCAGCTCGACGCGATCAACCGCGAGCGCCGCGACCTGCAGGCCTCGATGGTGGCCGAGGCCGAGGCGATGACCACCGGCTTGCGCGACATCGACGCGGTGGGTGTGGCGCTGTACGAGCCGTCCTGGCATGCAGGCGTGGTGGGTCTGGTCGCGTCGAAGCTGAAAGAACGACTGCACCGACCGGTGATCGCGTTCGCGCCAGCCAGCGAGGACGATGCCGGCAATCTCCGTGGTTCGGGCCGCTCGATTTCCGGGTTCCACCTGCGCGATGCGCTGGCGATGATCGACGCGCGCCAGCCCGGCCTGATCGAACGCTTCGGCGGCCACGCGATGGCGGCGGGGCTGAGCCTGCGCGCCGCGGACTTCCCGCGTTTCGCCGCGGCCTTCGACGCCGTCGCCCGCGAGCTGATCGCGCCGGAGCGGCTGCAGGCCGCGCTGTATACCGACGGCGAACTTCCCGCGGGCAGTCTGTCGCTGGATCTGGCGCTGCAACTGCGCGCGGCCGGTCCCTGGGGCCAGGCCTTCCCCGAGCCGCTGTTCGACAACCTGTTCGAATGCGCGGGCTGGAAGCCCATGGGCGAAGGCCACTGGCGGCTCAGCCTGCGCGATCCGCGCGACGGCAGCCTGCATGACGCGGTGATGTTCAACGTCAGCGCCGCCGCGCCACCATCGCGCCTGCGCACCGCCTACGAGCTCGTCGTCAACGACTGGCAGGGCCGCGAGTCGCCGCGCCTGCTGCTGCGCCACATCGAACCAGCCTGAACGACAAGGCCCGGCATCAGGCCGGGCCTTGCGTGGAAACAACCGGCGAACCGGCTGGCTACTGCTTCTGCGCGGTGGAGGTGGTGGTGATGTCGTTGTGCATGTCGTGGCTGACGGTCTTCATGCTCTTGCCGTCGGCGGACACGGTCATCGTGCTGGTGCTCAGCACCTTGCCGCCCCGTTCGTAAGTTTCGCGCAGGCTGTTCGGACCGAGTTTCTTCACGCTCACGGTATCGTTGCCGCCCATCTTGGTCTGGTATGGCACGGCCGGGCCGCCGATCTTCGCGGCATAAGAGTCGCCGGTGGGAGTGTTGAAGTTCACCTCATTGCCGTCCACCTTGTAGGTGTAGGCGAGGCCGTTGTCGGAAACGTTGTCGACGTTCTTCATCTTCCACGAGCCCGCCAGAGCGTGCGATCCATTCGGCGCCTTGGCCACCTTGACCAGGCCGGCCTTGCCGGTCACCGGCGTGCTGCCGCTGTCGTTGGTCATTTCCTCGGTAGCGGTCTTGCCATCCGCGGCTGCCGTGACGGTCAGCGTCTCGACGACCTTGCCGGCCTTCTTCAGGGTTTGCTCGATGGTGTGGTCGTCCACGATCTTCACCGCGACGGTGTCGAAAGCAGGGTGCCCGGATACCGGGTGATCCTCGCCATCGGTCTTCACGGTGTAGGCCGGGTTGCTGCAGGAGCAGCTGAACATGCCACCCTTGAGCGTGATGACGATGGGCTTGCCCGTGTCATGGATCGAACTCGGGTCGGTTTTCCAGGTGCCGTTGAATGCGCTTTGCGCCAGCGCCACGGCCGGCATCAGCAGCGCGAACACGGAAACCGCATAAAGCAGTTTTTTCATGGGAGTGCTCCGGGTGGATGTAGTCCCCCTATCCGGGTATGTGCACCGGACTGCACCGACTCTCCGCGCTGTCACGTTATCGGCGCGTGCAAGCCGCATGAAGGCTGCCGGCCTTGCGCGGCGTTCACGGCATGCGCGCCAGACTGGTCATCCACCCGCCACGGAGATCGTCATGCTCGAACAGATCGATGGATTGCCGCCCGGCACGCTGGGTTTTCGCGCGCACGGCCAGGTGACCGCCGCCGATTACGAGCAGGTGCTGGTGCCGGACGTGGAGGCGGTGTTCGCGCTGAGCCGCAAGCTGCGCATGCTGTTCGTGGTGGCGCCGGACTTCACCGGTTTCGACGCCGGGGCGATGTGGGACGACTTCATGCTCGGCATCCGCCACATCAGCGGCTGGGATCGCGTGGCGCTGGTGACCGACGTGCCATGGCTGCGCACGGCGACCAAGGCGACGCGGTTCCTGGTGCCGGCCGATTTCCGCCTGTTCGCGCTGGCCGAACTGGAACAGGCGGCGCGCTGGATCGCCGAGCCCGTGGACGACTGAGCGTATGGACGGCCCAATGGCGTCATGCGAAATCGTCACTTGCGTTGCGCCGCAACATCTGGTTAAGTCGGCGCATGACCTCGACGACCGCCCCGTTCCCGAACGCCACTGCGCCTGCCGCGCGTAGCTTCGTGGCGGCCGTCAACAATAATCGCGCGAACAATAACGCCAACCGTTGGCGGGCCCGCGCGTAGCTGCAAGTTTCACGAGAAATACGCGACGAAGGCCCGCCACTGGTGGGCCTTCGTCGTTTTGGCACCTGTGATTTTTTTGCGCGCATCCATTCGCGCAAAGGCAACCCCGGCCATCCGTGGCCGATTTGAGTCAACCAGGGCGCGTATCCATCCGCGCAGAGCAGAACCGGCCATCCATGGCCGACTTTCAAATAGAGCTTTGTTCCAAACCGCCACATCAACCACGCAAAGGCCAACCACCATGTGTTCGATTTTCGGAATGTTCGACCTGCAGCCGGGCGACGACCTCGCCACCTTGCGCCGGCAGGCACTGGAACTGTCGCAGCGCCAGCGCCACCGCGGGCCGGACTGGAGCGGGGTGTTCGTGGACGCCGGCACGATCCTGGTGCACGAGCGCCTGGCCATCGTGGACCCGGCCTCGGGCGCGCAGCCGCTGCGCTCGCGCGACGGCGCGCTGGCGTTGGCGGTGAACGGCGAGATCTACAACCACCAAGAACTGCGCGCCGCGAGCGCTTACGACTTCACCACGGGATCGGATTGCGAGGTCATCAACGCGCTGTACCGTGAGCATGGCGCCGACTTTCTATCGAAGCTCAACGGCATCTTCGCCTTCGCGCTGTGGGATGGCGAGGCACAGCGTTACCTGATCGCCCGCGATCCCATCGGCGTGTGCCCGCTGTACTGGGGCCACGACGCGCAGGGCCGCCTGTGCGTGGCCTCGGAGATGAAGGCGCTGGTCGGCGTGTGTGCGGACGTGGCGGCGTTCCCGCCCGGCCACGTCTACGACAGTGCCACGGGTGAACTGCGCAGTTACTACGCCAAGCCGTGGCGCGACTACGCGGCCACGCAAGGCCATGCGCCGGCGCCGGGCGAACTGCGTCACGCCTTCGAGCAGGCCGTGCATCGCCAGCTGATGACCGACGTGCCCTACGGCGTGCTGCTTTCGGGCGGGCTGGACTCCTCGCTGGTCGCCGCCTGCGCCGCGAAGTTCGCCCGCGAGCGCATTGAGGATGGCGACAGGAGCGAGGCGTGGTGGCCGCGCCTGCACTCCTTCGCGATCGGCCTGGACGGCTCGCCCGACCTGGCCGCCGCGCAGATCGCCGCCGACGCGCTGGGCACGGTGCACCACGGCTTCGTCTACACCTTCTGGGAGGGGCTGGACGCCGTGCCCGAAGTGATCCGCCACCTGGAAACCTACGACGTCACCACCATCCGCGCCGCCACGCCGATGTACCTGCTGGCGCGGCGGATCAAGGCGATGGGGGTGAAGATGGTGCTGTCGGGCGAGGGCTCGGACGAGCTGTTCGGCGGCTACCTGTACTTCCACAAGGCGCCGTCGGCCGAGGCCTTCCACGAGGAGACCGTGCGCAAGCTCGACGCGCTGCACAGCTACGACTGCCTGCGCGCGAACAAGGCGATGATGGCCTGGGGCGTGGAGGCGCGCGTGCCCTTCCTGGATCTCGAGTTCATCGACGTGGCGATGGGCATGGACGCCGCGCACAAGATGGTTGATAAGAGCGGGGCCGGCCACGGCAAGATCGAGAAGCACGTGCTGCGCGCGGCCTTCGAGGGTGCCTTGCCGAAGGAAATCCTCTGGCGCCAGAAGGAACAGTTCAGCGACGGCGTGGGCTACGGCTGGATCGACGGCCTGAAGGCGCACGCCGAGCAGATGGTGAGCGACCGCGAATTCGCCGCGGCGGCCGCGCGCTTCCCGTTCAACACGCCAGCCACCAAGGAGGCGTATTTCTACCGGCGCATCTTCGAGCAGTTCTACCCCGGCGAGGCCTGCGCGGCGACGGTGCCGGGCGGCAAGTCCATCGCCTGCTCGTCGCCGGCCGCACTGGCCTGGGACCCGGCGTTCGCGGCGATGGCCGACCCGTCGGGCAGGGCGGTGCGCGGGGTGCACCAGCAGGCGGTGGCGTGAAACCCGGTCTGCACCGGGTCAGCGCTTGCGGGCAAGCGTGAGACCGTCGCCGACCGGCAGCACGGCCAGGTCGATGCGCTCGTCGCGGTGCAGGCGCTCGTTGAGCGCTTGCAGCGCACGGGTATCGTCGTCGTGTGCCGGCCGCGCCACCGCACCGCTCCACAGCACGTTGTCGATCGCGATCAGGCCGCCGGGGCGCAGCAGTTGCAGGCAGCGCTCGACATAGCTGGCGTAGCCGGTCTTGTCGGCGTCGATGAAGGCGAAGTCGTAGCGGCCGGCGGCGCCCGCGGCCAGTTCCGCGTCCAGCGTTTCCAGTGCCGGCGCCAGCCGCAGGTCGATCTTGTGCGCCACGCCGGCGCGCTCCCAGTATGGTCGGCCGATGCGGGTGTATTCCTCGCTGATGTCGCAGGCGAGGATGCGGCCGTCAGCGGGCAGGGCGAGCGCCACCGACAACGCGCTGTAGCCGGTGAACACGCCGATCTCCAGGGTGCGGCGCGCGCCGATCAGCTTCACCAGCAAGGCCATGAACTGGCCTTGCTCGGGCGAGATCTGCATGCCGGCGCGGGGATGGCTGCGCGTGGCTTCGCGCAGGGCGATCTGCTCCGGATGCTCGCGCAGCGAGTGCGTGAGCAGGTACTCGTACAGCGTGTCGTCGAGGTTCAGGCTGCGGTTGGACATGGTGGTGCTCCGGCCAGCGGTACCGGGTGTTCATGGTAGCGCCGGCGGCGCGCCCGGCCACCGTCCGGCGCCTGTCGCAGTGCGGCAATTTTGCTACCATGGCCGACCATTCGCACGACACGCCTATCCATGATCGAGACCAATCCGATCCTCGCGCAGATCGCGGACCTCACGGCCCGCGTCGAGTCGCTTAGGGGGTATCTTTGACTACGCCAGCAAGCGCGAGCGCCTCGAAGAAGTAAGCCGCGAGCTGGAAAGCCCCACGATCTGGGACAACCCGCCGCACGCACAGGAGCTGGGTCGCGAGCGTGCCCGGCTCGACACCATCGTCAGTGGTATCGACCATCTTTCCGCCGGCCTCGCCGACGCGAAGGAACTGCTGGACATGGCGATCGAAGCGGGCGACGACGACACCGCGCAGTCGGTGATCGACGACCTCGCCAAGCTCGATGCGCAAGTGAACAAGCTGGAATTCCAGCGCATGTTCTCCGGCAAGATGGATGCCACCAACGCCTTCGTCGACATCCAGGCCGGCGCCGGCGGCACCGAGGCGCAGGACTGGGCCGAAATGCTGCTGCGCATGTACCTGCGCTGGGCCGAGTCGCGCGGCTGGAAGACCGAGCTGCTGGAAGTCTCCGGCGGCGAAGTGGCGGGCATCAAGTCGGCCACCTTCCGCGTCGAGGGCGACTACGCCTATGGCTGGCTGAAGACCGAGATCGGCGTGCACCGGCTGGTGCGCAAGAGCCCGTTCGACTCGGACAACCGCCGCCACACCAGCTTCACCAGCGTGTTCGTCTCGCCGGAAGTCGACGACGACATCGACATCGAGATCAACCCGGCCGACCTCAAGACCGACGTCTACCGCTCGTCCGGCGCCGGCGGCCAGCACGTCAACAAGACCGAGTCGGCGGTGCGCATCACCCATCTCCCGACCAATACCGTGGTGGCCTGCCAGACCGAGCGTAGCCAGCACGCCAACCGCGATCGTGCGATGAAGATGCTGGCGGCGAAGCTGTACGAGCTGGAGATGCAGAAGCGCAACGCCGAGAAGGACGCGCTGGAAGCGACCAAGTCCGACATCGGCTGGGGCAGCCAGATCCGCAACTACGTGCTCGACCAGAGCCGCATCAAGGACCTGCGCACCGGCATCGAGCGTTCCGACACGCAGAAGGTGCTCGACGGCGACCTTGACGAGTTCATCGAGGCCAGCCTGAAGTCCGGCCTGGACGCTGGCGCCAAGCGCATCGATGCGTGATGGATCCGGAATCGCGGCTGAAGCCGCTCCTGCGCGGCGAGCTGCTGCAGGAGCGGCTTCAACCGTGACCCGTAGAATCGTCCCGGAGTTCCATGACTGACGAGGTGGCCCGCATGAATCGCAAGACGCTCTGCAGCATCGTGTTCTCCTGTGCCGCGCTGGTGGCGTTCGGCGCGGCCGCGCAGTCGCAGCAGGGCGGCGGCATCAAGCAGGACGCGAAGGCCGTCGGCCACGGCGTGGCCAACGGCGCCCGCGACGTCGGCCATGCCACTCGCGACGTGACGAAGAAGATCGGCCATGGCGCCAAGGAAGCCGGCACCGGCATCGGCCACGGGGCGAAGAAGGCCGGCGTCGCCGTCGGCCATGGCGCGAAAGAAGGCTGGGACGCCACCAAGCACGCGGTCAAGCACGTGTTCGGCAAGGACGATTGAGTGCCGGCGGACGCATCCTTTCCCTGATCCATCCACGAGACATTCGCTGTCCGGTACAGGCCGACAGCCACGGAATCATTCATGAGCGAAACCATCGATACCCAACCCGCCGACGAGAACAAGCCCGACGTCAATCGGCTTGTCGCCGAGCGCCGCGAGAAACTCACGGCATTGCGCGGGCAGGGCATCGCGTTTCCCAACGACTTCAAGACGGACAGCTTCGTCGGCGACCTGCAGGACGAATACGCTGACAAGGACGCACACACCGCCGAGCTCATCGAGGCCGCGCAGCGCCGGGTGAAGGTCGCCGGCCGCATCGTGCTCAAGCGCGTGCAGGGCAAGGTCAGCTTCGCGCAGGTGCAGGACATGAGCGGTCGCATCCAGCTGTTCATCCACCAGGGCACGGTGGGCGAGGCGACCTACGAGGCGTTCAAGGGCTGGGACATGGGCGACATCGTGGGCGCCGAAGGCGTGCTGATGCGCACCAAGACCGGCGAGCTGTCGGTGAAGGTGGACGTGCTGCGCCTGCTCACCAAGAGCCTGCGCCCGCTGCCGGACAAGCACCACGGCATGGCCGACGTGGAGCAGCGCTACCGCCAGCGCTACGTCGACCTGATCGTCACCGAGGAGGCGCGCCGCACCTTCCAGCAGCGCTCGCGCATCATCGGTTTCATGCGCCAGTGGCTGGAAGCCTCGCCGCGCCGCTTCATGGAAGTGGAGACGCCGATGATGCACGTCATCCCCGGCGGCGCCACGGCCAAGCCCTTCATCACGCACCACAACGCGCTGGACATGGACCTCTACCTGCGCGTGGCGCCGGAGCTGTACCTGAAGCGACTGGTGGTCGGCGGCTTCGACCGCGTCTACGAGATCAACCGCAACTTCCGCAACGAGGGCGTGTCGACCCGGCACAACCCCGAGTTCACCATGCTGGAGCTGTACCAGGCCTACGCCACCTACACCGAGATCATGGATCTCACCGAGGCCGTGATCCGCGAGGCGGCGCAGCAGGTGATCGGCACCACGGCGCTGACCTGGGAAGGCGCCAGCATCGACGTCGGCCCGGCCTTCCGCCGCTGGACGATGGAAGACGCGGTGCTGGAGCACAACCCCGAGATCAGGCGCGGGGATCTGCGCGACCGCGCCGCGATGGCCGTGCATGCCCAGCGCCTCGGCCTCCACGTCAAGGACGGCTACGGTTGGGGCAAGCTGCTGCTGGAAATCTTCGAGAAGACGGTGGAGCACACCTTGATCCAGCCCACCTTCATCACCCAGCACCCGGTCGAGGTGTCGCCGCTGGCGCGCGAGAACGACACGGACAAAGGCATCACCGACCGCTTCGAGCTGTTCGTCAACGGCAAGGAGCTGGCCAACGGCTTCTCCGAGTTGAACGACCCGGAAGACCAGGCCGCGCGCTTCAAGGCCCAGGTGGAGGCCAAGGACGCCGGGGACGATGAGGCCATGCACTTCGATGCCGACTACATCCGCGCGCTGGAAGTGGGCCTGCCGCCCACCGGCGGCCTCGGCATCGGCATCGACCGCCTGGTGATGCTGCTCACCGACTCTGCCTCGATCCGCGACGTGCTGCTGTTCCCGTACATGCGACCCGAGGCCTGAGCCTCTTCGTCGGCGTGTGACACAAGGCCCGCGATCGCGGGCCTTGTGTGTTTCAGGCCGGCAGACGACGGACGCGCTGCCGCAGCAGCAGGTTCTGCAGCACGGTCACGCTGCCTGAGCCCAGCCAGTACAACCCCAGCCCGGCGGCCACGTGCCACGCCATCAGGAACGAGATCACCACCGGCAGCCAGTGCAGCAGGGTGCGTACCTGTTCGGGCAGCATGGGGTTGAACAGCATCGCGATCATGCTCACGGCCGCCACCAGCAGCGCCAGCCACAAGTCGGGCCGCGCCAATTTCGGTATCCACAGGAAGGAACCCATGCTGGCCACGCCCTGGCGGATCGCCGCGTAGACGCCCGCACTCATCGGCGCCTGCACCAGCGCGGTGAGCATGCCACTGCAGAGTCCGCTGGCGATGCCGTGTTCGCGGTACAGGGACTGGATGGCGGCGGCATGCGCCGCGGGGTCCTTCGCGTGGCGCTCGCGCAGGCGTTCCAGCTGCGGTTTCAGTGTCGCCAGCTTGCGCTGGCGCAGCCAGCCTTGCTCAGCGGCATGCAGCGTCATCGGCAACATCGCCAGTCGCACCGCCAGCGCAAGTGCGATCACCGCGAGGCCGTAGCTGCTGTCCATCCATGTCGCCAGCTGGTTCAGCAGCGCGGAGATCCCATCCACGAACATCGTCCACATGTAGCGCTCTCCCCACCGCATCATTGATGACGTCCGCAAAGTGGGCATCGTCGCGGCTGCTTCAAGTGGGCGAACCGCATGGCCGGCGGCATAGTCGGGTAAAATTGCGGATTCGACACGCAACGGAGCCTTGCCCATGTGGTTCGCGATCATCGCCCAGGATCATCCCGGTTCGCTGGACAAGCGCCTCGCCGCCCGCGCCGAGCACCTGGAGCGACTGAACAAGCTGCAGGACGAGGGGCGCCTGCTGCTGGCCGGCCCGTTCCCGGCGATAGAGTCGGAGAACCCCGGACCGGCCGGTTTCACCGGCAGCCTGATCATCGCCGAGTTCCACACGCTGGAACACGCGCAGCGTTGGGCCGACACCGACCCCTACGTGGCCGCCGGCGTCTACGCCGAGGTGAGCGTGAAGCCATTCCGCAAGACCCTGCCATGAGCGAGGCGATGGTCGGAGAGATCCGCGCGCGCCTCACGGCCGCGTTCTCGCCCACCGAGCTGGAAGTGGCGGACGAGGGTCACCTGCACGCCGGCCATGCGGGGGAGGGCAAGGGCCACTTCCACGTGCGCATCGTCAGCCCCGCGTTCGCCGGCGTGCTGCCGATCAGGCGCCACCGCATGATCTACGCGGTGCTGGACGACCTGATGAACCGCGGCATCCATGCGCTGTCGATAGACGCCAAGTAAAAATCAATATTTATCATTGTCTTGCAAACTATTTCTACAGCAAGACATGATGCAGAAATGCATTGCGGCACCGTCCCGCCTTTGGCACAGTGCCTTGTCACCCGGTTGCCGGGTGTTTCCGATTTCCCAGCGATGACCGCATGCGCCTGACCACGATCAAACTCGCCGGCTTCAAGTCCTTCGTCGACCCGACCACCTTGCACCTGCCGGCCAACATGACCGGCGTGGTGGGGCCGAACGGCTGCGGCAAGAGCAACATCATCGACGCGATCCGCTGGGTGATGGGCGAGAGCGCGGCCAGCCGCCTGCGCGGCGACTCGCTCACCGACGTGATCTTTTCCGGCTCCACCACGCGCAAGCCGGTGGGGCAGGCCACGGTGGAGCTGATCTTCGACAACGCCGACGGCACGGTGCAAGGCGAATACGGCCAGTACGCCGAGATCTCGGTGAAGCGCCAGGTGACGCGCGACGGGCAATCCTTCTACTTCCTCAACGGCGCGCGCTGCCGCCGCCGCGACATCACCGACCTGTTCCTGGGCACCGGCCTCGGCCCGCGCAGCTACTCGATCATCGAGCAGGGCATGATTTCGCAGATCATCGAGGCGCACCCCGAAGAATTGCGCACGCACCTGGAGGAAGCCGCCGGCATCTCCAAGTACAAGGAGCGTCGCAAGGAAACCGAGAGCCGCATCAAGGCCACCCGCGAGAACCTCGACCGCGTGAAGGACGTGCGCGACGAGGTGGACAAGCAGCTCGAACACCTGAACCGCCAGGCGCGCGCCGCCGAACGCTGGAAGGCCTACAAGGAAGAGCAGACCCGCAAGGAAGCCGAACTGCGCGCGCTGGAATACCGCGCGCTGAAGGGCCAGCACGACGGCGAGGGCGCGGGGCTGTCCGCCGCCGAGATCGAGATCGAGAAGCAGCTGGCCGGCCAGCGCGAGATCGAGGCGCAGATCGAAGCCATGCGCGAGCGCCACACCGACGCCGGCGAGCACCTGAACTCGGTGCAGGCCGAGGTCTACAAGGTCGGCGCCGAGATCGCCCGCGTCGAGCAGCAGGTGCGCCACAACCGGGAAACCGCCGATCGCCTGCAGCGCGCCCAGGGCGAGGCCGAGCGCGAACACAACGAGCTGGCCGAGCACATCGCCGGCGACCGCGCGCAGGTCGAAACGCTGCGCATGGCGCTGGCCGAAGGTGAGCCCAAGCTCGAAGCCTTGCAGCAGCTGCAGGACGACACCGCCGAAGCCCAGCGCAGCTCCGAAACGAAACTCGCCGACTGGCAGCAGCGCTGGGACACGCACACCCGAACCGCTGGCGAGTCCAACCGGGCAGCCGAGGTGGAACGCACCAAGCTCAACTACCTCGATCGCCAGGCCATCGACCTTTCCCGCCGCCGCGAGGCGCTGGAGGCCGAGCAGAAGGCCACCGACCTCGCCGCGCTGGACGCTGCCGCCGAGCAGATGCACCTGGAGCACGACACCCAGCGCGAAAAAGTGGAATCGCTGGGCGGCCTGCTCGACCAGCACAAGACCACCCACGAGAAGGTGCTGGACGAGGAACGCCAGCTGCAGTCCGCGCTCAACGAAGCACGTTCGCAACTGCAGACCGCGCGCGGCCGGCAGTCCTCGCTGGAAGCGCTGCAGCACGCCGCACTGGGCCAGGAGGAGAACGCCGCCAGCCAGTGGCTGGCCCGCCTGGGCCTGGACAAGTCGCCGCGCCTCGGCGAGGCACTGCAGGTGGAAGCCGGCTGGGAAACCGCGGTGGAAACCGTGCTCTCCGGCTTCATCGACAGCGTGCTGGTGGACGGCGCGCACGCGCTGGCCGCCGACTTCGGCGCGCTGGAAAACGCCGATGTGGCGCTGCTCGATGCCGCCGAAGGCGGCGCCAACTCCGCCGGCACGCTGGCCGCGCACGTGCGCGGCCCGGCGGCGGCGATCGCCATCCTTGGCCATGTGCTGGTCGCCGAGACGCTGGAGCAGGCGCACCAGCGCGTGGCCAGCCTGTCCGCGCTGGCGCCGTACCAGTCGGTGATCACCCGCGGCGGCGAATGGCTGGGCCCGGGTTGGGCACGCGTGCGCCGCGCGCAAGGCAACCAGGTGGGCGTGCTGGCGCGTGAGCGCGAGATCCGCACGCTCACCGAGCAGGTCGCCGCGCTGGAAGCACGCATCGAGGAATGCACGGCGCAGCTCGACGACTTGCGCACGCGCAAGTTCGAAGCCGAGCGCGCCCGCGACGACACCCAGCGCGAGCTGTACAACGCACACCGCCGCCAGAGCGAACTGGCCGGCCAGTTGCAGAGCCATCGCGGCAAGCTGGAAACCGCCCGTGCGCGTGGCGAGAAGGTGGCCGGCGAACTGTCCGTGTTGGTTGAACAGCTCGACGAATTGCAGACGCAGACCCGTGAAGCCCGCGCGCGGCTGGATGAATCGGTCGGCCACATGGGCGACCTCGAAGACCAGCGCCGCGAACTGGAGAACGAACGCCGCGCCCTGCTGGAAACGCGCGAGGAAGCGCGCATGAACGCACGCGAGGCGGCCGACCAGGCGCACGCGCTGGCGCTGTCGCTGGAATCCAAGCGCTCCTCGCTGGCTTCGCTGGAACAGTCGCTGGCGCGCATGGACAGCCAGCTGCGCCAGATCGAGGCGCGGCGTGGCGAAATCGCCGAGCAGCTCGCCGCCGGCTCCGATCCCATCGCCGAACTGGAGGCCGAGCGGCAGACCTACCTCGATCAGCGCCTGCTGGTGGACAAGCAATTGGTGGAAGCACGCCGCGCGCTGGAGGAATGCGATATCGCGTTCCGCCAGTTGGAGCAGCGCCGCCATCTCGCCGAACAAGGCTTGGCCACGCTGCGCGAAAGCCTGTCCGAGAAGCGTCTCGCCGCGCAGGCGCTGCAGTTGCGCGCCGAGCAACTGGCCGAGGCGATTGCCGCCTCCGGACTGGAACTGGAAACCCTGCTCGCCGAACTCGCCGAGGACGTGGACGCCACGCAGTGGAAGCAGCAGCTCGCCGAACTCGCGCAGAAGATCGTGCGGCTGGAGCCGGTCAACCTCGCCGCGATCCAGGAGCACGCCGAGCAGAGCGAGCGCAAGACCTACCTCGACAACCAGATCGCCGACCTCACCAGCGCGATGGAAACGCTGGAAGGCGCGATCAAGAAGATCGACCGCGAGACGCGTGCGCGCTTCAAGGAAACCTTCGACAAGGTCAACGCCGGCGTGCAGGAATTGTTCCCGCGCCTGTTCGGCGGCGGCCACGCCTACCTCGAACTCACCGGCGACGACCTGCTCGACACCGGCGTGGCGATCATGGCGCGGCCGCCCGGCAAGCGCCCGTCCAACATCTCGCTGCTTTCAGGTGGCGAGAAGGCACTCACCGCAGTGGCGCTGGTGTTCGCCATCTTCAACCTGAACCCCGCGCCATTCTGCCTGCTCGACGAGGTGGACGCACCGCTGGACGAGGCGAACGTCGGTCGCTTCTCGGCGATGGTGCGCGAGATGAGCGAACGGGTGCAGTTCATCTTCATCAGCCACAACAAGGCCACCATGGAAGCGGCCAGCCAGCTGTGCGGCGTGACCATGCGCGAGCCCGGCGTGTCGCGCCTGGTGCAAGTGGATCTCGCCGAAGCGGCTAAACTGGTGGGCACCGCCTGAGCCGTTGCCGGCGTCCTGGCATGCATTGAGGAGCGGGCCCGGAAAGTTGCCGGGGCCGCGGATTCGGAAGCCGCCCGCAGGCGGATGCCGAACTATACGAGGAACCGATGATGACGCTGCAACCCGTGCTTGCCCTTGCCTGGAATCCGGCGGTCGGCATACCGCTGCTGATCGTCGGCGTGGTCGTGCTGGCGCTGATCTGGCTGTTCGGCCAGCCGAAGAAGGAGCAACAGGGCCGGCGGCGCGCGCCGACCGGGCAGGGCGCGCATGGCGGCGAACGCCGCGAGCCCACGCTGGGCGAAGCGGGCGACGAGGACGGCCTTTCCTTCAGCGCCACCGACCATGCACTGGCCGACGAACCGCAGCCGCAGCAGGGCGAGCTGGATGTCGGCCTGCGCGAGGAACTCGAACGCCTCGGCGCCACGCTCGCCGGCGAACGCAAGCCGGCCGAATCGCGCAGCAAGCTGGCCGGGCAGGCCGCCTCGATCGTCGACGCGCTGCGCGCGCCGTCGTCGACCGCCGCTTCCGCGCCGGTTGCGGTGCCGCCCGCACCGCCGGCGGCAGGCCCCGCCGCCGCTCCGGCGCCAGCGCCACAGGCGCCCCGCATGCCACCGCGCTCCGACCTCGGCCGCCGGCCACCGCAGGTTGCGGTGGAGCGCATCGTCACCCTGTTCGTGATGGCGCGCGAAGGCAGTCACTTCAACGGCTCCGACCTGATCGTTGCCGCCGAGAAGGCCGGCCTCGAATTCGGCGACATGGGCATCTACCACCGCCTCGTCGACGGCAAGCGCGAGCTGGGCCCGATCTTCAGCGTCGCCAACATGCTCAAGCCCGGCAGCTTCGACCTGAGCCGGCTCGAAGCGTTGCGCACGCCCGGCCTCAGCTTCTTCATGACGCTACCCGCGCCGATGCCCGCGCTGGACGCCTGGGACACCATGCTGCCCACCGCGCAGCGCATGGCCGAGCTGCTGGATGGCCAGGTGCTGGACGAGGAGCGCAACGCGCTCGGCCGCCAGCGCATCGCCCACATCCGCGACGAACTGCGCGGCTGGGATCGCGATCACGAAGGCGAGGAAATCCACTTCGGGCGCTGAGGTTGGGGACGGCATCGGTTTCGACAGGGGTTGCGGGCACGATGGACCAGGCAATCGATTTCCACTCCCAGCCGCGGGTAGCCGCCGGGCGGGCCCGCGGCGGGCGCGAAACCCAGCAGGATGCCTTGGCCTGCCTGCACGACGCGGCCACGGACGTGCATCTACTGGTGCTGGCCGACGGCATGGGCGGCGATGGCGCCGGCGAGTTGGCCGCCGAGGGCGTGGTCCACGTGGCCCATCAGCTGTGGGCGCAGGGTTTGTGGCGCGAACAGCCCGGCGCCTTGTTCCTCGAAACGCTGTGCCAGGAAGCCCATGCCGAACTGGTCAGGCGGCGCGAGGGGCTGACGCGCGGGGAACCGCATTCGACCGTGGTCGCCTTGCTGATCCGCGGCAACCAGGCGTACTGGGCCCATGTCGGCGACAGCCGCCTCTATCGTTTCCAGGGACGGCACTGCCTCAACCGCACCGAGGACCACAGCCTCGCGCAGCTCAAGCTGCAGCGCGGCGAAATCGCGCCGGAACAGCTGGCGAGCGACCCCGACCAGCACAAGCTGCTGCGCGGGCTCGGCGGCCCGCAGCCGCCTGAGGTCGAGCACGGTGGCGCGATCCTGCGCGTGGGACAGACCTTCGTGCTGTGCAGCGATGGCGTCTGGGAACAACTGTCCACGCCCGAACTGCGCCGGTTGTCGCGTCGTCGCGACCAGGCGGAAGCCTTGCGCGAGGCATTGCAGCTGGCGACCACGCGCGGCGGCGAGCAGGGCGACAATGCCGCACTGATCCTGCTGCGGATCGCAGGCAAGGGCTGGATGCGGCGCTATGGCGAAAGACTCTGGTCCATGGTGCATCCCACTGGCGCGACGGCGCACGGTTCCGGCGCACAGGCCGCGCAAGGCGACGGCAAGGCATGAACATCGCAGCAGCTCTCCATCGAGGCCGGCGCATCGCCGGACCAGTACTACGCTTCGCCGCCGTGCTGGCCGTGCTCGCCGCCAGCGGCTGCACGCAGGTGAACACGCTCAAGGGCCGGGTCGAGGACCGCCTGAATGGCTCGCCCAGGGTCACGGTCACCCAGCCATCGACAACGGCGCGCGAGACGACAACCACCCCGACCGAGTCGCTCAGCGCGATCATCAGCGGCGACCTCCAGCGCGGGCACTATGACGAGGGCGAACGCGCGTTGCGGCAATACCTGGCCGTCCATCCGGACGACCGCACGGCACAATCGATGCTGCATCAGCTCACGGTGGACCCCGAGCGAGAACTGGGCGCGCGCTCGCGCAGCTACGTGGTGCGCCCGGGCGATTCCTACAGCACGCTGGCGGCCCGCCATCTCGGCGACGCGCAGCGCTTCCTGATACTGGCGCGCTACAACGGCTCGGCCGATCCCTCGCTCCTGCGGACGGGCCAGACGCTGCGCCTGCCGCTGGCTTCAGCCCCGGCGAGCGATGCGGCGGTGACCTCCCGTCCGGCGAAGAGCGCACCCGCGGCCGACATGGCCGGTGCAGGGCAGGGGCCGGCGGGCGAGTCGGCCACGGCCAAGGCGCGCCGCCTGCAACGCGAGAGCGTGTCCCTGCTGGAACACGGGCACAAGGACCAGGCGCTGGTGCAGATGGACGAAGCGCTATCGCTGGATCCCCGCTTGAAACCCAGCGGCCCCCAGGCTGCCTCGATGCGCCAGCAACTGCTGGCCGCCTATCACCAGCGCGCGATCGTGCTGTACCGCGACCAGAAACTGGACCCGGCGATCGCATTGTGGGACCACGTGCTGGCGATCGACCCATCCTACGAACCGGCGGTGGTCTACCGCGCCCGCGCGCTCGAGATCAAGCAGCGGCTGAAGCAGTTCTGAAGCGCAACGTTCGATACCTGTGTGGCTGCTTTGCCACGGAGACTGCCGCCGTCCAGGCTACTCGGGCGCGTTCTGCCCGGCGTCCGGCGGCTGGATGATGCGCGTCGGCTGCGATGCATGGTCCGTGGCCACGCGCGGTGCGGTGGAAGGGCCCGCCTCGTTTTGCTGGCGTGCCTGCAACGCGCTGTTCATCAAGTTGAAGGCGGCGAACAACTGGCCCAGTTCATCCCGGCGCACCAGGCGGATGCGGTGGTGGAAGTCGCCGCGTCCGACCCGCAGCAGGGCGTCGCTCAACATCTGCAGCAGGACGAGCGGGCGCCGGAACAGCCAATAGGCCGCGCCGACCACCGCCACCAGCGTCACCAGCAGCACGGCGAGGATCACCCACAGCGTCATCCGCTGCGCCGCGTGCAGCGGCGTTTCGCTGATGCCCAGGCGCAGGTCGCCCACCAGCTTGGCCTGGTAGCGGATCGGCACGTCGAACAGCAGCATCTCGTCGCCGCCGGCGATCTGGCTGCGGTAACTGTCGATGCCATCCGCGCGGGGCAGGTACTTCTGCCCGGTCGGCATGACCAGCGGCCGGCCGATGTCGCTGGGCTGTGTGCTGGCGACGACCTCGCCCAAGTGGTCGGCGACGGCGAGATAGCGGATCTGGCGGTTTTTCGCGATGTCCTGCACCAGCGCGCGCGTGGCAGCCTGGTCGCCCAGCAGCAGGTTTTCCGAGGCTTCGCCGGCGACGATACGGCCCAGCGAACTGCCGAAGTCCAGCGCGAGGCCGGTCACGGCGCTGCTCTGCTTGGCGTAGATCACCGCCAGGCCCACCAGCAGCACCAGGCACAACGTGGCGCCCAGTGCAGCGGCCCAGCGCAGGCGCAGCGAGATGATGCGATTGGCGATCGGCTTCTCGTGCAGGCGTTCGTATTCGCGGCGTGCCTGGCGAAGGTCGTCGACGACTTCGGCACCGCTCTGGTAACGCGCGTCGGCCGCGGGCGCGAGCAGGGTGCGCACGATGTTCACCAGCATCGATGGCGTGGCCGGTTCGAGCGGCTCGATCGCCGGACGCGGCGAGTGCTGTCGTTCGCGGATCAGGCGCGGCACGTCGACGGTCTCGCGCCACGGCAACTTGCCCGTGATCAGCCAGTGCAGCACCACGCCCAGCGAGAACAGGTCGCTGCGCGCGTCGTCCGGTTCGCCGCGCAGGCGCTCCAGCGCCATGTAGGCCGGCGTGCCGCCGATCGCGTCGCTGGTCGTGCGCGCGCCGCGCCGTTCGGCGATGCCGAAATCGCTGAGCTTGGCGTAGTGCCAGCCCTCGGCCAGCATGATGTTCTCGGGCTTGATGTCGTGGTGGATGACGCCTTGGCCGTGCGCGTAGTCCAGCGCCGCGGCCATCTGGCTGGCCAGTTCGATCACCATCGGCAGGGGCGGCAGCCCCTCGCTGGCGACGCGGCTTGCCAGCGTCTCGCCGTCGAGGCGCTCCATCGCGATATAGGTACGGCCGTCCTCGGTTTCGCCGGCATCGAAGATCGTGACGATATTCGGGTGCATCAGATGCCCGGCAGCGCGCGCTTCGGCGAGGAAGCGCCGCCGGTAGGCGGCATCATCGGCCACGTGGCGATGCAGGCACTTGATGGCGACCCGGCGCTGGATGCCGGGATCGTACCCGGCGTACACCACCGCCATCGCGCCTTCGCCGAGCACACCGTCGATGCGGTAGCGGCCGATGGTCCGCGGCACGGCGGTGGAGGCAGGGACAGTCACACCGAACCCCTCAGAGCAGCCACCAGGCCAGCGCGGCCACCGCAACGAGCAGAACCAGCCCGATCAGCGCGAACGGCAGCCAGCGGGAACGCGAGGCCCCGGGGTCGCGGGTAAGGAACACGAATTCCGCCTGACCCAGCCGGATGCGATCGCCATGCCGGAGTACCGATTCGTGCACGCGCTGGTCGTTCACGAACGTGCCGTTGGTGGACAGCGTGTTCATGATCACGTAATGGCCTTGCTGGTTCATGATCCAGGCGTGCGAGGCGGACACGCTGGAATCGCCGATCACGATGTTGTTGTCGCCACGCCGGCCTATCGTCTGCCGGCCGGGGCGCACCGAAAAGCGTCGGCCGCCGAGTTCGCCACCGACGCCTTCGAGTACCGGCTCGTGGACGCTGGCGCGCCCGGTGGTAACGGGAGTCGCCTCGCTTGCCTGCAAACGCAGTGCTTCGGCGGAAAACAGTCGCGTGCCTTGCGGGCCTGCAGATCGTGGTGGCATCGGTTTGCGGTGGTCCATGGAGCGTCGGAGAGCTGGCAGGCTCGACAATATAGCCAGTCGTCATGCCGATACTGTCGATACTGTTGCAAGTCCCATGGCGGGAAATAGCTTGGATTCTGGCGTCGGGCCGCACCTCGTGGATCATTCTTAATTGCGCATAATGTATATTATGTAAAACAACGCGCGGACGACGGCCACGGACAGAGTCAGGCTTTTGGGTTCGTGACCAAACGCAGATGTTCGCGCCACTTATTGATTTAATTGATAAAGCTTGTGTCAGCGGGATCGTTTAGAGCAAGCGCGCCTTGTGTTTGAAGTGCGTGCAAAAAGGTGTTGCGGGCAATATAGAGCCGGGGGAACTCCCTTGGGGGTTAGTTCGCCAGCCGCTTCATCTCTAAGTCGCAAACTGCATCGCCACTCCACTGTGGCCGCCCTGTTACTGCGTCCGTGCGGCCCGTGAACGAATACTTATCGATGGCCATGACTTCTTTATCTCCGTCCGCCCCATAGCTTGCGACGTAAGTAATTCCACGATAGATAAATGGCCTCAAGTAAGTTCCGTATATAATAATTGGCGTACGCACCCTATCTGCGGGATGAGCTAAATCCCACTCATTAGCTATTCCTGAAATTTTCAATCTTTGACCGCGCCAAACTATAAGAAATTCATGAGTTTTCGCCATATTTGGGTAACTTGAGAAAAAAGTGCTTCCACCCTTGATAACGGTGTCCACAGATCCGTCGTTGTCAAAGTCGAAATACCCGACCAGAATCGGACTAGGCTCTTCAACTACACATTTCTGACCTACCGGACACCCCCCTGGAGTAGCTCTACCCTCATTCCAGTGAATTGTCGAAAATTCTGGTGATGTGGGCTGTGCCGACAATGCCATCTCAGCGGTGGATCGCGCACTATGCTGAACCCCAGGAAGCCGTGGAAATGCATATATGCTATTGGCGGAGAAGGTGGAGTCGATTAACAGGTGCGCGTCGAAAAGGTGGGTGAATTTGTCATTGAATACCTGCATTATGTGTTTGCAGACGATAGGATCATGATCCTTTCTGAGGACGTATTGAAAGGTCGGACCTTTGATGACCATGTTGGCCAGACTCGTTCCACCATGTGCCCGCAGTGTGATACTGATCGAACTCATTATCAGCAGGAGCACCACCAACGACTTTGGCACACGATACATATCACCTCCTAAGGATGGTCTGATCAATCACCGCCTCATGCTCTCGGCGCGTATTTGAGCCAGCGGCAGGCAAGATGCTCCCGCCCGCGAGCCCCATTCCATGTTCTTCGTGCCGCCGCCAGCCTTTTCAGGCCACGGCGGACGCAGCAACCCTATCTCGGTTGCAGCAGTATCCCGCGCGCCATCCATAGGTTGACCAGCGCAAACAG